>PMZJ01000040.1 GCA_003170415.1 Phycisphaerales bacterium | reverse complement strand
CTTCATATTATCTAAATATTATTTGGATGACCCTCAGGCGGGCCTGAGGGCTAACCCAAAAAGTTCAAACGTGCAAACTCGCCGTGGTATTTCTTTGCGGCCTCATCATACGCCTTAGCGGCGTCGATTTCGGAGTCGAATCGGCCTAACCATATTCTTTTCCCGCTATGGCGGATGCGAACACACCATTTGTTCTTTGACTTTTCAAAACAAACCCCCATAAATCTCGACGAGGTATTTTCCCTTTTTTTCTTGTTGCAGCAATTCTGCGAGTGCGTTGCCAAACGCAGATTGGCCCTGCGATTATCGAGTGAATCGCCGTTTATATGGTCAACGACAAGGTCCTGAGGGGCATTTAAAATTAACCTGTGCAAACGGACAGTAGTCGTTCGAGAAGAACCGGCCTTGACGTTGCGAACAGCATAGAATTTGTTATCGTTTCCGCTGATTTCCCATTTGAAGCAGCCAAAGCGGTAGTAATCCTGCTGGTCGAGAATGGTCCAGGCGTCCTCGCTGAGGTAAATCCTGCGGAAGGTGTAGCCATAGCGGAGAAGGCGAAAGACGAGCAGTGGAAAGGTGAAAATAAAGTCGAGCCAATTCGGAATACTTATGTGAATCATTGTCATTTTATCTCCTCTTTTTTTTACCACTAAGACACCAAGACACTAAGTTTTTTGTTTTGGTTTTTATGACCCGCAGGCGGGCCCGCCTGCGGCGGGTAAACCTGAGGGCTAACCGATGAGGAAAACGGTCCCTCTATATATGGCGCGAACTTGCGCGCTTTTGACGAAAAATCCGATTTTGGGGATAGGCCAAAATGCACTTAAGTGGTTGTGGGATAAGGAATAAAAAAAAATTAAAAATTTCCGGGATGGGCCAAAAAACACTTGCGCGCTTTTTGCGAATCACAGCAAGGCAGTAGGATTTCCTAGATTAACATTGCTGGGAAAGGTGATAGATAGCGTTTATAATCTCGACTATGTTTTTGTTTAAGAAATGGCGACGCAAGAGGATAGCCGAGAGGGTTTTTCCGGCGGGGTGGCTGGGCATTATTGAGGCCAATGTCTCAATATATCGCAAATTGTCAACAGCCGACAAAGAGGAACTGCAAAGGCACATCCTTATATTCCTCGCGGAGAAACATTTCGTCGGCTGCGGCGGTTTGACAATTACCGACGAAATCAGGGTAACGATAGCCGCACAGGCGTGCGTATTACTGCTTCACCGCCAAACCGATTATTACCCTGGATTGCATTCCATATTGGTTTATCCCGCGGCATACGTGGCTAAAGCAACGAGGCAGCTTGCGGGCGGAATTGTGGAGGAAGGATTCGACGTGCGCTTAGGCGAATCGTGGCATCACGGGTCGGTGGTGCTTTCGTGGGATGATGTTCGGCGCGATTCGGCGGACATACGCGCGGGGCACAACGTCGCACTGCATGAATTTGCGCATCAGCTGGACACATCCGCCGGGCAGGGAGACAATAGCGCGGTCCTTCAGCGCCAGTCCACATTTATCGCCTGGGCGAGGGTGCTGCATAAAAATTACCTGAAGTTGCAGCAGGATTTATCAAGTAACAGGCCGACGCTGCTGGGTTCTTACGCTGGGCAGGACCCGGCGGAATTTTTCGCCGTCGCGACCGAATACTTCTTCGAACGGCCAAACGATTTGCAAAAGACATATCCGGATTTGTATCGCGAGCTGAGTAATTTCTACCACCAAAATCCGGCAGGTCTGTAGGGCTATTCTACGGGGAATTGCTGTCGGATTTTGTAACCAGCATCCATTCACAGGCGTCAGTATATTTTTTGCCGCTTTTATAGCCGATTACATTTACCTGGTTATTCCCCGGCACAAGCCCGACGTTTTCCCAGGTAATCTTGTGGATGTCTGAATCCATTTTTTTCTTCGAGAACAGCTTGCTGTTAATGTGCAGTTCGACTTCGTCGAGATTTGTGTAAACCGCGACCTGCACATTGCTTTGGGTGCGCTGCGTATTGCGTCTGCTGAGGATATACAGAACCGGCTCATCGGACCAGTTTGCCTTGTAGAAATAGAAGACGTCTTTTTTCACCTGGCGGTCGTGCGTAACAAGCCCTTTGTGATTAATGAAATCACGGTCACCGCGTTTGGCAAACGTCCAGCTGAAGTCGAACATATTCCATACAAACTTGCACCAGATATCGTCCCTGTCTTTTATAGTTCTCCAGACCTCCTCGTGGTAAAGGCACTCGTATTGCTCAGGGAAAAATCTGCCGGTGGGATTCGGGCGCTTCGGGTCTTCCTGCTGCTGGCTGATGCACCCTCCGGCGCCATATTCGCTCAGACCGCCTTTAATTTCCGGGTGTTCTTTGTGAAGTTTGTCATACCAGGTAATGTATTTGTCAACCTTGTCATAGTACCAGCCGAAGTACCAGTTCCAGGCAGCGACATCCGTCACGAAATGCCTGCCTGTGACCTGCGTGAAGTCCGCCTGGGTGGTTAAACGATAGGGGTCCAGCTCTTTGGCGGTCTGATTCAGCGATTTTACATCTTCGGCGGAGATTGGAATTTCGTTGTACAATCCCCAGAAAAAAATTGAGGGGTGATTGTAGTTTTGTTTGATAAGCTCCGTCAACTGCTCTTTGCAGTTTTGAAGATATGCGGGGTTCTCCGCCCGATACGCGGGAGTGTTCGGGATTTCCGCCCAGACAACAAGGCCGCTCTCGTCGCACAAACTGTATATCTTATCCGCCTGCTGATAATGCGCCAAGCGGACGCCGGTGGCGCCAAGTTCGAGTATCAGCTCGATATCTTTTTTGTGCTGCTCATCGGTAAGAGCGGAACCGAATCCTTCCCATTCCTGATGCCTGCACACACCGTATAAATGATATGGTGTACCGTTCAGTATCAGGCCCTTGTCCCTGTTAACCTCAAAGAACCGAAGCCCCATCGGCTGGTCTATTTCGTCTATTTTTACCCCCTGCGGGTCTTCCACGCGGACATTGAGCTTATATAAGTGCGAGTCTTTTTTAGCGTTCCAGAGATGCGGATTGTTTATACGAATCTTCGAAACGGTTTTGGCCTGCTGATTGTTTTTTACAATAACTTTTTCACTGTTTTGAGCAATCACATCATTATTGTCCATCACGGTCGTCTTCAACATTACTTCGGCATCGTTTGGGTCTTTTGAGGATGCGCTGTAATCCAAGAGCGTCACGACTTCAATATCCGCTTGTTTCTGTGAAACATTCACGGGGCGGATATATACGCCGCTCGAAGCGTAATCGAGAGGTGATATACATAAATCGTCTGTGCTGAATACTGCGACAGGACGGTAAATGCCCCCGAACAAAGGATAAAGGTAAGTCCCGGAAGGCGCCACGTCCGGCTGCATCGAATTATCCACCTTGACGGAAATGCTGTTTTTGCGGCCAGTCCTGACCCGCCGGGTAATTTCATAGCAAAAAGCCGAATAGCCGCCTTTGTGCCGGCCGATGAAAATGCCGTTGACATACACATCAGACACCAGGCATACGCCTTCAAAACGAATAAAGTATCGCCTGTTTTTTTGTTCCTTCGGCAAATCAAAACTGCCGCGATACCATCCAACTCCCTGATAACAATGGTCTCCCGCAGTCAGAACGTCTTTCGCATTCCAGGTATGAGGTATAGTTACATCTTCCCAACCTTGTTCTGAGATTTTGTCGCCGCTTTCAGCAGAGTGTATATCGCCCTTATAAAACTTCCAGTTGGCGATATTGAAGCTGTCGCGATACCCCAAAAATCCCTGCGAAAAAGCATTCCCGGCTACAAAGAGAACCGCCAAAACCAAAGCAATGCAAACTTTAATCCTCATTCGCTTAATCCATTATCGCAAAACCATGTTTTAATTGTTCGAGCTTACCGGCAGCACTATCCATTATTCTGATAAGATAATAATATGCAAACATATAAACGTGAAGGGTAAAAGGTGTGGATTTAGGTTGCAAACAGGCCGGTTTTTTTATGCGCGGACTTTGCCGGGTTGATTATCGACGGCCAATGGCGTATCATTTGAGCAAAGCTGATTATCTGGAGGTATCGAATATGAACGGACGGAACGTGTTTTGGTCGGCGATTTGCATCGCGATATTGGTTACGGGGATTGTTTCAGCGGAGACGAGCAAGGTTGAGCCATTGGAAATAGGGGCGGCTGCGCCGGATTTTAGTTTGCCAGGCGTGGATGGTAAAAACTACCAGTTGGTGGATTTTGCAGACGCGAAGATTCTCGTGGTTGTATTTATGGCCAATCACTGCCCGACGGCGCAGGCATACGAAAGCCGGATAATGCAACTGGTAACGGACTATAAGAGTAAGGGGGTGGCGGTTGTGGCGATATCGCCGAATGACCCGTTGGCGATCCGGCTCGATGAGATGGGATATACCGACATAGGCGATTCTTTCGATGAGATGAAGATGCGGGCAGCGGAGAGAAAATTCAATTTCCCGTATCTTTACGACGGCCAGACACAGGCGGTATCGCGTGCTTATGGGCCGATGAGCACGCCTCACATATTCGTATTCGACAAGGAACGCAAACTGCAATACACAGGCGCGGTGGATAACTCCGAAGACCCGAGCAAAATCAAAAAGAGCTTTGTTCGGGACGCAATTGACGCGATGCTCGATGGGCGAGAGATTACGATAAAGAAAATGAAGACGTTTGGCTGTACGATAAAATGGGCGGACAAACGAAACTCGGCGCAAAAGGCGCTTGCGGAATGGTCAAAAGAGGCGGTTGATGTGAATATGATTGACGCCAACGGCGTGCGCGAGATTATGAAAAATAATTCGGGCAAATTGCGGTTAGTCAATATATGGGCGACGTGGTGCGGACCCTGTGTGATTGAAATGCCGGAATTAGTCAATATAAACCGGATGTACCGGGCCAGGGCATTCGAAATGGTAACAATCAGCGCGGATACGCCGAGTAAAAAAGACGATGTTATAAAATTCCTGAAGGAGAAGCAGGTTTCCTGTACTAATTACCAGTTCAACTCGGAGGACAAAACCGAATTAGGTGAGGCGCTGGACAAGGGCTGGGAAGGCGGCATCCCTTACACGGTTATTATAAAGCCGGGCGGGGAGATAATTTATCGGCATGCCGGCGGAGTAGAACCATTGGAAGTGAAAAAGGCAATAGTTGGCTATCTGGGCAGGTACTACTTCTAAAGCTAAGGCAAAAAGCAAAAAGTAAAAGGAAAAAAGCGGCGAAGATAGAGGGGTTTGTGTTCGGGAAAGTTTTGTGTTAAATTAGTTTGACCCCGCCCACAAGGGGCGGGGCTAAACGATAATGATTGGGACTAAAATTGGCTGAGACGCTTTTTTACAAGATACTTGGGGCGCACATTGTTGAAGGAAAACTTGCGGCGGGCGAGCAGATCGGGATACGGATTGACCAGACGCTGACGCAGGACGCGACAGGAACAACGGCGTTTCTGCTGTTTGAATCGATGGGGGCCGGTCGAGTCCGGACAGATTTGTCGGTCAGTTACGTGGACCATAATATGTCTCAGTTTGGGCCGGAGAATCATAACGACCATTTGTATTTGCAGACGATAGCGGCGAAAAGCGGGGTATATCATTCGCGGGCGGGTAATGGGATTTGTCATCAGGTTCATTTGGAACGGTTCGCAAAACCCGGCGTGATGCTGTTGGGAAGCGATTCGCATACGCCGACAGCGGGGGGAATCGGGGCGATAGCGATAGGCGCGGGCGGGTTAGACGTTGCGGTGGCGATGGGCGGCGGGCCATTTTACCTGGCTTGCCCAAAAGTCATAGGCGTTAAATTGACTGGGCAATTGCCTGACTGGGTAGCGGCGAAAGACGTAATTCTGAAACTGTTGAGCATACTGACTACGAAGGGCAACGTCGGCTGGGGAGTGGAGTATTTCGGGCCTGGGGTAGCGACGCTGACTGTGCCGCAACGGGCAACGATTACGAATATGGGCGCGGAATTAGGGGTAACGACGAGCGTTTTCCCCAGTGATGAACAGACAAAGAAATTCTTAGCGGCACAGAAACGGGAGAAAGATTACAAGCCAATGGCGGCGGATGCCGGGGCGATTTATGACCGGCTGATTGAGATTGATTTATCCAGTTTAGAGCCGATGGCGGCGTGCCCGTCGTCGCCTGATAATGTGAAAACAATCACAGAAATCGCGGGGGCAGCGGCGAAGCAAATCGCAATAGGAAGCTGCACGAATTCGAGTTACGCGGACCTGATGATGGTTGCAACGGCGTTAAAGGGCAGGAAGATTGACCCGACGGTAGAGTTCGCGGTTGCGCCGGGAAGCAGGGAAGTTTTGAATATGTTAGCGGCCAACGGCACGCTGGGGGACATTATATCGGCGGGGGCGAGAATTTTGGAGAGCGGGTGCGGGCCTTGCATAGGGCTTGGTTTTTCGCCTGCGGACGGGGTTGTGAGCTTGCGGACGTTTAATCGGAATTTCGCGGGCAGGAGCGGGACGAAAGACGACAAGGTATTTCTCGTAAGTCCCGAGACGGCGGTGGCGTCGGCTTTGACGGGGAAGATTACCGACCCGAGAGAAATGGGAAAATTGTTCGGAATACAGTACCCGAAGATTGAGCAGCCGGCGGAGTTTATTATCAATGATAATATGATTGAGGCACCTTTGAGCGAGAAAGAGGCGGCGAAGGCGGAGGTTATTCGCGGGACGACGATAGTTGTGCCCGAACAGCCAAAGCAGTTGCCGGCGGATTTGAAGGCGGAAGTGCTGATAAAGTGCGGCGATAAGATTACGACGGACCACATAATGCCCGCGGGGGCGTTTTTGAAACTTCGCAGCAATGTGCCCGAATACGCGAAGGTCGTGTTCCACTGTTTCAATGAAAAAGGCAAACCCAGTTTTGCTGAACGGGCGATAAAGGTGAAAAACGAGGGTAAAGGTGGAGTTATTGTCGCGGGGGCGAGTTATGGGCAGGGGTCGTCGAGGGAGCACGCGGCGTTATGCCCGATGTACTTAGGCGTGCGCGCGGTGATTGCCAAGAGTATCGAGCGGATTCACAAGGCGAACCTGATAAACTTCTGCGTTGTGCCAATAGAGTTGACAAACCAGGATGACTACGAAAAAATCAGCCAGGGCGACAATCTGCGGATAGACGGCTTGGTCGATGCGATAAAAGGCAAAGACGAAGTAAAGATCGTCGAAGAAAAAAGCAGATACGAGATTATCGGGAAATTAAACCTGTCGGGCAGGGACAGGGAGATATTGCTTTCGGGCGGACTGCTGAAATATACGCTCGAACGGGCGAACAAAAAAGTTGGCAAAACCGGGAAAACCAAACGATGAGGACAGCGAGATTCATATTGGCGGTTGCGGTTGCGGCGGCAATATTAACATCAGCGACGGCAGCAAAAACCGGTAGTGAGAAAACGCCACACCATGATGTTAAATTAGTGCGCAGCGACAAACTGCTGCCTGATGATTACGTTTTCGCGGGGGTGGACGGCAAACTGATTCAGACAGCCCCCGACAAATGGGCGTTCGAATTTGAATCCGCAGCGAACATCGGCGAAGCAGAGATAAAAGCGGGGCAGACATTAGAGATGCTTGGCTCATCAACGTTAGAGAAAATGGCAGCGGACGCGAATGAACGAAGCGACGCAATGTTTCGGATATGGGCGAAGGTAACAAAATTCGAAGGGAAGAATTATTTGTTCGCGGTATATTATCTGTCGCTTCGCAAGATTGACCAGCCGACGGGAGAGGCGGTTAAAAATGAGCCGAACAAGACAGACCAAGCAAGCGTCAGACAGGCGGTAAACGCCCCGAATGACGTGGTGAATATACCGCCGGAAATAGTGGCATTATTGAAAACGTCCGAGGTTTTGCCGACGACTGAGGCGCAGGCGACACGGGCCGAAGAATTGCAATTGAAACAGGATACGATTTTCGCCAACAGGGCCGGGCGAGTAGCGGTCAAAAACGGTGGTTACGTTTTTGAGGCGGATGCGCTGGGACGCGGAGTCGGGAAATTCGCTATAAAGCTGCTGCCCTGCCAGAAACTTGAAGATGCGCTTTTGCAGGTGCAAAGCGAGTCAAACCCGGTAAGGTTTAACGTGGCGGGGATTTTAACGAAATATAAGGGCGAACAATACCTGCTGCTGCAAAAGACGACAAGGATGTATAGTTACGGGAACTTCGGGAGATAATTTGCCACAGAGGTTTTTTAGCCACAGAGAGCACAGAGGACACAGAGAAAAATGGCGAATGAGCTTGATAAAATTCTGATTAAACACGACCAGCCGGATTTCGATAAACGATTCGTAGAAATCCGGACGGCCGTTATCCGAGCTACTTATTTTGGCGGCGAGAAAGAACAACAGTTAAATGCTATTTTAAATGAAATAACTCAGCGTAAAGATGAAGCAGTAGCCGAATTCACAGAGAAATTTGATGGTGTGAAACTTGCCCCTGAGCAATTCAGAATATCAGAAGCAGAACTTCAAGAAGCCCACAAAGCAATCGACAAAAAGCTTTTGAAGTCGATTCGCCAAGCGATTAAGAACGTTAAAGAATATCAGTCAAAAATATTCATCGGTAAAGACAAAAGTTTCAAGTCAACCGGCATAAGATATACACCTATAAAACGAATTGGTATTTGTGTTCCGGGAGCTTCCGCGCCGCTGCCTTCGACAGTCATAATGACAGCTGTTCCGGCGCAGGTTGCGGGCGTGAAAGAGATTGTTGTGGTATCGCCGCCAAGATACAAGAGCAGCATTCACCCGGTGATATTGGCGACCTGCAAGGAATTGAAGATTAAAGAGGTTTATAGGATAGGCGGGGCACAAGCTGTATTTGCGCTGGAAACCGGAACCAAAACGATACCAAGCGTTGACAAGATTGTTGGGCCGGGAAATGCCTGGGTTCAAATGGCAAAGAAAAAAGTCCTCGGCCTTGTCGGTATTGATTCGATAGCAGGACCAAGCGAGGTTTTGATAATAGCTAACAAATCAGCCAATCCTGCCTGGGTTGCAGCGGATATGTTGAGCCAAGCGGAACACAATCCGGGTTCGGCGGTTTTATTCACGGATTCCGAGAAACTGGCTCTTGAGGTTTTGGCTGAGCTAAAGCGTCAAGTGGAAGAACTGGGCAGGTCAAAAGAAACTATTGATTGTCTGCTGGGGTTTGGCGCCATAGTGATCTTCAGTAAGATAGCAGAGATAATACACTATGCGAACCTTTTTGCCGCAGAGCATTTGCAGATTCAGTACGGAAAACAAAGCAGGAAAATTGCCACAAGAATAAAAAACGCAGGCGCGATATTTATCGGTGATTATTCACCTGTGGCGGTGGGTGATTACTGGGCGGGGCCGAGCCATACGCTACCGACGGGGGCAAGTTCGCTGTTTTTCAGCGCGTTGAGCGCGAACGATTTTATAAAGTCGACCAGCATCATTGAATACGACAAGAAGAAATTAGCGGCGAGCGCAGATGATATAATCCGCTTGGCTGAGGCGGAGGGATTGGACGCGCACGCGAGAAGCGTTCGGATTCGTCAGCAAGGTTAGGGTTCTTTAATCCGTCAATTTGCTTTTTATAACCTCAACGGCTTTAGTGATTGCGTCGTCGAGCTTGTCTGGTTTTTTGCCGCCCGCCTGCGCCATATTGGGTCTGCCGCCGCCGCCGCCGTCGATAATGGGCGAGATTTGTTTGAGGAGGTCGGCTGCGCCGATTTTGCTTACGAGGTCGTCAGTTACGGCAGCGAACAGGGTTGCCTTATCGCCTTCGGCGAAGCCGAGAACGATTACGGCTGAACCGGTTTTCTTTTTTAGCATATCAATCGCCGCGCGTGCCTGTTCGGCGGTCGTGGGCGAAAGCTTGCCGACAACTATCGAGATGTCACCTATCTTCTCGCATTTATCCAAAAGCTGTTTTGCTTCGGCGATAGAATCGGAGGCGGCCTGACGCGAGGGGGACTTAAGCTCTTTGGCGAGTCGTTTATTTTCGGCGAGCATATTAGCGACTTTTTCGACGATGCCCGCCGCCGGGATTTTGAGCACAACGGCAAGCTCATCGACGATGTTGCTTCTTTGTTCGAGATATCTGGCGAGGCCTCGTCCCGTGTAGGCGGTGATTCTGCGGACGCCGGCGGAGATACTTTCTTCCCTGATGATTTTGAATCCGCCTATAACGCCGGTTCGGTCAACGTGTGTGCCGCCGCAAAATTCCTTGCTGAATGCCCGGTTGAGACCATCCTGGTTTGGCGCACCGACGGCGATTACGCGGACATCGTCGCCGTATTTTTCGCCGAATAGCGCCATTGCGCCGAGCTTGTCGGCCTGGTTTCGAGGCAGGACTGCGCAGGTAACGGGCAAATCGGCGGCGATTTTGTCCCTGACGAGTAACTCGACCTGTTTTGTCTGCTCGGCATCGAGCGATTTTGGATAGGTGAAGTCAAATCGCAGGTAATCGGGACAGACCAAACTGCCCTGCTGAGCGACTGAGCTGCCGAGTATTTGCCGCAAAGCCCATTGTAAAAGATGCGTGGCGGTGTGGTTTTTCTTTGTGGCGTCCCTGTCGGGGCTGACTATGGCGGTAACTTTGTCGCCGACGGCTATTGTTCCTTCAAGTAATTTGCCCTTGTGGATAACGCAATCGGCGACTTTGGTTGTAGCGTCAACGATGAATTTGCTTTTGTCGGATTCTATAACGCCGACGTCGCCGACCTGGCCTCCCATTTCGGCGTAGAAGCAGGTTTTGTCGAGAACAACAGCGGCTTCTGCGCCGGCTTTGATTTGGCCGGTTGTGTTGAATGCGCCGTTATCGATGAAACCGAGCACTACGGCTGGGCAGCGGTCGGCGGTATATTTGAAGTGGTCCTGTGTTACGGGCAATTCGGTATTGGCTACCATAACGAGGGTTTGTGCGCCTTTTTGTGCGGCCCTTGCGCGGGAGCGCTGTTGGGCCATCAGCTTATCGAAGCCGGCGGTATCGACCTTGAGGCCTCGCTCCTGCGCCATAAGCTGGGTCAAATCGACGGGGAAGCCGTAGGTGTCATAAAGCTGGAACGCATCTTCGCCGGAGATGGTTCTGTTTTTGGATTTTAGCGACTTGTCGGCGGCGTCGGTGAAAATCTCAAGTCCCCTGTCGAGTGTTCTGCCGAAACTTGCTTCTTCGGATTCGATTACGGTTGAGACGTAATCCTTTCGTGCCTTTATTTCCGGGAACGCCTCGCCAAGGCAATCATCGACGGCGGGAACAAGTTTGAAGAGGAACGGGTCGTGCAGGCCGAGTTCCCTGCCAAATCTGAACGCACGGCGGAGAATTCTGCGAATGACGTAGCCCCGGCCTTCATTGGATGGTGTTGCGCCGTCGGTGATAGCCATTGAGAGCGCGCGGATATGGTCGGCGATGACGCGGAAGGCGTTATCGGTTTTGTTGTTCAACTGTGAGGTAAATTTTTTGCCGGTCATTTGGGCAAGCCGGTCGATTACGGGCATAAAGAGGTCGGTGTCGTAATTGCTGCGTTTATTTTGCAGCACGGCGGCGATTCTTTCGAGGCCTGCGCCGGTATCGACGTATTTAGCATTCAACGGCGTGAGTTTGCCGTCTTCGGCTCGATTGAATTGTATAAAAACGAGGTTCCAAAGTTCGATGAATCTTGCGCAGCCGGCGTTGACGGCGCATTTGTGGCCGGGGACGTTCTTTTTGTCGCAGCGGTCGGGGCCGAGGTCGATGTGGATTTCGCTGCAGGGACCGCAGGGGCCGGTTTCGCCCATTTCCCAGAAGTTGTCTTTTCTGCCGAATTTGAGGACTCGCTCGGCAGGCAGAGACGTTACTTTTGTCCAGAGGTTCGTGGCAACGCTGTCCTCGGGGAGATTATCGTGGGCGTCGCCGGCAAATACGGTGGCATATAATTTAGAGGGGTCGATGCCCCAAACATCGGTGAACAGTTGCCAGGCCCATTCGATTGTCTCGGCTTTGAAATAATCGTCGAATGACCAGTTGCCTAACATTTCAAAAAAGGTGTGATGATAATTATCGTGGCCGACTTCTTCGAGGTCGTTGTGTTTGCCGCTGACGCGGAGGCATTTCTGGCTGTTGACCGCTCGCCTGCAGGATGGCACGCTGAGGCCGAGGAATATGTCCTTAAACTGGTTCATACCGGCGTTGGCGAAAAGCAGCGTCTGGTCGCCGATGGGGACAATGGGCGAGCTGGGGACAAACTTGTGGTCTTTGCCTTTGAAAAAGTCGATGAAGCCGGCTCTTATTTGTTTTGCGTTCAAGGTCATATCTGTTCTGCGAAATCAGGTTGTCGTATCGTCTTTTTTTATAACGATGCCCTTATCCATACTATTCGCTATTTTTTCGAAGGCCTTGACAAACCTGTAAATCATAACAATAAAGAACATAACAACAGCAATGTAACCAAGCAGAAAACCATAAGAAAAAATCTTGGCTTTTACAGATGGTTGAGGAGCGGGCCTGTCGGGCTGCATCGTTGTGTTCTGGTAGGTCTGATTCTGATAAGCCGGGTTCTGATAAGCCGGCGTCGCTGCTGCTGCAAGTAAGTTCATAGAATTATCCTTTCTGAAACAATTGAGATTACTTCGTTTCGCTCGCAATGACATTGAATGGTTCTGCTGAAATCAATGCGAATCATTTTTCCTCGACCAATCCTTTAGCGACGAGGATTTTGTGTTTTATCTGTTCGCAGAGGTCCTTGTTATCAACAAGGAACTGGCGCGCCTTTTCCCTTCCTGCGCCGAGGCGGACGTCACCGAAGCTCATGTGAGCGCCGGATTTTTCGATTACGTTGCACGCGACGCCAAGGTCGAGCAGGTCGCCTTCGTAGCTGATGCCGTGGTCGAACATAATATCGAATTCGGCTTCGCGGAAAGGCGGGGCGATTTTGTTTTTCACAACCCTTGCGCGAACCCTGTTGCCGACCGAGCCGGTATCTTCCTTGAGAGTTGTTATTCTCCGCAGGTCAAGGCGAATCGAGCAGTAGAACTTAAGGGCGTTGCCACCTGTGGTGGTTTCGGGGTTGCCGAACATTACGCCGATTTTCATACGGATTTGATTTATGAATATCAGCGAGGTTTTGCTCTTGGCTATTATGGCGGTGAGTTTCCTCATCGCCTGGCTCATCAGGCGTGCCTGAAGCCCCATGTGGCTATCGCCCATTTCGCCTTCGATTTCGGCTTTCGGGGTCAGCGCGGCGACTGAATCGACAACAACGACGTCAACGGAGTTGGAGGCAATCAGCATTTCCACGATGTCGAGCGCCTGTTCGCCCGTATCGGGCTGGCTGACGAGAAGCGAGCTAACGTCAACGCCGAGGCGCTTTGCCCAGGTGGTATCGAGGGCGTGCTCAGCATCGATGAATGCCGCGACACCGCCGGCTTTCTGGGCGTTGGCGATGATGTGCAGGGCCAGAGTGGTTTTGCCTGATGATTCGGGGCCGAAAAGCTCGGTGATTCTGCCGCGAGGGACGCCCGCACCGCCAATCGCAATATCGAGCGACAAAGCCCCGGTGGATATGCCTTCGATTCTGGCGTATTTGTGCTCGTCCATTTGCATAATCGAGCCGCGGCCATATTGCTTTTCGATTTGAGCGATGACTCGCTGCAGGGCGGACTCGGCACCGGATTTCTCACCGGCTGCCTGCTGTGGTCTTAATGGTTCAACTGCGCCTTTGGTCTGCTGGGTGGTCTTTGTCTTAGTCATTTTTCTCGACTCCTATGTGGGTAGTGTGAGGGGAAACGTTCCCCGGCTTTTCATTCATCCTTACCGCAACTTAAACTCGTCTAATAGAGTATAGGTTGGGCCGGCTGGTGTCAACTGGCTTTGGTAAACGCAAAGCGCGTCGGCGGCGATTGAGCCGAGCTTGAGATACAAAAATTGCGCGATTGCCTCGCCTATCTTAACGCCCGCTATGGGGTGATTGACCCGGCAAAGCGTCAAATGCGCGGAAAATTCCCTTTCTTCTTTGGGGTAATCCGCCTGGGCAAGGAGGTCGTCGAGGTCTTTTTGTAATGCCAGTAATTCATCTGTTCCTTTTCCTGCCCCCACCCAGACGACCTTTGCGCTTCTGCCGCCAAAACTGCCGACGGACTCGATTTCGAGGTTGAATTTCTGGTGTGCCGAGGCAACGGTTTTTGCGATTTCGTTTACCTCTTGTAATTGCTCATTACTTATTTCGCCCAAGAATTTCAGCGTAAGATGGATATTTTTCGGCTCGACCCATTTGAGGTCGCCTTTTTTGACGTCAACCTCCGATGCAATTTGTTCCTGCAAATCCGCGATTGCCTTTCGGATTTTGTCGTCGATATCGATTGCTATGAAAACTCTCATTTTTTGCCACAGAGAACCTTTTTTGTTTAGCCACAGAGGGCACAGAGAACACAGAGAATTCTAACCACAGATTTCTTTGACGCGGATTTGTAATCCTACATAATCGTCAATGGGACACCCTCATTGTAATTCTTTTGGCATTCCCGCTCTTGCGGCTTCTGCTTTTCGGATTTTTACCCATTTTTGGTAATTAACTTCATCCTTAGCCTGCAAATATGCTTCCGCAACAATACCAGCTTGAGTTAATGCATCCATTGCATTTCCGTTACGCTTTGCAATCTCGTATTGTTTGACGGCATCCTCAGCAACTTGATTTGAAATTTTCTGTATTTCGTTCGCAGTTTGTTTTTCGAGTCCTCCACCGAAAAAGAACCAAGCTGCTCCTATGGCAACAATTATTCCAACTATTCCGCCGACTGCACTGTTCTTTTTTTCGCTCATTTAATACTCCTCTTTAGATATAAAAATGGAATTTTTTATTATCACCACTTTTGCACGTAGTTTTTAGGGTAGGCACGATTTTGTTTTATTCATCCTTCGGACGATTTTCATTTTTCCACACCGTAACGCATTTCTGACAACGTGGCAAACAATCATTTATCTGGTCATCAGTGTACCCTAATGTTTTTAGCCTTCCAAACTGCTTTCGTTGTTCGGCCCAAGTCATTACAAAGTGACAAGTCTTGCATTCATTATTAGCCATAACTACTTCTCCGGTATACCTCCGCCCAAGAACTGTACCACGAACTTTTAATTCTTCTCCATTCTGGCCATGCTTTCTTTTTCTCGCTCTTTCCAGTATTTTCTATCTCTCTCGTCTTGGAGTCTCTTTCGTTCCTTGTCTAATCTCGTAAAATTCATATTGAAATGTGCATTGGGACTATTGGGGCCAAAAGGTTCAATTTTATAACCTTCATCTTTCGCTGCTTGGATAAAAGCACCATTACTAATATCCCCTCCACGCATCTCTTCAACAAAATGCTTTAGGCTATAGCTGCCATATCCTGATTTTTTATTAATGGTTTTTCTTACATCAATCCATTCCTTGATCCATTTTCGACACATCTCAATGCTTTCTGGCATAGGTTGTTCATCTATCGCTTGATCATAACCAAGGTTTTCTACAACAAGACCGTTATTAATTATTTTTAACATTTGATTTTTCATAATTACTCCTATTAATTGTTTTTGCAGAATGAAACGACATCACAATTTTCTTTTTTAAAACAAAAACAATATCTGCCGACGCTAAGAAATCATTATATTAT
>PMZJ01000007.1 GCA_003170415.1 Phycisphaerales bacterium | reverse complement strand
AATCAACGCGCAAGGTCTTTGCGCGTAAAAATAGAAAATATAAAATCATAAATAGAAAATGATTTACCGCCAGTTGGTGGGGTAGAAGATTTTGGTCGCGGGGACGTTGAATTTCATCGAGAGCGACTCAACCAGCGCCTCGGCCCTTTTAATCTGCGAATCGCTAAGCCGGACGCCCCTGCCGTCGGCCACAAGGCAAACTCGGATTGTCCTGCTTGAGCCATACCAGGTATGGTCCGGTATTACCGACCACTGCTTCTGCCATTTTTCGGTGGTTTGTATCTGGCCGTCGCTGCCGCCTAAGCCGTTGCACACGACGAAGTGGCAGTTGATGTCATCGGAGTTGGCTAAACCGCTCAGCGACGCTATCTGGTCGATATTGCCCGCCTTTGTGCCGCTGTAGTAAACCTCGATGCTTTCCCATCGGCCCGGCGCCTGGGTAACGCGAGAGCAAATTGCCTGCTGAATCGGGTCGAGCCGATAATAAGTCGAAAGACAGAACGGTCCCGCTGACGGCGGATGATTACCCAAGGCCATCAGCACAACCGCGCCTGTCGTCATCGAAACGAGCAACACCACCAGGACCTTCGTTACTCGCGGTTGATTCGACATAATTTTTCTCTGACCGTCAAAAATCTCTCGGATTACCCGACCAGCACAAATACAATCGGTTACACAGTGATTCATCGGCACCTCCAAGCCCATAGCTATAAATTTTATGCGTAAATTCACTAAATTATTGAAACTAAAACCGACCTTTCCAACTTCTATCTCGCTACAGACGGAAATTACTTGACCTGGCCCCCGCCGACTGTTAAACAATCAACTTTGTTCCGGTTGTGCTGCGCAGCCAATTGCCCGGTGCTGACGCGGTTACCACCGGCATAGTCCAATAATAAAAAGAGGCAAAAATGGCTTCTAAATGGCGACCCTTAACACCAGCTGAAATCTCCAAACTGACCTCTCAGGGCTGCACCTGCCCCGACTGGTCAAAAGTGCAGGTTATTAACGGTTTCAACCCCGAACGGGTAAAAACCACCGCCTTTTCAGGAGACATCCGCCTGGGACTGTTCCAGAAAAACGTCCGATTCTGCGGCGGACTTACAAGACCAGCGGGCATCTCCAACGCTACCATTCACAACTGCCAAATTGGTAATAACGTCTATATCAACCAGGTCAAAAGTTTCATCGCCAATTACATCGTCGAGGACAATGCCGTTATCGAGAACGTTGATTTCTTGGCGGTCGATGGCCAAAGCTCTTTCGGCAACGGCATCGACGTCACCGTCATCAACGAAGCGGGCGGCAGGGAAATCCCTGTATATGACAACCTTTCGGCTCAACTGGGATATGTGATTGCCCTGTATCGCCATAGGCCAAAGCTCATCGAAAAACTGCGGGCTTTGATAAGCCAGTACGTCGATTCCGTCACCTCATCGATGGGCATTGTGGGAGCAGGAGCAAAAATCCTTAACAGCCGAATCATCAAAAACGTAAAAATCGGTCCCGCCGCGACAATCGAGGCCGCCAACCGGCTCGAAAACGGCTCCATCAACAGTTGTCCCCAGGACCCCGTCTATATCGGGCCAGGCGTCCTGGCACGCGACTTCATTGTCTGCTCCGGCTCAAAAATCACCGAGGACGTCTCTCTCTACAAATGCTTCGTAGGGCAGTCCACCGAACTCGGCAGGCAATACTCCGCCGAAAACTCCGTCTTCTTCGCAAACTGCGTCGGCTTCCACGGCGAGGCCTGCTCAATCTTCGCCGGCCCTTATACCGTTACCCACCACAAATCAACCCTGCTCATCGCCGGCCTCTTCAGCTTTCTCAATGCCGGGTCCGGGACAAACCAGAGCAACCATATGTACAAACTCGGCCCCGTCCATCAGGGCATCGTCGAACGCGGCTCAAAAACCGCCAGCGACTCCTATATGCTCTGGCCCGCCAAGGTCGGCGCATTTACCGTCGTTATGGGCAGGCACTACCGCAACTCCGACACCTCCGATTTGCCCTTCTCATACCTCATCGAGCATGAAGATGAAAGCGTTCTCGTCCCGGCCGTAAACCTCAAAAGCGTCGGAACCGTCCGCGACGCCAAAAAATGGCCCAAACGCGACAACCGCAAAGACCCCAAAAAGCTCGACCTCATCAACTTCAAGCTCCTAAGCCCCTACACCATTCAGAAAATGCTCAACAGTTGCAAGCTTTTGCGAAACCTCAAAGCCACCGGAATCGAAACCGCCGGCTATTTCACGTATCACGGCGTCAAAATAAAACACGACTCCTTGGACAAAGGCATCCGCCTTTATGAAATCGGCATCGACAAATTCTTAGGCAACTGCCTCATCCACCGCCTTCAGGATAAACAGTTCACAAGCGTCCAGCAATTGCGGACAGAGCTTAAACAACAAACTGATATCGGACCCGGCAAATGGGCCGACCTGGCAGGATTGTTCGCACCGGAAGAAGCCATCGCCAAAATACTCGACGACATCGAATCCGGCAAACTGGCAACTCTCGACCAGATAACCGCGGCTTTTACTTCGGCGCATGAAAATTACCCGGCCTACGAATGGGCCTGGGCAGCAAACGTCCTCCAGCAGCAATTAAGCAAAACCATCGACGCGATTAGCTCCAAAGACATCCTTGAGATGATTAACAAATGGAAATCAGCGGTAATCGAGCTTGATAATATGCTCCTGGCCGACACCGAAAAAGAATTTGCCGAAACCGTCCAGGCCGGCTACGGCATCGACGGTAATTTCACCGAAAGGACCGCGGATTTTGCTAACGTCCGCGGCGCATTCGAGACAAATACGGTCGCCGGGGAAATCAAACAACATATCGATGAAAAATCCCGGCTGGCGGATGAGCTAATCAACAGGTTGCAAAAAATACGTTAATACCGGCTCGGCTTCGTGGGGAAAATATTATGCGAGTGATAATTCAACCGGATTACAAGCTCGCCTCAAAATGGGCGGCACATTACATCGCGAAAAAAATAAATGATTTTGGGCCGACTAAAACAAAACCTTTCCTTCTCGGCCTGCCGACCGGCTCATCGCCCATCGGTATGTATAAAGAATTGATTAAGCTCGACTCGGCAAAGAAGGTGACGTTCAAAAACGTTATCACTTTTAATATGGATGAGTACGTCGGCCTGCCCGAAGACCACCCCGCAAGCTATCATTACTATATGCGGAACAATTTTTTCAACCATATCGACATCCCCGCCGGAAATATCAACATCCTCGACGGCAATGCCAGAAATCTCGAAGCCGAATGCGAACGCTATGAGAAAAAAATGAAACGATTGGGCGGCATCGAGCTTTTCGTCGGCGGCATCGGCCCGGACGGACACATCGCCTTCAACGAACCCGGCTCATCGCTGGCAAGCAGAACTCGCGTCAAAACCCTCACGCAGGACACCGTCATCGCTAACTCACGCTTCTTTGACGATGACGTAAACAAAGTCCCCAAAACCGCGCTTACCGTCGGCGTCGCTACCGTGATGGATGCAAGAGAAGTATTGATAATCGCCTCAGGCCACAGCAAGGCACGCGCTTTGCATCACGCAATCGACCAGGGCGTAAATCATTTGTGGACTGTCAGCGTTCTTCAGTTGCATCCCAAAGCAATCATCGTCTGCGACGAGGACTCAGCCGTCGAATTAACATACGGCACCGTAAAATACCTCAAGGATATCGAAGCCGAAAATCTTTACCCCGTGAGATAGCAAATCGATGGAATCAACTATTATCTGCGACGTTTTACCTCACGGGGTGAATCCCGCCTCGCTGCTGAAATAAAAAAACGAAACGCCAATAAAAAAGCCGGGCTCCCATTCGCTGCGGGAACCCGGCTTATTTAACGCTCACAATACTATTTTACTTCGGCGCTGACTCGGACTGTGGCGCCTGTGTGCTTGGTCTCGGCGGCCTCTGCATCATCGGCTTCATCGGCTTCGGTTCTTTGCCGGGGGGATACTCAATCTTGGCCCCTGCCTTTACCTTCTCGATTAGCTGCTTGAACAGCTCGTTTTTCTTTTTGTCCTGAAGCGATTTTACGATATCCGCCTTTGCGTTCTCGAATGTCGTCATGCCGCCCTCTTTGCGGTCGGTAACCTTTATTATGTGGTAGCCGAATTGCGTCTCGACCACGTTGCTCACCTGTCCAACCTTCATCGCAAACGCTGCGTCGGCAAACTCTTTGACCATCGTGCCTCTATCGAAAAATCCGAGGTCGCCTCCCATTATCTTCGAGCCTGGGTCATCTGAATTATCCTTCGCCAGCGCCGCGAAGTCCCCGCCCGCCTTTACCTTTTTGAGCAAACTATCTATTTTCGCCTTGGCCGCCGCCTTTTCCTCAGGTGTCGCTGTCGGAGCAACCTTTACCAGTATATGACTGGCCTTGACCTGCTCGGGCTTATTGAAATCTTCTTTGTTTTCATCATAAAACGCCCTCGCCTCGGCATCATTAACCTCGACTGTGCCGAGAAGCTTCTCATAACCAAGCGTCTTTTTAATCTGCCCCTTTACCACGTCTAACGACTGCCCCTGTGCGACCAGCATCGCCTTGAACGACTCCATTGTCATACCACCCGGCTGGGCAGCTATGATTTCGTTCAGCTTGTCGTTGACGTCTTTGTCCGTGATATTAATGCCCTCTTTCTTTATCTGCTCAGCCAGAAGCTGTTCTACAATCATACCTTCAAGCGCCTGATCCCTGATTCGCGTTTTATACTGCTCGATCATATTCGGCGGAATCTGGGCCGCTATCCTCTCCATATAAACGCTTACCTTCGCGTCAACATCAGCGTCCTTAATAACAACTCCATTGACTGTAACCGCTATGCCGTTATCCTCCGCGGCAACCTTGCCCGCGTTCGGCTCCGCAACCATAACTTTCGCCTCCGGGGCCGCCGCTTTGGTTTCTGTCTTCGCTTCCTCAACCTCAGTTTTGGCCTCTGGTTTGGCTTCCTTAACTTCCGCTTTGACCGCTGGTTTTGCTTCTTTAGCTTCAGTTTTCACGCCTGTGGCCGGTGCGTTGGATTCCTGGCAGCCGTATAAGACCATTACAGCCAGCAAACAAACTCCCGATAAAACCATTCTCACGCTAATTCTCATTTGGATATCCTTTCGTGGCATATAAATTCGGAACATTTCCGTTAAAACACAAGGCAGCAATCTTCTCACAACAACACCCAAAAGTCAATTGAATATTTTGACAAACCCGTCCTGATTTTGGTATCCTCTGTGTCCGTCAGACGTTACTAAATACGATATACGAATACACAGGGCGATAAGTTTATGACTTTTCCAGACCATACAAAAATTAAATCCTGCACGATAACCATCCAGCCGCGATACTGCGAGACCGATCAGGGCGGCGTCGTCCATCATAGCGTCTATCCCGTCTATTTCGAGATGGGCCGAACCGAACTGCTTCGCGCCAATGGCCTGGCCTACAAAGACCTCGAAGCCGCGGGCGTCTTTTTCGTAATAGCCGAGCTGCGCATCAAGTATCGCAGGCCCGCTTTTTACGATGAAAAACTTAATCTTGAAACCACCTGCACCAATGTTACCGCCAGCAAGGTCGAGCATTCTTACAAGCTCATCCGCCCTGATACCGGCGTGCTTTTAGCCGAGGCCGAAAGCGTCCTTGCCTGCGTCGATGATAAAGGCAAAATCCGCCGGATGCCCGAATTTATGTATCCTGACGCCTGAACTTCGGATTTGACCTTAAGCAATCTTACAGTTATGATAAATCTATAGGAAAGATTCGCTTGTTGAGCCAGGATTATCGAAGATGAACAGTAACGTAATAATAGCAAGAGAGAGAATTGCGGATTTTTGCAGGCAGCATTCCATCCGTCGCCTTTCCGTTTTTGGCTCCGCTTTGCGTGATGACTTCAAACCTGACAGCGATATCGACGTTCTCGTAGAGTTCATCCCCGGCCATACACCCGGATTTTTCGGCCTGTTTGATATGGAAGAGGAATTATCGGCCGTATTCGCCGGCAGGAAAGTTGACCTGCGCACGCCAAATGACCTGAGCCGTTACTTCCGCGATGAAGTTGTCGCAACCGCCGAGGTGCAATATGCTCAGAACTGATAAAGTGCGTATCCGGCATATACTTGACGCGTCCAAAGAGGCTGTTGAATTTGTGAAGGGCCGCTCGCGCGCCGAACTCGACAGTGATAGAAAACTCAACCTTTCGCTCGTCCGGCTGATGGAGGTTATCGGCGAAGCGGCAAGAGGAATGTCCGACGAATTTCGCACCCAGCACCCTGAACTTCCCTGGAAGAAAATGGTTGGCATGCGAGACCGCCTGATTCACGGATATTACGATGTTGACCTCGACGTCGTATGGGAAACGGCCACCGAAGATTTGCCGGGGTTAGTCGCAAAACTCGAAAGCATACTTCGCTAAAAAACCTCCGCCGGATGCCCGAATTTATGTATCCCTCGTAGCATTTACAGCGAACAGCGTTCAGCGTGTAGCGGATAGTGAATTTTCCTCCGGAAAATTCAGCTTGGCGAATTCACCATGGTATTTCATAGCGGCTTGGTCATGAGCACGGGCGGCTTCGATTTCAGAGTAGAAACTACCAAGCCATATTTTTTTCCCCGCCACAATGTAAGCAATCCACTTCCCGCGATTTTTACGAAAATAGACCCCTTTGAACCGTGACGAGGTATTTTTCGCTTTTCGCTTGTTGTACTGGTTTTGTGAGTGAGTGGCCAATCGCAGATTGGCCCTCCTGTTATCGAGAGAATCGCCGTTTACGTGGTCAACAAGAACACCGTCGGGAGCATTCATAATCAATCTGTGCAATCGCACAATTCTGATATCTTCAGGACCGATTATTTGGCTTCTGACGGCATAGTATTTATCTTTGTATCCGCCGATGCACCATTTGAAGCGGGCGAAAAGGTAGTAATCGTCGGGATCTAAGATTGTCCACTTGCCTTCGTCGAGGTAAATTTTGCGATAGGCGTAGCCGAAACGGAGCAGGCGATAGGCGAGAAGGGGACAGGCGAAAATAAGATCGAGCCAGTTTGGTATTCTTATGTGAATCATTGACATTTTTTCTCACTCCTTTTTTTAGCCACAGATTTCACAGATTACACTGATTTATTTTAGACGCAGATTAACGCTGATTTACGCTGTTTTTTTTGCCACAGAGAGCACCGAGGACACAGATAATTTTTTCCAGACACGGATTAACGCTGATTTACACTGTTTTGTCAGCCGGGATGCATACTCGCAGCGGTCATTTCTCGATACTCGTATCTGTGAATGCCCGCTACTCATCTGCCGGGCGACGTTGTCGCCCATTGCCAAGGGCAAAAGCCGGCCGACAATTTTCCCTATAGCCCTTTTATAAAGCTGACTGCTTTTCCTTCGGCCTTCATTATTAAGCCGACCAAAATCTAATAGTCCGAAACCCATTTCTGTCGTCCGTCTCCTGTTCTCCTGCTCAACTTTCTACTTTCCCGCGAAGCGTCCTGCTTCGCGCATTCCTCTACAATTGGCGCGTGTTTGTCATTCCCCCTAAGGGGGAATCTATTTCTATCAGACCCGTTCGACGCGGCCAACAACGAGTCGGCCTTGCTCAGGGTTCGGCCCAATTCGAGGAACATAGTTCCTCTATAATTGGGCCGAACTTGCGCGATTTTGACGAAAATTCCGATTTTGGGGATGCCTCGAAATGCACTTAAGTCCTTGTGGGAAAAGGAATAGAAAAATTTTTCAGAATTTTGGGAAATGGCAAAAAACACTTGCGCGAAAATGGATAACAACCGTTCTTGTCCAGAATTTAAGCCGTTATACGGAAAGAGGTTACGGCAAAAATGACCACAAAAAGGCCAAAAAAATTAACCACGGATTAACACGGATGGCACGGATTTTTGTTTGATTTTAGAGGATCGATGAATAGCATTGGCTACCGAATGCCAAACAATAAAATTCGTATAATTATATGGAAAGATTCGTAACTCATTGATAATACAACGGTTAGATTGACAATTAAAATTGTCTCAGACACTTGACATTTTATTCCGATATGTTATCATGGATGATAACAAAGGAGTAGGTGAAAGGATATATCATGGGGCAGACAAAAGAGACATTTGGACAATATCTAAAGCATTTGCGTTTAGCGGCTGGTTATGGGCTTAGACGTTTTGCTTCTTTGGTGGAGATGCAAGCGTCAAACCTCTGTGATATAGAACATGATCGCCGAGCAATGCCAAGCGAATACTTAGAGCCGGTTGCTGAAGCCTTAGGTTTGGCGCAGGCAAGTCAAGAGTGGGATAAGTTCTTTAATCTGGCTCGCAAGGCAAATGAATTGCCTGCTGATGTACAACATGTGACGAGGAGGCGATTTGTGCCAGCTTTACTACGAACTATTGACAACGAGAAGTTATCAGATGGTGATATAAAGAAACTTATCGATGAAATCCAAGGAAGGAAGCCATCTCGGAATGCAACCAAGTAACCACCTGCGTACATATACCGTAGCCGAACTTGAGCGAATTGCCACTGAGCACTTGCGCCAGCTTCCAACAGCTCTCAATGTGCCAATCGACATCGATTACATCGTAGAACAACTGCCAGGTGTTGATATAGATTATTACCCCGCGTTAAGAGACAACTACGGATTAGACGGGATGGTTGGTACAGATTTGGATACCGGCTAAATTGTGATATACATAGACGAAAATCTGGCCACATCTGAGAGATTGCTTCGACGCTATCGGATGACAGTGGCAGAAGAATTATCTCATTTGTTATTGCATCGAAAGGCGATAGAAGCCGTTGATGCCCCTCAGGATTTTCTTACTCTTCAAAAGCTTCCCAATTGGTATGAGTACGAGAGGAATGCAAAGAAGCTGGCAGCGATGATTTTGATGCCCTCTGAGTTTATATTGAAGTATAGTCGTCAGCTTTACAGCGACTTCATTAAGCAGGTTGGCTTCGGAGATCCTGTTGCGATAAAGAACTTTCTTGCAGCAAAGCTCGCTGATGCCTTCGAAGTGTCGTTGCAGGCAATGAAAATACGTCTTGGCGAGTGGCCTATCAGAGTTTTTGATAAAATCGACCAGGCGATGAAAGATAGATTGAGTTTCCTCGAATAGTTGGTGACTTAACCGGCTTTGTTTTCCTCGAATGACTTTCTTATCAGTGCCTTTGCGCCCTCTAAGGAAGCTTCGTCTGCGATGTTAACTTCGACATTACCTGTGCCCCAGTGGCCGACCTTGGATACATCTCGCGCATAGGAAGGCGGATTGTTTAAATCGTCGTACTTGAGTTTTAACCAAATACGTATTTTGCTCTTGTCAATGTGAACGCAGCAGAATATGTGACCTTGATAGTCGTATCTAACGTATTTAGCGAGATAGTTCCGTGCGATATTTCCTGCATCGATATTCATACAGAATTTTTCGAGGCGGTGAAACAGTTGAACTATTTGCTCGGGTTTCCCGCCGATGTGATATTGTTCGTCATAAGTAACTGTTATGTTTTGCCGTAGTTGAGTTGATGTGCCTGATTTTTGTTTTTTATACACCCCTTTGTACCAACTGAAATGGTACGTATTAAATTTCGTACCCGGCTTTATGCGTCGAGCGAGTGATTCACATTCATTATAGGTAACGTTATCCACGCCCTTCGCATCGAACAGGGCATAAATTGCTCCGCTGATGCCTCGGCCAGTTCCGCAAGAATTTTTTCGTTCGGACACGGATAATTTGGTTCCGACTAAAGGCTCGAAAACGTAGGCATTAAGTTCCTCGGAGACACCTTCTCTTCGGAATGTTTTAAATTCCAATGCTTTAACTTCACCTCGAAGGTCAACCAATGCTTCCTGTAACTCTGCGGTTTTTTCGTCGATAACTACTATGATAAGCGGTTCTTCGGAGAGTAAATCCAAAATGAATTTGTATATCTCACCGGATTTTATTTTCTTTTTAAGTTGTGCTTTTAGAATGTCATCTTTGCTGAATGCTTCATAAAGCAGGTCTATTATATTTTTCCTTGTTTGTGTGTCTTCGATGCCTCTGTTGAATTTGCTCAACTGAGAAATCACGTGGTCGTAAATAGGATGAGAGGCAAGTTCCACCTCTACGATGCACCATCTTGGTTTGGGATCAAACAGTATCGCGTACCCGTCAGGGATTGATGCCACACCTGCTTTCGAGCGGATGATTTTCTTGACATCGAAATAAAACGAATTTTCTCCGAAGATGTGTTTCGAATTTGCCTGGATTGCTTTTTCGAGAGACGCTTCGCTGTCTGGTTCGACAAGTCTATACGTTACGCCATCTATGAGGACTTTCATTTACTTCTCCTGCCAATGCTCAGCGTTACCCTGCCTTCAAGATGGATTTGTATCAAAACAGAGTTTGGCTGTCAATAACACTTTTGTTAGTAAAGTCCTATGCTCAGGGAATGTTTTATATGTAGAGACACGGCCTACTAAGTTTTCCCGATTGATTAAAATTAATAAAAACTCAAAATTATCTCTGCGGTATCTGCGTAATCAGCGTCTAAAATAAATCAGTGTAATCCGAGTTAACCCCGTTAGATGGCGGCTTCGCCTATCTCACGGGGTAAATCCGTGGCTATAAACAAAAACCCCCTTTTCAGCGTAGAATATAGGTTGCCGAATACAATACGGTTTTCCAGTCGGCATAACGCTTGACTTAAAGTCCGGGTGCGACTAAACTATTCTTTTACCGCCAAACCCTTGCCTGCCGGCGAGGTGGGGGCGGTATCCAGGGGTAAATCTTGATGCATTACGAAAGCGAACACTGTCCGCCTTTCAGTGGTGAGCATATCGAGCCGCCGGCGGATATTGCGTGCGATAAGAAGGAAAACTGCGGCCTGTTCGGCATATTCGGCGACCCGGAAGCCGTGCAGAAAACATACTACGGGATTTTCGCCCTGCAGCACCGCGGGCAGGAATCCGCGGGCATCGCCTCGAGCAACGGCGAAACAATCAACTGCTATACGGCAATGGGCAACGTCCAGCGGGTCTTCCGCACGGGCACGGGCATAATGGAAAACTTAGCCAACCCCATCGCCATAGGCCACGTCCGCTACTCAACGACCGGCTCATCGAAGGCGGCCAACAGCCAGCCGTTTTTCGTCGAATACTCACGAGGCCAGGTCGCCATCGCCCACAACGGCAACCTCATAAACGCGGGGTTACTGCGCGACGAATACGAGGCATACGGCAGCATATTCAAATCCACAACCGACACCGAAATAATCGCTCATCTTTTAGCCAAACCCACCCACGTTTCAAAACCCGACCCGCTGGGCCACGTCCTCAATCATTTACAGGGGGCATATTCGTTATTATTCCTTTTCCCCGACCGCATCGAGGCGGCGCGCGACCCTTATGGCATTCGGCCTCTGTGCATCGGCCAAACCGCCGGCGGCGCGTATGTCGTCGCGAGCGAAACGTGCGCACTCGATGCCATCGACGCGAAATTCATCCGCGAGGTTGAGCCGGGCGAAATCGTTACGCTCGACAAAAAAGGCCTGTCCAGTCGATTCTTTGTTAAGCCGGGCAGTATCAAGCCGGCACACTGCCTGTTTGAGCACATATATTTTGCCAAGCCAAACAGCAGCATATTCGGCGAGAACGTTTACGAATTTCGAAAAAAACTCGGCCGGCAATTAGCCGTCGAACATCCCGTAAAAGCCGACGTCGTCGTCCCGATTCCCGATTCAGGCACATCCGCGGCCATCGGCTTTGCGGAAAAATCAGGAATCCCCTTCGATATGGGTATGGTGAGAAGCCACTACGTCGGCAGAACGTTTATCTCACCAGACCAGAATCTGCGAGAGCTAACCGTCAAAATCAAGCTGGCGCCCATCAGGGAAGTCGTAAAAGGCAAACGCATTGTCGTCGTCGATGACTCCGTCGTCCGTGGCACGACTACCAAGGGCAAAATCAAGGCGTTCCGCGACGCGGGCGCAAAAGAGATTCATATGCGGGTGAGCTGCCCGCCGATTCGTTTCCCCTGTTTCTACGGCATTGACTTCCCGACCAAAGAAGAGCTTATCGCCAATAACCGGACGCTCGAACAAATACGCGAGTTCCTCGAAGTCGAATCGCTCGGCTATATGTCCCTCGAGGGTTTATTATCCTGCGCTACTTTACCACCAGACCATTATTGTACGGCATGCTGGATAGGCAAATACAGAATACCGGTTGACGTGGCTATGACGAAATTCGCGCTCGAACACTACCAGTTGAGGATGTTCGAGAACGCTCAATAGTTCAATACGGAAGAACGAATGGGTAAGCCAATAACATACGCACAATCAGGGGTCAACATCGACGCCAGCGACGAGATGGAAGACCTTATTTACCCGCACATCGCGAGCACGTTCAGCCCGCGTGTGATGGCGCTCAAAGGCGGGTTCGCGGGGTTGTTCCGCTTGGATTACGATGAACGGCTGTTCAAGAGAAACTACAAAAGCCCGGTGCTGGTCGCCTGCACAGACGGCGTGGGCAGTAAGGTGCTTCTGGCCTCAACGATGAACCGCTTCGATACCGTGGGGATTGATTTGGTCGCGATGAGCGTCAATGATATGTTAGTGTTAGGGGCGGAGCCATTGTTCTTCTTAGATTATATCGCGCTCAATAAACTCGACCCGCACGTCGTGGCGGAAATGGTCAAGGGCGTCGCGAAGGGCTGCCGAATCGCGGATTGCGCGTTGATTGGCGGCGAGACGGCTGAGATGCCCGATACATATAAAACGGATGATTTCGATATGGCGGGCTTCGCGGTCGGAGTCGTCGAGCGGAGAAAAATCATCTCCGGCACCAAACAGGTAGGCAAGGGCGACGTAATACTTGGTCTCGCATCGTCTGGTTTGCACAGCAATGGCTATGCACTTGCACGCAATATCTGCTTCAAGACCAATCAATATCAGCCGACGGATAATATCCCGGAACTTGATGGCCGGATTTTAGGCGACGTTTTGCTTGAGCCGACGAAGATTTACGTCAGGCCCATTATCAAACTGCTTTCACAATACAAGGTCAAAAAAGTCATCCACGGTATGGCACATATCACGGGGGCGGGGCTGCCCGGCAATATCCCGCGCGTGCTGCCTCGCAACTGCGACGCGGTCCTTAAAAAAGACAGTTGGCCACTGCCGGCGATTTTCAAATTCTTAGCTGAAAAAGGCCCGGTTGAAGAAGAAGAAATGTTCCGCGTCTTCAATATGGGGATTGGCTACGTTTTAGTTGTCGCGGAGGACTTCGCCAACTCGATAGCCGAGAAATTGACGAGCTATGGCGAGAAGGTCTTCAAGATTGGCAGAATCACATCGGGAACGGGTAACGTCATTATAAAAGAATAAATCAATTTCCGATTGTCGATTGCCGATTTTACATTTCTGATTTATGATTGCTGATTGCTGATTGCTGATTTAGAACCACGGGTTACACGGATTCATTTGGACACAGATTGACACCCTCTTCGCCGGACAGGCAGCTTATATCTGTTCCAAATAAGGACTAATGAAAGGTGCAACGTATGAACGTGAAGTTGGCTACATCGGTTTTGTGCGCAGCAATCGTTTTGGCGGGATGTTCGAGACAATCGGAGAAATCACAATCAGGGATACAGGTAAAATCAACGTCGCCGCCGCTACCTTTGCAGGTAAAAGGAAATCAGGTTATCGACAGCGAAGGCAGGCCGGTTTTACTGCGAGGCGTAAACGCCGCTTCTCTTGAATGGTCCAGCGACGGAGAAGGTCATATCCTTGAGACGGTACGAGTCGCTATTGACGACTGGAACTGCAATATCATTCGCCTTCCGTTATCGCAGGACCGCTGGTTTGGAAAGGCCCCCGAACAAAACGATGGAGGCAAGGCATATCGCGCCCTGGTAAAAGAGGCAGTTGACCTATGCAGTTCGAAGGGTTGCTACGTTATTCTGGACCTGCACTGGTCGGATGTCAACGAATGGGGACAGAACATCGGCCAGCATTCGATGCCTGACCGCAACAGCATTATTTTCTGGAAGGATATCGCCCCAATTTACGCGAATAACCCGGCGGTTATTTTTGACCTTTATAATGAGCCGCACGATGTAACCTGGGACGTCTGGCTAAATGGCGGGAAAATCAATGACCGGCCAAACGGACCCGACTTACCTGTGAAAGAATACGAAGCCGTAGGAATGCAGGAAATGCTCGATGCCGTGCGTTCAACAGGAGCTAAAAACGTTGTCATCGCGGGCGGCCCGGCATTTGCATACGACCTCGACGGGATACTCGAAGGCAGACAGCTCAATGACGCAGGAGGCAACGGCGTCATTTACGCCAATCACGCTTATGACTACTTTGGCGAAAGTATCTTTACATGGATTGCCAGTATGAAAGAGGCAACAGCGAAATTCCCGGTGATTATTTCCGAATTTGGCTGGTCAGGCGGGCCTAATCGGCACAGGGAATGGTGGGGGAATAATCCGTCAAGCGCGCTTAACGACGACTGGCTGCTGCACTTGCTTGTTGGAATCCAGGAAAATAACTGGTCATTTGTGGCCTGGGACATGCATCCCGCCGCCGGGCCTACGTTGATAGCGGACTGGAATTATATGCCGACTCCGGATTTTGGCGTTTATGTGAAGCAACTGCTTGTAACCGGCAAATCGCCCGGATATACGCCGCCGGATATCAGCAAAATCGCTGTAATTCCGGCTGCGACGCTACCCGAATCGGCGCGTATGGGCAATAGCGCATTATATGGCGACTGGCAGATGAGGGCAGACCCCTGCGACAGACAGGGCAACTCAATTTTATCTTTTGCCGCGGACAGCCAGGGCAGATTAACCGGACAGTGGATAAATTCGAAACAACTCACCGAACTTGGGGACGTCAGATTTAAGGACGGCGTTATCACGTTCTGCCAGCCGGCGCAAGCCGGAAAGGAAATCATCAATGGTTTCTTCACGGGGACAATCGAAGGCAGCAGAATTTCGGGAACTGTGACCTGTAACGGGAACAAATTTCATATAGAGGGACATCACATACAGAAGACAAACGGTAATACAGCGCCTGCCGAAGCGAACGGCGTCGGCTCACAGCTTATCGGGAACTGGATTTTAAATTCAAAAGTCAAATGGGGCAGCCCAAAACAGCGACTGAAGGTCAACCCGGATATGAGCGGCCTGTATGGCACAACGCCAATCAGCAAGATTACTCTCGATGGCGATAAAGTCAGCTTTAAGGTTTCAGCCGGGAAATATCCGATTGTCTTCGAGTGCAAACTCGCCGGCTTGAAACTGACCGGAGTGCAGAAAACTTCGAGAGATTCTCAGGTAGTTACGGGCGAAAAGATGGACTCCGTTTTTTAGCCACAGAGGACACAGAGAGCACAGAGAATCCAAAGTTTTTTAGACACGGATTCACACAGATTTATTTTAGACGCTGATTGCGCTGATTTACGCTGCTTATTAGCCACAGATTAACACAGATTTACACTGCTTTTAGTCAGCCGGAGGGGCATACTCGCAACGGGCAATCCTCGATACTCGTATCTGTGAATGCCCGCTACTCATCTGCCGCCCCTTAGGGGCACCGCTATTCGCGGTTTACCGGCTGACTGTAAAATAATGCGGATTTGCCGATGCTGGACGAAAGTACTGAATTGAGCCGAGCACACGGAAGCGAAGCGACCCCCGACTAAAACATTCGAGGGCAGGCGGGCCTGCTTCAGAAATAACACAGATTCCATTTCTGATTTATGATTTCTGATTGCTGATTTTCTTAACCACAAAGGCACCAAGACACTAAGTTTTCCTTTTCATTTTCACCTTTTTATCTTTGTGCCTTCGTGTCTTAGTGGCAAAAATTTCTTTTGACAAACAGGACTGCAATTGGATATAAAACAGGCAGGATAAGACAGGATGGTGAGATTGAATAGATTTTTAGCACCAGAGATTTAATATGAATTTCACAAGTTGGACTAATGATGAAATCAAGAGATGGTTGTGGCTTCGCTCAGTCGAATGGGCAGCATTACCAACCTTCGTCTCGCAACCTTTGGCACCGATCCTTTTTTTCTCTTCCCATGGTACTGGGTTTTGGGTGTTGTGGCTATTCTCGGAGTCCTATGGTGTCTCATAAGGTACCTTTTCGTCAACGTTGCTTTTGCAACGATTGCCTGCTACATTGTTGTTTGGCTCAAGTGGCCAGCCGCAATTGGGAGCGCCGTTTACCTTTTCTTTGATCATCGGCCTCTTCCCGCTATCATCGCGTTGCTGTGGCCATTGCTTGCGGGTTTTGTTGGGATACCGGGAAAGGTCGGAGTCATAGAACTGGCTTTTGCCAAGAAAATCGGTTTTGCCTCACCAGATGCTTAACCTCGCCGCTAAACTGCAAAATTGGTCGGGGAAGAGTTTTCCGGTTGTTTAATTTCTGCTGACGATAAAAAATGGCAGGAATTTTAAAGGAGAATATAAGTGATTAGCGAATGTACCATGCAAATCGACTATAATGCAGTTTCCGCTTGGGCTGCGGTCATAATGTCAATCGCTGCGATAATAGCGATAGTGATCACCATTGTAGAACTTATCTTGGAGAGTAAGCGCAATCGCTTCTCCACGGGGTTGAACGCCATTATGTGGCTGGATGATATATGGAAAAGCACTCGGATGAAACAAGAGCGCAAAATAGCCGCGCAAGCCCTACGAGACAATCCTTCAGACGATATCGACGAGATTTTGGATTTCTTCGAGGTTGTAGGCTTGCTTGTTCGTCGAAAAGCGATTGATGAGGTTCTTGCATGGCACTTCTACTTCTACTGGCTACACGGATATAGAACACTGGCAACTGCTTACATTGATGCTAAACGAAAGCAAGAGTCCACTGTCTGGGTGGATTTGTTGTATCTCCATGAGAGGTTTATAGACATTGAGAAACGCAAAAGGAAATGCTCAGGCAAGGAATTGGCAATATCGCCCGAAGACGCAAGACAGTTCATTGAGGAAGAGATAAATCAATGAGCACAAAACCATGCTAAAGCCAACGCCGTTGGTCAGGAATAGGAAAAAAGGCGTCACAACTTATTTTGTTTTTTGGGCGACGACGAGCCAGTCCCTTTGCGAGAAATTAGAGCAGTCGAGAGTAGATAGTTGACAGAATCCGTCTAATACGTGGTTTTCTGAGCAACAACAAGCCAGTCCCAGGGGAAGGGGTCTTTCATCCAGCGGGGAGGAGAATCGAACTCGGTATCCCACGGGTACTCGATTTTACTGATTTTAATAATGCGCAGGTCCCTTTCCTCCAGCAGCGAGACAAGCTCCTCTTTGAGGTAGTGCTTGGTAGGGACATTATCGATGGGGACAATACCCTGGCGCAGACGGAAATGGCCGTTTTTTTCAAAGCCAGCACGGATGGCCGACGCGGGACTGAAGCCGTTACGCAGATTCACCTGGATGAGGCAAAAATCGGTCAGCATGGCCGACTCCAGCGAGGGGACAACGAGGACCAGGTGCCCATTTTTAAGGATGTGGCCTGCCATAACGTCGAGAATGCGCAGCCGGGCGGCCAGCGAGGGCATAATGAGCGTGTTTACGCTGAGGATAAAATGGGTATTTGCGAGCCGAAGGCCATTGGCGGCGAGGTCGGCTGTAATATACGAGACGTTTGTCAGGTGCGAGCATTTCTTTTTGGCCCTGATGATTAAGTCGCGTGAGATGTCTATGGCGAATACCTTTTGGAAACTCGCAGAAAGATACGGGAGAAAGTGTCCTGGTCCGCAACCGTAATCGCCCGCGATTTTGCCGAGAGCCCCTAATTTGCGAATCTGCCGCAGGACCAGTTGTTTTCGGTCGTAATGCAACACGCTGAAAATTTTATCTTCGTAGCAGCACGACATATTATTCCAGTATTCGCGTTTCATTTCACACAGCATAATATCAGAAGTTAACCACAGATTGCACTGATTTCCGAAGCGGGCTCTTCGCCTCGCTCAGTGTCACAGTTTTTTCAGACACGGATTAACACAGATTTATTTTAGACGCTGATTACGCAGGTTTCGCTGTTTTTTTATTAGCCACAGATTGCGCAGATTACACGGATTATTTTTAGCCACAGAGTTCACAGAGCGCACAGAGGACAGTCAGCTTTGTGTTCTTGGCGGAGGCAATGCTCCAAACGTTGTTTGTGTGCTTGCCACCCGCCCTCATCCACAAGGGCTAATCGCCCTTTTATAAAGCTGACTGCTTAGACGCAGAATTCGATGTCGCCCACGCCTAAGGTGTTTACCGGCTGACTGTAAAATAATGCGGATTTGCCGATGCTGGACGAAAGTACTGAATTGAGCCGAGCACACCAAGCGAAGCGCAGGAGCCCGCTTCGGAAATAACACGGCTTTCCGTTACCTGTCCCGTCCCTGTTATTTCTTTCGTAATTTATCCGAGAACAAATTTAGCTGCACCGGCGGAATTCTGTTTTCAAAATGTTCCTGAGATTCAATACTTCCGTCGTGCCGGATATGCCGTACTTCAATCCCCAGTTTTGCCAACTCGCGTGAAATCAACAGGCCTCTGTGGCATTTAGCCGGGTCTTCCTCACTGCAAAGAATACACAAAGTGTTTTCCTCTGCGTCCTCAAGTAAATGTTTCAATCCTTCGCGGAACTTATCTGTGGAAGCAAGTTTGGAATAATCGTAGTTTCCTAAGTTGTCTTTGGTCTCGATGCCTGCGGGACGGCCTCCAAGTTTATCTCCCATAAAGACGTACTTGATACCTGCATCATTTAACGCGAGTTGGATTGCTTCACGATTTGCCTGCGGTACATATCGACTATACGGAACGCTTCGTACATCCACCAAAATCTCAATGTTGTTTTTCTTAAGCCAGGATATTATCTCTTCGGTATTTTTATTACTGTGTCCAATTGTGAAAATTGGATGTTTTTTGGATACCTTAGTCATGGGTGTCTAAAAAACAATTTCTTTAGCGTCGAAGACGGGGCCATCTTTGCAGCAGAGTTTGTATGTCTCGGCTGTCGGCGATTTGTCCCCTGCGGGGATTCCGCCCCCTACGGGGGCTACACATTTGACGGCGCAGGATTGGCAAAGGCCTATGCCGCAGGCCATCATCTCTTCCATACTGATTTGGCAGTCGATTTTCTTATCGCGGGCGAGTTTGGCGATAGTAGTAAGCATCGAGCGGGGGCCGCAGGCATAGATAATCGCCTCGGCGGGATTGAAACTGAGAGCGTTCTGCGAAAGCCAGTCCAAAATACAAGCACTGACAAAACCCTTGAAGCCCGCGGAGCCGTCGTCTGTGGCGACGAATGAACTGATGCTGTACCTGCCGAACTCTTTGAGCCAGAAACCAATCTCCCGCGAAAGATTATCGAGAGGCCTGTCAAAAGGCAAATCCTCTTTTGTCTTTGCGCCAGCGAATGCAATAGCGTCCATAGTCGGGTGTTCCAAGGTGAGCACCTGCGCCAGGTGTTCGAGCGGAGGCGAACCCATGCCGCCCGCGACTAATAGCGCACGTTTTTTGCCGGCGGGGACGGTGAAGCCATTGCCCAAAGGCCCGATGACATTGATTGGGTTGCCTTTGACCAGCGTTGTCATACGCAGCGTCGCGGGGCCGAGCACACAATAGACGACCTCTGCGATTATTTTGCCAACACCAGAAGATACCGGTTTGGGATGAGCCGTCTGGCCTGGTGCGGAATGAGCTGAAGGAATCACTTCTTTGGCGACGCGGGCGAAACTGAACGGCCTGCGCAAAAGTATCTGCCTTGCTGATTCGTCTTTCAATTCCTCCGGTATCGCATCTGCTGGAGGCAGCGCGATATTCGAAAGGTCAAACTGGGCGAACTGGCCGGGCCTTGTTTTGGCGAAGGCCTCTGCGCCGGGGCCGGCAAATTGCAGACCCAGCCGATAGAACTTCTGGTGCAGGGGTTTATTGAATACCACAGTCGCCTCGAAAGGCCCTTTGGGGTTATAGCTCGGCACGATTGGCGGTGTCGCCGGGGCAGGTGTTTGAGCTTGTTGAACTGGTTGTCCTTCGGTCATAATCGATTGTCCTTAATTAACACCAAGAGGGTATAAAAAAATCGGCCGGCTTGCAATCGCAAACCAGCCGATTGTCTTTTATTATCACCTCTTAATAAAAGCTATTGTTTGTTCTTTTTGGCCGCCCGCCACGCCATTATCAGCATAAACGCACCGAAGGCGAACAGCACAAACCCCCACCACAGGTTTATGTTGATGCCCAGCGAGCGTTCGTAAATAGCCGGGTCAGAAACCAGGCCGAAGATTGTGATTATTGCCCCGAATAAGGCAAACATTCCGCCTATCGGGAGCCGCACGTCAAGTTTCATTCCATCGCTCATATTTTTCTCCATTACCAAAAGATAATATTGAGGACTAAGGCCGCTATCAGCACAATAACGCCGAGGACTGCCGGCTGCTTATACCAAACCAAGCCTACTTCCTTGATGCGCGGGGTCAGCGAATAAACCAGGCCTCGCAATTCGTTGTCGGTTTTGTTTTTGGCTGTTACCAGCGAAACGACGATTGTAACGACAAAGCAGGCGCTCCAGGCATAAATCGCAGCCCAGAAGTTCTGTGCCATATCAACGGGGTAGGTATGCAGGACGTGGCCGCCGCAGAGCCAGCCGCCTTTGATTCCCATAGTCGCGCCAGCCGGCAGGGTCAGGCCGTGGTGAAGCGCGGCGGCGAGGGTGCCTGAAAGCAGGCCGAAGAATGCGCCGTGGCCGGTGGCCCTGCGCCAGAACATTCCCAGAAGAAACGTCGCAAACAGCGGCGCGTTTACGAAGCCGAAGACAAGCTGGAGCATATCCATAATGTTATTGAAGGCGCTCGCGACATAAGCACAGGCGATACTTAACAGGATGCCGACGACCGTGATGATGTGGCCCATACGCAGATAATGCTGGTCGGACTGGCCGGGCTTGATGTAGCTTTGATAGAGGTCATAAGTCCAGACGGTGTTGAAGGCCGTGACGTTGCCCGCCATACCTGACATAAACGACGCCATAAGGGCCGTGATGCCGATACCGAGAAGGCCCGGCGGAAGGAATTTGGCGAGCATTGCCGGCACCGCCATATTGTAATCCACGTTACCTGCTGCGTCTTTTGGCAGGAACGTGCCGCCGTCCTGATGAAGGGCGATGGCAATCATACCGGGTAGAATTACCAGCGCCGGGAAGAGCATTTTGGGGAAAGCGGCAATCAGTGGCGTACGCCTGGCGGCGGACATCGAGTTAGCAGCCATCGCTCTTTGCACGACTAAGAAATCCGTACACCAGTAGCCGAATGAAAGAACGAAGCCCAGCCCCATCACCATGCCGAACCATTCGACGCCCATCGGGTTTGCGCTTGCTGAATTCATGTGCGCCCAGGATTCAGTCCAGGCGCCGGGAGCGAACGCCTTGCCCGCGGGGTTGGTTGGACTGGTTGCTACGACGTTGAGCTTAGCGACAAGTCCATCCCAGCCGCCGACGCTTTTGAGCCCCAGAAAGACCAAGGGGCAAAAACCGAGAACAATGAGAAAGAACTGCAAGACCTCATTGTAGATTGCGGAGGTCAGGCCGCCAAGGAAGATGTAAATCAGCACAATGGCCGCCGAAACGATAATGCAGAGGTGATAGTTGAAGCCGAGGATTTGTTCGAGAAGCTTCGCGAGGACGTGCATCGAGATGCCGGACGAGAAAACAGTCATAACCGCAAATGATGCGGCGTTGAAGGCGCGGGTCTTCTCGTCGAAGCGAAGCTTGAGATACTCAGGCACCGAACGCGCTTTTGAGCCATAGTAGAAAGGCATCATAAAGACGCCCACGAACACCATCGCGGGGATAGCGCCCACCCAGTAAAAATGGCTGGTCATAATGCCGTATTTCGCGCCGGATGCGCCCATTCCGATAACTTCCTGCGCGCCGAGGTTGGCGGATATGAAAGCAAGCCCCGTAATCCAAGCGGGAATCGACCTGCCCGACAGGAAGAAATCCGTGCTGGTTTTGGTGTATCGCTTCAGCGCGAAGCCGATTCCAAGCACGAAGGCAAAATATATAAACAGCAGCACATAATCGATGGAACCCAACTGAATACCGTGCATATTTTCCGTCTCCTAAAATGCGCACAATTCTAAATGGCGGTAATTATAGTAACCGCGACACGAAACGCAACCACTAAAGAACGGCATTAGCCAAGTATGAGTTTTTGGAGATTTTACAAAAAAAACAGAAGGGTCGGCTGTGCTCGCCCCCGATACCGCATCAAATCACGCCGACCCTTCCTTCCGACCCCGACGAGAATCGTCTAATCGCAGCGGACTCTCACCATTTATTCGCTGGTCGCCGGAACTGACGATAAATTTAGAAGCGGGCCGGGGTGTGAACAGCCGCTTTTGTAGGATAAGTCCAGGAATTCCACCTCGCGTTACAGAAATTTTGCGGAATTTTCCGGTTTTTTGAAAAAATCGCAAAAAATGTGTAACAAACGCCGCCTTTTATGGACAATATATACAGGATAGACGTATGGCAACAGCGCTGCAAAATATAAGCCCGGGGCTGATTCACGAGGCCAAACTGGGCAACAAGGATAGTATGAACCGGCTTGCCGAGCTGGCCGGTGACCGGCTTTATGCCTATATCTACCGGCTCACGCTCGACCAGACCATCACGCAGGATATTCTGCAGGAGACAATACTATTTATGATTCAGTCAATAAACCAGCTCGAACACGTGGAGCATTTTTGGGGGTGGCTCTTCAGGACGGCGATGGGCAATGTTCAGCATTACTACCGGGACCTGAAACGCAGAAAAACCGTTGAGCTGTCCGAAGATGAACGGCTGTATATCCACAACCGCGTCAGCGCCGATTTTAACGACGGATTGACTGAGCTTCTGCGAAAAGAACTATCCGACGCGGTTTTTATGGCGATGAAACGACTAAAGCTGAAATACCGTAACATTCTCATCCTTCGCTGTTTCGAGGACATGGATTACGCCCAAATCGGCGCGGTGATGAACTGCTCCGAATTGCGCTCGAGGGTGATGTTTTTCCGCGCCAAGACCTCGCTGCGAAGGCAATTAGCCATGCAGGGTTTCGGCAAATACTACTTCCTCATCGCCCTTGCCCTGTTCGGCGTCGTTACGACTTCCGCCAAGGCGGCATCGTCGGCTACTATTACCGCATCATCTCTGGAAGTGGGCTTCACCGCATCACTGATTGCCGTGATGTTGAGCAAAATCGGTATTTCCGCGACGGCCGCTGCGGCGGTGATTGCCTTTATAATGCCCCATCAGGCATTGCTTTACCTTATTCCTTTTGCCTGCTTCGCCGTGCTTTTCATTTTCTTCATCTATCTCGCCGGCATCTACGGCGATTAAAGTTATCGCCACAGAGATTTCAGCCACCGAGACACTAAGATTTAGACGCTGATTACGCAAAGGACGCAGAATTTTCTTGACACGGATTTACACAGATTGACACTGTTTTTTGGAACAGATTTTGGGGGGTGGGGGAAGGCACAAGATATGTTAATACTATTATAAGGAATTTTTTAGTTGCCCCTACTTGCCCCTCGCTTTTGTGTGTGGGGGGTGGTGGGGCAAGTTCATTTTTAAGGTAAAAAACATGGGTCCCCTGTTCTAAGCCAATGAAGCAGCACTCGGGGATCTTCGCTGCGCTACGAAGGGGCAAGTTATCTATTTTGACACTTTTCAGACGCTGATTGCGCTGGTTACGCTGTTTTTTTCTTCGCCACAGATTACACAGATTTCACGGATTTTCTACTGCTCAACTGTTCTACTCTCTAATTTCTCGCGCAGCGCGTGGCGTATTGATAATAAATTTAATCCTATATCGTTTTAACGTCTCTGTCGGGCATGGCCGTCATTCTTCCTTATCATTTCTCTTTTATTTCTTCTATCCACCACTCCACCTCCTTTATCTCATTCGGCATTCCTATCTTTTTAAACAAATCCAGCGACTTTTCCCAATACCCCCTCGCCTTTTCCAAATCTCCTTGCTGTTTATAAACCAGACCTAAGCTTCCGTAAACTTTTGCCATTCCCTCAAGCAGGCCAAGTTTCTCATTAATCACCAACGACCTTTTAAGTGTTTTTTCTGCCTTGTCTAATTCCCCCCTCTTTAGATAAATCAGACCCAAGTTTCCGTACTGTCTTGATATTTCCGTAATCAGACCAATCCTCTCCGCAATTTCCAGTGACTTTTTGTGCATTTCTTCTGCCTTGTCTAATTTTCCCTTCCCTTGATAAATTACCCCTAAGTTGCCGTAAGCGGTTGCCCCCCATTCAAGAAGACCAAGCTTCTCATCTATCTTCAACGCTTTTTCAACCATCTCTTCTGCTTTATCGAACTCGCCTCTCTTTTGATAAATCATCCCTAAATTGCCGTAATCGGCTGCCATCGCCTTAATATGGTCAAGCTTCTTATCTATCTCTAACGACCTTTTTTGTATTTCCTCTGCCCTATCTAATTGTCCCTTTGTTTGACATATGAACCCTAAATTACCTAAAACCATCGCCTCTTCCACTGAGCCATCCTTCACTATTCTTAATGCGCGCTCAGATAAACTAATCGCCTCATCCAATAATCCAAGATTTGTTAGTGGCTGAATACATTCATCTGTAAACACATATATGAAGGACTTATCTCCTTCCACTGACAAAACATGCTCAGGCAATCTCACAGCGGCCAGCTCGTCTGGCTTCGTCTGTTCTTTTTTTGCCTTTTTCAATTTCCCCCTGTAAATTTTAATCGCTCGCTTATGATATTTCTTCTTTTCCTCCTCGCTCATCTGCCCAAGAATGTAATCCGCTAATATCGAATGATATATCCTCCTGCCGCCAGATTCATCCCTCAAAAGTCCTCGCAGGTATTTATCATTTTGCAGCCGTTTTCCTCGTTGTTGCATCTAATTTACTCACATATTCAACTATATCATCCGGCACGGCAACTTCCAGAATTGCGTATGCTTCAAGCAATTTCATCGCCTCAACGCTTATTTCGCAAACTTTCTTCCATTGCAATTCCGCAAATTTTGTCGGCTCCGGCTTTTTCGGCAGTTCCTCTAATTTTGTCCCCTGCTCAACCAAATCCAATGCCGCACCAATTGCGTATGGATGCCCGTTGTAACGCTTCAAAGCCTTTTGCAATTCTGGTATCGAGACCGGCAAATTCGCTTTTCTACAATTCACCAGCTCATCAACATCTTCTTCGCTCAAGGTATCGAGAATTTTATCCGGTATCCGAACTACGTTATCAAGTCCATCTATTACTTCGCTTCCAACCAGTGCGTCTTCCGTCCTTTGTGCAAAGATAAGCTTTATCTTCTCCGGCAAATTCTTTACCACAATCGCCCAGTCCTGGTCGCTTTTCTCCGCCATTTCCTTCTCAGGGTCAACAATGAATATCGCCCGTCCATTTTTCGGCATAGTCTTTGAAATAAGCTCCAGCCGTTCCAGAAACTGCTGCTTCGTGTCCTTGGCTTGGTCCCTCCGCAAGCTCAAGACCAAATCCCCAAGATTGAATACATTAAGAAAGCTTCGCCATTGCTCCAATCCCCGCTTCGTCCCGTCAAATGACCCTTCTTTAACCTGTCCCGCTTCAAAAGCATTATCCATCATTGTTGTCATTGTCGAATCGGGGCTTGTATTCGGCGTCACTTCGTATCTCACAAACCCGCATTTAAGTGTAGGGTGTTCACTCGCCAATTTTGCCATTCGATTGACAAGCCAGGTCTTACCCATTCCCCTGTTGCCCACGACGATAATTGCCTGTCCCCGCGAGCCTTCAAGGGCCTTTGTAAATTCGTTGAGTTCCTCTTTTCTTCCTACGAATATCTCGCTATTGGCCATTAACCATTGTCTCCTGATTCAGTCGGGCCGGAATAAATCTCTTCGATAATCACCTTCAACCTGCCAAAACCGGTCGATTTTCCTGAATTGCATTGTAACGAGAAACAGGGCGGAAACAAGCAGAACCCGGCAATAAAAACCCCGGCATAAATGACGGGGC
>PMZJ01000010.1 GCA_003170415.1 Phycisphaerales bacterium | reverse complement strand
GGACTGGGTAAATTTGCCCAGCATGTCGTTGTCGGGCATCGTAAACTACGGCACGTATGCTACCGGTGTGTTAACGCCAACTGGGAACCTTACTATACTAAATGATGTTGGCTTGGCTACGGTATATACCGCATCGGTTGGAACAGGGACTATGGTGAACATTTACGACACGTATGTAGCCTTCCCAGAGTTTATGGACGACGTACATACCATTAGCTACACTCCCAGCTACTCAGCGGTAATCGATGGGTTTGCAAACGCCAATGTGGTAGATCTTTCTTTTACTGGTTCGTCAACGGCTAACATCTACAAATTTATCACTGGCACCAGCGGTTCTTCTATAGGTGGTACTTCTGAGGGCACGCTCAACGCCATTGTCCCGGCACCCGGTGCAATTCTGCTGGGCAGCATCGGTGTAGGTCTTGTCGGCTGGTTGCGAAGGAGAAGAACACTGTAAGGAATTACCACCTTGATGAATTTTTTAAGAAGAAAGATGATTATGAAAAAGTTAATTTTAATAATAGCTTTGCTGGCGCTAATGGCAACACCCGCGCTGGCGAACCCAACAGGTCCAAGTCTCGGATACTGGCAGGAGGGTGCTCCTGGCACAACGCATGAATTCTGGGATTTCACGCCAGCTTCCGTGAATCCAGTTAATCATAACCAGTTCTACCCTGAAAGCGAATTCAATCCCAATGACGCTGGTAAGGAGATTGTCGCACAGACAGTTCTTGGTACTTGGGATGGAATAAGCGCTCTCAAAAGCAGCGCTCTCACAGGCAACATGATTATTGTGGACTTGAAAATCAATGACTATACAACGGACAACCCCGTTAAGTATATCTGGGTTGACTTAGGGCTAACAAATGGCATCGTACTTGGGGCTTCAGTGGTAGGAACCGTTCCCAGAGTCAACGTTGCCGTTACTAACCTCCCAGGATCTGCACCTAATGGAATAGGAACGAGTTTCGGCTTTTTACTCGAGCCAAATCCGTACTTTGAAGACGTGCTAATCGCTATAGAAGGACCATTAACTGGTGGACCTGCTGTTCTGGATTGGATTCACGTCGATACCATCTGCATCCCTGCTCCGGGAGCAATTTTGCTGGGCAGCATCGGTGTAGGCCTTGTCGGCTGGTTGCGAAGAAGAAGAACACTGTAGGGATTAACCGATTGTAAATTTTTTTGAGAACTTTGAAGTGACACATCCTTGTTACAGAGAAGAGATGAAAATATGAAAAGATTAACAACAATTTGTTTGGTAGCAGGTTTTGCGATGGCCGTGCTTCTTTACGGCTCATCCACAGTATTGGCCGGGCCGTCTCTGGGTACGGCGGCAAGCTTTGGGGTCCTGGGCGGCTCGACGGTAACCAATAGCGGCAATACCATCATCAACGGAGATCTGGGTCTCTATTCGGGTACTTCGATTACCGGCTTTCCTCCGGGGACCGTGAACGGAACGGTACACCAAACTGATACGGTTGCGGCTCAGGCCCAAACCGATCTGACCACTGCGTATAATGCTCTTGCAGGCCTGTCGCCTAGTGTCACCTTGCCTGGCACTCTGGGGAATCTGACGCTCACTGCGGGCGTCTATGATTTTACTGGCGGGACAGCTCTGTTAACGGGGGTGCTCACCCTCAGCGGCCCAGGCGATTTCGTCTTTCAGATAGCCAGCGCGCTCACCACGACCACAGGCACAGTCCTCACGATCGGCGGCGCTGATGCAGGTAACGTGTACTGGCAGGTCGGCAGTTCCGCGACTATCAGTGGCACTCCGTTCGAGGGAAACATTCTCGCACTCGCGAGCATTACACTTAATGGCGGGACCCTGGACGGCCGGGCCTTGGCCAAAGCGGCGGTGACGATTAGCGCCGCGGAGACCATAAATGTTCCCACGACGACTACGACTGTCCCGGTGCCTGGCGCTATTCTGCTTGGCAGCATTGGCGCAGGTCTTGTTGGCTGGTTGCGAAAAAGAGGAACACTGTAAGGATTAAGATTTATGAGTTTTTACAAGCTTGATGGGCGACAGGAAGGACGTCACAAAACGTCCTTCCTGCTCCCCGTGAACTTTAATTAAGGAGAAGAAGAATATAATGAAAAAGTTAATAACAATTTGTGCAGCAATAACAATGATTCTGGCGGTAAGTAGCGCCAGTGCAAATCTAAGCTGGCAGACGACTCCCGTTCTCGGAACCTCGACATACTACAACGGGAACGTGATAGTCGTCACCAATACAGGGACGGTGGTCATTCCATACGACGACCCCGGCTATCCTCCCTACACCACGGGGACGAGTATGACTGTGTTCACCGTTGGACAGACCGTAGATGCCGGTAGTGGCATCTACTATGGACCGGAAAGTGAGATATATCGTTGGTCTGTTGTGTACACCGGACCCAGCCGTACCGTATCATACGGAGCCGATTACCCCGGAGATTCTGGCGAAGGCTTCGTGATGAATTACCTTGATCCCGTGTCAACCTTGACGCTTGCAGACGTGGGCGACTGGACATACACTGAAAGCTGGTTGAACATGGGGACGACGGGAGAATACATCAGTTACGCCACCAACTTCTCGGTGGTCCCCGTCCCGGCTCCCGGTGCGATTCTGCTGGGCAGCATTGGTGTAAGCCTTGTCGGTTGGTTGCGAAGGCGCAGGACGTTGTAAGAGTTCGTTCAATAGATAGATCAGAGTTGTGATGTAAAGCAAAGGGGCTAGGAATTATGACCCAGCCCCGTTTTTTTGCGCAGATTTAGGCGATATTACCGTTTTTGCTCGCCTGAGACGTCCCGCCGTAGGCGCCCATATTGATTGATTCTTTTGCCGTTAGGCCAAGGTTCTGCCGTCCAGTCGGAGTTTGGGTCGAGGTTGTGGTTGCCGGTGCCGGTATAAATTTCCGGCTGGAGGATTATTATGTCGCCGTGGTTTGCGTCGTTTACGGCGTCCTGAATCGTGGATATTCCCCTCTGCCGTTGGCATCGACATAAATAATGTTGGCGTCCGAGACCGAAACGGCAAGGCGGACAACCATTGCTGTTATTAAAACTTTATGCTTATACGTATCCTCACTCCTTCTTTTAGGCCAGGGGGCAGAAACTGACAGTGGGGTTTCGCCAGCTCCCAATACCATCCCACCAGTTTGAGATGTGGTCAGTAATAGTCAGGTTCTGATATTTCTCCTTATACAATTCCAGCGCCATACAGTGAAGCCGGCGCATACAATCGAGTCCTCCAATTTGCCATGCGCGAACGCCTATACCAACTGCCTGACGTTCGGCTTGTTCAAAATTTGCCCTGTTCGCAGTCAGAAGCACTGTAAGCTTTTCGGCATCAGGCGTCAGAAGCACCTGCCAGCGGCGTCGGTCCTGCTCCTGTTGTGCAAACAGTTGGCTAAGTAATGCCTCACGATTGCGCCTTCGTTCCTCCTGCTGGCGTTTGCCTTCGGCCAGGCGCTGGAGCCGGTGCTCTCGACTCGTGGGTGCAAGCGTCTCCAACATTGAGGCCAGAGGGTCTATGATAACCCACGTCAGGAACGTTACTGCCAACGTTCCAAGAGCAATACCCGAAAGGAACTGTGTGATTCTCGTCTCGCCGGCCATTGCGACAGCGCCGGTCAAAACACCCAGTAAAGGCACCGAGACGTAAAAAGAGAGGTAGGGGCCTGAGTTGGTAAGAGGGTGCTCAATAGTCGTTTTTTGGTCTGTGGCGGTTGCGCCGAATATAGCGAACAGATACAAGCTGATTAACAGAAATATCAATAATGCCGATTGCCCGGATAGAGAAAATATGAGCCACCAGTTGAACCCCGCCTGGCGCATTATCAGCATCGAGAGATAACCCAGGCACACCACAAACCAGATGGTGCCCGCAAGGTGAACCATTTTCAGCGTATTTTTCTGGTTCATTCGGGTATTACGTTTTTCTGACCAATTGCTGTTCCGGATTAACGGTCGGTCTATTGGCCACTATAGCCGCCTAAATAAGTATTGTTTCTTTGGTTGTTGCCGGCATTCTGAACGATGTACACGCCGGTAAACGCCCTGGCAATAGGCCTGATTACTTCCTCTATCTTCATTGCTAGCGCTGCCAGCACGGTAGGTGGCACGTATATAACGTCACCTTCCTGCAACAAAACGTTCTTGCCAAGCTCACCGTGTGCTGCCATCCTGTCAAAATCCACCTCAAATATATTTGCCTTTACCTTTTCATCCACTGAAGGTCTTATTACCTGGATTCTTCCCAGCCATGCCATCGGATTGGGCTGTGCATCGGAAATAGCCGACATCACGCTGTCTCGCCCTGTGTAGAGCTTGGGCCCGGGCTGAGAGACCTGACCGAGAACATAAAATACCTTGCTTTTGAAGGCGATGACGCGAACCTCGATGGGTTGGTCGCCGACGAATGTATAAAGCGTTGAAGCTTTTTGCCGGATAGCGTCGGCAACTTCCTCCGGTGTTTTCCCTGCTGCCTGGACCTCGCCAATTATCTCAAAGCTGAGTTTGCCGTCGGGCCGAATTCGCATACGCTGTGCATTTAACTCGGGGATTTTGGCGCAGTGCACTTCAACCTCATCCGGAGGTTGAAGAATATACTTTTCTTCGGTGACATCGGCCTGGTAGGGCTTCAAAAAAGCCTGTATATCTCGTGGATTCGATGAGAAACAACCCGTAATAAAAAAAACAGTTGTCAAAAGCAGGAATACGCGTACAATCCTGATTTGTAAACATGACATTCTATCGGTTCCTTTCCCTTCTGTTATGCAATCAACCGTTTTCACAAAGCCCGTAGTAATTAGTGTACTAATATCCTCCTTGAAACTATTATTATATCAATTTCTACGGCTTATGTCAAATTATTTATGAGATTTCTGGGATGGAAATGGAACCTGTTCACCCGAAGGTTGCACAGTCAATTATGCGACACAGCGATATAAACTTGACTTTGAGTCGATATACGCATACTTTAATAGGGGTCAAGCAACCTTTTTTCTGTAAATTTTCTTTGCCTGTGAAGCAGGCTCATCGTTCTCCACGTTCATATTCAGGTATCGTTTGCCGGTTTGCCATTCCTCATCCAGTTCCATCAGCACGGCGCTGACTAATCGCAGCAGTATATGGGGAGTTTTATTAGCACTTTACCAACACCACATTAATCTGATTGTTTGCCGCGTGATTGATAGTTGCGTTTCTATTGTTTGGCCGAGAGCAAGATTGGATTAATCCGAGCCATCGATTTGCAACAGACATGCTCGTTTGAGCTACTGTTACGCTTCGGTTGCGCTTCGGTCAGCATCATAAGTCTTTATTTGACAAGCATAAACCGTTTATTCACAAATACTTGCAAAACCCCGAATCGGACTGTCGATCCGAAGGTTGAGGGTTCGAGCCCCTTCGGCCTCGTTTTAAGATAAAAAAGGTCACCCTTGTGGTGGCCTTTTTTACTTAAGTTTATAAAGAGGGGCGAGAACCCTAAAAGGGTGTGGGAAAAGGATTTTCCCACGTCGTAGGGGTGACAGGAGAAAGCGAAGCTTTCGACGCCAGAGGGGCGAAGCCCCTATGGGGAGCGAACAAAAGTGAGCGACGGGTTCAAGGGCGAAGCCCGGAGCCCCTTCGGCCTCGCTGGTAATAAAAAAGGTCGCCTTCTTGGCGACCTTTTTTGTTAAACTCATCTACAGGATATTATCTGGGTTTGCTATACCACTCTTTTACGACCTTCTCCGCCGGCTTGCTATATATACAGAAACCGGTGTCGGTTTTAGCGTCTTCCGGGGAATACAGGTTGGCGGGCCAATCCCACCAGGCGAATCCGAAGAACCAGGGTTCATCCCAGAATGCCTCAAAAACGGCCTGATAGAACCTTGCCTGCTCATCCGCGTCATAAACAGTGTTTTTATCCGGATGCTGCCAGGGTATTGAGGTGTTGCCCTTTGCGCTGCAAACGCCAATCTCAATGAAAAACACGGGCCTGTTGACCCGTTCACTTACGTATTTGAGTTTTTGCTTGATTGGCGCCCATCTTTTTTTCATTCCCTCGACGGAGTTGTCGTTGGGGACTTTGCAGGGGTCGTCGTTGGGCCTGTTCATATCCGCGCCTACGGGGTAATAGCCGCTCATACCGATAATGTCAACAGCGTCCCACCATCGGACCTTCTCTTCGTTGCCGTGATTAGCGTTGTAGGTGATGGCGCCCGTATATACTTTTCGCACGTCGGCAACGACGCTTCGCCAGTTGTTCATAAACCTTTCGGTCGTGCTCATTTCGCAGCCGAGGCAAAACATTTCGCATTTAGTTTCCTGTGCGATTTTGGCGTAGTGCAGCAGGAACTTGTCAAAATCGGCAAACCACTTGTCCCAGGCATTAGCGTCTGGCTTGTTGTCCGGTGTTCTGAAATCGATAAAGCCGCGCCATGTGCCGTCGCGGACATTTACCACGGGCTTGAGAATGATTTTCAGGTTGTTCTTACGGGCCAGCTCGATTGCCCGGCGAATCTCATTATCTGTAACCATACAGGGGTCATCATCGGCCCAGATTATGCCCGGCTCATTGGGTTTCATCATTTCGCCGGCAAAGGAGATGCAGACCCAGTTTGCGCCGGTCTCTGTCATTTTTTTCATCGAATCAACGGCGTTGGGGCCTGAATAATCCCCCCGTTCCCCCGGCCAGCCCCAGCTAAAGCCCTTTATAAAACCGGTTTCTGAATGGGTATGCGAGTATTTCAATGGCCTGTCCTGAGCGGAGTCGAAGGGCTCGTTTACCTCCGCTGCGAACGTAGAGGACACAAGACAGAGGACAGAGGTCACGAAACAGAAGAACATCTTTTTAATCACAGTCACATCTCCAATTAGTTGTGTTGACCATATTTTATTTCCACGCGGGATATTTGTGCTTCGCCCGTATATTCGATTTTCAAATATCGTGTATCATCGCCAATTCCTGTGCCTGTGTAAAGGACGGGCAGACAATAATTGTAGTCGCCTTTGCCGGTGAAGTAATCGTGACGGGAGAGCTTGACGGGTTCGAAATTTTTACCGTCGGCGGATTCGTAGAAATTGAAATCTGAAACGGCCTGTGGAAAGAACGAATAGACCTTCCAGGAAACAATAGGCGGTTCGACTTTATAGATAATGGAACTGCCTGTTGCGCCTTTTAGCCGGTGCATATCCTCTTTGAATTTGCGTGCCTCTTTTGTCTCTAATGATAGCGTCCCTTCGCGATTGCTGATTAATTTGAAATCCTGCATTTCATCCACAAGTGTTTTGCAGGTTACAGACACAGGCCCAACGATGTTTGAGGGCTTGGATTCTCCGACACTGTTGTGGGCTGTAACACGATAATAATAGCTTTTGCCTATCTTGACGGAAGTATCATTGAACAGTGGCCGGTACTGGAACTCTGCGTCGGATATATTATCTCCTGCGATTTGCCGCGGCCCGTTTGGGTTTTCAGCTCTTTCAACTGTGTAGCCGGAAGCACCTGCGCTGCCTTGCCATGAGATGGCCGCCACGTCTTTGATATCAAGAAGAACCGGCGCTGCGGGTTTTTCGATGGCAGGGACAGGCATATTTCTTATTTCGAAGGCCTTTTGACGCATCAGGGATAAAACATTGGTCTCGTCAAAAGCGTTGCCGGATGTGAAACCCGGCCAATGGTACGCCTTGTATTTGTCGCCCCCGTGCGGCTCGCTGTGGCAGTAAAAGCCCCCATCCCTGTCGTGGAAACGTAGCGACCAGATTAGAATGCCGCTTATCTTTTCATCCATTACGGCATCAAGCAGGGATTCGACGTCTTTGGTGGGGATAAAACCGAACTCGCCGACGAAATAGGCCTTTTTGCCGCGGGCCAGCGCCGCTGTTTTTTTAATCTGTTCAATCATCTCAGCAGGGCTTATTGCCACCTTGAACATAACGGGATAGTGATGAGTCGTAACGATATCGATATTTTTATCCTGCAGCGACAGGTCGCGAACGGGAGTGAGGTGATAACCATCCATAACGAGATGGTTCTGGTCGATACTTTTAATGTATGCGGCGGCCTTTACCGTCCACTCAGGGGGGCATATAAGCTCATTACCGGTCTCCCAGGCGAGGATGGCCTTGTCATCACGGTACTTTACGCCCGTGATTGAATTGGTGCGATTTACGACGGAATTGACTATTGCTTTGTAATCCTCGAAGAGTTCCGGGTCGGTCCAGAAGTCCTCTCTTGTTTTACCCCTGAAAGCGGCACAGGCCTCGATTCCACCCCACCACCTGGCGTTATCGATGAAGGGGAAAATTATACGGATACCCTTTCGATTTGCGATAGCCAGAGTCATATCGAGAGATTTGTAGGCCTCCTCGTTGAATTTGCCCGGCCCAATTACATGCCGGGGGATATTGGGGTCTTCGCCGGGTCTGCGGACGGATAGTGTGTAAATACGGGCGACCTGGCCCCCCATTTGCCTTACGGATTCGAGCGCGTCGTTAATTTCGAATTCATCGGGCAATCGCCAGGGATTCATCTCGGCGAATGGCATATTGTCTTCGTTATAGTGCAGGCAGGGGACGTTAAAGCTGATAAAGCGAAACTCGCCGGTTTCGTCCATCAGTTTGTCGCCCCTGGCATAGATGAAAGTTTTGAACCTGGAATCGGGTTGCAGGGCGGAAGTTTCGGCGTGTGCGATGGATACTATTAAGGCCATAGTTGCGAGCAGAACAATGAGTTTTTTCATTTACGCCTTTCCTGTGTTATCGAAATTGTATCGTGATAGAACAAAGTCCTGCCATTTTAGCGTCGGCGTCATTTCTATCAAGTATCTTCAGTGAAAGAACGAAGTTTTGAATGTCCCCAAAATAAGCGGGGCCTGCCCCGCCCAATCGGCGTTGCAGGCCCCGAAGAAAACACTAATTAACAAGTTGTGTTTACTACGGCCACAGTATTGTGGTATGCCACTGTTTTCCCATTATAGCAAAATCGCCAAAGTTGACAATCTGGTTCACGTCTGTTGCTGGTGATGCTGCCCCATCCGTGTTGAGATTAGCAGGAGAAACCAGCGGTACGAAGATATGTCCAGCACCGTCGGTTGCCAGCCAGGCCACTTCTGCATCCGACAGACAATAGTCGTATGTCTGGAAGTCCTGCATGTAGCCGTTCCACATACCCCAGTTGCCGCCGCGTGTGCCGATTCGGAATGCTCCCACAGCCGGGACAAACAATGGTCCACGAGCATTCGCATTCGGGTCACCTGGTTGTTCGTTAGCGTCGTAATGACCCATCAGAGTACCATTATGATAAACTTTCAGACTGTCGTCGGACTTTGTGAACGCCCAGTGGTTCCATTTTTCGCCATAGTCGGCTATGTGCATGTTCATTGCCTGAGCGGTCGCCGAAGGTGTCCTCTTGATGAAGTCAGTGCGAGGACCGATTGAGTCGGTCGGCGGGAGCGGACTCGGGCAATGGACTTCCAGGAGTTCGTTTGCCACGGCTGTATCCCAGACACCGAAAACTCCATTCCAGGAGGTTTTCATATTATTTGCGGTCTCATCCGCCTTGATCCAAATCGAGAAGCTTATGCCGCCGCCGCCGGCTGTACTATGAGCGGCGTCACCCATAAAGCCCAATGCATTAAAACCAGGCGAAGCAGCAACAGGGGCTGAAACATAGCACCCACCGCCTGGAGGCAGGTATAGACAGTTGTTACCATCACGGCCACCGCCGACTTTCCAGTTTTGCGCGATAAACGCGTTGATGGTGCCTGCATAGTTGTTCGCGTCGCCTGTTCCCGAGTCGACAGGGTTACTGATTTGGCCTGACTCGTTAAACTTGTACCAAAGTATCGGAGCTTTGTGGGGTGCCGTGCATGGTGAAAAAACTAAGTCGCTAGCGTGCTGGAGCCAGTCGGTCGCAAGGAGGTCCAAATCATTGAGGTCAACGTCGCAGTCCCCATCCAGGTCAGCCGTGGGGCCTTTCGCCGGAACGCACGTCGCGGCGTACAGCCGAATATTGTCGAACATCACGATGCTGTTGGCATCGACCGCATCGCTACCATTATCTTTAGTGACGCAACGTTCACCAAAACCTATGGCGAAGCCGGTTATCGCATTCAAATTGGTATTGCCCCAGGCGTTGATGTCGTAGAGACTGACGTACCACGATGTCCAGTTACCAACCTGCTGAGCATAGGGATCTGGATTCAGGTACATGCTTACATGGCCCGTTGCATCTTCAATCGCCACATACATCCTGTCCATGTCACACATGTCGCCTTCGTCCTTGAAGTTAGGCATATTAGCTGTGTTAGTTGCGGTGCCCTTATAATCGATTCGCAATGCCTTAGGCGCGGGAGAAATAACGCCACCGCCTATAAAACTGGTGCCAGGACCGCTGTACGGATGTTTGGCCTCTGAGAAGGCCATAGGAGTTCCGCCATAGCCAGGTTGCATTTGGGCGTTGTTGTTATATGAATACTGCATATACTTCCCTGTTGAATCTCGTACCAAGAGGCGTCCAGCATAGCCATTGCAGTCACTGCAACCGGTAAGCTTATAACCATTCGGCCAGTTGGCATTTACATCGTCGGTGCTCTGGGAATTCTCAAAGTCGTCGATGTTGAGGTACGCAGCGGGAGTAAAGCTCCATACGGGGCCTTTATATGTTACGACGCCGTTAACTACTTCATCGACTGCCCAGTAGTAGGTGGTTCCGGGAACTATAGTCCAGTCGCCGGCCAATTTCGTAAGCGAATACGTATTGCTGTCCTGCTGGCCTCTGTACTGCTTGTCAGTAGGCCGTATAGCGAGGCCTGAGCTTGTGCTGAAATAAACTTTATGTCCATTGGTGCCGTCTGTCCAGTCGCCAGGCGTCCAGCTTAACAGCAAATTCGCGTTCAGTCCGCCGGCGCTTGCGTTTGCCGGCGTGGGATTGAAGGCCTGACCGTTATGGGTTGTGAAGTGCCAGAGCAGGCCTTTCTTAAACCCGTTGCTAACGCTATATTCGTCAACTCTCCAGTAATAGGTTTTACCGACATCGAATTTATTTGGGTCTTTGATGGTAAAGCTGCACGGGTCGTTGTTATCGTCATTTCTAGAACCCATGTAGACGCCAAGCGGATTACTCTTTGTCGCTGTATTGACCGCGGCAGAGGACGTTCCGAAATAGATGTCGTCATTTGCATCAATGTTGGTAAGAGTGCTCTCCGACCACATAAGCGTAATGCTGCAGGGGTCATTGGGATCATAGGGGTTCACTTTGTAACGAACGTTTGTTGCGCCGTTGGCCGGTGTTGGGAGCCAGACACAGTAGTTGATATCGGCTATGAGTGTTGTCCATGTGCCGTCATAGGTGGGTAGTCTAAGGGTACCGCGATCACAGACAATATAGCCGCTCGTCGTGAGAGTGTTAACATCGGTACTGTGGTCGCCGGCAAGTATCAACGCGCCGCCGTCGATTCTAACTTTGTTTAACGCTGCTCCGGGGTTCGTCGAGCTCACAGCAAAGTTCCCGTCAGTGTTGACTTGCAGAGTGCCGCCATAAAGGCCGATTTCGCCGAAGTTGAGTACGGCTCTGGGGACGCTGACAAGACCGCCGTAAATATTCAGCATGCCATAGGCCATACCGAAGTTGGAGCCGCCGCCACCGACTGTAATACCGGTCAGGTTGCCTGTGCCGCCGTTCGGGTTTGGCGTTCGGACTGTGCCGCCATACACGTTGAGGATGGCTCTGCTGCCAAGGGTGGATGTGCCTAAGTATGAGTCATAGTCAACCTGGGAGTTGATTTGGATGGCCGCACCACAGTTGACGTCAAGGGCGCACGCGTCGACTATAACGTTGCAGTCCTGAGCACCCCATGAAGTTGGGTCCCAGGGATTCAGGGAAAGCATTGAACATGTGGAGTTGCCAGTGATTCGCGGGCCCGGCTGGTTCGGAAGAACCGCACAGTAGAAATCTGGACCTGGCCCAGTCCCGTCAGTAGGACACGGAAGAGTTCCCTCTTGACTCCAGTTGCCAGCTTCATACCAATTGGCGTCCGTCAAGGTTGATCGCCATTCAAGCTGGTTATCGAACGGGTATGCCCAGGCAATCTGACATGATGCCAACAGGCATACAAAGAGCATAATAAAGACACTTTTCCTAAACATTATGTTTCCTCCTTATCACCATAAACAACACTACCCATTACTTATGAAACTATGTATGCTTGGCGGACGCCGCCAAGCTCTATTCACTAAGTATTATATCAGACCAATACTGAAAAATCAAGCTTTTTTTGTGGTTTTGCAAAGTTTTTGGGACTAAGCGGCGTCGGTATTTTGCATAACTTCTTTGTTGACAAGATGTTAGGCGACAAAACAGGGCTATCGTTACAGGCGAAACAAAATTTTAAGCGACGTAACATCTTGTCATTGCTAAGGTTACATAAAACAGCCACACTAAATCCTGCTAAAATGCAAAAAAACGCCAATCGCCCCAAAATTCCCTGTTTTTTTACAAAATCCCACTAAATATTACCTCGCCATAAGCGGCTTATCACATACCCCATTCCTGGGCAAAATCGGCGAGATCATTAAAATCATAGGGGGTGAGCCAGGAAACGGTGAAATCCTTAAGATCCCACATGTTTACATGGCAATCGGGAACCCCTAATGGGCCGGTCGTATCCCACATCGGCGGTTCGGCCTGCAGGACCATATGGCAAACAGTCGTGGCGGGTATGGTGTATGTAAACGAGTTGCCTGTGATGCTGCTTATTGCCGTGGTTTCTGAAATGGTTGAACTGCTGTTGTTGAAACGCCAGACCCTGCCTGATGTGAAGGTTTGCGGGCTGGTGATATTAAAGGTTCCGGTGATAGGGTTGGTGATGTCCTTATTGATGACTATAAGGTGAAGCTCGCAGGTGTAGCCGTCGAATACAGAGGCGTAGATGGAACTGGCAACTTTATTGGAGTCCGCCGAGTAAACTTCTGTGTTGCCGAAGGTGGATTTGTTGTTGTCGTAGTTTGTGTAGATTTTGACCGCGGCATCAACATAGGAGCCGCCTCCCCAGTAACTCGCGAGGTAAACTCCGTATTTGCCGAAAATACCGAGGACATCCGCGGTGGCTATTCCACCGGACCAGTGGGTTTCTCCGCCGTAGGCATACTCGGTTATTGCAAGATTGGTGTCAGGATAATAAGTATTTATTGAATTTTTTAATTTGGGAAGTATTGGCAGGTAACTGCTGTACCATTCATCAATCCAGCTTAGTTCGCCGTTAGGCCAAATGTAAGTCGGGTCCCATAGAGTTCTTGGCGCCTGCATACGTGCGTTATACATATCTGTGGTACTTACGGAATTTGTAATCCTGTTGCCGGCGCTATCCGTTGCTTCGGGATACCAGTGGACATCGAGGGCATCGAGGAGTCGTTTACCGGCGACGACTGAATTTGCTTCCATCTTGTCAAGGTAATAATCGAGGAACCAGCTATAGCCATTGCTAAGCGGGGCTTTCCAGTCGGGAGCACTCTGGAAAGTCAGATAGCCGCCAAACCCGTAACTTACGGGGCCAAGCATCTGGGCATTGGGGTCAACATTTTTTACGGCTAAAGATACCGCCACGCTTTTGTCCTTATATTCGGCGCAGGTGGGATGGGCGGGATGGACTTCGGGGTGAGTAGCACCGTCGTTGCCATCGGACCAGATATCGGGTTCATTGTCCATATCGTAAAATTTGACGCCGTTCGGGTCGCCTGCGTAACCGTATTTGCTGACAAGGAAATTGACAAACTCATCCATATACACATTAGCGTCGGTTGTAACCGGACTTCCCGGGGGACTGCAGAAAGGAGCTCCTTTGGCAAAAACAACTTTCTTAAAATAATACGATGGAGCCGATTCAGTAATGAGATTGACCTCGCCGAAAACAGAATCCGAGACATAGCCGGCCATTTGAAGCGTTACGACAGAGTCCTGTTTATTTGTAACACAGGAATCGCGGAAATCGGTCACGTATTTGCCAGGCGTTGCACTTGAACTCAAATATTGGTCGTTTTCAAAATACCAGTCCGCGCCTGCGTTAGACCAGTTATTTTCCCAGTTGTAGGCGGTGAGCCGGTTTCCGCCGCTTCTTACGACGGTGTAATCTGAGTTGCCGCCTGAGTTTGAGCCGTAAATGTATTTGCTGATAGGCGTCCTGTTAACGTCGGTGTTGATGTTATAGGTAACGTTTATGTTGGCCGCGATTGCTGTTGAACAGAACATAACAGCTACCAATAACAGGGCCAAAAACCTAACCCGTTTCATCATCTTCACTCCTCAATTCTCATCCCGTTTGAAGGTGTGCTTATTGCCGGTTTCTGCCCGGCAGGTAAACGGGTTCCGCGGTGTGGCAATACTATTATATATTATACCGATGTGAAAAATCAAGCCCTTTTCGGCTTACCAATAGGATAATTCGCCGGCCAGCCGGGCAAAATCAAAGAAATCCACGTAATGGCTGCCATCGAAGTCCGCACAACCGGCCTGACCTGAGCAATCGACCTGCTGGAGCCACTGGTCGCACAGGATACCGACGTCTGTTATGGTTACCTTACCATCGCCATCCAAATCCTCCGACGGGTTTACCGCCTGCAATACTATATGGCACACCGTCAAAGGCGGAATGTTGAAAACGAACAAATTGTCTGATACGCAGCTCCTCGACGGCGCGACCTCGTTGATGTCGGAGGTAAAGTTGTTGAATCGCCAGACCCTGCCCTGTACGAAATCCCGGTGGCTTGAGATGTCGAACGTGCCGCTGATTGTGCAGTCGAAATTTTTGTTCATAACTATCAGGTGCAATCGCGAATCGTTGCCGTCGAATACCGATGCATATATGGAGCTATTGACCTTGTCCGAGGTTTCTGAATATACGCTCGTATCGCCGAAAGTGGAGTGCGCCCCATCGTAATTTCTGTACATATTGAATGCGGCTTCCGCATAAGGATGTATTGATAATACCTGCCAGAATCCTGCCATATAAACGCCGTATTTGCCGAAGATGCCCAGAACGTCTGCCGTGGCGATGCCGCCGGAGATATCGTCTTCCGCCCCGTAATTATACTCGCTGATAGCCAGCTTCGTGCCGGGATAGTAAGTATTGATGGAATTAAATAACGTAGGCAGCAGAGGCAGGAATTGCCCGAACCATTGTGCAATCCAGCTGTCTTCGGTGTATTCCGGGTCCCAAAGCGTCCTTGGCGCCTGCATTCTTGCATAGGCGTTGGCCCTGCTGTAGGGAGACGAGCCAAAAGCGATGCGCTGGCCATCACCTTGGGCTTCTGGATACCAGTGCAGGTCGAGAACGTCTAAAAGTCGTCTGCCCGCGGAGATTTGTGCCTGGTGCATCTGGTCGAGGTAGTAATCGAGGAACCAGTTATATCCGTATTGCCACTGAATGCTCCACCAGTCAGGGGCGTCCTGGAAACTGTAATAACCGTTGAATCCGTACTCGGTAGGCCCATAAATCTCGGCATTGGGGTCAACGTTTTTTATCGCCATTGATAACGCGACGGACTTGTCGATAAGCTCCGAACATAAAAGATGGTTCGGCTGTATCAACGGGAACTTTCCGTCCCAAATCGACGGTTCATTTCCGAGCGCATAACCTTTGACACCGTTGGGCTCATTTGCGTAGCCGTAAGTTTTAACTAAAAAATTCACACATTCATCTATATAAACGTAGTCATCCGTTGTGTCAGGCGTGTCGCTGAAAGGCGATCCCTTGGCGTAAACAACCTGTTTCCATCTGTAGGATGGTGCAACTTCCCAGGGATAAACCTCGCCCCAGTCATCTGCGGAGACGTAGTCGGCCATTTGAAGCGTTATGATGGAGGTCACACCGGCGGCAAGCGATTCGTCGTGAAAACAAGTCAAAAACCTGCCGGGAATCAGCCAGTCCTCCCAGGGCACGCCCAATGACCATACTAAATAATCGTCGCTGACGTTATACCAGTCGGTGCCGGCATTTGAATAGTTGTTCTCCCAGTTGTAGCCCGTTGTTCGGTTGCCTCCGATTTTTCTTATTGTGGAATTCTCAATCCAGTCAAAGTTTGTGCCGTAGATATACGGGCTGATTGGCATCCTGTTGACCTCTGTGTCTATTCTATAATAAACAAGGATATTTGCCTGGACGCCTGATGCAGAGAATGCAATGATTGACATTAAAAGGACAAAAAAACCGACCCTTTTCATTTTTTCCTCCTTAACAGCATTAGCTGTCGCTGCGAATTTAAGGCCGAATTCCCGTTACATAAGCAAAGCAAACGGGTCGGGAACGAGGCGGAAATTAATATACATCAGGGAGAAGAAAAAGTCAATTCCAATTTGCACCCTTGATTAACTTGTGTTTTTCATTAATATGTAGCTGACTTGAATTGACGGTTCATAACCCCAAGGCAAAAGGAGAAAAAAATGAGCTTGCAGAGAAGATTTTTAATGATGGCGATGACGGCGGGACTGCTGATTTTGAATATGTCCTGCCAGACCGCTGAAAAGCCCGTGCAATCTACGGCTCAGGGTATTGCACCTGTTGTTGGCCGAGATGTAGTCAACTTCAATAGTGACTGGAGGTTTGCCAAGGGCGGCCAGAAGGGGGCTGAGGCGGTTGATTTTAATGATTCATCGTGGCAAGCGATTCGGCTGCCTCACGACTGGGCAATCGCCGGGCCATTTAATCCGAAAGAAGACGGCTACGCCGGCAAACTGCCCTGGTGGGGCCAGGGGTGGTATCGCAAGAGCTTTAAGCTGGATAAGGCCGACGCTGGTAGGCGAGTGTATTTTGATTTCGACGGCGTAATGGCGTTTCCGAAGGTTTATGTCAACGGTCAATTAGCAGGCGAATGGGATTATGGTTATATGTCCTTCCGTGTCGATGCGACGCCATACGTCAAATTCGGCGCCGACAACATCATCGCGGTGTATGTTGATACTCGCAAACACGGCACACGCTGGTATCCCGGCGCGGGAATCTATCGCAAGGTTACGATGACCGTCTGCAACCCGGTTCAACTCGCTCACTGGGGAACTTATATTACGACTCCCGAAGTGGCTGACGCGTCAGCGAAGGTCAATGTTCGCTCGACTATTGAAAATCATCTCAAGGGCAAATCGAAGGTCAGCGTTGAGGTTTCTTTGCTTGACCCGGACGGCAAGACCGTAGCGACCCTCAAGACCGACGGTGTTTCCATACCTGCCGGTGGTTCAAAGGACGTTAGCCAGTCGTTTGTGATTGCAAACCCGCAGCGATGGGATGTCATAAGCCCGAAACTCTATACGGCGAAAACAATCGTTCGTCAGGGCGAAAGAATAGTTGATACAGATACGACCACATTCGGCATACGCGAATTCAAATTTACTGCTGATGACGGATTTCATCTTAACGGCAGGCGAGTGCAGCTTTACGGAGTTTGCCTGCATCACGACCAGGGCGCTCTCGGCGGGGCGTTTAATACCCGCGCGATGGAACGCCAGTTGGAGATTATGCGTGATATGGGCGTAAACGCCATTCGCACAAGCCACAACCCGCCTGCGCCGGAATTGCTTGAGCTTTGCGACCGGATGGGTTTTGTCGTGTGGGATGAATGCTTTGACAAGTGGGACATGACCGCGGACCGCGACCCCTGCACGACGCCGTTAGAGCAATACGGCAAAAAACAAATTCGCAATTTTGTGATGCGCGACCGCAATCATCCCAGTATTGTCGTCTGGTCAATAGGCAACGAAATTGACTCACCGCCCAAAGACCCACAGGGCCTGACGAAGGAACGGGTGAAATTTATGAGCGATTTTGTGCGCAAATATGACCTGACGCGGCCGGTTGGTATGGCCTGTTGTTTTCCCTACCAGGTGGCAAAATCAGTGTTCGACGCCCTGGACCTTACCGGCTGGAATTATCAGCGAAGATACGCCCAGTACAGGCAAAAGTATCCTGATAAGCCGATTATTTACAGCGAGTCGGCTTCCGCGCTTAGCACACGCGGCTTTTACGAATTGCCGCTGCGCGGTTCCAAGACGCAATACTCAAGTGCGTTCCAGGTCGATTCTTATGACCGCAATGCCGCGCCATGGGCGGATATACCGGACCGCGAGTTTCAATTGATGGAAAAGGACAAGTTTGTGGCGGGCGAGTTTATCTGGACGGGTTTTGATTATCTCGGTGAGCCGACGCCTTACAGCAAGCAGGCGAGAAGCTCATATTTCGGTATTGTTGACCTCGCGGGTATACCCAAAGACCGTTTTTATCTTTATCGCAGTTACTGGCGGCCCGATGTTACCACGGTGCATATCCTGCCTCACTGGAACTGGCCCGACAGAATCGGACAGAATGTCCCCGTATATGTCTATACCAACGGTGATACGGTAGAGTTGTTCCTCAACGGCAATTCTTTAGGCAAACAGACCAAGGCAAAAGAAGCGGGGCCGTCTTACTATGGTTCAATTGATAAATACCGCCTTTGTTTCAACGACGTCAATTATGAGCCGGGCGAACTGAAGGTGATTGCTTATAAGGATGGCAAAGAGATTGGACAGGAAGTTATGCGCACGGCGGGCGAGCCGGCGAAAATCCGACTTACGCCGGATAGAAAAAAACTGAAGGCCTCAGGCGATGACCTCTGCTACATCCTTGTTGAGGCCCTTGATGCCAATGATACGTTGTGTCCGCTGGCTGATAATTTGATTAAGTTCAAAATCGATGGCCCCGCTGAAATCGCAGGAGTCGATAATGGCAATCCTCTTTCTTATGAGCCGTTCCAGGCGGATTACAGAAAGCTGTTCTTCGGCAAGGCAATGCTGATTCTGCGAACCAAAGAAGGGCAAACGGGCAACATCCATGTAATTGCAGAAGGCGACGGTTTTGTTCCCGCGGAGGTTAACGTGCAAAGTAAATAATTTTTTAGGCGCGTATAATTTTGCATAGTTTCTTTAGGACAGAAATTAGTTTATATCAATGTAATGGATTAGTTACAGGCGGATTTTGAGTCGTGTCGCGGGCTTCCAGCCCG
>PMZJ01000035.1 GCA_003170415.1 Phycisphaerales bacterium | reverse complement strand
TGACCTTCATATTATCTAAATATTATTCGGATGACCCACAGGCAGGCCTGTGGGCTAACCAAAAAGCTGTGACAAAATTGCTCTTGAAAAAGCCGTGTTTTTCGGATAAACAAGTCATCCTGAACTGCGAAAGGAAACACAATGGCAAAAGCACCAAAAAAGGTGAAAAAGGTTCATAGCCGGGCCCGACTTGCGCCGGGCAAGTCGAGGCGGGCGTCGATGGCGACAAGGGCAATTCACGCGGGTGAGCCGAGGCAGAAATACGCCGACTCGCTGATGACGCCGATTGTCCAGACCGCCACATTTACCTTCAAAAACAGTAAGGCAATCGAGGATTACACCAAGAAGGGCAAGGCACATTACGAATACGGCCGATACGGCAACCCGACCACCAAAATCGCGGAGCAGCGATTGGCCGACCTCGAAGGCGCAGAGGACTGCGTCGTCTTTTCATCGGGAATGAGCGCAATCACCACCACCATTTTGTCGCTTGTGCATTCGGGCGACCATATCGTTATCACCGACGACAGTTATAAAAAGACGCTGGAGTTCTGCCGGTCATATCTCAAGCAGTTCGCGATTGACTGCACGATTGTCCAATTCGGCGACTATGACGTTATCGACAAGGCCATCAGGAAAAACACCCGCTTCATTTTCTCCGAATCGCCAACTAATCCCTACCTGAATATCTTTGACCTTGTGAAAATCAAGAAGATAGCCGATAAGCACAAAATCCTCACGCTTATCGATTCGACTTTCGCTACGCCTTATAACCAAAGACCCATTGAGTTCGGTATGGATTTGGTACTGCAAAGCTGCACCAAGTATTTAGCGGGCCACAACGATATTCTGGCCGGCGCGGTTTTGGGCAGACAAGAACTGGTAGAAAAAATCCGCGATTTGCACAAATCAATGGGGGGCACTATCGACCCGCACTGCTGCTATATGCTTTTGCGAGGGTTAAAGACGTTCCCGCTTCGCGTCCGCCATCAGAACGAATCCGCGTTGCGAATCGCAGAATGGCTCGAAGCGCATCCGGCGATAAGGCGTGTTTATTATCCCTTCCTGCCAAGTCACCAACAATACGAGGTCGCAACGCAGCAGATGGAAGGCGGCGGCGGCGTTGTTTCGTTCGAGGTCAAGGGGACTCTTGCTGACTCCAAACGACTGCTCGACCGGCTGAAGCTGATTAACATCGGGCCATCACTGGGCGGCGTAGAATCCCTCATCACACATCCCGCCCTTGTGAGCTATTACGACTACAGCCGAAAGGAACGCTACAAATTGGGGATTACAGACACGCTGTTCCGGCTGGCCGTGGGCATTGAAGACACTGATGACCTCATCGCCGACCTCGATTGGGCTTTGCGCAAATCCTGAGCCACTACAATCGTCGTATTTGCCTTCGGAAAAATCCTGTTAGACCCCGGCAAAACAGCCCTGTTTTACTGCCAAAAACAACCCAATTTTCAGCCCAAAATCAGTCGATTTTACGAAGAAAACTGACGTGTTTCTGCGCTATCTATTGCCAAACAAGCCATATTGAAACCGCATTATAACTCTAATAATGGGCTTTTTTTGTTATTGTATCATTAACCGAATGTCCAAAACAAATGTTTCATACAACTGTTTGATACAAATGTTTTATACTTTGTGTGAAACAAGCGTTTTATACAAGCGATTAAAACGGCTGGTTCAAGGAGATAAGTATGAATAGTTTAGACGACAAAAACGCCCTGACAAAAGAGGCCCGAATAACACGAAAGCGGCTGCTGGAGGCCGCGGAAGAATTATTCGCCCAAAAGGGTTTTGACGGAACCACAATTCGAGATATTACCACAAAAGCAAGACGCGGACTCGCGTCCATAAATTACTTTTACGGCGACAAACGCGAACTTTATGAGGAACTGTTTCGATTGCGTCTTCGTGAGATGTGCGAGAGCCGGCTTAACGCCATAAAGACCGTTATGAGCAATAAGACCAAACCGGCACTCGGAAAATTATTTTACGCATACTCGGTTGATTTTCTCAAGCCGTTTTCCGACCCACAGCAAAGCCAGCGATTTTTGCAGCTTTTATTTCGGGAAATGGCGGAGCAGCGGCTGCCCAAAAATATGTTCCTCGATGAAATAGCTGTTCCGACACTAACCGCAATGGAAGAAGCAATCGTTGTTATTTGTCCGAATATAAATAAACACGATGCCCTGATGTGCACCATTTCTCTAACCGGCCAACTGGTTCATATTATGCAGACAAAGGTGTTGTTTGAAGGGGCGCAAGGCCATTTAATCACGTCTGTAAATATCGATGAGGCAATAGACCATATAGTCAAATTCTCCGTTGCCGGAATCAGGGCATACGCCAAAGGGGGCAAGAAATGAAACGGGTAAACAATCTAATCCTGTGCCTAATACTATCTGCGATTTTACTTTCCGGCTGCGTCAGCAAAGAGGAGTTCACAAGCGAGGCGACGCTATCGCGTGAATCCGCGTATAAACAGTGGGAGAACCGCAAGACGGCCGAGAAGCAGACGCAGGCGGTAATTTCGGGAAAACTTTCTCTCGACGACTGCCTGAAGCTGACACTGACGAACAACAAAACGCTTTTGAAAACGCTTGAGGAAAGGGAGGTGGCACGGGGCGGCGAGCTTGGTTCGTATTCTGCGATACTGCCGACGGTGGCGATTTCGGGAGGTTATGAACGTGTTGACGAAAAACAATCTTTCACTGTAGACGGCCAAAACATAACAATGGGCTCGCTGGATAATTACTCGGCGGCGTTAACGGTTACGCAGCCGATATTCGCGGGCGGGGCGATTCCGGCCAGAATCAACGCGGGGCGCCTTGGCTCGCTTATGGCCAACCAGACCGTGAGAATAGCCGTCCAGGAAACGGTTTACGCGGCACAACTCGGTTACTATACCGTTCTTTTAGACCAGCACCTTTACACGATAAGTGAGGACGCGGTGAAATCCGCAAAGGCGCACCTGGATGACGTAAACCAAAAACACGTCGTCGGCGTCGCTTCCAGCTATGACGTTCTGCGTGCGGAAGTTGAACTGTCGAATTTCACGGCACAGTTTATTCAGCGTCGAAACGCCATCAATATCTCCAGGGCGAACCTTGTCAAAATAATGGGCGTCTCGCAGGACAGCGCATTTGCTCTCGGCGATGAGCTTGTTTATTCTCCTTTTAATATCACGATGGAGCAAGCGGTCGCAGCTGCGTATCGAAATCGGCCAGACCTGTTCGGCAGAGAGCTTGATATAAAACAGCAGAAAGAACTGCTTACAATCGCGCAAAGCACTTATTACCCGATGGTAAGCGCTTATTACAAGGATTACTGGACGAAACCGAATTCTCATAACCCGATGCAGCTCGAATGGGACAACGGCTGGAACTACGGGCTTATGGCTTCATTGCCGCTCTTTGACGGTTTTGCCCGCGAAGGCGGCGTCATCTCGCAAAAGGCCCGGCTCAAACAATCACAGATTGACCTGGTCGATACGGAAGAAACCGCGTTGTTTGAACTGACAAAGGCAATTCTCAGTATCGAGGACGCTGCCGAATTCGTTGATTCGCAAAAGCTCAATCTTTCCCGCGCGGAAGAGGGGTTGCGGCTGGTTGAGGCGGGTTACAGAGAAGGCACAAATACGCAGGTTGAGGTGCTTGACGCCCAGACGGCTCTTACTACGGCCAAGGCGAACTATTACCAGGCGATTTATTCTCACTTAGTCGCCAAACTCGACCTGAACAGGGCAATGGGTACACTTGCGCGTTTAGAACCATCAAAGATGACGCAACCGGCGTCGGACACAAATACTGTTCAAATGGAGCGAAAGGAAAAATGAGTATTATCAAAAGAGCAATCAGGGGCGGCTGGGAAAGAATAACTTCAATCGGGATAATAGCGGGCATAGCCGTATTGGTATGTGTGGGAATTTATATCGTTCGAGCGATGTCACGCGAATCAACCGATGACGCGTTCATAACCGGGCACATCGTTTCGGTAAGCGCACGCGTCTCGGGCTACGTCGATAAAGTGCTGGTGAACGACAACCAATCCGTTGGGCAGGGGGACGTCCTTGTCGAGCTTGACCCGCATGATTTCCAGGTCAACCTTGATATGGCCAGCGCAAATCTCTCGACGGCACAAGCGGCGGTAAAACAATGCCAGGCGCAGGCGAGTATGGCATCGGTGGAGGCAAGCAGAACCGAAAAGGATTACAAGAGATACCAGCAGTTATTTGACGCCAAGGCCGGAATAACTCAGCAGCAATTGGACAACGCCTCGGCAGCTGCGCGTTCTGCACAAGCACAACTCGAATCTGCCAACAGCCAGATTGTCGCCGCCCAGGCAAGAGTCGCCGAGGCGAAAGCCGCGGTCGAGCAGGCCGAATTGAATCTTTCATACACAAAGATAATCGCTTCTCAGGCGGGCTTAGTTACCCAAAAATCCGTTGAGCAGGGCGAACACATAACCACAGGGCAGCCACTGTTGATGATTGTCCCGCCGGAAATATGGGTGGTCGCCAACTTCAAGGAAACACAGTTGAAGCATATGAAGCCGGGCCAGCAGGTAACTATTAAGGTCGATGCTTATTCCGGCAAAACCCTTAGAGGGCACATTGACAGTATTCAGGCGGGCACCGGCTCGATATTCAGCTTGCTGCCGCCGGAAAACGCCACGGGCAATTACATAAAGGTCGTGCAGAGAGTGCCGGTGAAAATCGTTTTTGACGAAGACGCTAATGACCTGAAGAAACTTTCCCCCGGAATGTCGGTTGTTCCCGTGGTTAAGATAAAATGAAAGGCGGCACGGAAAAAATACCGCATCCAGACGAGGACTGGCTGCCGCATAATCCGTGGGTGTTAGCCGGCGCGGTAATGCTTGCGCCATTTATGCAGGTGCTCGACACGTCCATCGCCAATATCGCGCTGCCGCACATTGCCGGCAACCTGTCGGTTACAACGGACGAGGCAACGTGGGTGCTAACAAGCTATCTGGTGTCGAGTGCCATTATCCTGCCGATGACCGGCTGGCTGGGAAATTATTTCGGTCGCAAACGGTTGTTGCTTTGGTGCGTAGCTCTTTTCACGCTGGCGTCGGTGGTATGCGGCGCGGCATTGAATCTGCCTATGCTAATTCTGGCAAGGGTACTCCAAGGCGTGGGCGGCGGCGTGATGGTGCCCATCGCCCAGGCGGTGCTGCTGGAAAGTTTCCCGCCGAAGAAACGGGGCATTGCCATGGCCCTCTTTACGCAGTGTGTGGTGGTGGCGCCCATTATCGGCCCGACACTTGGCGGCTGGATAACGGACAATTATTCCTGGCGATGGGTTTTTTACATCAACCTGCCGATAGGCATCCTATCCATGTGCCTGGTGAGTTGGTTTGTCAAAGACCCGCCTTACATCAAACGCAATAAAAAGGCGGCCATTGATTTCATCGGGTTCGGATTGCTGGTGCTCTGGCTGGCGACGCTGCAAATCGTCCTGGACAAGGGGCAGGAGGCCGACTGGTTCGACGCAAATTGGGTCCGGTGGTTTACGGGCATTTCGGTCGCGGCCCTGATTGGGTTTATCGCACGGGAATTCACGGTGGAACATCCGTTGGTGAATTTGCGGATTTTGAGAAATCGCAATTTTACCGTGGGATTGATGCTGGTCACAGTGGTCGTTGCCATTCTTTACGGCACAACGGTGGAACTGCCGCTGTTTCTGCAGACGCTGATGGGTTACCCAGCGCTGCAAAGCGGTTACGCCTTAAGCCCTCGCGGCATCGGGGCGTTCGTCGCCACGATTTTAGTCGGGCAGTTGATTGGACGCATCAACAACCGCTGGCTGATGTGTGTAGGTTTTCCCGTATTGGCCATGGCTTCCTTCATGCTCAGCGATATCAACCTGCAGGTGAGCGAGGCCGCCGTCATTTGGCCGAGCGTCATCAACGGCATTGCCGTCAGTTTCATTTTTGTGCCGCTGACGGTAGCCACGATGGGGCATTTGTCCCAGACCCAGATGGGTAATGCCACCGGTCTTTATAATCTAATGCGCAACCTCGGCGGCAGCATCGGCATCGCCTTTGTCACCACTATGATAGCGCGCGGCGCGCAGGTGCACCAGGCAATGATGGTTAAGCATTTGACGCCAGCCAATCCGGTGTTCGCACAACATCTATCTGTCCTACAGCATGCGCTGGCAAAACGAATCAATCCGGTAACCGCTGCGAACCAGGCCTACGGCCTCATTTATCAGACACTCGACCGGCAGGCGCATTTGTGGGCATTCGTGGATAATTTCACACTGCTTGGCTGGCTGGCGCTCGGCTGCATTCCGTTGCTTTTCCTGTTCAAACGAGTCCAACACAGCAAAAAACCGGCCGTCGTGCAAATGGACTGAAAGGGTGACAAACCTTATGGAAAAAACGACAGCAAATTTTGTGGATGGCGTGGTTGTTTTCAGGACCGGCTCGATATTCAGCTTGCTGCCTGCTGAAAACGCGACCGGCAATTACATAAAGGTCGTGCAGAGGGTGCCGGTGAAAATCGTTTTCGATGAAGACCCAAATGACCTGAAGATGCTCTCGCCCGGAATGTCCGTAATACCTGTGGTAAAAGTGAAATGAGCAACACGCCGGAAAAACTGCCCGATTTGACCGAATATGAGCTGCCGCATCACCCGTGGGTGCTTGCGGGGGCGGTGATGATTGCTCCGTTTATGGAGGTGCTCGATACCACCATAACCAACGTGGCGTTGCCTCATATCGCGGGCAATCTTTCCGCATCAGCCGATGAGAGCACCTGGGTTTTAACCGCGTATCTTGTCTCGAATGCGATTGTTTTACCGCTTGGCGGGTGGTTTTCGTCACTGTTCGGCAGAAAACAATTTTATCTTGCCTGCGTCATACTTTTTACTTCGGCGTCTTTTTTATGCGGGCTGGCCCCGAATATCGAGCTTCTGGTGTTTTACAGGATTTTGCAGGGAGCTGGAGGCGGAGCGCTACAACCAATCGCGCAATCCATATTGGTTGAAAGCTTCCCAAAGGAAAAACGGGGAATGGCGATGGCGATGTTCGGGGTATGCGTCATCGTCGCACCAATAATCGGACCAACTCTTGGCGGCTGGATTACGGACAACTATAACTGGCGATGGGTGTTCTTTATCAATGTCCCGATTGGAATGCTTGCTGTGTTCCTGGGAATACTGCTGGTCCACAATCCCCCCTATCTTGTTCGTAAAAAACTTGGCCAGAACTTCACAATTGATTATGTCGGCCTGGGATTTATCGCTGTAGGACTTGGCGCTCTGCAGATTCTCTTAGACAAAGGTGAACGCGAGGACTGGTTCAATTCCCATTTTATCGTAACGCTTTCTGTAATCAGCGCGGTATGCCTTATCTCGGCTATATTCTGGGAACTTAGGCAAAAAGACCCCGTTGTAAAACTTCGCATACTCAAAGACCGCAATTTCGCCATCAGCGTTTTTTTTATGTATGTCCTCGGGTTTATATTATATAGCAGCACAGCGTTGCTGCCGATGTTTCTGCAGAGCCTGCTGGGGTATTCGGCAATGGACAGCGGCCTTGTAATATCGCCCGGCGGCATACTCACAATGATTTCGATGCCGATAGTGGGATTCCTGGTGACAAAAATCCAGGCGAAATGGCTTATCATCGTAGGTGCAGTGTTCGGTGCAGTCGGTCTTTTTATGTCCGCAGGATTCAATCTGCAAATCAATTTTTCGAATGCCGTCTGGTCAAGATGCGTTATGTCGGCAGGACTTGGGTTTTTATTTATACCAATTAATACCGTTGCCTATTACTATGTTGCGAAAGCAGATACCGATAACGCGTCGGGACTGATTAACCTCTCAAGAAACCTAGGCGGCAGCTTCGGCATCTCTCTTAGCATGACGCTACTTGCCCGGCGAATGCAGTTCCACCAGAGCAGGTTAGTCGAGCACGTTACCGCAACCACGCCGGCTTATCAGCATTATTTCGCAAATATCCAGGCAATGCTCGTTGGGCAGGGAGCCGATATTGCCACTGCGGCAATAAAAGTGAAAATGCTTATTTACGGCTTTGTCCAACAGCAGGCCGCGATGCTCGCCTATATCGACGTTTTCTGGGTTCTCGGGGGGATGTTCCTGCTGATGATTCCGCTGGTGTTTCTGATGAAAAAGACAACTCCTCACAAAGGTCCCGTGTCCGTGCACTAATAATTTTCTCCGATTTCATTGTTCCTATCTCCTTATATACCAAGAGGTTACGAAAAATCGCAAATCCAGCACAAATTATCCTGCCGGACGGTATAATATATTGTTAATTTGATTATCGTTTTATGAAAGGACTATTGGCGATGTCCGTGACAAAACAAAAAAAACCGAACACGCAAATCGTCGCAGACGCCGAGACCATTGCCCGCCGATGCCTCGAATTGTTTGTCGTTTCCGCCCAACAAATTGTAAAGAAAAAGAACGTCTTTCACCTGGCTATATCCGGAGGCCACAGTCCGCAACGATTCTTTGAACTGCTCGGCTCAGAACAAAAAGCGTTGTCACTGCCCTGGGACAAAATTCATTTGTTCTGGGTCGATGAAAGATACGTCCCTCACGATTCACCCTACAGCAACTACAAACTCGCCATTGACACATTCCTGGCGAAAATCCCCATCCCCGGAAAAAACGTTCACCCGATTCCGACCGACTCTAAAGATTTCGATTCCGCAGCCAGGCAATATGAAAAGACAATCCGCAATGTTTTTCACATAAAATCAGGCCAGTTGCCAAAATTCGACCTTGTTATTCTCGGTATGGGCTCCGATGGCCACACCGGCTCACTGTTTCCAAACTCCAACGCCAGCTTCGACACCAAAGACCTCGCCTGTGTCGTGTATCTTTTAGACCAGAAGTTGCCCGACCAGACCGTTAACAGAATCACGCTCACCTATCCCGTTATCTGCGCCGCTTCGCAAATAGTCGTCCTCGTCAGCGGCGCAAAAAAAGCCAAAACCTTAAAAGAAGTTCTCGCCGGCCCGCCCGACGAGGTTCGCTACCCCATTCACATCCTCTGGCCTGTTCTGGATAAAGTCCTCTGGCTAATCGACTCCCCCGCCGCTGGTTTAATTTAAGCGACGTGCTGCAGGACGATTTTAATCCCCAGGCCGATCAGAACAAGCCCGCCGATTGCCTCGATTCCGCTTTCAAAGAAATGCCCGAACTTTTTGCCGATATATACGCCGGCAAATGACAACCCGAAAGTTACCACACCGATAATGATAACCGCCAGCGCAATAGCATTTGTAATCAGCGAAAGCGTAATCCCGACAGCCATGGCGTCAATACTCGTCGCAACCGCCAGTATAAGGACTACCGCCAGATTTTCAGGATTTGGCGTCTTTCTTTCCTCTTTGATTTTGAACGATTCGTAAATCATTTTTAGCCCCACGGCCGCCAAAATCCCGAAGGCAATCCAGTGATCAAAATCTGATACGTATTGCCTCACCGTCAGCCCCGCGAGGTAACCGACAACGGGCATAAACGCCTGAAACCCGCCGAAGAAGCCCGCCATTCGAAGCGTATGACGGAGGTGCAACTGCTTATACGCGGCGCCGGTAACAATTGACACGGCAAAGGTATCCATCGCCAGACCGACCGCTATTGTAATAATCGCAAGCAGCTCCATGTCCTTAATTTCCTTTCATTGCCCATCGAGCGATTTCCGTCATTGCTTTTCTTTCAGCGCCCGCTGATACGATTCCAAACCGGCCTTGAGCTGTGCGACAATATCATCTCTGTCTTCCTTTTGGGCTGCTTCGAGCGCCTTTTGCGCCATCTCAGCGGCGCGTTTCATATCTTTTTTAGCGGCGTACACCTGCGAAAGAAACGCCATCGGCTCGACCTCCTGATAATTAGACAATCTGCACGCCTTTTCGAGCTGCTCTATCGCCGCATTGATATTTCCTTTGGTTCCGTAAATCAATCCCGCTTTTTCATACAAATTGAAATTATTCGGTGCCTTTGCCTGTAAACTCAGAATCACGTCCAGCACCTTGTCAAGTTTCCCGCTCTCAACCCCGGCCTTATACAAATTATTCAATGCACTCGCCCGGCAGGGGTCTTCCATCAGCACCCTGGTAAACTGCTCAATCGCTTCGTCATACTGCTTTATTTTTACAAGCGCGACCCCAAAGCTATTGCGCGTATCAGTTTTGTCCGGCTTTATCTGCAACACCATCGCAAATTCAACGGCCGCTTCCCCGTCCAGTCCTTTGTCCTGCAATGCGCACGCGAGTTTGTCGTGTACTTCCACCCACCCGGGACGAAGCTCCAGAGCATGCCTGAAATTATCTATCGCCTCATCGAGACGCCCCTGGCTTTTGAGAACCTGACCATAGTTATTGTACATTACGCAATTGTTCTTTGTCACATCCAGGGTATGTTTAAAAAGCGATTCGCTGTCTTTCCAATACCCTATCTGCGTCCTCGTTATCAGCAGCAATGCAACCAAAATCGCCGCGCCTGTTACCGCCGGCACAGCTTTGGGCAGGCGCAGTTTCGCCGACGCTTCGCTCGCAAGCCAGGCGACTATGATATAAATCCCTATCCCAGGCAGGTACATATACCGGTCCGCCATCGCCTGTACGCCTACCTGAACCAGCCCAATTACAGGGATTAATGTCCCCAGATACCACAACCATCCAGTCAACAGGAACCTGCGCCTGTGCCGTTCCAGAATTACCGCCGTCGTTACCGCAAGCAGAATCGCAAGACATCCACCAATCTCTACCCAGGAATAACCCCTTATATCAAGCGGATATAAAACCGCCAGCGGGGTCGGATAAAAAAGTTTACCGATATAACTGACATACGATATCAGCGCGTTGCTTACCCGCAAACCAAGCGGCAGTGAAACGATATCCAGCACTGCCTCCGCCCAGGCCTGCGCCAAATACGTAACAACGCAAAACGCCCCCGATATTGCCAAAAGCGGGATTTTATCGATAATCGCCCGCCAAAGCCACTGCCGCCCCTTCAAATTCCCGAACCTGCCCACCGGCCAATAGTCCAGCAGAATCAATACAAACGGCAGCGTTACGAGCATCGATTTGGAAAGCAATCCCGCCGCGAAAAGAATCGCAATCAACGCATATCGCCGCCATCCCGGCTTTTGCGAATACCAAAAATACGCCCATATCGTTAAAAACGCAAAAAAAGCGCTCAAAACGTTTTTGCGTTCGGCAGCCCACGCGACCGATTCCACCGCCAAAGGATGCACCCCGAACAACGCGGCAACAAATGCGCTTGGCCATACGGCAGCCGTCATCTTCTTCAATATCAAAAATAGCAGGATTGCATTGGCGATGTGAAATCCGACGCTGACCAAATGATGCCCGACCGGATTCATACCAAAAACGGAGTTATCAATAAGGTGGCTTATCCACGTCAGCGGATGCCAGTTGCCCTGATGCCAGGTCGTAAACGCCCACCTGACCGACTCGAAGCTCAGCCCCTTCTGCACATACTCGTTACTCGTAATATATTTGTCGTCGTCATAGTAAACAAACTTATTTGACCTGACCCCTTCAAACGCGACAAACGTCACCGCCGCCAAGACAACACATATCAGCACCGTCCTGGATATTTCCATTTGTCTTGCCTGTATATCACTGTTTGGCATACCTATTTCGGCTTCAAATCAAAAACTGTTATTTCGGGTCGCGCAAAAAATCTCATCTTCGGATTAAAGCCGGCAGCCAATCCAAGACCGCGATTTACATAAAGAATGGTGTTGCCGACTTTGTACTCACCGGATTCATATTTCTTGCCGAATTTAGAAAGTGTAATAATCGCGCCGTAAAACGGCAGAGCAATCTGCCCGCCGTGAGTGTGCCCCGCAAGATACAAATCCACGTTCAGCCCGTTCAAATCTTCCACCAGATCAGGGTAATGATGCAGCAGAATACTGAAGCAGTCATCGGGCACCTTTTTCAGCAAACTACCTGCCTTGTCTTCCTTATCGCAGGAAATTCCCGTAATCCAAATTTTCTCCCCGTTTTTATCAATTTCGATGCTGTTTTCGTCAAGGTCAACGAAACCCGTCCCGCCAAAAATGTCCACTCCCGGCCAGAATCCCTCGTCGATATTTCCACGCACAGCAAATTTTCCGAGCCGGGCATTCAGCTTTCTCATTGTTTCTTTGAATCGCTTTAATCCCGTTGGGTTGTTCGCCGAATCGCCTGTAAATACGATAATATCCGGCTTAAGGCCGTTAATTATTTTCACCATTTTTTTCTCATTGAGCGGGATTATGGTACAATGCGTATCCGATATTTGCACTATCCGAATTGTGGTTTGATACAGTTTGCTCGTAGAGATTTCGATTTTCTTAACCTCTACCCAATATGGCTCTATAAAATGACCGTAGAGCAGGCAAATCACACCCACAGTTGCGAGCAAATGTATAACAACCGCACGCCCGGACCAGAATCGCTTCGGAATTCCTTGTCCCTTCCGCCTGCTTTTTACAGCGCCAATTATCAGGGACACCTCGGCCGCGTAAACAGCCGCTGTAACTGCAACGCCGAGAAGAACCATAACAAATGCAATTCCCTTTGGCGTAAGCATATGTTCCCACAAAGCGGTTGCTGTCATAATGTTGCCCGTCATTCAAATCCTTATTCAGCTCTTATGATTCCTTCGCTCATTAAATCCTCCGTTATTTTCTGTCCTGGCTTAACAACCAGAAAATCCTTCTCATTCCATCGGCCGTCCACAAGCCGTTGCATCAGGCCCGAATCACCCTTCACCTCGTCATACTTCCAATTGAGATACTGGGCCGCTTTTTTGGTGAACCGCTTTTCCTGCTCGCTGTTCGCGAATCCCCAGTCGATATACGTCGCCCAGTTGTATTCCTTCATCCAATTCTGTTCGGTCTCCATAAGGTATCTGGCGTTGTCCTCGCCGAATTTTTCGATGTATTCCTTCAGCGTTCTTTCGAAGCGTTCCTTGCCCGGCTGCATATCCGTTTCAATCCAGCCCGGACTGAACCAGTATGTCCCTTTGTGACTGTCGAAGTATTCCTTGTATGTGTCCTTCGACCCCAGAAGCAGAGTTACGCAGTCGTGTCCCCTCGGCACAACAACCGGAATTTTCGCCGACAGGCCGATTATTCCGTTGCTGCAAAGCCCATAACCCAGAAGCGAAGCATCATAGGGCCTGTTTTGGGTATCAGTTGTCGTATCGAGTGCCTGTTGAACCTCCCGGCGCAGTTTTTCCGGCTCATTGTGCAGCCCCTGTTTCATCACTACCACGTCAACGGTGTTTGGCGAACGGGCCGCGCAATAATACGCCTCTTTTTGCATCACCTTGCATACGATAAATTGCAGCCGCATTCGCGGCAGATTACCATAAAGACGTGAAAATATAAAGATTTGCGTTTGGGTGTCTTAGTAACCTTTTTATTCCAGGTCAAACAGCGTGTTATCGACCGGCTCGAACCAGCCGATGTTCATTTTCGCCATTTCCGACGTATATCCATCCCGCAACACAGGTTTCGCCATCGGCTTTGCCTCGACATGCCCGTCCGCCCAGCCGACGTTGGCTGAACCATAATGTCGAAAATGAATAGAAGGCGACGAGAAAGCGGTATCAGTTATACCACTCATTACATAATGCGGCGGCTCGGCAAATGAATATTCAATCAAATACTGGTTATCCTGGAAAAATGCCGTATCCGCGAACATCAACGTCTCGGCGGTTCTCTTTACTTCCATCGCATTCGTCGTCTTGACATATGCCTTAATCATCGCGGCATACGTTGTAATTCCACTGCACCAAAGCCGGCTGCCTAAAAAATTCATGTTGTACCCATACCCGCCGCAGCCCCGCTCAAAGTTTATCATCCCATCCTGGCTTTTCGAGAAATCAACTCTTTCGGGACATTCCTTGATCTTGCCATTCGCAAGATAACCAACTAAAGGCCCTTTTAGGGGGTCAAACGGCGCATCCGGTCCGGTTCGTTTCCCGTGCCAGCGACACAACCCCCCTTGCAACAATGCTATTGGATTGCATAAGTCCTCAGCCGCGGACACATAATATCCGTCGTGGTCATTCGAGTATCCGATGTTTGCCAGAACAAGCTGCCGCAGGTTCGACCTGCACACAATCGCCCTGGCTCTCGACCTTGCCGTGTTCATCGCGGGTATCGTTACCGCCATAACCACCGACACTGTCGATGCCACGACCATCACTTCCACCAAGCTGAACCCGCGTTTATCTTTTCCGCTCATAAGACAATTAATTATCAACAATCAATTTTGTTACCGCCATTGTTCGACCTTACGCCAATCCTTCGCAAACACCGCAAAGTCCTTGAAAGTCACAGTTAAATCCTTCGGCTTTGCCAAATCGCAACGAGACAGGTAATTATCCTGCCCGAAATGACTCAACCAGCATTGCGCAAAAATATCCAAATCCTCATAATCAACAATCCCGTCCAGATTAATGTCCCCGCCATATTCCTGCGGCTGGAGCACCCCTATCGACTCCAAATCAAAGCCGTCCGACCATTTAGTAGGCCAGGCATCATATATCGGATGATTCGCATCATAATAATCCCAGTCGGGCCAGGTGCAGGGGTCTATGAACTTCTTCGCATTGTCGTAAAAATTGCCACTTCCGGGAATATCCACTATTCGCACATACGAGATGCTGTTCAAGTCAACAAGGCCGGCTACAACATTCGGCTCATTGGTAATTTCGCTCAAATCAAAAGGCGTACCTGTGAATGTGCCATAATTATTCGGATGTTTTCCGGCCAGATTATACACCTGGGTAATATCGAAATAGCAATTATACTGATTGGGGTCCAGCACGCCTGTCAAATCCACCGACGGGAATCTCGCGAAATACGTGCCATCGGACGAAACCTCGACATACGCAAATTCACAAAAATACAAATTGCCCTGAACCCGAAAACCGTTTTCGAAAACCACGAAATCATAGCCGTTCTGGTCGCGAATTGTTTGAGTGAATGACAAAGTGATTTGCCCGGGCGTCACACCAGCGTTAATTTCGTTCTGGTCAAGGTCGCCCAAACTTACCGTGTCGTAGGAAATGTTACTATAACTCGGCCCCAATGCCATTGTCGGGTCAAAATACAGAATATATCGCGGATATCTTGGCGACGTAGATGTCGGCGTCGGCGTCGGTCCATAACTATAAACATCCGTCGCCCAGCCGCGGAATATCGGGTTTATCACCCCGTTAGGGTCAGATGGCGTTGTCGCCTTGTGGTCAGGCCCGATATACGAGCATACACCGGCTTCTCTGTATGGTCCGCCCTTCACTATGGCTCCAAACAATCCAATAATCAAAAACACCGTCCACGTAACAGTTCTTTTCATCATCCCCCATAACCGCCAATCCTAACGGCGCACGTTCCATTTACCTGCGCCGTCTTACCGGATTGTCAGTCAGTTTCTCCTTCTCCTTAACCCAATCATCCCTGCGAATGTTAGCAATACCAGCGATGCGGGCTCAGGCACCACGGTATCAATCACAAAATACCCCGGCGTATTCATACCATACACCGCATCATTGTCGCTCGAACTCAAACTGAACTCCACGCTTTTCACCACTCCCAACGAAGCCAAATTTATATATTCCCAGTCGTTGACGATGTCTGTCCCCTCGGCGAGATAAAAATTAACTGTTCCCGTTACCGTTCCCGTCGCGTCTATGCCTGTCATCGTCAGCAGAAACCAGTCACTATCGCTGAACTTTTTTGCCCCAAACATACCGCCGTTAAGCATTGTGTAATAAGCATAGTTGTTGTTCGTAACATAAAGTCCGCTCAAAATCATCGGCTCATCCAGCGTCATCTTCGGCAGCGTTCCATAGAATCCCACAAATCCCACTGCGTAATTGGCGCTGCCGCCCTGGCTGATTCCCGTTATCGCGTTATACTGGCCCGCCCAGCCCTGCGTCGTGGTGTCACTTATATTCGAATACGCAAATCCGTCCCAAGATTGATACGTCGTGTCGTAATTGTTGCTGAACCACGCGCTTCCGCTGGCAAATCCGCCCGAACCGTCCGAACCGTTCCAGTAAGACCCTGTCCCCAAAGCCAAATCTTCAAAATTCGCTATTTGTTCCGCCTTAGCCAAACCACAAACTCCTAACAATAATATTGCCACTAAACCTTTCATCACTCTCACCGAAGCCATTTTCCCTTCTCCAAAACTCTAACAAACTTTCTCTGCTCACCGTTACCCCTCTCCGTCACATCTGAACCTGGCAACTTCTGTTGCCTTTAACCTCCTTTCACGCGCCAATTCGAAACTAGCGCAAAATAAAAAGCCGTCGTCCCGCGAAAGGAACGACGGCTCAAAATACCAAGCCAAACATACCGCCTGCCACAATACCAAATACCAAACCATCGCCAAAGTATAAACAAAGGCAACTGGCAGGCCGGCTATGCCAAAGCACACCGGCTCCGGGTTCCATTCCACGAGAACTCCATCAACCACTTAATTCATCACAGGCAGGTTTTCTGACTCGCGCCTTACCTCAAGGCCCCTTCCCACCCCGCACCAATCTTTTCTCCAGATTAGCGCGAAACAGTGGATATTTGCCTTTCGGACTTCCGATTCATCATCGGAACAGACGCTTACAGCCGCGGGTCGGTCTCGGCTTTCAACCGAGTTCCCATTTGATTATCCCAAGGATTTCGCCTTGAGACCCGTGATTACCATATTTCTTTTCCAAAGAACTATTACGCTTCTCTTTTACCGTTCAATTACAAAACCTGCAACAAAAAAATAAAAAAACTTACGCCTCCGATTTTTACCCGCCTCCCGATACTTGTTGACAATAGCCGGCAGTCCGCTATCCTAAATCTCTGACAAATTCGAGCATAGGGTAACCGGCAAAGATGCGCACTAAAGTTATAATAGTTGTTTTGGCGTTGGCATCGGGGGTATGCCTGAGCGGGTGCAACCCGGCCAAATCCAATCTCGCCGTTTTCAACAGGCATTTCGAGGCCGGCGATTTCAATCAGGCGGGCCAGTTCGCCGAAAGCAAAATCAAAAACGGCAAAAACCCATCAGGCGACGACCTTCTCTGGACGCTTCAGCTTGCCGGGTCAAAAAGAGCGGATGCTAATCACGCCGACAGCATAACGACATTCGACAAAGCCGAAGAAATGATGAATTACTTCGCTACGAACTCGGAAGTTCTCGACACAGTCGGCTCGACACTCGTAAACGACAACATCGTCCCATACAAAGGTCAGGAATACGACGGCATAATGGTCAACACCTACAAGGCGCTCGATTTTCTGGCGGAGAAAAAACCCGACATGGCAAGGGTCGAATTCAACCGCGCCTTAGACAGGCAAATGCGAGCACGGGAACACTTCAACGAGGAAATCAGAAAACTCGATGCCCAGCTCGACAAGCAAAAAGAAAAAACCAACACCGACGCCCGCACCGTCGCCGAAGACCCCAATGTTATGGCAACCGTAAACGCAAATTACCCCAACCTCAGCCAGTTCCAGCCATATCCGGATTTTGTCAATCCCTTCACGACGTATTTAGCCGGTGTGTATTTCCTGCTAATCGGCGAAAACAGCAGGGCCGGAGACCTGCTTAAGGAAACCGCGGGAATGGTCCCCGATAACGACTATATCAAAAAAGACCTGCTGCTCGCCGACGACGTAGCCGCCGGAAAGGTAAACCTTGAAAACCAGTGCTGGGTGATATTCGAAAACGGCCTGGGGCCCGTCAAAGAAGAAATCCGGATAGACCTGCCGCTTGTGCTGGTCAGCTCCAAGGTTTACTACGCTGGAATCGCGCTTCCTCGGCTGCGGCCAAGAAGCATCGCATATCCCTACCTCACCGTCAAAACCGACGCCGGCGCATACCAGACCAGACAGGCAGCCGACATGGAAAGGGTAATCGAGACCGAATTCAACAAGGACTTTAAGGGCGTCCTGATAAGGGCCATCGCCTCCGCTGTGGTCAAGGCGGTAGCACAGGCCTCGGTCAGGGACAACGACAACTACGGGATTATGACGGCGGGCATAGCGGTTTTAAGCGCACTGACCACCGCGGCGGACGTGCGAATCTGGAGCGCACTGCCAAAGGATTTCCAAATAGCCAGATGCGCCATCCCTGAGAATCGCACACTCCAGATATTTCCAACTGGCAACATTCCTTTTGAAGTGAATATTCCCCCTTGCAAGAACGCAATCGTATATATTAGAATCATCAACGCCGGGGCTTCGCCGGTTTATGAAGTTCTGACCTTTTAGAGATTTTTTTTTGGGAGGTGAAATATGAGATTGGCGCTTAATACTTTGCTGCTCGGAGTCGTGGTATGTCTGTGTGGTTGTCAGCAGGAAGACAAAAGAATCAACATGGCCGCAGACGTCAAAAGCGACAACTTGTTGGTCAACATCGTGACCAAGCCGGTGATTTACGCCTTTAGCTGGATTATTGGCGAGGGCGTTGAAATCGACCGCGCCGTAACCTATGTCAACAAAGACGGCTTCCTGCAGCTCGATATAGCCGGCCACAACAGGGCGTTTAACACGATAGTGTACGAATACAAAGTCGAGTGGCTCGACAAGGACGGCATTGTAGTCGATACTGCAACCAGCAAATGGCTGCAAACTTCCGCGGCGGCAAGAGCCCCGTTTGCCATCAAGGCCGTTGCGCCACGAACAACCGCTGTTGATTTTCGTATGAACACTCGAAAAATCCCTAATTAACCGGAGACAGAACTATGATTAAGAAACTATTGGCTTTTGTGTTATTCGCTTCAACGGTAACTCTCGTCGGCTGCAATACGCCAACCGAAAACGTCGACACAATCAACGACCAGGGCAAAGCGGTTATGCAGCTCGATTACCGCGATTTCGACAGGGCCGCAAGCGAAATGGTCCAGTCAATGATCGAATCAGGCACATTCAAAAAAGAAGGCGGCGGAAGATACGTTGTCGCCAAAGGCCGAATTGTCAACGACACAATGCAGCACATCGACACCGACCAGCTTATGGGCAAAGTTGAGCAGGAGCTTACCAGAAGCGGACTGGTCGCTATGACCGCAGCCGTTGGCGCAGACAACACGCCAAAAGACAGTTTGGTCTATAGCAGCAGGGACCTAACTCGCGACTCGGACAAGGCCGATGAGTTCAACAAGGATACTGTGCAGGCAAAAGGCCAGCTCATCGCGCCGGAACTCAGCATCTCCGGCAAAATCATCCAAAGAAATATTCGCTATGACAACGGTAAACAGCAGGTCGAGTATTATTTCCAGCTTCAGATGAACAATCTGACCAACGGCCTGGTTTTTTGGCAAAACGAAATCGTTCTCGGAAAACGCGGCAGCGATAAAAAAGTCCCCTGGTAAATTGAATAATAGAGTGGCACGGACTTCCAGCCCGTGGAATCACGGCCAAGATGGCTGTGCCACCTGCTTTTTGGAGAGCTAAAAATGAAAACGATTTGCGCTTTGTTCGCAATAACGGTTGTCTTCTGCTCACTTACTTTCGCTGAGGACGCAACGCTCAAACAGGTACAGGGACAGGGGCCGACTAAAGATGACGCGATAAAGAACGGCCTGTTCCAGGCAGTCGCTCAGGCCAAAGGCGTCAAGGTTGGTTCAGGCGATTACTCATTCGGCTATCGCTCAGCATCGGCGGACATCAACCGCACGAGCACCGGGAAAACCGTCGGGTTCGACGCCGTATCAGTTCAGACAAGCGGCACTTTGCAGACAACCGATATCGCGGGACTTGTCAAAACATACGAGGTAATCGATGAAAAGAAACTCGACGACGGCACGTATCAGGTTACGCTAAAGGTATGGATTTATGACCATAAGCCCGTCGATAAAACCTCGCGATTACGATTAGCTGTAATGCCGTTAAGGGCCGAGGAACAGTCGTATTCCTTTATCAACTTAACTATGCCCGGCGACCAGCTCGCGGATAAACTCTCGCAAAAAATCACTACCGCACTTACGCAGGCAAATAAATTCGCCGTATTAGACAGGGAGCACATCCAGGAATACCTCCACGAACAGAAAGTGCTCTTCAACACCGCCCCAATCGAGGAGCAGGCAAGAATCGGGCAGGTTCTTGGCGCCGACTATATGCTCGTCGGAACAATTACCGAGGCGGGCCTGCGAATAAAACACTCAACAAACGAGGCCATAGCCGGTGTTAACTTCAAAGAATACCGCGCGGATTTCGCTTTTGATTATCGCGTCATCGTCGCCTCGTCCCGGCAGATTAAGTTCTCCGATTCGGTCCGGCTGCGGCTCGAAACCGACGACGTTAAGCAGCTCGTTACAAAATGGGAGCCGACCGACCTCGATTATAAAGAGCTTGTCGATAATCTCGTCGCCAAAGCGGCAGCCGAGGTCGTTAATAAATTGAGCGACCGGCTGTACCCGCCTCGTATCGCGTCAATCGCAGCCGACGGCAACGTCATAATCGACCAGGGCGGCGACCGCCTCGTAACGGGCACGCTTTTGGACGTCTTCAAAGCCGATAAGCAGATAACCGATGCCGACACCAATGAAACAATCGGCTCAACTGAAATACTCATCGCGACTATTCGCATCGACAAAGTTGCGCCGGCTTTTGCATATTGCTCGGTCGTTTCGGGCGACGCATCGAAACTCGCACAGGGTCTGGTTTGCAGACCAAAACTGCTGCCGGCCGGGGAACCGGAAGGTATGAAAAGCAACGTCGAGCGGACACCGCAAGGCGGAGTCAAACTGCCTTTCGACAAATAAACGCTTCAAACGCAATGGCTTTTGCCCAAAGGCCGAGCGATTTCTACAAACCAACCGCCTGAAAGCGAGCAGCGTTTTGCTCTTGGCAAGATGGGCGATATGTGCGATAATCAATCCGCAAGAACGCTTAATAAGGTTTCAAGGATTATAAACGGATGGAACTTCGGGAAATATGGTCGCGTTTTGTGAACTGGCTGCGAAATCAGCTGCCCCCGTCGCACAGCGACTATGAACGACCGCAGTTAAGCGACGACGGCCTGATAATTCACAACCAGGCCCCGTCTGCGGATAAAAGCCCGTTCCAGACAGTGGCTGTGCGGGGCAAACCCGAATTGGAGAAATTCCAGGCTGGCTTCGAAACGCTCATCGACCAGATTCAGAACATAAATGAACACCTCAGCAAACAGGTCGCCCAGCACGAAAATCTCATCGCACGCATCGAGCAGTTTCCGAAACTACTCGAGAACTTTCCGGCCGTCGTTGAAAACCAGAAGGTGCTGACCGAACAGCTCGTCTCACAATTGAAAACAAATCTCTTCAAGGACCAGCAATTGTTATCGGCGGTGGAGAAAATCCCGGCAGAAAGCGCAAAGCAAACCGACGCCCTTCAGGCAATCGACCGGCAGCTCGCCGCGGCATCGGACGTCGATATCCAGATGACCGAAACATTCGGCAAATTCAACGAAACTCTCGCCAAACTCAACCAGAGCACAAAAGACCATACCGACGGCATAGCTCAAATGAGCAGGACGTTTGCGGCCAGCGACAGGTACCTGAAGTTCGTCGTGACGCGTCAAACCAGGCAACTGATGTGGGTGTTTTACTCGGCGCTTGGTATCTGCATAGCCGTAATACTGATACTGGTCGGCATCATTATCTTCGTAAACAAATAAGGGGATACCTATGCTTCCAAAGGTCTATTTTATCAAGTCGGCTATTGAAGACGGCGAAAAAGTTATCTCCGATAAGGCAAAACGCCTCTTCAAGGAAGCGGGCTTCGCAAAATGCTTCAAAAAAAATGACTTCACCGCTGTGAAGATTCATATCGGCGAAAAGGGAAATAAGACATACATCAAAGCGCCGTGCCTGAAGGGCCTGGTTGATGAGCTTATAAGCTTAAACACAAAACCATTCCTGACCGACACAAGCACGCTGTATCTCGGCAAACGGCACAACGCGATTGACCACGCGATACTGGCCTCCGAACACGGGTTCGACGTGAAAGGACTCGGCATACCGTTCATTCCGCCTGACGGCATCTTCGGAACAAGCGAAACCGTAGTCAGAATCGACGGCAAACTTAATAAGGAGGTTTCCGTCGCTTACGATATCGCAAGAGTGCAGTCGATTCTGGCAGTGTCGCACGTTACGGGACACATAGGGACATGCTTCGCCGCGACGCTCAAGACGCTCGGTATGGGTTGCGCAAGCAGGAAAGGCAAGATGCGCCAGCATTCGGCGTTCAAGCCGAGCGTGGATACCGGCAAATGCGTCGGCTGCGGCGAATGTTACCGGCACTGCCCGGAAGCGGCGATTAATATGGAAGACCTCAAGGCACATATCGACAAGGACAAATGTGTCGGCTGCGCGGAATGCTTAGCGGTGTGCAGGTTCGGCGCGGTTCAGCACGACTGGGACAAGGACATCAAAATTCTCGAATGCAACATCGCTGAACACGCAAAGGGTGTTCTCGCGGGCAAAGAGGGACATGCGGCGTTTATAAACTTCGCGATTTCGATTACAAGCGACTGCGACTGTATGGGCAACCCGGACCAGAATATCGTCAAGGATATCGGCATACTCGGCTCGACCGACCCGGTGGCCGTTGACGCCGCGGCGATTGATTTGATGGAAAAAACTGCGGGCAAACCATTGGATAAAATCTCCAAGTACCCCAACCTCAACGGCAAATGGCAAATCGAGCACGCTGAAAAAATCGGCCTCGGAAGCAGAAAATATACGCTTGTCGAAATCGGTTAGTATTTCGCCTGCCATGAATGAAAATTTCCTCGCTGGATTGTGAGTTCTAAAGCATTTCTGACTTGTCCGCCGTAGGTGTGAGTTGCCTGCCATCCTCTTTTCTGGGCCGAAAACGGGCTATTTGCCTGGAAATCCACTTAAAAACAGGGAAATTTCAAAAAAAGCGTAACAATTTCCGCCCGATGTGGACTTAGCTTATAGCCGGTCAAATTAGCCGGGAGTTTCTAAACACACTATTCACAAACACAATTTGAAAGAAGGAGAGATTCAGATGCAAAACACACTCAAGACAATTTGGATAGTTACCATAATGACATCAGGCATAGTAAGCACTTCTAACGCCGGCACATGGAAAACCCTTACTGCTCCCGGGGCGAGCAACAATACCTTTGTGTATGACATCGATGGAACCAATATCGTCGGTTCCTACAATCAGCACGGTTTTCTCTATGATGGCTCAACCTGGACTACCCTCGACATGCCGGGGGCAAAAAATACCACTGTAGAAGGCATTTCCGGTAATAATATTGCTGGTACCTACCAAGACAATACTTCCACCTATCACGGATTCTTCTATGATGGCTCAACCTGGACAACTCTCGATGTGCCCAACGCACAGCAGACAGTAGTATATGGCATCGACGGACAAAACGTTGTCGGCACATATACCGACAGTTCCAATACACAGCACGGTTTTCTATATAACGGGACAAGCTGGACAACACTCGAAATGCCGGGAGCAACGACTACAATCCCAAATAGCATTAGCGGCAATGAAATCGTTGGCTTTGATGGCCCTGACGGTTTTATTTATAATGGGTCAACATGGACAATTCTTGACATGCCTGGAGCAATCGTGACCCTGCCACAAGATATCTCCGGCAACAATATTATTGGTGTCTATGGCGGCGGGGGCTGGCACGGATTCCTATATGATGGCTCAAGCTGGACTACTCTCAAAGCGCCAGGAGCAATTGATACATTCCCATACGGTATCTCCGGCAACAATATTGTTGGTTTTTATACGGACATCTCTGGTACCCACGGCTTTATTTACACGATTCCCGAGCCCTGCACGCTCATTCTTCTCGGCCTTGGTGCGGCAATTGCAACAAGAAAGCAAAAATCAAAAAGCAAACAGTAAAATTGAGGTATCCCGAAGGGATAACTTCTTACTGCTAAAGGCAGGTTAGGCTCTTTTTTCGTAAAATCGCTGTTTTTAAACAGATATTGCGGATATTCACAAAACACCCCTTCCCCCCGTTCTCCTTTCGTAACCTGTTTGCTTAAATAAACTTGCGAATTTGTTTGCAAGACATATAATACGCATTAGTATTTAGATAGCAGATTGGTTTGGTGGCGACAGGCGCAAACAAATATACAGGAGAATAAACGATGTCACTCGGCGAAATAATCAGGAACAAACGTGAGGAACTGGGGCTGACGCTTGATGAGGTTGGCAGCCGGATAGGATTTTCGAAGCCGTATCTTTCGACGATAGAAACGGGCAAGGTGAACAACCCGCCGAGCGATGAGCTTCTGCAAAAATTGGAGAAAGTCCTTGGATTTGAAGCGGGAATACTTTTGTACATGGCACATATGGAACGGCTGCCAACGGACGTGAGGGAAAAAGTCGAGACGGCTGAGGCAGAAAACGAAAAATGGCGTCAGCTCAACAAAGGACAGAAGAAAAACGGTTCGCAGGAAGCTCCTGATAAAAAACCGTCACTTTCGCCGGGCAGGTTAGTGCCGATTATCAACAAGGTCGCCGCAGGATACCCGACCGATTTTGACGACCTCGATTACCCCGTCGGCGTCGCGGACGATTATATCCGCTGCCCGGACGTTCACGACCCCAACGCTTTCGCGGTGCGGGTTGTGGGCGATTCGATGGAGCCGAAATTCCGCGAGGGTGATATCATAGTGTTTTCGCCCGCGACTGAGGTGCGAAACGGCGACGATTGTTTTGTGCGGTTCACCTCGCCTCACGAGACGACATTCAAGCGGGTGTTTTTTGAGCCGAACAATACGGTTAGATTGCAGCCCAGGAACGACAAGTATCCGCCGGCGATGGTGGAAGGCAAAAAAATAAACGGCATTTACCGGGCAATAATAAGACACGAAACGCTTTAGCAGCGGCGCCTGTGAGGAGTCAGGGATGGCGATTTTGGTGGGGATAGACGAGGCGGGTTTCGGGCCAATCCTTGGGCCATTAGTGGTCTCGTCGAGCGCATTCCGCGTGCCGGATAATCTAATATGGGCGAACCACTGGGAGATTTTACGCACCAGCGTTTCCGAAAAACGAACCTCACTCAAAGGCCGATTGCTTATCGTTGACAGCAAAAAGGCCTTCACAAGAACCATCGGCATAAAACATTTACGGCGAACGGTTTTGGCGACGCTGAAACACTTGGGCAATGAGCCGAAGAATCTGACCGGACTCATATCAGCACTTTGCCCGGACTGCCTTGAGCATATCGCGGAGTACCCCTGGTATAAAAAAGCAGGCGACTATCAGTTGGGCGGAGATGATGGGGACATCGGCATCGCGGTTTCAATGCTGCGAGCCGACCTCGCCAATCAGCATATCGAGCTATTGGGATTAAAGAGCCGATGCCTTGAAGTCGCTCATTACAACCGGATGGTAACAGCAGTTGATAACAAGGCGAAGGTGCTTTTTACCGCCGTCGCGGAGTTAATGCAGTCGGCTATGCGTGATTTCGCAAACGACGACCTCGATATGGTTATCGACCGGCAGGGCGGGCGAAGTCACTATCAGCGACAATTGCAACTGATGTTCGGCGATTCACAACTGCGCATCATTCACGAAGACCAGGACAGAAGCAGTTACGAGATGAAAACAAACAATCGAAAAATACGCGTGCATTTCGTAGTGGGAGCCGATGGCAAATTCCTGCCCGTATCGCTCGCGTCAATGGCGTGCAAATACCTGCGCGAGGTCCTCGTCGAAAACATCAATAATTACTTCCTGAGCTTTAATCCCGCGATAAAACCGACCGCGGGCTACTGGCAGGACGGCCTGCGTTTCATCGAAGACATCAAAACGCACATCCCTAATTTGAGTTTCAACGCAAACCAGCTTATTAGGTGTAGGTGAAAAAGGAGAATATTGTGAGCGCCAACAAAATAACAGTAGTCGGAGCCGGTAATGTCGGTGCAACAACAGCGCATATTGCGGCCAGCCGCAAACTGGGTGACATCGTTCTTATCGATATCGTAAAAGGATTGGCCCAGGGCAAGGCGCTCGATATGGCCGAAGCCGGCCCGGTGCAGGGTTATAGCTGCAAAATAACCGGCACAACCGATTGGACAGCCGCACAGGACAGCTCAATCGTCGTAATTACAAGCGGCCTTGCGCGAAAGCCGGGAATGAGCAGGGATGATTTGCTCGCAAAGAACGTCCAGATTGTCAAAGACGTCAGCGAAAAAGTCGCCAAATATTGTCCCCAGGCAATCGTCATCGTCGTATCAAACCCGCTTGACGCGATGGTATATGTCGCATCGAAGGTTACGGGATTTCCCAAGAACAGGATTATAGGAATGGCGGGAGCTTTGGACGTGGCGAGATTCTGCCATTTTGTCGCGACCGAGCTTAACATCCGCAGCGAGGACATAAGCGGGATACTAATGGGCGGCCACGGCGACGATATGGTCCCGCTGCCCCGGTTCACTACCGTTGCGGGAATACCAATCACCAAGTTGCTGCCCAAAGAAATAATCGCCCGGCTTATTGAACGCGCCAGAAAAGGCGGCATCGAAATCGTTGACCTGCTCGGCTCAAGTGCGTATTACGCCCCGGCCGCGGGAGTCGTGAAAATGGCGGAGGCGATTACGAACGATAGCCACAGTGTGATTCCCTGCTGCGCATATTGCCAGAAGGAATACGGCGTCGGCGGTTACTTCGTCGGCGTCCCAGCGGTGCTCGGCAAAGCAGGTGTCGAGAAAATCGTCGAATTAAACCTCAACGCCGATGAACGCAGGGAATTAGACGTCTCGGTCAGCCACGTCAAAGACCTCGTCGCAAAAGTTGACAAACTGCTGTAGCCGAAAATTTTTTAATATTTCCTGTTGCAAAGCCGACGATAAGCCGTATAATATAATTGATATGACCAAGAGCGTTACAAATTGTGTAGTTCCTGCCGGGCTAATCGCCCTCGCTCTTAGCCTGCGCCGTCAAGGCGCATAAAAAGATAGTACCACAATTCGATTTCCTATTTTCAATCTTTAAACAAAGCGGTAGCTTTTCTGCCCGTTTTAGGGCATAATATACCGCCTAACTTCCGACAGTATCAGAACTTGGAGATAACAAGATGCAGGACAAAGTGATAATATTCGACACGACCTTACGTGACGGCGAACAGGCCGCGGGCACAAGATTAGGCGCAGGCGAAAAGCTCGAGCTTGCGACCCAGCTTGCCAAGCTCGGCGTTGACGTGATTGAAGCCGGTTTCCCGATTTCGTCGCCGCAGGATTTCGAAGCGGTAAGCTTAATCGCCCAGCAGGTGGTCGGTCCGACTATATGCGGACTTTCTAGGGCGGTTGAAGCCGACATCGACGCCGCTGGCAAAGCCCTGAAAAAAGCCAAAAAGGCCAGGATTCATACAGGCCTTGGAATCAGCGATATTCACATCGTGGGCAAATTCAAGGACGACAAATACGGCAAAACGCTCAAGGACAAAAAGGAAAAGGCACTTGCTATGGGCGTCAAGGCCGTCAAACGTGCCAAACAATATACCGACGACGTCGAATTTTACTGCGAGGACTCGGGCAGAGCGGAAAAGGAATATCTCTACAGGGTCATCGAGGCGGTAATCGACGCAGGCGCGACAACCGTGAATATCCCCGACACAACCGGTTATTCGATACCTGAGCAGTACGGGCAGCTAATCGCGGACATTTTCGCCAGGGTTCCAAACGTACAGAAAGCGATTATAAGCGTTCACTGCCACGATGATTTGGGTATGGCGGTGGCGAATACGCTCGCCGGGGTTCACAGCGGCGCAAGACAGATTGAATGCACAATCAACGGCGTCGGGGAACGGGCGGGCAACGCCTCCCTCGAAGAAGCCGTAATGGCGATAAAGACCCGCAGGGACTTTTTCGGGCTGGATACGAAAATCAATACAAAAGAGCTTTACCGGACAAGCAAGATGGCGTCCGAAATGTTAGGAATAGCCGTTCCGCCGAACAAAGCCGTTGTCGGGAATAATGCCTTTGCGCACAGCAGCGGGATTCACGTTGACGGGTTTTTGAAGGACCCGCTGACTTACGAGATAATGAAGCCCGAAGACGTTGGCTCTCCGCAAAGCACGGTTGTGCTCACGGCCAGGACCGGAAGACACGGCCTCAAGCACAGGTTGACTGAGCTTGGGTACAAGGTCTCGGATGACAGGATTGAGCAGTTGTATCAGAGGTTCCTCGATATCGCAGACAAGAAGACCGAGGTCTTCGACGAGGATATCGCGGCGATTGTCAACGACCAGATGAGGACAGTCGAGCCGGTGTTCGAGCTTCAGTATCTGCACGTGGCCTGCGGGACGGGAACTCTGCCGACAGCGAGCGTCAAAATAAAGATTAAAGGCAAGGATGCGCCGATGATTGCAGCCGCCTGCGGAGACGGCCCGGTTGACGCCGCTTACGAAGCGATAAAAACGGCTATCGGGCAATCGCCCAAGCTGGACCTTTATTCGATAAAAGCCGTAACAGGCGGAAAAGAAGCCCTCGGCGAGGCAATCGTAAAGGTAATCGACAACGACGGCGTCAGGTTCACAGGCAGAGGCATCTCGACGGACATCATCGAGGCAAGCGCAAAGGCGTATATCGACGCGATCAACAGAATGGTCGGCAAAGCCGGCACTGAAAAGCCGGAAGTCAAAGCGGAACTTTAAGAAAAGTAAAAATCAAAATGTAAAAGGCAAAAAGAGAAGAAACGATGGGAATGACCCTCCTTCGCCCAAACGACGGGCTACGGAGGGCAGGCGATAAAAGTTAAGGATAAATGTTATGGCGATGACAATTACGGAAAAGATACTCGCAAGGGCGAGCGGAAAGAAAACGGTAAAAGCGGGCGAATTAATCAATGCGAAGATTGACGTGGTGATGTGTCACGATGTAACGACGCCGGCGGCGATATCGATGCTGATTGAAAAGGGAATCGACAAGGTATTCGACAAGAATAAAATTGTCGTAACGCCCGACCATTTTCAGCCGGCAAAGGATATCAAAAGCGCCGAACTGCATAAACGCCTTGATGAATGGGCCAAGAGGCAGAAAATTAAGCACTACTACAAAATTGGCAAAGCGGGCGTCTGCCACGCGTTACTTCCTGAGCAGGGTCATATCAGGCCCGGCGAGGTAATCGTCGGCGGCGATTCGCATACCTGCACATACGGCGCGTTCGCGGCGTTCAGCACCGGTATCGGCTCAACGGATTTAGCCGCGTCAATCGCCACAGGCGAGCTTTGGTTCAGGGTGCCGGAGTCGATAAAATTTATTCTTAACGGCAAACTGCCTCACGGCGTTTACAGCAAGGACGTAATCCTCGCGGTTATCACGAGGATTGGCGTGGATGGCGCGCTTTATAAGGCGATGGAATTCGTCGGGCCTGCGTTGAAAGATATGTCAATGGAGGCAAGGATGACCATCACCAATATGGCAATCGAGGCGGGCGCGAAAAACGGCGTCATCGGCTTCGACAGCGTAACGAAGAAGTATCTTGCCGCGCATCTGAAAGACAAGAAGGCCTATAAGGTCTTCGAATCGGATGCCGATGCGGAATACTCATCGGTAGAGGAGTTTGACTGCGCCAAGATTGAGCCGATGGTCGCGATGCCTCATCTGCCGAGTAACGCGGTGCCGATTAGCAAATGCAAAGGTATGGCGATGGATCAGGCGTATATCGGGAGCTGCACTAACGGGCGAATCGAAGACCTTCGCATCGTGGCGAAGATTTTCAAAGGTAAAGAAGTGAAAATTCGCACGATAATTGTGCCCGCGACTCCCGTAATCTGGAAACAGGCGGACGACGAAGGACTATTCGACGTCTTCTACAAGGCCGGCTGCGTAATCTCCGCGCCAACCTGTGGGGCGTGCTTAGGCGGCTTTATGGGAATCCTCGCCTCCGGCGAAAAGTGCATCAGCACGACCAATCGCAATTTCGTCGGCAGAATGGGAAGCCCAAAGAGCGAAGTATATCTCGCAAGCCCGGCGACAGCGGCCGCAAGCGCGATTGAAGGCAAATTAACCGACCCCAGGCGATATATTTAATCGCGGGTTATAAAGAAAAGGAAAAGATTATGTCAAAAGCGCATGTATATAAACGGGACCATATAAACACGGATGAGATAATACCGGCGAGATATTTGAATACCGATAACGAGCAGGAACTGGCCAGACACTGTATGGAAGATTTAGACGCCGGGTTCGTAAAAAAGCTGAACAAGGGCGACGTGATTGTCGCCGGCGATGACTTCGGCTGCGGCTCATCGAGAGAGCACGCCGTCTGGGCAATTCGCGGAGCAGGCGTCGCAACGGTAATCGCCAGGACCTTCGCCCGGATATTCTACCGCAACGCGATTGACTGCGGGTTTTATCTCATCGAAAGCAAAGACGCGATCGAGCGAATCGCCGATGGCGACGAGGTGCAAATCGATTATGATAAAGGTATAATCGAGGACAAGACCAACGGCCAACGAATCGAGTTTCGGCCTCTGCCTGACTTCGCGCTGGAAATAATCAAAGACGGCGGACTGCTTGAACATATTAAGAAAAGAAAAAGTTAACCACGGATTAACACGGATTTTCACGGATTATTAAAAGTGAGTGAACGAGATTTAGTGCATAACGAGTTGACGAGAGCCGTCATTGGCGCAGCGATGGAAGTGCATTCAACTCTCGGGCCGGGTTTTTTAGAAAGCGTTTATGAAGCGGCTATGGCAATCGAACTCAATCTCGGGAAAGTGCCGTATGAATGCCAGAAGCCGATACCGGTGATGTATAAAGGCGAAAAAGCCAAGGATTTCTTCTGCGATATGCTCGTTGATGAAAAAGTACTGGTAGAGCTTAAAGCGTTAAAAGCTATTACGAACGTCGAAGAAGCACAGGTTTTGAACTACCTGAAGGCAACCGGACTGAATGTCGGATTGCTGATAAACTTTGGTGAGCAGTCATTGAGGTATAAAAGATTAGTGCTGTGAACCACGGATTGACACGGATTTGCACGGATTAAAGGTATATCATTTTTATGTAAGTGGGGTAACAATTGAAAGTTTCATTAATTATTTTAGCGTCAGTGGGATTTGTTTGTTTTTTAATAGGTGTTATCGTTCTGATAGTAAGAACTAAGTGGCGCAATAAAGTTGCAGAAGCTCGCAGAATTGCTGACTTGGCAATTGCAGGTGAAGTAAAATTAGATGAACATGATGTAAAGCTGGCTATCGACATACTCCAAACTGAATGGGAAAGGCGAAAGTCATCCGGCAATAATGAGCCACACGAGGATTCTATACGCATCCTCAAGATGCTTGATTTTTATACTGGAACCACTAATTAACTCGGATTATAACTGAAAACCTGTATTTCTAAAATTAGGGAACTTATAATAACTAATCCTATCTT
>PMZJ01000018.1 GCA_003170415.1 Phycisphaerales bacterium | reverse complement strand
CGGCTGACCTCATAGCAGCCCCGGCATTTATGCCGGGGTTACTTCATTGACGAGATTGGGGGTTTGGGGTATTGTGGCGTCGGGAAATTATTGGATTGGATGGAGTTTTGCGATATGGGAAGTGTACCGAAGGAAGTAATAGAGCTTATTGAGCAATTCGAGCGGAATATCGAATCGTACAAGGGGCAGGGATATAAAGAGGCCGGGGTGCGGAGTGAATTTATCGACCCATTTTTCGAGGCGCTGGGATGGGACATAGCAAATAAAGGGGGGACAGCCGAGGCATATAAAGATGTAATTCACGAAGACGCAATCAAAATAGGTGGGACAACAAAAGCGCCAGATTACTGCTTCACCATAAGCGGAATAAGAAAATTCTTCGTGGAAGCGAAAAAGCCATCAGTCGATATAAAATCCGACATCAGTCCTGCTTATCAATTACGCAGATACGCATGGTCGGCGAAACTGCCATTGTCTATTCTTACCGATTTCGAGGAGTTTGCAGTTTATGACTGCCAGATTCGGCCAAATGTAAACGACAAGCCATCGACAGCGAGGATTTTTTACTGCACATATAAAGAATACAGCGAAAAATGGGAACAAATCGCAAATATATTCAGCAAAGAAGCGGTTTATAAAGGGTTGTTCGATACATACGCATCTGAAAAGACAACCAAAAGAGGCACAACTACAGTAGATAAAGAGTTTCTGGCCGAGATAGAAGGGTGGCGGAACGAACTGGCAAAAAATATCGCTATTCGCAACGGTAAACTATCCGTGTATGACCTTAATTTTGCTGTGCAGAAGACCATCGACCGGATTTTGTTTTTGAGGATATGCGAAGATAGAGGCATAGAGCGCAGCGAACAACTTTCAGGGCTAATTAGCGGCCCAAGAATATATCCGCGGCTTTTTGAACTTTTTGAAAAAGCCGATGAAAAATATAATTCCGGCATTTTTCATTTTCGCAGAGAAAAAGACAGGCCCGAGGGACCGGATGAACTGTCGGCAAATCTGAAAATCGATGATGATATCCTAAAGAAAATAATCAGGGATTTATACTATCCGTGCCCTTATGAATTTTCCGTTATGCCTGCGGAAATTTTGGGGCAGGTTTATGAACAGTTTTTAGGCAAGGTAATTCGGCTTACGGAATCGCATCAGGCAAAGGTAGAGGAAAAGCCGGAGGTTAAAAAGGCGGGCGGAGTTTATTATACGCCTTCGTATATTGTCGATTACATTGTAAAAAATACGGTTGGAAAACTTTGCGAAAACAAAACACCCAAACAAATTGAAAAGTTAAAAATTCTCGACCCCGCCTGCGGCAGCGGTTCGTTTTTAATCGGGGCGTATCAGTCTCTTTTAGATTTTCACCGTGATTATTACGCCGAAGAACCATCGAAACATAAAAAGGTGATATATCAGGGCAAGGGCAAACAGTGGTTTTTGACGATTGATGAAAAGAAAAGGATTCTTTTAAATAATATTTACGGCGTGGATATAGATTCGCAGGCGGCAGAGGTAACGAAACTTTCCCTTTTGCTAAAGGTTCTTGAAAATGAGACGCAGGAAAGTTTGAGATTGTTTCATGAACGTGCGCTGCCGGACTTGGGCAATAATATCAAGTGCGGCAATTCGCTTATTGGGCCGGATTTTTATCAAAATCAGCAATTAAACCTTTTTGGCGATGAGCAACAGAGAAAGATAAATGCCTTTGACTGGCAAAAAGAGTTCCCAGAAATTCTGACCGGCAAAACCCCGGGGTTTGATGCGGTTATAGGCAATCCGCCGTATGTGCGACAGGAAACGCTTGGCGAATTCAAAGATTATTTTGAACAACATTACAAGGTTTATCATGGCATCGCCGACCTTTATGCCTATTTTATCGAAAAAGGAATTAGCCTTCTTAGAAAAGATGGCTTGTTTAGTTTTATTGTTGCCAATAAATGGATGCGGGCGAATTATGGTGAACCTTTGCGCCGCTGGCTCAAGCAGCAACACATTGAAAGAATAGTTGATTTTGGCGGTCTGCCAGTCTTTAAATCTGCAACAACATACCCGTGCATCATAGTTATTTCTAAACGCGGAGCAACAAGCGAATTTCCTGTCGCACAAGTTAAAAACCTTGATTCACTGTGTCTAATCGAATACACCCAACAAAATAGTTATAATGTAATTCAATCGACACTTGACGACAAAGGATGGACGCTGACCAACAAAACGACAGACCAATTTTTTAAGAAACTGACTAATAAGGGGTTGCCGCTAAAAAAATACGTTGATGGAAAGATTTATCGAGGAATTTTAACGGGCCTTAATGAGGCGTTTGTCATTGATAGTAATACGCTGGACGATTTACTCAAGAAGGACATCAGAAGTCTAAATTTGATAAAGCCGTTTCTTTTGGGGCGTGACGTGAAGAGATACGCAACGATAGAAGACACGCGATTTCTAATATTCATCCCCAAAGGATGGACGCGGAAGCAACTAAAATCAAAAAATGCGTGGGCATGGCTTCAAAATGAGTATCCAGCAATTGCACAACATTTGGCACCATTTGCTTCCGATGCAGAGAAACGCTGTGACAAAGGGGAGTATTGGTGGGAACTTCGTGCGTGCGATTATTATGACGAATTTGCGAAACCTAAGATTATTATTCCTTCCATTGTGCAAAAGGGTGCATATTGCTTCGACAAGAGAGGTTATTTCTCGAATGACAAAACGACGATCATTGGCACAGACGATCTTTATCTATTGGGATTGTTGAATTCAAAGGTTTTAGACTTCTTTATGCACAGCATTTCATCAACAAAGCAGGGAGGCTATTTTGAATACAAACCTATGTATTTAGCACAACTCCCTGTCCGTCCAATTGATTTTAAGAAAGCCGATGAAGTAAAGAAGCACGACAAGATGGTATCGCTTGTCGAGCAGATGTTGGAGTTGCATAAGAAACTTGCGGGGATAAAGAATCCTGATGAAAAGACGCGAATTCAACGGCAGATAGATGCCACCGATGCCCAAATCGACAAACTCGTTTATGACCTCTACGGCCTGTCAGAAGAAGAAATAAAGATAGTTAAGGAAGAAAAAAAGGATTAATGAATTATGTGTATAGGCCAATCTATTGATATGACGGGAATCTTTTCAGGTTTGGTTGCTTTGGCGACAGTAACTTATGCAGTATTAACCGTCATGATGTGGCGTGAAATGCGCTATACAAATAAACGGTCAAATATTCAGGCCATATTTGAAGCGTCGCCTTCTTATGCGCCTTTAACCAAACTGATTATTAAAAACGTTGGATGTATTCCTGTATATGAACTTACCATTTCAATTTCAACCGAACCACCGGATTTTCCTGGTTTACGTCCATATAACTTTCTTAAGGATATTCCCTTATTCCATAGGTCTGTCCCGGTTTTGTGTGAAAATCAGGAAATAAGCACCCTGTTGTTCAGTTTTTTGGAAATCAAAAAAACGCCTTTTGTAGATTCCATCTTAACCTTTAAACTTTCCTATAAAAAAACACCAAATGGTAAAACATATCCACCACAGATTTATAGTTACGATCTGGCAGTCTACAAAGGACTGTCTTACTTGATAGAAGAAGAAAAAGGTATCAAAGATATAGTAAAATCTCTCGAAGGTATAGCAGGAAAACTTAAATAAAACCTGCCGAATAAATCGGCGGCTTAAAAGAGAGAATCTAAGAGATAATATAATGGACAGAGTTAATTATTTTTACGACCTACCTATTTATCGAGTAAGCAGTGAACGATTTGATCAGGATTGGGAAAAATATCTACAAGATAGTTTGAATATGTGGCCTAATGAGCCGAAAGAAAAAGTTGATGAATTCTACAAAATGGAACCTGAGTTGAAAAAAAGGTTCACGAAAGATGCATGGCAAATATTCGGAGGGCCATGGAGATATAATGAAATCATCGGATATATAAGATTACACTTTTTAGGCGACCAAATTAGGGGGGAGTATTGGTTAGTAAAGAGCAAGCGGATTGTGAAAACTCGGAAAAAAATTATTGACTTTCTAAGTCACAAAATTGTTCCTGAAAAAACCATTCCGCGTGATGCCACCAATTCTGAAATCTATGAATTAATTATGGCGTATATTGAAGAGGCGAAGAAATATCTCAGAAAATGGCACGTGGATTCCGAAGATTTTGAAAAGATTGGTAAACTTATTGATTGGAAATCATTAATTAATCTGCAATAGTCAGGACTTAATCTAAAATCGAAAAACAGCGTAAATCTGCGTTAATCCGTGTCTAAAAAAACCTTCGTGTTTCTTCGCGGCCTCTGTGGTGAAATAAAAAATCCGTGTTAATCTGGGCAACTTGCCCCTCTACCCCCCACACACAAAAACGAGGGGCAACAAGGGGCAACTAAAAAATTTCTTGTAAGAGCATTAGCACTTCTAATGCAAATTCCTCCCCTTAAAAATCTGTGTCATCCGCGTAATCCGCGATTAAAAAACCGCAATAAAAGGAAAAAAACGAGGCTCTTTTTCGAAAAATTTCAAAAAATCGGGCTTTTTTTTAACACTTTTTTCGCGTTTTTCCGCGTTTTTCGCGTGAAAATGCGTATTCGCAGATTTAATTGCGTGAGATTTTCCCGGCTGTTTCAAGTCGAGTGGTTTTATGGGTGTGGAGGATTTTTTCGAAGGCAGGCAGGAGGTAGTTGTTTACGACGACGTCCCAGCTCATATTCTGGGCGATACGATGGCCATTTTTAATCATCGAGGCGATTTCGGCATCGGATTTTGGGAGGAGCATAATAATTTCGTCGGCAACTTCTCTGCTTTCGGCGACTTCAATCTTGTCGCGGACGTTTCTGCCGATGGCGAGGAGGTCTCTGATATCGGCGAACTGACCATCGAGGGAGGTGTAATCGGCGATGATGACGTTTCGTGTGCCGTCTTTTGAGGATGAGTTTGTACGGGCGATGGCGTCGTTGACGAAGCCGGCGCAGCCGGAGACGTTGCTGAAGACGCAGAGACCGCCAAAGGTGAGCGGTTCGATGGGCGCGATGCCGAAGGGTTCGTAGATGCTTTGGCCGAATTCGACGTCGGTTCCCCTGTGGATGTCGATGGTATCCATATTGGCGGGCATTTTATTGCCGCAGAGTTTTCTATTGAAGCCAAACTGGTTGACGAAGATGATTTTGACGTTTTTGGTTTTCGCGTTGAATTCCTGGATGGCGGTATAGAAGGCCGCCTCGCCGCCAGAGAGGTCGGGCCAGCCCTCGCGGTGCGCGACGGGCCAGTTATAGCGTGCTTCCATTTCGAAGATATCGCAACTTCGCCTGACGGCGACCTCGGTGGAGAGGAGGAACATAACGGCGGTTTTGTCGGCCCTTGTTAAGGCCCTATCGAGATGTTCGAGGACGCGGAGGTCTCGCCAGAGTCCTTTGCTTTGGACGAGTCGCGTGACGTGCGTGAAGACGAAATCTGGGCGATAGCCGATGAGGTTGAAGCAGTACTGCCGGAGCTTATTTTTGGAGGCGAGCTTTTCCTCGACGGTTGTTTTGTAGGCGTGTATGCCGTTATAAACGACGCTGATGTTGTCTGATTCGAATTCCGGCGCGAGGAACCTCAGTTCATCGGCGACGAGTCCGCCGACGGCGAAGATGGCGTCGCAGTGTTTGGAGGCGTCAACGAGGGGATATTTGAAGTACAGGTTCTGGTTGCCGAAGACGTCTTTGACGTAGAGTTTTTGCTGGTGCGCTTTTTTGATGACGTTGTAAAACATTGTGTCGTGGCCTTGGTTGTCCTCGACGATTTTGCGCATAGGGGCGACTTCGTGGGCATAGAATACGGTTTTATAATTGCACGTTTGGTCGAGAATAGCGGCCAGGGCGGTGGGCATACCCATATACTCGTGGGCGACAATGACGGTTTTGTCGGTGGCGGCGCCGATGGCTTTGAGGATGGCCAGTGCGGCGGGGGCGAGGCGGACATACTGTTCGAATTCCCAGAGGTGTTCGTAGAGGTCGCTGCGGATTTCGAATTGTTCAAAAAGTTTGGCTTTGAAATCGTTGATTGCGCCTATGTCGGCGTGGCGGACATCGAGGAGGACTACTTCCGGGGAGGATTTGATGCCTGTCTGGGAATCGACGAAGGTCCGTCTGCCGTAGATGATTCCGACGCCGTAGAAGGTTTCGATTTTGGAAAAGGCGGATGCGTAGCCGGTGTTGACAAGGCCGTCGATGGAGGAATAAAGGACTTCGCCGTCGTCGCCGAGGCGGTCGAGGACCGAGCCGTCGGTTGTGAAGAGCGGGCCGATGACGATGGAGCGGTCAACGGTATCGATGTATGACTGGCAGGTGAAAAAACCTTCCAGAACGGCACCGATGCCGCCCATTTTGGCAGCCGCTTCGTGCGTAATATGAACAAGGATTGGCTTAATCCCCATACAAGTTCCTTTCCAAAGGTGCCATTCAAAGCAGAATCGGACAATCTCGCCCTCCGGATTAAAGCATAAAAAACGGTCAGGGCCGGGGCAAACAAGGCGATTCTGTATTCCTGCCCCGATAGATACTACGACCCATTGATGGCAGGGGTTTTATTGGACTGTGCGGATGCGATAATAAAGTTGGTTTCGTCATCGGATGCGGCTGCGGAGGCCCTTTATGAGACCAGAGAGTACCTGCTGTGGGATGTCGGCGATTTCGGGTGCAGGTATTTCGCTAAGGGCGATTCTTTCGAGAGGACGGATGGCGTTTTGGCCATTTGGCAGGATGGCTTTGGCGGTTTGTTCGGCGAGGTCAAGCTCGCCGTCGGCCATTTGACGCAGATAACTGATAATGAAGGTAGTAAGCTCGGCGTCGCTGAGGTCGCCGGGTTTTGGGGCAGCGGGCTGGTTTTTGGGGACGGCGCCTTCTTCGGGAATGTCTTTTTCGTCAAGAATTTTCTCTCTGAGGCGGTCAACTTCAGCAGCCATTTTTTTGCGTTTGCGTTCCTCTTCGGTATCGATGGGGGCGAGTCGAAGCATGTCGTCCGGCGGGTTGTTGGCGGGGACGTAAACCTTATTGCGACAGGCAGGGCATTTGCCCCATTTACCGCCAGCGGTATCGGGGGCTTCTATTTTTTTGCCGCAGTATTCGCAGTGAAAAGATATTCCCATTTTGTTACCTCTGGCCAGGATTTATTTTTTTGTCCTTACTATATTCTGCCACCACATCGGTTGTGATGCCGCCCCGCGGAGTGAATCTGGAAGTTACCTTCATCCATCTGGGCTTACAGGCAGAGATTAAATCATCGAGTATTTCGTTTGTCAACGCCTCATAAAAAATGCCCTTGTTGCGGTAGCTTTGCATATACAACTTCAGGGATTTGAGTTCTATGCAGGTTTTATCGGGGCAATACTCGATTGTTATTTCGCCGAAGTCGGGCTGGGCGGTTTTTGGGCAGACGCTGGTGAATTCGGGGCAGCGGATGGTAACGCAATAATTACGCTTTAGTGAGGGGTTGTCGAACAGTTCCAGTTGGGGTTTTTCGCTCATTTCTTGGTTCTCGTAAAAGCTTTTCAATTAGTATAATATAATTACATTCCCATTTCAATAAGGAGCGTAAAATGTTACAGACAAAGGATAAGGCGGTGGTTCTGCTGAGCGGCGGGCTGGATTCAGCGACGGCACTGGCGATAGCGAAGCACTCGGGGTTTTCGTTATATGCTCTTACGTTTCAGTATGGCCAGCGGCACCAGTGCGAGGTGGAAGTCGCCAGGCAAATCGCAAGGTCGATAGGGGTGGCTGAGCATAAAATCATCCCGATAGATATGGGCGGTATCGGGGGGTCTGCGCTTACGGACCTGACGATAGAGGTGCCCAAAGACAGGGAGGGCCTTGGCAGCAGCGACCATATACCGCTGACATACGTTCCGGCCCGCAATACGATATTTTTGAGCTACGCGCTGGCGTGGGGGGAAGTGCTTGGGGCGTTCGATATTTTCCTCGGGGTAAACGCGACGGACTTCAGCGGGTATCCTGACTGCCGGCATGATTACATACAGGCATTCGAGAAAATGGCTAATCTCGCGACGGCGGCGGGGACACAGAAGAAGGGGACATTCCAGATTCATACGCCAATCATAAATATGACGAAAGGCCAGACGATACTGGCGGGGATGAAGCTGGGCGTGGATTACTCGCTGACACACAGTTGCTATGACCCGGACAGGCAAGGCAGGAGCTGCGGCAGGTGTGATTCGTGCCGGATTCGGCTGAAGGGTTTCCGCGACGCGGGGCTTGAAGACCCGATTGAATACGTTCAAGGCGTCGTTGGCGCAAAGAAAACGGTTTAGCACAGGGCGGTGCGCGCGTCTGAAATGGTAGTAAACGAAATTTTTTATTCACTTCAGGGAGAGGGGCTGCTGGCGGGAACGCCAAGCGTATTTATTCGTCTGGCGGGCTGTCCTCTCCAGTGCAAATGGTGTGATACGAAATACGCCTGGGACGCCAATGAGGGCGAAGAACTCCCCGTATCGGAAATAGTCAACAGAATCGTCCAATGGCCCAGCCGATACGTGGTGATAACGGGCGGCGAGCCGATGGTGAATCCGCAGTTGCCCGACCTTGCCAGGGCGTTAAAAGAGCGAAACAAACATATCACGATTGAGACGGCGGGTATCAAGTTCGTTGCGGGGCTTGCCTGCGACCTGATGAGCGTAAGCCCGAAACTATCAAATTCAGGCCAAAAAATAAAGACGGCTCCCCTTCGACAACAAGGCTCCCCTCGACTGCGCTCGGGACAGGCAGGGCAGGCTGACCCCTTTTCCTCAATAAGACAGTTAATCAGGCGCTATCCGTATCAGCTTAAATTCGTGGTGGATTCGCCCGATGACCTGCCGGAGATTCAGCAGGCCGTGGAGCAAATCGGGGGGGTATCCGCCGAGAAAGTAATGCTTATGCCCCAGGCGAAGAAGAGGGATGAGCTAATTGCCAAATCGCCTATGGTCGCACAATTGTGTAAAGAAGCGGGTTATGTTTTTTGCCAGCGGCTGCATATTCTGCTATACGACGGAATGAAAGGAAAATAAACCTTAACTCACCGCGGAGAACGCAGAGGTCGCGGAGAAATAACAAAAAAATATCTCTGCGTGCTCGGCGGTCTCTGCGGTAAATAGCCATTTTGAAATGCAATTGACTTTCGACGTCTAATCGTCAATAATCAATAATAGCTCGCCCGGGTGGCGGAACTGGCAGACGCGCCAGCTTGAGGGGCTGGTGGGCTTCGGCTCATGCAGGTTCGACTCCTGTCCCGGGCATTCCTCGATTTATTATTTTTGATTTATGATTTGATATTTCAAAAAACAATCCTTGTCCCCTTTTCCCCCGCCGCGCTCACTTACCGTCCTGTGTTGCGGTTTGAGTAGTTGGCTGCCATTGCAATGGTAAATATGGGCTATTATTCACATATGATAGAAACTGCTTTCTTTCGGGATCATATTTTGACACAGCACCATCAGGCAAACGGTATTTAACGATGGTCTTGTCAAAGAAATAGATAAATATATATTTTTCTTTATAAAACCAAGAATCCAAATATATATCTTTTGTACGACTTTTTGCAATTGTATTAGCATCTCCGGCAAGGTTCATCTGCCCATCCGCTTCAAAAAGGACCACAATATTACCTGGCAGGTTTGCAATAGGAACATCTGATAAATTTCTATTATATGCGATCGCACATTGAACTTCAGGGTATTGTCCTATCCCGAAATCATGCTTAGAAAGATTTGATGAGCTTTCCATAAGCTGATTACACCATAAATTGGAATTTGGCATCCTACCATGGTTTTGGGCGTAACTAATCACGTCAGATCCAATCATTTTTGTCATTCTCAGCCCATTTTGAGAGAGCACATTATGCATTTTACAAACGTAGACGACCGGGGGGATAATTCCTAGCAATAATAATATTGTAATAACTATTAAAATTGAAAGTCCTATCTTAATTATTAGTCGCATTTTAAAACCATTCCTTCCTGAGAAAAATGGGTCAGGAGCCGTTTTCGGATTTCTACTTGCGCTAAGGGATAATAAGCTTGCTGCCGGGAACGAGGTGATTCGGGTCCGGCAGATTCGAGCGGTTGGCGGCGACGATTTTACGCCATTGACGGGCGGAGCCATAGTATTTGACGGAGATAGAAGAAAGAGTGTCGCCCTTCTGGACAATGTGAATTCTTGGGGGTTGTTCGGTGTTCGTATTTTGTATCTCGTGTCTCGTATCTCGTATTTCCGAAGCGGGTTCTGCGCTTCGCTGCGTGTCGTCGTTTGTATTTCGTAGTTCGGAATCAGGCGGTATGGGTGAGGTTGCCGGCGACGATGCAATTGGCGAGGTTTGGGGAGAGGGATTTATATTAGAGGCGGCCTGGAGTGCGCGGGCCTGTGCGCTAAGGTTTGGCAGGGTGGCAAGCCAAAGGATGGTACCCGCAGCCAGCGTTACGCCGATTGCCAGACCGGTTTTAAAGTCCTTTTGCATATCGCCGACATTCAATACCCCTCCTTCGCCCTTCGGACTATGGAGGGTAAATCATAACCAAACAATCAGTTCTGCTGTTGCTTAGGGGCGGGTTTGTTGACCGCCACTCGTGCCCTTATTAACAATATCGGCGCAGATATCGCGATTGATGAATAGGTTCCTTCGATAACGCCAAAGAGCATAGCGAAGTTAAAGCCCCTGAGTCCTTTGCCGCCGAAGATGTACATAATAAATACCACGAGGAAAACGGTCGTGCTGGTCAGGATGGTCCTGGAAAGAGTGGCATTGATACTGTCGTTGATAAGCTGGGGCGTAAGGGTTCCTTTTTTGCGGTTTTCGCGAATACGGTCGTAAACGATAATGGTATCGTTAATCGAATAACCCAGCAGGGTCAGGAACGCACCCACCATCACCATATCAATTTTGAAATCGCCGATAAGCAGTTTTTGGCCTATTGCCGTGGCGGAGATAAATGCGCAGCACATCAGCGCGCCCATCGTAGCGGTGGTGTCGTGGGCGAGGGTAACTATGCCGCCTATGCCGTATCGCACGTCACCAAACCGAATCGCCAGGTAAATCAGCATCGCAATCAGGGACAAAATCGCGGCAATCAAGGCGGCGGTTTTGGCCTCTTTTCCGACGGAGGGGCTTATCTGTGTTACGTGTGGCAGGGACGAAGCGATTTGCATCGCGTCAGTGACCTTTGTTTTTTCGCCATCGACAAATTGAGTCCAGATGTCCGAGTCGGAACTGCCTACGGCAAGCTCTGGTTCGGCGGCGAGATAAACAAAGGACTTGACCGGCAGATTAGGGTCCATTGTTTTAAGGTTCGAGTCGAGGATTCGGTAAGAATACCAGGTTTCGCCTCTCATCTCTGGTTTGTATTTCAACTCTTCGAATCTCTGACTGATTTCAGCGGCTGAAGCGCTTGTTCCAAGCTCGCACCTGACGGCAACGCCGCCGATGAAATCGAGGAGTTCGGGAGAATATTCGAGCATTGATTCGGTCATTTTTTCTGTGGAGGTAATCGTTGGCTTGAGATTTTTACGGATTTCGAGCTGGTCCCCAAAGGCGGCGAGAATGACGTTTGAAACCACTTCGTCAAATTGCGGGTCAGAGATATTGGCGTCAGGGAAGGCCGATTTGAGAACGTCAGCGACTGTGTTTTTATTTAACTGGCTTGTGCTGACGGCAAAGGTCTGGCCCGACTTTTCGGGCGTGACAACGAGGTGCGGCAGTTCGGCCTGCTGGGCGTCGGCGGCCTTTTTGACAGCCGCGGTGACCGATTCGACGGTCCACTGGCCTGCTGAGAAGGCGACGATTGTCTTTGTTTTATTTGTCTCGGTTGTGGTAATTTCGTATTGGTTGCCTGTGTCGCCGACGCTGTAAACCGTGGCGGCTGCAATGGCCTTGTTATTCAGCTCTTCGCCTTTTTTATGAATTCTGTCTTCGACCTGCTGCCTGTCGAGATGAGAGCCCTCCACGAGGTTAATCTGGACGCTGGTTCCGCCTGTGAATTCGATATCGTATTTGCTGTTTTTGGTATCGTCCCTGACAAGGAAGAGGGTCACGCCGCCGATAGTCAGTATTGCCGAAATGGTGAGGAATATGGGCAGGGCTTTCATCCAGTCGATATTTGGCTTTCGAATGAGGTGCAGAAAGACCAGGTGGTCCTTGATAATTTTCTTTTTGAGGAGCCAGTCGAAAATCATGCGTGTAACAAACAGGGAGGTGAACAAGCTCGAGGAAAGACCGAGGATAAGTGTGATAGCAAAGCCCTTAATTTCCTCCGAGGCAACCCAGTATAGAATCGCGGCAGTCATAATAGTCGTGACGTTGGAATCGAAAATGGCGCTGAAGGCCCTTTCGTAGCCGTTTTTAATGGAAACCGCCAGCGAGGCACCTTTTTGCTGTTCCTCGCGAATTCTTTCGAAGATAAGGACGTTGGCATCGACGGCCATACCGATTGTGAGTATGACGCCCGCGATACCGGGCAGTGTGAAGGTGGCGCTCAGTCCGGCCATAATGGCAAGGAGAAACAGGATGTTCAGCAGCAGGGCCATATCGGCGATGGCGCCGCCAATGGTATAGTAAACGAGCATAAAGAGAATTACGCATACCAGCCCTACAAAACCGGATTTCAAACCCTTTTGGAGGTTATCGGCACCGATGGAAGGGCCTATGGTTTTGATGGAAATGGGCTCTTCGATGAGTCGAGCGGGGAGTGACCCGGCGTTGAGTTTGCTGACCATATCCTCGACTTGTATCTGAGTGAAACCGCCTGTAATCTGGCCATGGGTATAAATTCTGGCCTGTATGTTGGGGGCGGAAATCGCGGTACCATCGAGGACGATACAGAGGGGCCTATCGATATTTTTGCCCGTTACGTTCATGAAGAGCGCTCCGCCGCGTTCATCGAGTTCGAAATTAATGGCTCGTCGGCCCTGCTGGTCCTGGCCCGGGGTGGACTTATTGAGTTTCCAGTCCTTCAGGCCCGTGTGGAGCATAACCTCGTCTTTGGCTTTTCTGTTGCTGGCGAGGACATATACTTTGTTTCCGAACTGGGCGGTGATGGCCGGTCGGCCTGCTCTATCGGCGACGTGCCATTCAGCGGGCTTTTCGATTTCGAGCCAGACATACTGGTCGTCGAGGGGGTACTTGGGTCCTTTTGTTTTGAGTGTTTCGACATAGGCCTTCATCTGTGCCGAATCGACTTCCGGGTGTCCTTCCGTCGGGAGGATTCTGAATTCGAGAATGCCTGCACCTTTGAGCATTCGCTGGAGGTCGCCGGGGTCGTCGAGTCGGCCTCTGAATGGGAAATAGGCGTTGTAGGCGGTCGTAACTTTGCTGATTTTGTCAGCCAGCTCGGGGAATTCTGTTTTGAGTGCCTCAATTGCCTTATTGGCCCCGAAGGAACCAGGTGCTCCGGCCTCGAGCGCGGCAGTTACCTGCTCATTAGACAAATTCAGCTTGTGGAGGGTCTGTGCCGCCTTGGTATAGCGGGCATTTGCGCCATTTTCAGGTTCGGTCAGGCGGTCCACCACATCGGCCCATTTGCCATACATCTCTGTATAGCGGGTAAGCAGGTCAAGATTGCTCTCGGAGCCGAGGAACTTAATGATGGCTTGTTTGCGTTTATCGCCATCGAGTTTGGCCCAATCGACGACCTGAATCTTGATATCATCAAGTTTAAGCCCGGCGAGTTTTATTAAGTTTTCGGGAGTAACCATCTGATTTGCGACTTCGTCTCTTTGCTGCTGGAGCGTTTTTCGCTCATCATAGGTTTTTGCGAAGTCGTCGAGGACGCGTGCTCTTTCATTGGAATCGCGAGCGAATCGTTCGAAGTCCTTTGCTCGCTGATCCTGTGGTTTTGCGACGGAGCGCATTATGGCGGCCTGGGTGACATTGTTGGCCAGAAGGTTGCTCAGGGCCGTTTCGTATTGCGTTCTTTTATCCCTGGCCTCGGCGCTGGCGAGGGGCATCTGTATTTCAAACCTTGTGCTGCCCTGCGGTCTCCAGACGAGGTTTTGTATGTTGGCTGGGTCGATACGCCGTCGCAGGACGGTAATGACTCTTTCAGAGAGGCCTCTTTTTTCTTCTGAGCTGAGGCCCTTGGCGTCAACTTCGTAAATCAAGCTTGTTCCGCCGCCGAGGTCAATACCCGGCTTGAGAGTTTTGCTCGGCGGATACAACGTCCAGGCCGCCAAGATGACCAAAGCAACAACCAATATGATTTTCCACGAGAGATTCTTATCCATATCAAATCCTTGTTATATCCGGCCTTTATTTTTCTTCGTTTGAGAGGTTTTTTCCGATGGCAGAAGCCATGACCCTGATTTTGGTATTGTTTGACTCATCGACTTTTAGCACAATCTCGTCGTCTTTGACATCGACGACGATTCCGATTATTCCGCCGACGGTCCTGACTTTGTCGTTCTTTTTGATGGACTGAACCATCTGCTGCTGCTGTCTCTGGCGTTTTCGGGGTTCGCGGAAGAGGATAAAGTACATAACCACGAAAATACCGCCGATGAAAAGCAACTGCATATAGTTTGACGACTGGGAGCTCATAGGGGCGGCAGTGTGTGCGGTGTTTGGGTCGGCAGCCGTCATAGTCCTGGTTATGCCCTGGTTTTGCCCCACCGGTTCCGCCGGGACCTCCGGTTGGCCCTGCGTTTCGGTTGCCTGTGCTACTATCCACAAATTTTCCATATTCGCGTTCCTTTCCGGCTACGGCTCGGCATAGCAAACCCGGGGGGCACAGCCCACCCTGTCCAAGCTCCGGCAAATATCTGCCTTCGCCGAGACGAGACAAAGAATTCCACTACTTAACAGGTAAACGAAAGATATTAAAGCATTTGCGGGCAATAATCAACATCGAAGATTGGGCGCGGGTGAAATGAATTTGCCAATGGGGTTTGGGGGGATACTGGCGGGAGGGCGAAAGGTTTTGACAGAGCTGGTTATCACAATATAATTTGAGGGTTTACAGCGTATTATGACGATATATTATAAGTAAGGTTTGTTTTTTGAGTTCAGTTTTATGTGGGGAAAACAGGATGTCCGAAAGAAGGGGCGTTCGATTATTGGTTTTGTTGGCGATAGCGTGTATCGCGTTACAGTTGGCCGGTGGCTGCACGGGCCGGCAGCAGGCGGTGGAGCTATACGTTGACGCGGTGTCGTTGAAGGAGCTTAATGAGAACGACAAGGCCATCGAGAAACTCAACGAGGCGACAAAGGCCGACAAGCGGTTCTCGCTGGCGCACTCGCTGCTGGGGGAGATTTACGAGCAGGAGCAGGATTATCAAAAAAGCGCGGCATCATACGATGCGGCGACCCGGCTTAACCCGTGGTCGTTCAGGGATTATTTCAGTTTGGGGCGCGTATATCAGACGATGAAAGAGTTTGCGCTGGCGGTCAAGGCGTATCGCAGGGCGTGCGAGCTGAAGCCCAACCATTTTGAGGCGAACCTGAATACCGCGAAGTGTCTTTACGAGGTAAATGATTACAACCAGGCGCTTGTTTATGGGAAAAGGGCGGAGCGGATAGACCCGAATACCGGCGAGCTTCACCAGCTTTTAGGCAACATATATGACTCGCAGAGGGATTACGAGCAGGCGGTGCGGTCATACAAGCGTGCGCTGGAGATGGACAGCAATAATACCGGGACGATGATGTCGCTTGCGGTGGCGTATCTGCGGACGAAACGCGTAGAGCCGGCGAGGGAATTGTTTACGACGGTAACTCAGATGCAGCCGGAGAATAGTTCCGCGTATCAGTATCTGGGTTATTGTTTTCTGCAGTTAGACGACGTAAATCAGGCCATAGACAATTACAGGCAGGCCATCAAGGTAAACAATATGGACTGGGAGGCGTACCGGGGGCTTGGTGTGGCGTATATGACTAAGGCGCTCGCGGAAGAAGATGCGGGTCTGAAGGCGCAGGCGGTGGAATTGTGGCGACAGTCATTGAGCATCAAACCCGACCAGCCGAGGAGTGACCGGCTTAACAGACTGATAGAAAAATACTCGAAGTAATAAGCAGAGGACTGAAGACAGATGACAGATGACAGAGAACTGAAGATGCCGTCTTCCGTTCTTTCTCCTCTATCTTCCTGTATTCGTCATCTGATTTTCTGGCCGATTTTTATAGGGGGCCTGACGTTTGATTTGTGGACGAAAAGCGCGGTGTTTGGCTGGCTTGGGGGTTTGCGGGAGCAGGGCGTCGCAATCATAGAGGGTTTTCTGCGGCTGCAATTAGCGGTAAATACTGGGGCGGCGTTCGGGATAGCGGAGGGGCATCGGGTGATGCTGGTGGCGGTATCGGCGATAGCGCTGGTGGTGATTTTGGCGATATTTATATTTGCGCGGGGAGAGCGCAAAATTGTTGTTGTTGCACTGGCGTTATTCGCGGCGGGGGTATCGGGCAATCTTTACGACCGGGTATTCAACGGGGGATTAGTGCGTGATTTTATCGACGTTGTGTATTGGCGCGGGAGGCACTGGCCCGCGTTTAACGTTGCGGATTCGATGTTGTGCACGGCAGTGGGGCTATTGATTATATCGAGTTTGTTTAGCCCAGAATCTTGTCAAAAACCTGCTCAGCCACAAAAATAGGCGCACCTGAGGCGGCGCCGAGGGCGATTGCATCGGATGGTCGGGAGTCAACTTCGACGGTTTTGCCGTTCAAGCTGAGGACTATCCTGGCGTAGAAGGTGTGGTTGCGGAGGTCGTTGATGATTATTCTTTCGACGCGGGCGCCGAGGGATCTGATAATGTTGTCGAGCAGGTCGTGGGTCATCGGTCGCGGGGGCTGGATGCCTTTTAGCCGGCGGTCGATGGCGAAAATTTCGACGATGCCGATGACGATAGGGAAGCTTCGCGGGCCATAACGCTCTTTGAGGACGATTATCTGCTGGTCGGACGACTCGTTTATTATTATTTTTGAAAGTTCGACTTCAATTTCCATCCCGCCCCCTTTAATCGTTCAATTCGGCCAGGTGTTTTTCGACGGCCTTTAGCTGTTCGGTGTATTCAGCTAATTTTTCTTTGGCCTGGGCGACGACTTCCGGTTTTGCCCTTGCTATGAAGTTTTCGTTGGCAAGTTTTGCTTCGATGCTTTTTTTCCCGCCTTCGATTTGGTCTTTCTGTTTGGTCAGGCGTTTGCGCTCGGCGGCGACATCAATGGCATCGTGGACGTAAATCTGCATTTGTCCGGCGATTGCGGCAGCGGCGTTTTTGGGTTTGGAGACCGAGTGCGATGCGCTGAATTCCTTGAGATTTGCGATCTGACAGAGAAGGCCGGCGTCGGCGTTCAGGATTCCTGAAATATCATTTGGCGCGTTGATTGAAACGACGAGTTTTGAAGAGGGCGGGATGTTGCATTTGCTTCTTATGTCGCGGACGCAGCGGACAACGGTCTGGATATTGTCGATTTGCCGCTCAATCTGTTCATTTATCAGGGCGTCGATTCGTTTTGGCCAATCGGCTATGACTAATGCTTTAGCGCCGTTTAATTCCGCGATTCCTTTGAGGCCTCGCGTCGGGGCGAGTTCGTTTAGTTTCTGGAAGATGCCTTCGGTGATGAACGGCACAAAGGGGTGCAAGAGCCGAAGCGTCTGGTCGAGGACAAAGGCGAGGACGTTCTGGACAATCGGTTTTTGAGCCGAATCGAACATACGCGGCTTTGCCCATTCGAGATACCAGTCGCAGAAGTCGTTCCAGAAGAATTTGTAAATTGCGTTTAATGGTTCGTTATATTTGAAGGCGTCAAGGCCCGCGGTAACTTCGGCGATTGTCCGCGCGAGGCGAGAGAGAATCCATTTGTCGGTAATCGCCAGTTTGGTTTTGTCAAAGCCGGCAGGGTCGGTTCCTTCGAGGTTCATCATCGCGAAACGCGAGGCGTTCCATAGCTTGTTGCAGAAATTTCTGCCGACGTCTAATTTTGGCGAGGTGTTTTCGACCCTGCCATCGGGAAGCGTCATTTGCGCGACGGGCATTCGGATATCCTGCGTGTCGGTGGTCATACTGGCAAGGGTAAACCGCATTGCATCTGCGCCGTGGCTGTTGATTGCGACGAGGGGGTCGATGCCGTTGCCTAAGCTTTTGGACATCTTTCGGCCTTCGCCATCCTGTATCATCGCGTGGATATAAACGTCTTTGAACGGTATATCGCCCGCACAGTATTGGCCCATCATCACCATACGCGAGACCCAAAGCGTGATGATTTCGCGGGCGGTGCAGAGAACATCGCCGGGGTAGAAGGTTTTCAATAATGGCGATTCTTCTGGCCAGCCAAGCGTGCTGAAAGGCCAAAGAGCCGAAGAAAACCAGGTATCGAGAACATCGGGGTCTCGCACCCAGCCCTCAGAGACAATCGCTTGTTCAAGCTCTTCAAAGCCGGGTTTGACACAGGCGTAGGTTACAGGTCCCTGCTCGGTTTCAACAACTGTGCTAAATGTGCTATGCTCGCAGCAGTTTTTTTGCCTGCCGGCTTTTGACCAGACGGGTATTTGATGTCCCCACCATAGCTGTCTGCTGATGGGCCAGTCGCGGAGGTTTTCGAGCCAGGCCTGATATGTTTTGGCGTAACGTTCGGGGATAAATTTCAATCGGCCATCCAATAAGGGCTTCAAAGCAAGGCCCGCCAATGAATTGACAGGCACATCGGTTCCATCAATCATTCCTTTGCCAATTTTTTTCGCGAGATGGTCAATCGGTTTTTTGACCGCTATATACCACTGGTCCGAGAGGTATGGCTCGATGGGGACATGACTTCGGTAACTGTGGCCTACTTCGTGGGCGTAGGGCCTGATTTCTTCGAGAAGGCCTTCCTCGCGAAACCATTCGACGATTGCCTCGCGTGCCTCGAAGCGGTCCATACCGATGAGGTTTTCGGCGTCGGGATTTTTGATTTGCTCCCAGTCGGTCCAGCCGAATTTATCGCTGATTGAGCCATCGGGCGCCATAACATTGATGACTTCGAGCTTATGCCGCTGTCCAATCGCCCAGTCATCAGGGTCGTGTGCGGGTGTTACTTTCAAAAAGCCGGTTGAGAATTTGGCTTTTTCGTCTTCGCTGTTAGGATTTGGCAAAACGACATGCTCATCGGCGATAATGGGGATGATTCTGCCGACGATAGGCAGCTTCGTTTTTTTGCCTACGAGGACTTTTGCCCGCGGGTCGCCCGGGTTCATCGCCACGGCGGTATCACCTAACATTGTCTCGGGGCGGGTGGTCGCGACTGTTACATACTCGACTTTTTTGCCGTCAATCTGAATCGGTTCGACCAACGGATAACGCAGATACCAGAAGTTGCCCTGGATTGTCTCGTGCTCGACTTCATCATCGGCAAGGACGGTTTGCGTGGCGGGGTCCCAGTTGACAAGGCGTTTGCCCCTATATATTAAGCCATTTTTGAAGAGGTTGAAAAATGTGGCCCTGACGGCTTTGGCGCAGGTTTCGTCCATCGTGAAACGCGTCCGCTGCCAGTCGCAGGAGCAGCCCATCGCCTTTAGCTGGTCGATGATTCGAATTTCGTATTCGTCTTTCCAGGCCTGGACGCGGGCGACAAATTCATTGCGTTTGAAATCGGTGCGTTTTTTGCCTTCTTCGGCCAGGATTCTTTTTTCAACGACGGTCTGGGTAGCGATGCCGGCGTGGTCTGTGCCGGGCATCCAGAGGGTATTGAGACCCAGCATCCTGTGATAGCGGATGAGGATATCCTGAAGGGTGTTATTGAGGGCGTGGCCCAAGTGCAGAGCGGCGGTAACATTGGGCGGGGGTATGACGATAGTGTAAGGTTTTCGCTTTGCGCCATCCGGTTCGGCGTGGAAATAATTGCCCGCGGCCCAGATTTGGGCTGCCTGCTGTTCGGTGTTCTTTGGTTCGTAAACCTTGCTTAATTCTTCAGCCATATAACGCCCAGAAGATGCCCTGAAATAAAAAATTCCGGCAGGCGCTTACCTGCCGGAATCTAATCTTAATCAAACAGCCGCGCAATGTAAAGCAAAGCGGTTAGTCGAGGTTCATCGTCATCAGGAATTCAGCGTTTGTTCTGCACTTTTGCAGCCGGCCCTTGAGCAGTTCTATGGCTTCGACGTGGTTCATTTCGCTGAGCACTCTTCGCAGCCGATAGGTGAGGGCAAGCTCTTTTGGGGCAAGCAGGAGTTCTTCTCTTCTGGTTCCGCTTCTGCTGATGTCGATTGCGGGATAGACGCGGCGGTCAACAAGTTTCCTGTCTAAGTGCAGTTCCATATTGCCCGTGGCCTTGAATTCCTCGAATATGACTTCATCCATCTTGGAGCCGGTGTCGATGAGGGCGGTGGCGAAAATGGTCAGTGAGCCGCCTTCTTCGACCTTTCGAGCTGCGCCGAAGAATTTTTTGGGCATCTGCATTGCGCTGGCGTCAACGCCGCCGGTGAGGATTTTGCCTGAGTGGGGCATTTCGGAGTTGTATGCCCTTGCTAATCGCGTAATCGAATCCAAAAGAATGACCACGTCGTGGCCGTATTCGACCATTCGCTTTGCTTTTTCGATGACGACTTCTGCGACCTGGCAATGGCGAGCGGCCGGCTCATCGAAGGTCGAGCTTATTACCTCGACGTCGGGAGCAGTTTTGCGTTCCATTTCGGTAACTTCCTCTGGTCGCTCGTCTATCAAAAGCACAATCAATTTGATTTGCGGGTTATTGGTTGATATGGCATTTGCCATTTTCTGGAGCAGGACGGTTTTTCCTGTTCTTGGCGGCGCGACGATGAGTCCTCGCTGGCCCTTGCCGACGGGAGTCACCAGGTCGATTATCCGCATATTCAGCTCTTCCGGGGTTGTCTCCATTATTATTCGTTCCAGCGGATGCAGGGGCGTGAGGTCGCTGAAGACGGTTTTTTCTGCGAGGCGGTCCGGGTCTTCGAAGTTGATGGCCTCGACGCGAAGGAGAGCGAAGTATTTTTCGGAATCTTTTGGCGGGCGAATCTGGCCCGAGACGGTGTTACCCGTTCGCAGGCCGAAGCGTCTAATCTGAGAAGGCGAGACGTAAATATCGTCGGGGCTTGAGAGGTAATTATAGTCGGGGTTACGGAGGAAGCCGTAGCCGTCTGGCAGGACTTCGAGGACGCCCTCGCCATACATCAGGCCGTTCTGGCGGATGCGTTCCTTGAGGATTCTGAAAATAAGCTCCTGTTTTTTGAGGGCGGTATATTCGGTGATGTTGTCCTTCTTGGCCATTTCGTGGAGCTCGGAGACGCTCAGCTTCTGAAGGTCCGTCAGGTACAATTGCCCCTTTTTTACCCGTTCGTATTTTTCGTGAGTGGATTCCGCTTCGGTCTTTTGCGTTCCGTTGGCCTCATCGACGACCTGGACGGCGGCCTGCGGTTCGGTACCGACCACGGCCTGCATCTGAGGTTCTGCCTGTTCGGGCTGCTCGACGATTTCTGCCTCGTCCTGACCCCGTTTTTTCCTTCTGCCCTTTCCGCCACCTTTAATCATATTCGCTCCTATATCTGCCAACAACCAAGTTACAAGTAATGTTATCCCGCCCGCTTTAACCGCGCGGAGCTCTTTAAGCTGAAGCTAATCTCTCCATTATCCGCCCATCGGCGTTCATTTGCCTGGAGGGTTATGCCCTGTAATCCGCAGGTGCCCAACAGCCAGTTTTTGTCCCCGATGCCAATATCAAGCTGATTTTTCGGACCCCAGCGCGAAATTTTTACTGCGCTGAGTGTGGCTGAATTGGTATTAAGGCGTTATGTCAGCATCCCCAAACCGGGTACGCTTATCCAAACATTGTATTTAACCGCACTTACCCTTTATCCACAATGGTTGAGAAAATACAAGCGATTTGTTTAGACAAGCCCGATAAGTCGGAATTGTTATCGACGATATTATCGGCGATACGTTTCTTTTTGTCCAGAGAAATCTGAAGATTTTCGCGAATTTTTAGCTGGTCGGCCTCGAAAACACCCGTTTTTTTGGCCCTTTCAAGCCGTATTGGGGGTGCGCAATCGACAAAAATGAAGTGGTCGCAGCGTTTTTCCCAGCCAACTTCGACCAAAAGGGGTATATCGAGGACTATCGCCCTGACGGCGGGCTGGGGGTCAAACTGTGCTATCAACTGTTCGACGCGAGCCATAACGAGGGGGTGCAGTATGCCGGTAAGGGTCTCCAGCTTTGCGGGGTCGCCGAATATCCTGTTTGCCAGGGCAGACCGGCTGATTTTGCCTTTGCCGTCGAGAACCTCTTTGCCGAATACGCGGACGATTTTTTTAAGAACGTCTTTTTCTTCGAGGAGCTGATGAGATATGGAGTCGGCATCGATAACGGCACACCCGAGCTTTGCCAGCTCGGCAGCTACTGTGCTCTTGCCGGAATACATTCCGCCCAGGATGCCAATCACGGGTTTTTTTCCTCGCGTATTCACAGAAGCCACAATTTATAATTTATCCGTGGAATAGTCAAGCGATTTTGAACAGGCGAAAATTTTTTCGATAAAAATTTCTTGTTGCGTAGAAGTCGTTATAGTATAGTTACTTGCGGCTACTTGGTTTATTTGCCGCGACAACGGTTAAACAGGATTTACAGAGGCAGACAATGGGACCCGAATGGTCAAAAGGCGGGTTAGGGTCAGGCGGTGGTTTCCCGGTGACACGGGATTTAATTTGCCACGAGCTATCGTTGAAGCGAGGTAACGTATGACAACAGTTACAAAAAAAGAACTTATCGATCGTATCGCAAAAGACACACAGGCAAAGCGGGTAACAGTCAAGCGCATCATTCAGACATTCCTCGACACGATGACCGCGGAGCTGATGAAGGGCAACCGGCTTGAGTTTCGCGACTTCGGGGTATTCGAGACGAGGACCCGCGCATCGCGCGTCGCGCAGAATCCAAAGACACTGCAGCGAGTGGACGTGCCGGCCAAAAGGACAGTGAAGTTCAAGATGGGCCGACTGATGAAGGACCGCATGATTTCCGGCACCCGCGAATCGGCGGGGACAAAATAAATCTCGATACTCGACGCTCGATTGGCAAGAACCGGGCGGCGAATAATAAATATTTAGAAGCGTATCTGCGTTGTAGTTGTTGAGGCGGGGCGGTATATGTCAGAGGGAACGGTCAAGTGGTTTAACACAAGGAAGGGTTACGGCTTCATCGCGGCCTCGGACGGCAAAGACGTTTTCGTGCACTACTCAAGCATAAGCAGCGAGGGTTACAAGACGCTTGCGGAGGGCGACCCGGTCAGCTTTGACATCGTGCAGGGCGAAAAAGGCCCAAGGGCAGAAAACGTGGTTCCTCTTTCGGCCGGCGGCGAGAAGGCAAAGAAAGACGAGCAGCCGACGAAATCCTGAGATAACAGAGGTCGGAATACGGAGGACAGAGGAGGATACCCCCAGTTCGTTTTTCACGCTGGAATGACACCGGTTTTTTCTTGCAACTTCCCATAATATCTGCTATTTCAATAGTAAGGCGGTGAATGGAAAGGCAAAGAAATAAGGCAGTTTCCGACTATGTTATCCGCAGGGCTTGAATCCGGTCTGGACTGTAACGTGCTTGTTCTTAACAAGCACTATATGGCGATTCGCATTATCGGCGCCAGGCGGGCGTTCTCTATGCTCTGTCGTCAACTGGCGGAGGTTGTTTCCTGCGAGGAAGGCACATACGCCAATTACGATTTTGAAAGCTGGTGCGAGGTCAGCGAGTTAAAGCGTAATTTTGAGCCGGATAACTACGACTGGGTTTCGACGGTCAATCTGTATGTGGCCGTGCCGAGGATAATCCGTTTGCTGTTTTACGACCGCCTGCCCAGAAGCGAGGTAAAATTCAACCGCAGGAACATTTTTGCCCGCGATAAAAACCGCTGCCAGTATTGCGGCAAAAAACAACCCATCAGCGAACTCTCACTCGACCACGTCGTCCCAAGAAGCGCGGGAGGCAAAGCCACCTGGACGAATATCGTCTGTGCGTGCACCAACTGCAACGTGAAGAAAGGCGGCAGAACACCTCTGCAGGCGGGATTGACCCTGATTCAAAAGCCGGTCAAACCCAAACACAACCCGCTCATTCACATTCACTTAGGCCATCAGCGCTACAGCAGTTGGAAACAATTCTTGGACAGCGCCTACTGGTCTGTTGAGTTGAAATAGCTCTTCAGCGGTTTGCTGCTTCTATACCTTCGCGATATTTCCTATAGGCACGCCAAGTCGAGATTTTTGGCGGCGGCGGTGTCGTCAGGTCTGCAAACAGGAGTTGTCAGGGGCGAGGCCTTGATTTTTTCGGGGTCTTTTTTGGCGACTTCGGCGATATCAATCATCGCATCGATGAAAGAGTCGAGCGTTTCCTTGCTCTCGGTTTCCGTCGGCTCAATCATAATCGCATCGTGGACGGTCGTGGGGAAATAAACGGTGGGCGGATGGAAGCCGCGGTCAATAAGCGCCTTGGCGACATCCAATGCGTGAACACCGGAATCCAACATTCCCTTTGATGGTGTCAGCACGCATTCGTGCATACAAATTGCCTTTACTGCCTGTTCAAAATGCTTCTGCAATTTAACTCTGACGTAATTTGCGTTGAGGACGGCGTTTTCGGCGACGCGGACGAGGCCGGCTCTACCGAGCATAAGGATATAAACATACGCCTTGAGAATTACGGCGAAGTTGCCATAGAAGGGGGCGATGTAGCCGATGGATTTGGGGCGGTCGTATTCGAGGGCGTAGGTGCCGTCGTCGCGTTTGGTAACTATTGAGACGGGGAGGTAATCGACGAGTTTTTTTGTAACGCCGACGGGGCCTGCGCCGGGGCCGCCGCCGCCGTGAGGGGTGGCGAAGGTTTTGTGAAGATTGATGTGGACGATGTCGAAGCCGAAGTCGCCGGGGCGGGCTTTGCCGACGATGGCGTTGAGGTTTGCGCCATCGTAATAGGCGAGGCCATCGACGCTGTGAATCAAATCGCAAATCTGTTTGATATTCGGGTCGAATAACCCAAGCGTATTGGGGCAGGTGAGCATAAGACCCGCGACTTCATCGTTGAGGAGTTTTTTAAGGGCGGTGACATCCATCACGCCTTTGTCGGTACTGGGGACGGAGACGACTTTGTACCCGGCGATTGCTGCGCTGGCGGGATTGGTTCCGTGTGCGCTATCGGGGATGAGGACAGTGGTTTTTTTATTGCCTTTGTCGCGATGATAGGCGGCCATAATCATTATGCCCGTGAGTTCGCCGTGCGCGCCCGCCATCGGCTGCATAGTGAAGCCGGCCATGCCGGTGATTTCTCGAAGGAGCATATCCATTTCATAAAGGACGGATAGTGCTCCCTGTGTCAGCATACCGCCCCCGCGCAACTGAGGCAGAAGCGGATGCAAATGCGCAAAGCCGGGATACGCGGCGATTCGCTCAGTAACTTTGGGGTTGTATTTCATCGTGCAGGAGCCGAGGGGATAAAAATTGGTATCGACGCCGAAGTTGCGACGAGATAATTCCGTAAAATGCCTTACCACGTCAAGCTCGCTAAGCTCGGCGAGCTGGGCGGGTTTATTACGCAGAAATTCCTTCTTTATATTTACCGTCGTGGCAACGTCGCTTCGCGTTGTTGTAACGCCACGCCTGTCGGGTACACTTTTATCGAATATCAGTTTCATAAAACGCTCTCCAGCGCCTCAGCGAACATACCTATCTGTTGTTTGGTTCGTTTTTCGGTAACGCATACAAGGATGCAGTTTTTCATATCGGGATAATACCTGCTCAATGGGAAGCCGGCGGCGAAACCTTTTTCTATAAGTTTACCTATCACATCCGCGGCGTCTTTGGGCAGGTCGAGCACAAATTCGTTGAAGAACCATCTTGTCTTGAAATGGGATTTTATGCCGGGTATAGCGGTCAGGCGGTTATAAGCGTAACTGGCCTTATCGGCGCAAAGTTGCGCTGTTTCGCGCAAGCCCTCTTTGCCCAATAATGACAGATACACCAGAGCGGTCATCGCGCACAGGGCCTCATTGGAGCAGATATTTGACGTGGCTTTTTCTCTGCGTATATGCTGTTCTCTTGCCTGGAGGGTCATAACGAAGCAATCGTTGCCGTTGCGGTCTTTGGTTCGGCCAATGATGCGGCCCGGCATTTTGCGGACGTGTTCCATTCGCGTCGCCATAAAGCCGAGATATGGCCCGCCGAAAGACATCGGCATACCCAAACTCTGACCTTCGCCTGTTACGATATCCGCGCCCATTGAGCCGGGGGTTTTCAGGATTCCGAGCGATATGGGATAGCTGGATACGACTAAGAGCGCTCCCTTTTTATGTGCGGCTTCGGCGATGTCACTGAAATCATCGACGCAGCCGAAGAAGTTGGGGTTCTGCAAAATCACAGCGGCGGTATCATTATCGAGTTTGGCCAATATCTGTTCTCTATCGACAAGACCTGTCTCGCAGTGAGTCAGGACATGCTCGATTTTGAGGTTTCGCGTATATGATTCAATCATAACGCGGTAAATGGGATTGACGCTTGTATCGATGATTACTTTGTTTCTGCCCGTGATGCGAAGGGACATCATCATCGCCTCGTACATCGCGGTGCCTCCGTCGTAGATTGAGGCGTTGGCGACTTCCATATCGGTCAGTCGGCAAATCGTCGATTGATATTCGTATATGGCCTGCAATGTCCCCTGCGAGACCTCGGGTTGATAAGGCGTGTAGGCGGTGTAGAATTCGCTGCGGGATATTATCGAATAAACGGCTGCCGGTATGAAATGGTCGTAGAAGCCGCCGCCTAAGAAAAGCGTAAGGTCTATCGAGTTTTTGCCCGCGAGGCCGGCGAGAACTTCGCGGACTTCCTGCTCCGGCAATCCGACCGGCAGATTCAGTTGCCCGCACAGAAGCCCTTTTGGTATATCCGAAAAGAGTTTTTCCATCGTAAGGCCTATGTCAGCCAGCATCTGTTTTTGCTGGTCTGTGGTATTGGCAATAAACGGCATATCTTAAAGCCCTTTCAGGTATTCCTCATACTGCGCGGTGTCCATAAGGTTTTTCGTCGTTGCCTTGTCGGTGATGCGGATTTTGCAAATCCAGCCGGCGTCGTAACAGTCGTCGTTTACTATTTCCGGATTCTTTTCGAGTTTAGCGTTCGCCTCGATTACCTTACCCGTAACGGGCGAATAGACGTCGCTGGCGGCTTTTGAGCTTTCGACGACGGCGAGTTCGCCTTTTTGTTTGATTTCTTTGCCGACGTCTGGCAGTTCGACAAAAGTAAGCTCGCCCAACTGGTTCTGCGCGTGGTCGGTTATCCCGATAATCGCAACATCGCCTTCGATTTTGGCCCACTCGTGGTCCTTTGTGTAAAGCAGTCCCTTAACAACCATAACTTTGCCTCCACTGTTAAAATTTTTCAAATCGGCTTATCACTTTGCCCTGGATGTCCTCGTTTATCCGCTCGCCTTTTTTCACGGCCTGTTTTCTTCCCTTGCTTATCTGGCTTTCGCTGCGAGCCAGGTAATAAACACCAACCGAATTCCCTTCTGTTGCTTTGTCCTTGTCTATATATACAAGCGCAATCTGCCTGGTTCCTGCGGTTGCGCTGCTGAGGACCCAGCCGACGCAAGTGCCTTCGCATATTATAGCGTCGTTCTGGCGGACGGGCCGAATGCCTTTTTCGCCGGAAAGCTCAAGTCGGGTGACCTTCATATTGAAACTGTTCGCAATTTTCTCCATCGCTGCTTTGCCGACGAAGAACTCTTTGTCTAATTTTACCGCCCAGCCATAGCCCGCCTCGAACGGCGATATATTATACGGTCCGGCGAGTTCGTGGCCATAAAGAGGCAGGCCCGCCTCGACACGCAAGCTGTCGCGTGCGCCAAGGCCGCAGGGCAAAGCTCCGGCGTCAATCAACTTTTGCCACAATTCTGCTGCTTTCTGTGGATGCACAAAAAGCTCAAAACACACCTTCGCCCCTGTATAGCCCGTTCGGGAGATGATGCAATCGATATTCGCCAGTTTCGCCTGGCAGAACGTAAAGCTTTTTAGCATTTTTATCTGCTGAGCGACCGAGGCATCGGCGAGTTTGCAAAGAACATCCGGCGAGGCAGGCCCCTGAATAGCGATATCGACCCTGCAATCGGGGCCGGTTTTTGTGTCCCGCATATCACGAACGGGAGCGGTTTTTATTTTTCTGTCGGGCTTCGCCAAATCTATTTTTGCCTTGCCTGCGTTCAATGCGGCGAGATACGCCTTGGCTTTCGGTTCATTTGAGGCGTTTACGACGACCATAAATTTTTCTTTTTCGCGCCGGTAGACAATTATGTCGTCAAGGATGTTGCCTGCGGCATCTAAAAGGTAGCTGTATTGTGCCGAGCCGACCTGGAGAGTGCGGATGTTATTAGTCGTAACCGCGTCGAGGAAACTCTCAGCGTTTGGGCCTGCGACCTCTAATGCGCCCATATGGGTGCAGTCAAAGATGCCCGCCCGCTTGCGAACCGCCGAATGTTCTTCGCCTATCGAGGAATACCAAAGCGGCATCAGATAGCCGGCGAATTCCGCGATATGGGATTTATCGGTGAGTTTGAGATGCTCGTTATACAATACGCTGCCAACCGGCGAACTTGCCGGCGGTGAAAAAATAAACGTTCCTGCTGTCAGTTTTTCTGCCAATTTAGGCCTCCTTGCACAAAACCTATGCAACAATATAAAAATCCGGCGCAAAGTCAAGGGCCGGGCAGGCGATTTATATTAGCGGATGGACGGGCGAGCGATTATTATATTGGCAAGGAAACATCGCTTGTAAGGAGATTAGAATGAACGCGAAAAAAAGATATTTGCCGGTTGCGGTTCTGGCGGCGGCATTGGTTGTATTTGGCGGGTGCGAGAAAGTCGAAAAAGTATCGACCGAAGTCAAGTCCGCGATTTTCCCGGCAGACAAGAACGCTAAACAAGCGGTTATTCTCGATACCGACATCTGCGACGACATCGACGATACGTGGGCGCTGGCAATGCTGCTTCAATCGCCGGAATTCGACGTCAAGCTGATTACCACGGAGGTTGGCGACACAACGGCCAGAACAAAGGTTGTGGCGAAGATACTTCAGACGGTCGGCAGAACGGATATACCCATCGGGACGGGGGTGGCTATAGGGGATATGAAAACCGGGCACAGGCAGGACGGCTGGGTAAAGGATTTTGATTTATCGAAGTATCCCGGGAAGATTTACCCTGACGGCGTGCAGGCGATGATAGATACGATAATGAATTCCCCGGAGCCGATAACGCTAATCGCAATAGGCCCCCTGCCGAACGTTGCGGCTGCGCTGGAACGTGAGCCGAATATAGCGAAGAAGGTTCGGTTTGTGGGGATGCAGGGAAGTATCCGCAGGGGTTACGGCGAGAAGTCGAAGCCGGAAAAAGAATACAATATTGTTTCATTTATCAAGGCGTCACAGACGGTTTTCACGGCCCAATGGGATATGACAATAACGCCCCTGGATACCTGCGGGATGGTGTCGCTGGACGGGGACGACTACAAGAAGTTCCTGGACTGCAACAGCCCAATAACAAATGCGGTTATTGAAAACTACCGCGTGTGGGCAAAAAGCGGCAACATAAACGAGGCACAGGCGGGCAGCAGGAGTTCGACGCTGTTTGATACCGTGGCGATTTATCTCGCGATGAGACACGATTTGCTGGAGACGGAAAACCTTGGTATTCGCGTTACGGATGACGGGCGCACGAGGATAGACGGCAATGCGAAGAAAATAAGCTGCGCGATGAAGTGGAAGAATCTCGACGCTTTCGAAAAGCTCCTCGTCGAACGGCTGACAAGCCCCGTCGGCCCGGCGGACGCAAACGGCAGGTAATTGGCCGAACGCCATATCATTGTCATAGACGCGGTTTGCGTGGGGTGGTATAGTGCGTTTCAGCAAGCTTTGCGGGGAAACGGATTAATGCGAACAGGCATATCAAAAATATTAGCGGCAGTTGTGGTTGTTCTGGCCCAATGCGCAGTCGCGATGGGCGAGCCAAACAATGTCGTTCTGCCCGTCACGTTCGAGCCGAACCAGTTTTTAACGCTGAAGGGCTACACAAGTTACGCGGAGGCGCACAACGCCGGGCTAAAAAGCAGTTATCAGCAATGGGTGGCGGCAACGGAAGGGGTTGTTCAGGCAAAGTCACTGCCCGACCCGCAGTTAACATACGGTTATTACGCGCAGGAATCGGACGCGCGCGAAAAACAGATGGTCAGCGTGATGCAGATATTTCCGTGGTTCGGCAAAATAGACGCGAGGACCGAGGCGGCGGCGAAGAACGCCGATGCGGCGAAACAAAAATACCAGGCGGTTCGGCTTTTACTTCTCAATGAAGTCAAAAGCGGATTTTATGAGTATTCTTACTTAGCCAGGGCGACGGGTATAGCGGGAACGAACCTTGATTTATTAAAACGATTCGAGGAAATCACGAAGACGAAATATATCGCGGCGGGGGGAGGTCATCCGGACGTGATTCGGGCGCAGGTTGAGACGGCGAGGATGGAAGACGTGCTGAGAGGACTTGAGCAGATGCGTGAGCCGACGGTAAGTCGATTGAGGGCGGCGTTGAATCTGCCTGCGGAGGCGAATCTGCCGTGGCCGGAGCAGGAAGATTTCGAGCTGGCGCCGCTGGATTACGAGTTATTGGTAAATCTGCTGAGGCAAAAAAATCCTGAACTGGCGGGGCTTAACTTTGAGGCAATGGCGGCGAAGAGCAAGGTCAATCTGGCGGAAAAGAGTTTCTATCCTGACGTCGGGGTTGGTCTGCAATTTGAGCAAATGCGAAGGCCCGGCGGGAATACACAGGATAGCGGAAAAGACGCGGTGCTGCTATTGTTCTCGCTGAACGTGCCATTATGGCAGGACAATTACAGAGGCGAGCAGCGACAGGCGGCGGCCGAGGCGACAAGCATCGAACAGCAGAAAGTTGAAACGGAGAACAATATCCTGGCCAAGGCGGCACAGGTATATTATGAATACAACGACAGCATCAGAAAAATCCGGCTTTATCGTGACAAGCTGCTGCCAAAAGCCGAAGAATTGCTGCTGGCATCAGAGACGGCATACAGAGGAGGAACCATCGATTTTCTCAGTTTGATTGATGCGCAACGAACATTGCTGGATTATCGTTTGTCGTATCAGCGTGCTTTGGCGGACAATCGGCAAAAGCTGGCGGAACTTGAGATGCTTGCGGGGACGGAACTGGGTTCGAAATAGCGAGCGAATCTGGTTTATCGGACACAAGGAACGAAATTGTAACGCGGTTAATCAACAGAAGTTACGGCAAAATCTTAGTTGTTGCGAACAAAATCCCATAGGTTTAGTATGATATAAGACAGGTATTTAAGAACGAAGGAAACATTTAACCAGTGCAAACCAATGGAAAGGAAAATGAAGATGAGCAGGATATTTAGGGCAACGGTTTTATGGACGATAGTTCTGGTAGCGGCGGTGGTTTTGGGGGGTGGATGCAAGAAGAAGGAAGCGCCGGCCACAGCAGCCAAAGAGACGACAATGAAAGATATGCAGATGCAGACGGCTAAACCGGTAGAAGATACAAATAAGACAGCGACAACGGCAGCAGCGGCGTCAGTTGAGCAGACAACCTGTCCCGTGTCGGGAGACAAAATCGACAAGAACGTTTTTGTCGAGTACAAGGGCAAAAAGGTTTATTTCTGCTGCGCCCAATGCAAAGCAGCGTTTGAGAAAGAACCGGAAAAATACTTAGCGAAGCTGCCTCAGTTCGCGAAATAAAAGTGAAATTACCACAAGAGGAAATTGAACAATGAAAAGGCGGGCGATTATCGTAAGCGTGATTATCGTGGCGGCGGTTTTGGGTGTTTTTGTAGTAAGCCGGCACTTTGTGACCCGCACGGGAATCCCGGCGTCAGGGACGGCCAAAGAGGTATATTATTGCCCGATGCACCCGAACTACACGTCAGACAGACCCGGCGATTGTCCAATCTGTGGTATGTCGTTAGTGAAGCGAGAAACCGGCCCCCCTGCGGGAGAAAAGCCGACAAAAACGGGCGAAAGAAAAATACTGTATTATCGCAACCCGATGAACCCTGAAGTAACGTCGCCTGTTCCGATGAAGGACCAGATGGGGATGGATTATGTGCCGGTATATGAGCAGGAAGCGGCAAATTCCGCGATGGTTTACATAAGCCCGGCCAAGCAGCAGTTAATCGGGGTAAAAAAGGGGAAGGTGCAGAAGCGAAATCTGGCGGGGCAAATCCTGACGGTTGGCAGGGTCGCGTATGACCCGGCTTTGTTCGTGGCTCAGGAGGAATATCTTCAGGCGGTAAGATTTAACGGGACGTCACAAGGCGGGGATTCCAATTACAGGGACGAACAGTCGGGGCAGTTAGTTAATGCCGTGATACGCAAACTGATTCTACTGGGGATGAGCGAAGAGGAAATAAGCGCACTGAGAAAAGAAGGTAAGCCGCAGCAAAATCTTTATCTGCCGGGCAAAAACGACCGCGATATCTGGGTTTACGCGAATATCTACGAGTACGAGGCGGGATTGGTAAAAACGGGGGGATCAATCGAGGTTGAGGCGACGGCGTATCCCGGACAAAGCTTCAAGGGGACAATCGTTTCAGTTGCGCCGGTATTAGACGCGACGACAAGGTCGCTGAAAGTGCGGGCGCTGGTGGAAAATCCTGAGAACAAACTCAAGCCGGAGATGTTTGTAAACGTGAAAATAAATTACGGGCTTGGGGAGAAATTAGCTGTGCCGGAAGATGCGGTGATGCACGCGGGGACACGCGATATTGTTTTTGTCGCGGGGGCGAACGGACATTTCGAGTCGAGGGTCGTAAAGCTCGGCCATAAAGCGGAAGGATACTACGAGGTGCTGGAGGGGCTTGCGGAAAATGAGGAGGTCGTGACATCAGGCAACTTCCTGATAGATTCGGAGAGCAAACTGAACGCAGGTTTCAACAAATCAGCGGAACCAAACAAGTGAAAGTATTGGTGCGGCGATGATTGGCAAGATAATAGAATTTTCCGCTAAGAATAAATTCATCGTTATATTCTTCGCGATAGCCGCGATAGTCGGGGCGGTATATTGCATAAAGAACATACCGTTAGACGCGATTCCGGATTTGTCGGATACGCAGGTGATAATCTATTCTCAATGGGATAGAAGTCCCGACATTATAGACCAGCAGGTTACGTATCCGATTGTTACCGCATTGCTCGGCGCGCCGAAAGTCAAGGCGATCCGCGGATTTTCAGATTTCGGGTACTCATACGTTTATATAATTTTCGAGGACGGCACCGATATTTACTGGGCAAGAAGCCGGGTAGTTGAATATATGAGCAAGATTACGGCCCGGCTGCCGCAGGGTGTGCAAACCGAAATCGGCCCCGATGCAACAAGCGTGGGCTGGGTTTTTCAATACGCGCTGGTCGATAAATCAGGCAATAATACTCTTGCTGATTTGAGAAGTTTTCAGGACTGGTATCTGCGATACTGGCTGCAAAGCGTACCCGGCGTCGCGGAGGTCGCGGCGGTGGGCGGTTTTCAAAAGCAATATCAGGTCAACGTCAACCCCAATGCGCTGCTTGCATACAATATCCCTCTTACAAAAGTCGTCGAGGCAGTAAGGCAAAGCAACAACGAGATTGGCGCGCGGCTGATTGAGATGTCAGGCACCGAATATATGATTCGGGCGAAGGGGTATGTAAAATCGCCGAAGGATTTGGAAAACACTGTAATAGGAACCGATGACAATGGGACGCCGGTGCTGATAAAGAATGTTGCGGACGTCGTTCTCGGCCCTGATATAAGACGAGGCATCGCAGACCTCGACGGCGAGGGGGACACGGTCGGCGGAATCATAATTATGCGACAGGGGGAAAACGCCCTCAACGTTATAAACCGCGTCAAGGCAAAAATCGAGGAGATAAGGCCGTCGCTGCCCAAAGGCGTCGAGATAATTACGACTTATGACCGCTCAGACCTGATAAAACGGGCAATCGATACGCTGAAACATCAGCTCATCGAGGAAATGATTATCGTCAGTTTGGTGATACTGATATTTTTGTGGCATTTCCCCTCGGCGATTGTCCCCATCGTCACGATACCTATCGCCGTTTTGCTGTCGTTTATACCGATGTATGGTATGAAGCTGACTTCCAACATTATGTCCCTTTCCGGCATTGCCATATCCATAGGAGTGCTTGTTGACGGCGCGATTGTAGAGGTGGAAAACGCGTATAAGAAACTGCAACTGTGGGAGGCGGGCGGTCGCAAAGGCGATTTTCACGTCGTCCGGCTGAACGCCCTGAAGGAAGTCGGGCCGTCGGTATTCTTTTCGCTGCTGGTCATAGCGATTGCGTTTTTGCCGATATTCACGCTTGTTGACCAGGAAGGCCGGCTGTTCAAGCCAATGGCATACAGCCAAAACCTCGCGATGGCCATTGCCGCGATTCTGGCGATAACACTCGACCCTGCGATACGGATGCTTTTCACGCGGATGAATTATCATCATTTCAAACCCAAATGGCTGTCGTGGATTTACAACACCGTCACAGTGGGCAAATATTACCCGGAGGAACGGCACCCGGTCAGCAGGATACTGTTCGCTGTGTATGGGCCGGCGTGCAATTTTGTTCTTGAACATCGCAAGCTGGTTATCATAGGCGCGATTGCGCTGATGGCAATAACGGTTCCCGTGTATTTCCAGCTTGGGTCGGAATTTATGCCGCCTTTGAATGAGGGAACGATTCTTTATATGCCTACGACGCTGCCGGGAATATCGGTTACGGAGGCGGCGAATCTTTTGCAGATACAGGACAAGATTTTTATGACGTTTCCCGAGGTCGAGCGGGTATTCGGCAAGGCAGGACGCGCCAATACTTCCACGGACCCCGCCCCCTTTTCAATGATGGAAACTACCGTCGTCCTCAAGGACAAACGCTACTGGCGAAAGGGGATGACGTGGAAGAAGCTGATAGAGGAAATGAATGCCAAAATGCAGATTCCGGGTGTTACCAACGCATGGACGATGCCCATAAAAGCAAGAATCGATATGCTGTCAACGGGAGTTCGGACGCCAATAGGCATTAAAATACTCGGCGCGGACCTCGGCGAAATAGAAAAAATAGGGATACAATTAGAGCAAATCATCAAGCCGTTGAAGGGCACTCGCAGCGTGTATGCGGAGAGAGTGTCGGGGGGATATTTTGTCGATTTCAATTTGAAGCGAGAGCAATTGGCGCGTTATGGTTTGAGCATCCAGGATGCCGAGGAGATTATAACAAGCGCCGTCGGCGGGGAAAACGTAACTACGGCAATTCAGGGGACAGAAAGATATGGCATAAACGTGCGATATGCCCGCGACTACCGCGACGATTTGGAAAAGTTACAGCGGGTGCTTGTGCCGACAACGTCAGGAGCACAAATACCGCTGGGTGAGATTGCTGATATCAGTGTGACGCTTGGGCCTGCGATGATACGTGAGGAGAACGGGATGTTAGCCGGCTACGTTTACGTGGATATGGCGGACATAGACATCGGCGGTTACGTCACGCAGGCAAAAAAGGCGGTCGCTGCGCAACTGCAATTACCGGCAGGTTACGCCCTGCAATGGAGCGGGCAATTCGAGAATATGCTGCGGGTGAGAGAACGGCTCAAGGTCGTAATACCTCTGGCGCTCTTAATTATTTTCATTCTGCTTTATATGAACACAAAAAGCATCGTCAAGACCGGCATCGTAATGCTTGCGGTGCCTTTTTCGCTGATTGGCGCGGTATGGTTCCTTTATATACTGGGCTATAACATTTCGATAGCGGTATGGGTGGGGATGATAGCGCTGATGGGGCTTGACGCGGAGACGGGCGTGTTTATGCTGCTGTTTTTGGATTTGTCTTACAATGATATGGTGGCGCAGGGCAGGATGAAGACCTTCGCGGATTTGAAGGAAGCGATTATTCACGGAGCCGTCAAAAGGATTCGGCCAAAGATGATGACGGTGATGGCGATGTTTATGGGCCTTATGCCGATTATGTGGTCGATGGGGACGGGCGCGGATATGATGAAGCGAATAGCAGCGCCGATGATTGGCGGTATTATCACCAGCTTCATACTCGAACTGCTTGTTTATCCGCCTTTGTACGCGATGTGGAAACAGCGAGAACTAAGTAAGGCGGAATGATACGTCAGCACTTAATGAGGGGAGAAATAATGGGCGTTTACATTCAGAACATCGATTGCCGGGTGCCGAAGACATGCCATTCACAGCAATCAATTAAAGAAAGAATCAAACGCCTGCTCAACGCATCACAAAGAACCAATCGATATATCGACAGCATTTACCAGGGCAGCGACATCGACCAAAGGTATAGCTGCGTTTCAAATCCTGATGATTTCTTTCGAGTTTCGCAATCAGGTGAAATCTCGAATCCAACAACGAAGATGCGCAACGACCTGTTCACGGCAGAGGCCAGAAAGCTGTTTGTTGATGTTGCTCGAAGCACAATAGAGAACTGCCCGAACGCGGATTTTGGCGATATAACTCACCTCGTTACGGTATCCTGCACGGGCTTTTTCAATCCAGGCCCGGATTACGCAATCATCGAAGGGCTAAACCTGAATAAAAACGTTCAGCGATACAATATCGGCTTTATGGGCTGTCACGCGATGTTCCCGGCGCTGCGACTGGCTAATTCTATTTGCCGGGCAGAGCCCAACGCTACGGTCTTAGTTGTAGCGGTCGAGCTTTGCACGCTGCACATCCAGCTTAAAGGTGACCTCGATTCCATATTGGGCGGCGCTCTTTTTGCCGACGGCGGCGCAGGAGCAATCGTCAGCGCAAAAAAACCTGCTCTCGGACAAACTGTGTTTGAGTTGAAGCACTTCGAATCAACGCTGATTCCAGACAGCAGTGATAAAATGGCATGGACCATCGGAGACACGGGATTCGAAATGATACTTTCTCAATATATACCGAAGATAATTCAGTCCAATATCCGTGAAATAATCGAGCCGATACTCGAAAGACAGGATACTACCATATCCGATATCGACCACTGGGCGGTCCATCCGGGCGGCAAAGCGATATTGGACAGAATCGAGGAGTCACTGGGCATTAAAGGCAAATGTGAGGCGTCGAGGGCAATCCTGAGACAGTTCGGCAATATGAGCAGCGCAACGATTCTGTTCGTGCTGAAACATATACTTGAAAATTCCGGCGACAATGGGAATGGGTCGGTATTGGCGGTTGCATTTGGGCCGGGGTTGACGGTAGAGCTGGCTATGCTCGAAAAATTGACCACGCGAGTAGCCCACAAAAGGACAATCGAGGGCGTTGCGGGTCAATTAAGATGAACAGCCGATTCGACTTGAATATGCACGATTATATTCATCAGGCCGAAGGGAAGCTGTTTTTCAATCGGCAGATGTTCGGCACAATCGCACCGAGATATGATTTTATTACCCGCGTTCTTTCCTTTGGGCGAGACATCACCTGGAAAAATCTATTAGTTAAGGAACTACCCGACACTAAAGCCCCACACTGCCTCGATATCGCCTGCGGGACAGGGGATATCACGTTTCGCTTAGCTGCCAAATACCCTGCCAGCCATATTGTCGGGCTGGATGTGACTGAACAAATGATTGATTACGCGCGCGAGCGAAACACATTTAGCAACATTACCTTTACCATTCAGGATATGTGCCGGATGAATTTTGCCGACGCCAGTTTCGATATCGTTACGGGCGGCTATGCCCTTCGCAACGCGCCAAATCTCGAACAGGCCCTTATTGAAATCCGGCGAGTTATGAAACCGGGGGCTAGCGCAGCGTTTCTGGATTTCTCAAAGTCGCCGAATCGCTTCCTGCAAAAAACAAAAGGAATGCTTCTGAAAATATGGGGCGGCTTCTGGGGAATTCTCCTGCACCGCAACCCGCAGCTTTATACCTACATCGCTGAAAGTTTAAAGCTGTATCCTGACAGGGATGCTCTCAAGCAACTGATAACAAAACTGGGCTTCACAAATATCCGCTCCCGAAAACACTTCCTCAGCTTCGCTGAAACCATCTTCTTCCAAAAACCGTAACACAAAGCTGGAAATTATAAAGTTTAACGCTGTATGGAACTGGGAGTCGCGGTATAATTGCATCCCGTACTTTACCGGGAGAGCAATATGGCATTGAATGATAATACAAAGCGGATAATTTTCGTTGCGCTCGCAGCAATTCTTCTTTTATCAATCATCTTGCCTCTTGTGGCGACAAGATTCGAAAACGAAAAAGGAGGTTTTGGGCATCGGCACAACGAGGCATTATTGTGGATTCTGATAATTATACGCCCCATTTCAGTGATAACGACAGTTTTTTGGCTGGCACTATTTTTTTATAAAGACTGGCTGCGAGGCAGAATTGATACGATTGAACGCGCCAGCCGAATGAGAATCGTCGTTTCTGTTCTGTGGTGGCTCACCATCACCATGTTGGCTTTGCCCGGAATAAGGTTTTTCATAGTTTCATATCGCGGTTCAGACCGGCTTGTCTTTGCTTCGATTGAGTTTGTGCTTTTAAGTTTATGCTTGGGATATATCCTACTGACTTCTTGGCCAGAGTGGCGATATTTCCGCACACAACCACTGTGCAATATAGTTGCTGCCTACCTTCTCGAGCAGCACAGTAAATTTGCCCATGCCCGCAATTTTGACAAGGCGTACGCTGTATTAATCAAAGCGAGCGAAATCGCACCGGACGAACTTGAGCTATGGTGCAGATCAGCTTTTTTCTGCGAGATGATTCGAAAAGACAGGGCCGAAGCAGATAAATTTATGGCTAAGGCCGAAGAATTGATAACATCGAAGAAAGCAACGCGTGACAGCGAAAAGGCCTGCTATCTCAATTATCTCGGTACTATTCTCTACGGAAGAGGGGATTATCAAAAAGGATTGGAACATATAAAGCAGTCCATTGATATTGAGCCCAGACCCGGACGTATTAGCTCGTACGAGAAGAAGCTTTCAGAATCGAGAGATAAACAACAAGGCCCCAGCAACAATGCGGGCTAAGCGTCGGTAAATGCCGAGTCCCAGTCCTTCCAGACAGGTTCGAGGCCCTGGGACTTTAGCATAGCGGCGATTTGGGCGGGGGAACGGGAATCATCGATTTCGAATTGGCCAACGGAGTCGGCGTGGGTAGAGTAGCCGCCGGGGTTTGTCTTGCTTCCTGCGCTCATACGGGTGATGCCGAGTTTAACAAGCTGGTCGCGCAGGTAAGCCGGCTCGCGTGTTGAAATAGTCATGCCCGCGTCGGCGAAACACAGCCGAAGGGCGAGAATCATCTGAATGAGATTTGTATCGGAAAGAAGATTAAACCGTGCGCTGTCAACATCCTTGGCGGGACGCAATCGCGGAAAAGAAAACGACACGCGCGATTTCCAGTAGCGTTTCATCAGGTAATGGGCGTGCTCGGCAAGAGCTAAGGTTTCGAGCCGCCAATCGTCAAGGCCCAGAAGTGCGCCAAGCCCGATTTCCCGCATACCTGCCTGGCCAAAACTATCCGCTGCGCTCAATCGATAATCGTAGTCGGCCTTTGGGCCTCCAGGATGATATTTGCGGTATGTTTCGCGGTCGTAGGTTTCCTGATACAGCGTTACGCCCTCGATGCCGGCGGCAAAAAGCTTCGCGTATTCTTTGGCGGACATCTGGTAAATTTCAACGGACAGCGAGCTGAATTTAGGGCGCAACTTCGACGCCAATTCGGCCAGGTAATCGACGGTGATAAATTTTTTATCTTCACTGCTGACCAAGAGCAGGTCTTTGAATCCCTCTTTTGCGATTGTTTCTGCTTCGGCGAGGGCCTGCTCGATTGTGAGCCGGATTCGGGAAAATCGATGATTTGTGCTGAAGCCGCAGTAAGTGCAGCCATTGACGCAGAAATTAGAAACGTAAAGCGGGGCATATAATCGGACGGTTTTGCCGAATCGCTGAAGGGTGAGCTGATGGGCGATTTGCGACATTTGCTCGATGTAATTTTCGGCGGCGGGCGAAATCAACATCAGCAATCGGTCGAGAACATAATATCCCGGCTGGCGAGATAATGCCCATTTCACTTCGTCTTCAGTAATCTCGCCGAGACGCTTAGTCCAGATGTCTTTTCCTGAGCCATCGAGGCCCCTGTCGGCGAGAATCTTTTTTATGTCGGGATGTTGTGTTGTTGTGGTCATAGTTATTCATTTCGTAAAAAGCCGGTGAGGGGGCTTGAGGCGTTTGCTTTTTTGGATTCGGCTGCTGTGCCTGAAAGATATGCCATTCTGCCCGCCGCTACCGCGAGCTTGAATGCCTCTGCCATTTTCACCGGCTCAACGGCGGTCGCGATTGCGGTATTTACCAAAACGGCGTCCGCTCCCATTTCCATCGCCTCAGCGGCGTGTGAGGGCAAACCAAGCCCCGCATCGACAACGACGGGGACATTGGCCTGCTCGATAATTATTTCAATCGCCGCCCGTGTTTTTAATCCCTGGTTCGAGCCGATGGGGCTGGCTAAAGGCATCACAGTTGCAGTTCCAACATCCTGAAGTTTTTTGCTCAATATCGGGTCAGCGTTGATATACGGCAAAACGACGAAACCTTCCTTAACGAGAATCTCAGCGGCCTTTAATGTTTCGATTGGGTCGGGCAATAAATAGTACGGGTCGGGCGTAACTTCGAGTTTGACCCAGTTAATACCAGTCGCAGCCCGCGCGAGTCGCGCTAAACGAATGGCCTCATCGGCGGTTCTTGCGCCCGATGTATTGGGCAGGAGCAGGTATTTGTTCCTGTCGATTGCGGAGAGCATATCGTCGTCTTTGTTTGTGATATCGACCCTGCGGAGGGCCACGGTAACGATTTGGGCGCCAGCGGCATCTATCGCCTGTGCCATTGATTTGCTGGATGAGAATTTTCCCGTGCCGATGAGCAGGCGCGAGGTGAATTGCTTACCCGCGATAACAAGCTTATCCATATTTAGCCCCCGGGGACAAATCTGACGAGTTCGATTGTTTGGCCGGCGAGCAGCGGCGTAGTCGAGAAGTTTTTCCGTTCGATGATTTGGCCTTCAAGCTCTGCGACAACGGTTGTGGAATCGACGCCGAGATGCCTCAGCAGGTCCGCAATCGTCACGGGCATTTTGTTGTCAGGAAATATTTTCTCTTTGCCGTTTATCTTTAATAAGCCCATACATAATCCTCGAAAATCGAGGCCAAAAACAAAAAAACGCTCCCGGAAAGGAGCGTTTCAAAACCAAATCAATCCGCCTCCCTTCGCAGGTCTTAACCTGAGCAGGTTCATAGGGTCACCCCGACAATTCGGGATTTCTCAGCCACAGGCCCAATTTCGCCCTGGCTCCCCTGGCTATCATATTCAACAAAGTGAGCATATCACAGATTTGCCTCAGGGTCAAATGTTTGTGAATGGCATGCGCCGGCGATGGTAAAATGCGATGGTCGTATTAATCTCGCCCAACGTCCGAAAAATTCTCCGCTTATCGGCCCACCGGGGCGGTTTTTGCGCCAATCTGTGATTTGTCGCAAAGTGGGTAATGCGAGCGGATAAAAACTGCCGAAATAAGGCGTATGTGAACGTGACTTACGCAAAATGGGACCGGACAGGGACCCCGTAAGTATAAATTAAATTCAAACAACCACACAGTTAATAGGAGAAACGAATGGCTCCGGTAAGAGTAGTTGAAAGACCAATGACAATGGGCGAGATAAAGGACAAGGCCAAGAATATCGGTATTACGCCTGGGAATATGAAGAAGACGGAACTGATTCAGGCGATACAACGGGCCGAGGGCAACAGCGCCTGCTATGGCACGACACACGGGATCTGCCAGTGGACCGAGTGCTGCTTCAGAGTTGACTGTCTGAAGATCAGGAATTAAGCCGGTTTTTCGGAGATTGTGTTGTAACATCTGGAAATCGGCAATGCTCGATGAAAAGTATTCCAAAACGGGGCGAGGTGTGCCCCGTTTTCGTTTTACAAGCTTGTGTCCACGGCGACTCCCGCCGATTCACAATTTATAACTGCCACATACCATCAGGACGAACCTGCAGGATTTCGACTTCGCTCACTACAGATTGCTCACCACAGGTAAGCTCCCCTCGACTACGCTCGGGACAGGCAGGGCAGGCCCTTCTTCGATGCGCTACTCCCGTGAGGGACGCCTCACGGCGGAAGGGCAGGCATATATTTGAACCGAAGTCATTGTATATCAGTATGTTATGTGTTGCAGGCGGGCGAAAAATTTTCGCCATTAAGACACAAAGGCGTTAAGATTTTTCTTTGTGGATACGGGCCTTCGTGGTAAAAACACCAGTTAAACCGGTATCTATTGCGTCAGGGGTATTTACAGGAACGATAAATGGCACAGCGGAAAAAACTAAGAGAACGGCTGGAAGCAAAAGCCGGGTTTGTTGTAGTGGCGGAGCTTGTGGGCGGGCCGAATTTTGACTTTGGGCCGATAGGTAAATTTTTGTCGGCTTACAAAAAGGCGGGGCCTGATTCGATACCGGCGGGGTTTGATTTCTCGGGCATCACACTACCCCAAAACCCGGGCGGGGTGGCGAATATCGATCCGGGTCACGCGATTGACAGGTTGAACGCCGAGGGGCTGCTGGGCGATTTGGATTGTGTGCCGCATATTTCGTGCAAGGACCAGAACGCCAATTCGCTTGTCAGCTCGCTTGTGGGCTTGAGAGATTCGGGCGTTGAGAGCGTGCTGATTCTTACGGGCGACAAGCCGATTTCCGCGACAAGCGTTTTCGATGTTGATTCGATTGGATTGCTGCAGGTCATCAGAGATATGAACAACGAGGGATACATAAAGGCGAGGCCTCAGGATTTGGACAAGGTTCAACAGTTTTTCCCGGGTGCGGCGGTGTCGCCATTCAAATACACCGAGCAGTCGCAAATGCAGCAATATTACAAGATGGAGAAGAAGATTGCCTGCGGTGCGAAATTCTTGATTACGCAGGTCGGCTGGGACTGGAAAAAATCGCAGGAGCTTTTCAAATACATCGAGAAGCACAAACTAAATATCCCAGTCCTGGGCAACGTTTATCTTTTGAGCACTACGACGGCTGCACCAAGGTTGATGCACGACGCAAAACTCACAGGCTGCTTTGTAAGCGACGGGCTTCTGGCGAAACTGTATTCGGAAAATTTGTCGCAGCACGTTGAGAGGGCGGCGCAACAGGTGGCAATGTATAAGGCGATTGGTGCGGCAGGCGTGGATATCGGGGGCGTGAGTAATTTTGAGACGTTCACGGGCATTTTGAAAAAGGCCGCGGAGATTGGCGATGGCTGGGGACAATACAAAGATAATTTGTGCTGGCCCGCGAAGAGAACGTTTTATCTTTATGATGATAATGGTCGAGAGAGAACTTTGTCGAAGCCGCGCAAAACGTTCCATCACAAATTCTTCAATTTTATGCACAGGGCGATTTTGAATCCTGATTACCGCGGCTTCCGCGCATTCAGGGGGACTATGGCGGCTCTGGGAACCGAAAAAGGCGAAGGCGCTATTTATAAATTGTTCCACGCGGGCGAAGGGGCGTTCAAGTATTTGATATTTGACTGCGAGGGATGCGGCGACTGCTATTTACCTGAGAATTTCGGGCTTTGCACGATGGGCGGATGCGAAAAGGGCCTTACGAACGCGCCGTGCGGGGACGCTACGGCTGACGGCAAATGCGGGAACAATCTTGAACGCGTGTGCATAGGGGAATTAATTTACGACGCAGCGGCTTCTGAAGAACTCGGCCTTGCGAAACTCAAACGCATAATCAATAAGCCGAGAATAAAAACGCTGGAGCATACGGCGTCGATTGTGAATTACCTGTTCGGGAGGGACCACACTATGAAAAACGCCCTGATTTCGATTGGCGAATCGATTCACGCCTCGATACCCAAGACGGGACAGATAATGAGGCAACTGGCACAGCTTGGGCCGGATGCTTATGTGAAGCCGAGCGGGCCGTTGAATTATATCAAGGCGTTAGTGGAATCGCAGGCAAACGACGGGGCGGATTATCTCGCGGTCAACGTCGATGCGTTCGGCGAGGATGACCAGCAGGTAGCGGTCGATATGATGCGAGAATACGTCAAACTGGTTCGCAGGTGGAGCAATGGCGTCCCCATCTGCATCGACAGCGGCAACAACGACGTGCTGATAGCGGGATTGAAAGAGTGGTATAACACAAAGGAGGCGGTGAAGCAGCCGTTGATAAACTCGGTGAAGATTTACACGATGGATAAATTCTTCCCGCTGAAAAAGGATTACGATTACGCGTTCATCGGGCTATTGATGACGGAAGACAAGCCGACTGGGCCGGGCGGGTCGCATTCGATGGAAGAATTGTATTCGCTTGCGAAGAAGATTTACGATAAGGCGGTGGGGCAGTATGGTTTCAAGCCGGGGGAGATTTTGCTGGATTCGACGGTTTTCCCGCTGGCGATAGATATGCCGATGGAGCCGGGCGTGCCGGGATATACTTACCGTGCATTCGAGGCAATCAAAAAGATAAAGAGCGACCCCGCGATGAAGGGCGTTCACTGTTCGTTAGGCATCAGTAATTCGGTTCGCGATTTGCCGGGGCGTAGAATCGGCGTTTGCAGGGCTTATGTGGCGAAAGCGATGGAATACGGTCTTGATGCGGGGATAGTAAACGTGGCTCATCATTATGGGCGTGTGCCTGCGGACCCGGATTTGGTTGCGCTGGTCGATGCCTTCGCGAAAATGGACGGCTCGGCGGAAACGACTAATAAATCGATGATGCTGATGGGCAAGTTCTGCCAGGAAAATCGCAAAGCGAGCGTTTAGCGGGTAGCGGACGGGTTTGGAAGAAATAAGACATCGCTCGGCAGGTGGATATTTTGGCCCTGGTAACCGTTGACCTTGCAAAAAGGGGTTGGCACGGCTATTATTCACCCCGTGAGATAATTTGAAGAAGAACAGGACGGTCCTGATTTGCCAAGAAGAGCATATCTCACGGGGTAAAAATGTCCGCAAAATCCCAGAAAAAAGACGCGGCTGGTTCGGTCGCGGTCAACAAAAAGGCCTGGCACAACTTCGAGATAGAAGACAAGTTCGAAGCCGGGATGGAACTTTTGGGCAGCGAGGTAAAGTCGCTTCGCACGGGCCAGGCCGACCTGAGCGGGTCATACGCAAGAATCGTAAACGGGGAGTGCTGGCTGGTGGGTGCTAAAATTTCCCAATACCAGGTAACGGGACTGGCAGGCCACAGCCCAACTCGAAAAAGGAAACTTCTTCTGCACAAGCACGAGATTCACAAAATTTACACCAAGCTGGAGCAGCGCGGCTATACGCTTGTGCCGTTGCGGATATATTTTAATCAAAAGGGCCTGGCGAAGACGGAGGTCGCGCTTGCGCGAGGCAAGCGGCAATATGACAAACGCCGGGCAATCGCCGAACGCGAACAGAAAAGGGACATCGACAAACGAATGAAGAAATATCGAGGATAAAAAAATAACCGCCGAGCACGCGGAGACGTTGTACGGTTGCGGTTACGCGGCTCGTATCGGTTGCGTAGAGTGTTAATCGTCGTTTAATACGCAACCATAAGACGATGGACGAAACGAGCAGCGTAACCGAATGACGAAGGACGCAACCATTACTTTCCTGCGTCTTTGTCGCAGAAAAAGGAGCATAAGATGACCGAAGAAAAGAACGACAAAAAGAAGATAATTATCGATGAGGACTGGAAGCAGCAGGCGAAGAAGGAAAAAGAAGTGCTGGCTGAAAAAGAAGAGGCGGAAAAGAAAGAGGCCGTACAGGATAAGCGTCAAGGCCCTTTGCCGCAGGGCGACCTGACGGCTTTGGTGAGTATGCTTTTTACGCAGACGCTTTTTTCGCTGGGGTTTATTCAGGTCAAGGGGCAGGACAAACGTGAGCCGGACCTCGCGCTGGCCAAGTACAATATCGATATGTTAGAGATGCTCGAAGCAAAGACCAAAGGCAATCTCAGCGAAGACGAGCAGCAGGCCATTACGACGGCACTCAATGAGCTTCGTATGGCTTACGTCAAGGTCGCGGGGACAACTGAAAATTAGCGAATAAAAAGTTCGAAGGGACATTTGTGACCATATTGGAACAAATCATCGCGGATAAAAGGAAAGAAGTTGAAAAGAGGAAAAAGGAACAGCCGCTCGAAGAGCTTAAAGAGCAGCTTGTACTTCTCGGCAAATGCCGTAATTTCTATAAGGCGGTCACAAAGGCAAACAGCCGGGGAATTAACGTCATCGCCGAGATAAAAAAGGCCTCGCCCTCCGCGGGCGTAATATGCAGGGATTTCGCCCCGGTCACAATCGCGAAGGCATACGAACGCTGCGGCGCAGACGCCATCAGCGTTCTTACCGACGAAAAGTATTTTCAGGGCAAGCTCGAATACATCGACCACGTAAAACACGCCGTCGATTTGCCCATCCTGCGAAAGGATTTTATTATCGATATATGGCAGGTTTATGAATCCCGCGTCGCCGGCGCCGATGCGATACTGCTTATTGCCGAGACGTTGAAGCCCGCGGAGCTTATCGACCTGATGATTGCCGCCGCCGAATTGACGCTGACGGTGCTTTTAGAGGTGCACGATGCCGACTCGCTTTTGGCAGTGCGAGGTATGATCGGCTTTCCCAGAAAGGGTTATAGCGTCCTGGGTATAAACAACCGCGACCTTGCGACAATGAAGGTGGATTTGAATACCACCTCGCGTCTTGCCGGCCTGCTGGATAACAAGGTCGAGCTTGTCGCCGAGAGCGGAATCAAAACGCGGCAGGACGTGGAAAAATTAAAAGCAGCGGGCGTCAGCGCGGTTCTGATAGGGCAGACGCTGTGCGAAAGCGGCGACATAGCCGCTAAATTCAGAGAGCTTTTGGACTGATATGGATATTAAGAGTGACAAAATGGTCGCAAATACACAGGGGCGGGGTTTGCCGTATCGCGGCGAGGTTGTTTATATCTATGCTTATGACATCGCGTACGATATAAAAAATGAGCCGGTGGAGAAGATTTTAACGCAGCCGACGAGGGACTATCTTGTGGGGCCCAGCAAGCGAATTCCCCGGCAGATGTTTTTCTATCGGCCTCGGATAGCCGATTTTGCTCCGGAGAAGCGCGTGCTGCGCAACGGAGAATCACTTGAAATCAGGAAAAGCGTTAAAATTTTCGGCGTTGGTGCGATGACCGTTCAGGTTCGTGTGCCGTTCGAGGTTGAGCGGCTGGAGGACCTTGTTGGTTATCACGATTTGAAATTCACCCAGCGAGGTCTTGAGGAAGAGGTCGCTGAATTTGCCGAGAGCGTTAGAAAGGACCTTGCGCCTTATTGTGTTCGACCGGTCCCGTCGCTGATGCAGGCGGAGGCATATACGGTGTTCTGCGTGGCGGGGTTGCCGGGGGTGGAAGGACAGGCCCATTCTTCGCTTCGCTACGAAGGGCAGGGGGTTCGTGCGGAGGACTGGCTGACGGCCAACAAAAGGCGAGTGGCGGCGCTGCTTATGCAGGAGGAAAACGCCGAATCGCTATCAGAGCAGGAGGTCTGCGAATCGACGGGATTGTACCTGAGCTATTACGGGGACGACCTTGTTGTGGTTGACTGGGATTCCGCGATTGTCGTCGGCCAGCAGGACGCGCTCGACGACGTTCTGCACATAATGGAGCTTGCGAACGTCCAATTGGTGGAGCTTGCCGCATACGACAGGGTCCTGGATGAGGCGCTTCAGGTTGCCTACAACGATATGAACAGGCAAACGGTTCGTTCCACTCGCAAAATGCTGGAGAATCTGCGAGAGCTTCGTATAGACCTGGCGAGGATAAGCGATGAATTATCAAACATAACGAAGTTTTTCGGCGACTGGCACCTGGCGAAGACGCACAGAAATCTTGCGGACAGGTTTCACCTCGGCGACTGGCAGCGCATCATTGGGGAAAAAACCAGGACACTCGATGGTCTCTACCAGATTTTGCTTCAGAACAGGTTCAACTCGGCGATGTTTGTGCTTGAGGTGACGATAGTCCTGCTTTTTATAATCGACCTTGTTGTGCTGCTTATCAAGTAAGTACGCAAACTAAATTTAATAAGGACGAATAAAATGGCGATAGCACTTTACTTGGTGTTCAGGCGGAGAGCGGAATCAGGACGCGGGCCGACGTCGAGAAGGTCAAATCGGTCGGTGTCGGGGCCGTCCTCTTTGGACAATCGCTGTGTGAGAGTAAATCAATTGAGGCGAAATTAGCTGAGCTTTTCGGTAATGGGACCTGAAGTAATAATCGGATTAATATTTTTCGGCGTATTGGTAGGGGCACTGGGGACATTAATTGGAGCCGGGGGTGGTTTCCTACTAATGCCGGCATTTCTGATTTTTTATAAAGACGCGGACCCCGCCGTGCTTACGGCGGTTTCGCTGGCGATAATTTGTGCTAACGCCGCTTCAGGCAGCATTGCTTATGCAAGGATGAAGCGAATCAATTACAGGGCAGGGTCGTTATTTGCAATTGCGGCGATACCAGGAGCTATAATCGGCGCAATAGTGATTAATTATATCCCTATTAAGGCATTTGATATAATTTTCGGCTTTACAATGATACTTGCAGGGACATATTTGTTTATCTCAGTTGAAAAACGGCTCAATTCTCAAACGGCCGATGCCAAAACAATACCGCCATACAATATAAAGGTTGGTATTGTAATCAGTATGTTTGTGGGTTTGCTTTCAAGTCTTTTGGGTATCGGCGGCGGTATTATTCATGTGCCTATGATGGTATATTTGCTCCGTTTCCCCGTACATTTCGCCACCGCCACGAGTCATTTTACCCTTGCGATAATGACGCTGGCCGGCACCATCGTTCATATATATAAAGGCGATCTGGCAGGGCAGTGGCCGACTGTATTATTTCTGGCTGCTGGGGTAATAACAGGAGCTCAAATCGGCGCAAGGATTTCGCAGAGGTTCAAGGGTGCGTTGATAGTAAAGCTCCTGGCTGTCGCAGTGGCATTAGCAGGTCTAAGGGTTGCGTATCAGGGACTTTTATGACTTGTCTGCTGCGGAGAGACGGTGCGGTTGAAGGTGAGTGTACCATAGGAGGGTTCTTCGGGGCCAAATTCGCGACGGTACTTTCGGGGGTGACTCTTTCGAGAATTTTCGGCGCGGCTATGCTGGTGGTCTCAATCAAAATGATTTTAGCTAAATGACCCGTGCCTCAAAAGGAACGCCGGTCTGCCGATTTATTTTTGCTGCCCCGCTTTTTCGGCTGACTCGATTAACGATATTTTCCCATTTTTCACCAGCCAGAGATTTTTTGCCGTGGACACATACACAGGGTATCCGTAAAGACGGTTCAGATATACGTGAATCTCCGATGGGATGTTTTCCAGAAGATAACTCACGGAAAGGGCCTGCGATTGGCCACTCTTGCCGGCAGCCGGCTTTTGCAGCGCAAGACAGGATTGATAAAGTGGAGTTACGGCCAAAACGTTTTTCCCGTCCGCCGACACCTTTACCCGGCTGTGGCCCCCAACCACGATTACATTATCCGCCGTTGCCGCCAGGATATATACCAGCCATCCGTTGGAATCGATGTCTTCCATCACTGCGGTATTATAGTTTTTGGAACAATCCTTCGGCGCGGCACGCAGGGCGTTTCGCCTGGCGAGGAACATCGCGATCTCCGTCGCCGACAAAGGCCGCAGGTTGTCCTTCATAACCTCAGTGTTGCCCTTAACGTCAATCCGCACATCATAAACGACGTTTACATCTTCCCCTGTTTGCCTGATGAATCGCGTCAGGTTTCCGCCCCCATCCTTAACGACAATCCAGCCGTTCAGAGCACCCGGCTTTATCGGGCCGACTACCTGCAGCAGCGCATCCGTTGCCCTTGCGGCAATTACATCCTGTAAATATAACTCTTCCCCGAGGCGTTCCGCTTTCATCACTTCCCTTGATTCGGCTTCCGACAATCCCGCCTTTTCGGCCTCCACGGCCACGTATTTCCGTTGGCATCCCCCTGCAAAAACAATCGCCATCGCAAACAGCGTTATGTATCTCATTTTTCGCACCCTTAAATCTTCTGCGTTTTCTGTATCTTTGCCCATTCGTCGCGTAGCGAGACAGTGCGGTTAAAGGTAAGTATGCCGTTTGCGGTGTCGGGGTCAACGCAGAAATAACCCAGCCGTTCAAACTGATACCGGGCAAGCGGCTGGGCGTTTTTCAAGGCCGGTTCGACGAAACAATTTCTCAGGATTTCGAGCGATTTTGGATTCAGGTTGACAGTGAGGTCCTTGCCTTCGGGGACATCATCGGGATTTTCTTTAGTGAAGAGATTTTCATACAATCGGACTTCGGCTGGTATCGCATCTTTGGCTGAGACCCAGTGAATTGTCGATTTGACTTTTCTGCCGTCGGGTGCGTCGCCTCCTTTTGTGGCTGGGTCATAAGTGCAATGCAATTCGACGATGTTGCCGGCGTTATCTTTTACGGCGTTTATACATTTTATGAAGTAGGCGTATCGCAGGCGGATTTCTTTGCCTATGCTTAGCCGATAGAACTTGGGGGGCGGGATTTCCATAAAGTCATCCCGCTCGATATAAAGCTCTTTTGAGAAAGGCACTTTGCGTGTTCCAGCCGATGGGTCTTCAGGGTTGTTTACCGCGTCCAACTGGTCAACCTGTCCTTCGGGATAGTTATCGATAACCACCTTCAAGGGTTTCAATACCGCCATAACGCGGGGGCTGGTTTTGTTCAGGTTCTCACGGACGCAGTGTTCGAGTAGCGCGACATCGATGGTGCTGTAGAATTTGTTGACGCCGATGATGGCGCAGAAGTTGCGAATTGCTTCAGGGGTGTAGCCCCTCCGCCGCAGGCCCGCGAGAGTTGGCAGACGCGGGTCATCGAAATCGCGGACGTGGCCTCCTCGGACGAGGTCGATGAGCTTGCGTTTGGACATAACCGTATAGGAAAGATTCAGCCGGGCAAATTCGATTTGGCGGGGGTGATTTATTTTTTTGCCCCACGGGCCAGAACCATCGTCGGTGCGTCCTTCGTTTACCGCGTCGATGAACCAGTCATATAGCGGGCGATGATTTTCGTATTCCAAACTGCATAAACTGTGCGTGACGCCCTCGATTGAATCCTCGAAGCCGTGCGCCCAGTCGTACATCGGGTAAATGCACCATTTGTTGCCCTGGCGGTGGTGTTCGGTGTGCAGGATGCGATACATAATCGGGTCGCGTATATTGAGGTTGGGGTGCGCCATATCGATTTTGGCGCGAAGGGTCTTTACGCCATCGGGAAATTCGCCGTTTTTCATCCGGGTAAATAAATCGAGGTTTTCCTCAACGGGCCTGTCGCGATAGGGGCTGTTTTTGCCCGGGGCGGTAAGTGTGCCGCGGTGCGCGCTGACCTGGTCGGGGGTGAGGTCGCAGACGTATGCCTTGTCTTTTTTAATCAGCTCGATGGCCCATTCATACATCTGGCCGAAGTAATCGCTGGCGAAGAAAAGACGGCCATCCCATTTTGCGCCGAGCCAGCGGACGTCCTCGATTATGCAATCGACGAATTCCTGCTCTTCCTTTGCGGGGTTGGTGTCGTCGAAGCGAAGATTGAACAGTCCGCCGAATTCCTCGGCTATGCCGTAGTCAATCCAGACGGCCTTTGCGTGGCCTATGTGAAGATAGGCGTTCGGTTCGGGAGGAAAACGCGTGCAGATGGTCTTGCCTTCGAATCGGCCGCCCGGGGCGATATCCTCGACAACCATATCCCTTATAAAATCATGCCTGGTTTCTTTTTCGTTTTCTCCGGTCATTTCAATTCCCCATATTTATAATTGATTGCGAGGCAGCGGGCATTGGCTATGAAAAATCTATCAGATTATCTCCCGCCTGTCCAGTTTCGCTATTTTGACTTTGGACTCCGGAAATCGGGTTGCTTTAGATAAGCGAACATAATAAACTTGCGGCAAGTATAAAGGAAATTATTGGGAAACAGCCGAGGAATGATTATGGATAGAATAGACAGACGCGCTTTTCTGAAGGCCACCACGGCTGCCGGGGGCGCGATAATCGCGGCGCCTGTGTTGTTCGATGGCTGGCTGACCTTCGCGGGGACCGAAAAGGCAGGGTATTTTGAAAAAGAATTCGGCATTACCGACGCTTTGTGCAAAAAAGTGCTGGCTGAGGCCCTGTCGAAAGGCGGGGATTTTGCAGACCTTTACTTTGAGCATACCATATCAAACTCGCTCGGTCTGGAAGACAAAAAGGTTGACCGGGCTTATACATCGGTCAATCTCGGCGTGGGTATCCGCACGGTCAAGGGCGATCAGGTGGGTTATGGTTTTACACAGGAGCTGACCGAAAAGTCGATGATGGCCGCTGCGGCGATGGCCGCGACAATTACGAACGGTTCAGCGACTCCCGTGGCGGGCAAATTCACGGCTGTCAAGACAGGCGATTACTACCCGCTAACAGGCACCAAGCCCGTGCCATTGGCGCCTCGGCTTTCGCTCGTTGAAAACACCGCCGGAAAATGCTTCGCACGCTCAAATTATATAATCAAAACAATCGCCCGTTTCGGCGACGGCAGGAAGCGAATAATGGTTGTAACAAGCGATGGAGCCAAGGCGGAGGATTTGCTTCCGGGCAGCGCGCTATCTGCCATGGTCACAGTCGAAAGGGACGGCCGCAAAGAGCAATTCTGGTTTTCGCGGGGAGGCAGGCGCGATTTTTCATATTACACAGACGATATCGCGAAGGAAGTGGCCGATGGTGTTGTTGATGGCGCGGTAACGCTTCTTGACGCGGTGGCAGTGCCTGCGGGCGAGATACCCGTTGTTTTTGGTCCCGGTTTTCCGGGAGTTTTATTGCATGAGGCAGTCGGGCACGGCTTTGAGGCAGATTTCAATCGCAAGAAGACGTCGATTTACTCCACGATGATGGGACAGAAAGTCGCTGAGCCGATGGTGACGGTTGTTGACGACGGGACATGGCCTAACGCGCGCGGCTCGATAAATTTTGACGACGAGGGCACGCCGAGCCAGAAAACGGCGATTGTTGAAAAAGGCATATTGAAAAGTTATCTTCACGACAGGATTTCCGCCAAATATTACGGCTTGTCATCCACGGGCAACGGCCGGCGGGAAAATTACGCAAATTACCCGATACCGCGAATGCGAAACACCTATATCCTGCCCGGCCCAAACAAGCCGCAGGAAATTATCGAGAGCGTCAAAAAAGGCATATACATTCAGGATGTCAGTAACGGGCAGGTAAATATCGGCCAGGGAGATTTCGCGTTTTATGTTTCGCAGGGCCGGCTGATAGAAGACGGCAAACTGGGGGCGCCAATTAAGGACGTCAACATAATGGGCAGCGGCCCGAAACTGCTGCGGGACATCACAATGGTCGCAGACGACCTGAAACTGGGCTGGAGCGGTACATCCACCTGCGGTAAAGATGGGCAATCGGTGCCAGTAGATGCTGGAATGCCTACGGTCCTGGTTCGGTCTTTAACGGTCGGCGGGACAAAAAAACAGGGAGCATAGTATGAATAAACAAATGTATGACCTGTGCAAGTGGGTTTTGGATGCCGTGGGCAAGGCGGGCGCGAAGGATTCGAGGGTGGGGCTTAGCAAAAGCCGGCTCGTGGAAATCCAGTACAGGGACAAAAAGCCCGAAATAATCAAGCAGGCAACCACGTTGCAGATGGGAATAGACCTTTTTGTGGCAGGCAGATATTCTTCGCAGAATACCTGCGATTTGCGAAAAGACGCGCTGAAGGAATTTATTTCAGATGCCGTTTCGACTACAAAACTTATTGCGGAGGACCAATACAGGACTTTGCCCGCCCCGAAGTATTACAAGGGGCGAGCCGATATCGACCTTCAAATCGCGGACGCGTCGATTGATGATTTATCAGCGGAGCAGAAACATACAATCGTAAAAGCGGCAGAAAACGCCGCGTGGTCGGCGGGCGGGGACAAGGTCGTTACCGTTGAGGCAGGGTTTAATGACGAGTTCGACGAATCGGTTACACTGACAAGCAACGGCTTCTCAGGCGACACTATGTCCACAAATTTCAGTGTCGGAGTTTCGGTTAGTGTCCGTGACGATGATAACCGCAGGCCGATAGCGTATGATTATGCGGAATGCCATTTCTACAAAAAACTACCGAACCCCGAAACCATTGGCGCTAACGCCGCGCGCAAGGCGATTGCGAAACTTGGGGCGAAAAAAATAGATACGGCGACTTTGCCCATCATTATCGAAAATCAAATTGCGCCTCGGATTATAAAGGGTTTTTTTGAGGCGCTCGACGGTCGTAACATTTATCGCAAGCAGTCATTTCTTGCCGACAAAAAGGGCCAGAAAATTGGGAGCGATAAATTCGTTCTTGTTGATGACCCGCTCATTTTGGAGGGCCTGGGAAGCCGGCTGTATGACGGCGATGGCTTCGCGGCGAAAAAGCGGACCATTATCGAGGCGGGTGTCCTGAAGGATTTTTATATCGACTGGTATTACAGCAGGAAGCTCGGCTGCGAACCAACCTCCGGCTCGACCGGCAATATGATTGTCCCCGCGGGCGTTCGCTCGGTCGATGAGATAATCAAAGACCTCGGCAAAGGAATTCTTGTTACAGATTTCCTCGGCGGTAATTCAAATCCGACGACGGGCGATTTTTCCGTCGGCATTTTCGGGCAATTCTTCGAGGGCGGCAAAATAGTTTATCCCGTTTCCGAAATGAACATAGCCGACAATCACCTCAAGTTCTGGCACAAGCTCGCTGAATGCGCCAACGACCCCTGGCTTTACAGCGAGTGGCGAACGCCGAGTATGGTCTTCAGCGACGTTGTCGTCTCTGGTGTATAAATCATAACAGCGCATCACTCATAAATTTTATTTTGCCTGTAAGAAATCCCTGTCTCTGGTTACTATTATTTATGAAACCGTGCGGTGCAAATCGGGATTTTATTGGAAAATTAAGCAGGAGAAATAAAAATGAGAAAGCTGGTTTTTGGGGCATTAGCTTTGGTTTTACTGTCTTCGCCGGCCTTATCGGCACAGGCGACTGAAAGATTCGAGAAAGTTGCAAATAAACTGGTAAAGGCGATTAACGACGCGAACTGGACTGGTGCGCAGGCGGATTTTAGTCAAATTATGCTGAATGCCTTTCCGCTGGAGAAATCTACGCCCTTTTTTCAGGGGCTGGTCACGCAAAACGGCAAAATCGAAAAATTAGATGCCGGTCGATATACTCCTCCCAATATTGTTGTTTTTCCAGCTCACTTTGAACGCGGGATTCTTGATATCAAGCTGGTCCTCGACGGCCAGGACAAAATAATCGGCATGTGGTTTTTACCGCATACCCCTGATATTCCAGTGGTAGAAAAACACCAGACAGAATTGTCGCTGCCTTTTAAGGGAAAATGGTTAGTGTTCTGGGGCGGGGACACAAAAGAGCTTAACTATCACCACGACACTCCCAACCAGCGATTTGCCTTCGATTTTCTCGGCGTCAACGAAGAGGGAAAAACCCATAAGGGCGATGGAAAGATAAACGAGGATTACTTTGCCTTCGGCAGAGAAATAATTGCGCCTGCCGACGGGGTCGTAACCGAAGTTATCAATGGCGTGAGGGACAATGTCCCCGGTTCGATGAATCCCTATTCGGCGGTTGGAAACGCCGTGCTTATTCAGCATCGAGATAACGAGGTATCGGTCATGGCACACTTTAAATTCGACAGCATAAAGGTCAGGGTTGGGGACAAAGTCGCCAAAGGGCAGTTGATAGGTCTTTGCGGGAATTCCGGCAATTCCTCCGAGCCGCACCTGCACTACCATTTGCAAAATACGCCCGTAATCCAGGACGGCATAGGCATTAAATGCCTCTTCCAGAAGGTCACGATAATAAAAGATGGTCAACCTCAAATTAAAACGGGCTACTCGCCTGTAAAAGCTGACATTATTCTGGCCGATTAAACGGTGTGCAGGCAATGGTCGCAGATTTGGAAACAATTTTTAAACAATGGTTGGGCGAGCATAAGGGCCTTCTATATCGTGTGGTCCGGGCGTACTGCAACACCGCGGCGGACCAGGATGACCTGTTCCAGGAGATTTGCCTGCAACTTTGGCTGTCGATTCCCCGTTTCGAAGGCAAGGCCAAGGTATCGACATGGATATACAGGGTGGCTTTGAATACGGCCCTGGTCTGGAATCGCGGCGAAAAGAACCGGCGCAAACATCGAGACAGATTTATAACAATTGCGCCGCCGCAGCAGACCGCAGATTCGCAGCCATCGCAGGAAATTATCGACCGACTATATGAGGCAGTCAGGAAACTGCCTAAGGTTGATACCTCCGTAGTTCTTATGCATTTGGATGGCCTTGGTTATGATGAAATGGCCCAGATACTTGGAATTTCGGAAAGTAATGTAGGCGTGAAATTAAATCGGGCAAAAAAACAATTAGCACAATTGCTCGGAGGACTTATCGATGACGTTTAATGAATTACAAAAAAATTACTGGCAAAAAGACGCGGCCGCTTCAAAACTGACAATCGATTCGGATATGCTGATTCGGGAAGTGAAAAGAAATAAAGAGGCCTTCGAATCAACCATATTCTGGCGTGATTTCCGTGAGGTTGCAGTATCAATTTTTATGGCAGGTGTGTTCCTTTATGAAGCATTTGCTTCCAAAGACAATATCTGGGTGGCCGGTTCACTTGTTGTACTGGCAATCGCATGCCTGTTTGTAGCAGCATTTTTCATTGTTGACCGTCGTCTTCAAAGAAAAAACGAAATCAGGCATACCGACCCGCTGCTTGCCTGTATCGAATCCTCTTTGGCACAGGTTACTCATCAGATTTGGCTGCTGAAAAACGTCTTTTGGTGGTATTTGCTTCCGTTCATTGCCGGAATATCCTTGTACGTCCTGATAGATAGCTGGCAAGCGTTTAAAGTGTTGCCCGCAAAATATGTATTGGCTGGCTGTCTGTTAGGTATGCTGTTCGTGACTCTTGTTTTTGGGGGCGTGTACTGGCTCAATCAATATACTGTTCGCAAAAATTTGATTCCGCGTAAAGATGAGCTTAAGGGTATGCTGAAAAACATTACTAATGATACCAAAGCTATGTAGCAGATTGCATTTCCGCGAAATAGGAACTGCGGGCAAAGGGGGCGGAGATGACCCAGTTAAAACCAAGCTCGATTGCTTTTTGTTTCCACCAGTCGAACTTTTCAGGCGTGATGTATTCAATAACATCGAGTGAATCTTTGGATGGCTTGAGATATTGCCCGATTGTCAGCCGGCTGCATCCAGCGGCCCGCAAATCTTTCAGGACTTCCTCAACCTCTTCATCCGTCTCGCCAAGGCCTAACATAATCGATGATTTGGTCGGAGTGCTGCCGTATTTGTCTTTCGCGATTTTCAGCAGGTTCAGCGAGCGTTTATAATCGCCGCCCGCACGGGCTTTTTTATACAGTGAGGGTACGGTTTCGACATTATGCGCAAAGACAAATGGCGTCGCCTCCGCGAGAATGTCGATTGCCTTAGTTTGATAATCGCGGAAATCAGGCGTAAGAATTTCAAATTTGACGCCGGGGCATTGTCTGCGAACCTCATTAATACAATCGTAGAAATGTCCCGCTCCGCCATCAGGCAGGTCGTCGCGGTTGACGCTTGTGATTACGAGGTAATGCAAGTTAAGTTTTTTCGCCAGTTCCGCTATTCTTCCTGGCTCGGTTGTATCCGCCGGCTTCGGCTTGCCTTTGGCAACCGAGCAGAATTTGCAGCCCCGCGTGCAGATATTGCCCAGAATCAGGACAGTTGCTGTGCCTCTCGCCCAGCACTGGCCGCGATTAGGGCAATTAGCGCTCATACAGATTGTCTCAAGACCGAGCGAACTCACAATATCGCTTGTTTTGCTGTATTCGCCGGCCGTCGGCATTGGTCTTCGCAGCCAATCTGGAAGCCGTCTGATTTCTGATTTAAGATTTATGATTTTTGATTTAAGATGATGCTTTAGGAGTTGCGATAAATTATTTTTTACTTCCTGCATTGAATGTTGTTTTCCGGTTTCATTCAGAACTGAAGTCATTCTGACATTTTCGAGACCGCAGGGAACGATTGTCTCGAAGATGCTCAAATCGTTTTGTATATTTATTGCCATCCCGTGATGGGTAATTTGTCTCGAAACACGCACGCCGATTGATGCGATTTTTTTATTGCTCGCCCAAAGTCCCGGAAAGCCCTTGCGTCTTTCGCTTTTGACGCCAAGCTGTTCGAGAAGCTCAATTCCAATCTGCTCAAGCGTCCTGATATAGTCGTTTATATCAAGGCGTAATTCCTGCAGGTTCAGAATCGGGTAAAACACAATCTGCCCCGGGTTATGAGCAGTTGCGCCTCCTCCTCTGCGGATTTCGACGATATCAATGCCCTTGGCTGTTAATTTATCCCGCTCGATAAGCAGCTTATTTGCGCTTTGCCTTGCCCCCAACGTGATTACCGGCTGATGCTCGACAATCAAAACCGTATTGCCGATTTCGTTTTGCCGCCTTTGCTCAACCAGCCGATGCTGCAACTCCAGCGTTTCGCGAAAATCCTCCACTCCGCGGTCGTGTATCCGAATTGGTTCGCAACGAATTTTGCCTTCGAGTGTCTGCATTTTTATTCTTTTGCGATTGTCGTCTGTGCTGCCCGGAACATTCTGATTCCGCCGGTATCTAATTGCAAAACAAGCCCATTTTCCGGGTCAATGCCGATGCAGTTGCCGGCAAATTTTTTCTTGTTGTAAATAAGCGCCACCCTTTGTCCGAGCTGGGTGCTTAATCGCTGCCAATGTTCGATGATTTCTTCTTTGTTTTGTTCAGCGATGTCAAGCCAGTTATCAATCGACGTCAGCAGCCGTTTTATCAGCGAGATTCTGTCAATGCCGCCGCCGGTTTCGATATCGATGCTCGTTGCTGTTTTCCGCAATTCAGCGGGGAAGTCCAATTTGCTTTGATGACAGTTAATTCCAATGCCTATGACATAAGCGATGTGTTTATTGGCCTTCTTTGATTCGACGAGAATTCCGGCGACTTTTTTATTATTGAGGATGATATCGTTGGGCCATTTTATTTTCGCTTCGGCTTTTGTGCATTTTCCTATCGCTTCGGCAGTCGCAACCGCGATTGTTAATGACAGCAATTCAGCGTTTATGGCGCAATCGGTCAGGAGTATCGAACAAATTACACTGTCGGCGAAGCCCGCGACCCATTTATTGCCGCTCCTGCCCCGCCCCTGTACCTGCTCCTCCGCGAGCACGACAAGGCCGTCGTTATTTTTATTTTTGGCGTATTGGGCGGCGACGTCGTTTGTGCTTGCGGTACTGTTGTAAACAACGACCTTTTGGCCGATGCGTTTTGTCCTGAGGTGCGACTTTATTTTGTCTGGGTCGAGCGCGTCCGGCGATGGTGTTACTTTACTCACCTGTCAACCCCGATATCCACAGCCGTCGCCGAGTGCGTAATCGCCCCAACGGCTATCCTGTCCACGCCGGATTGCGCAATCGCCGAGACGTTGGCAAGCGAGATATTGCCCGATGCCTCCAGCAGGGGCTTGCCCTTGCCGCACATCTTGCGTTTCATTTCCACGGCGTGCTTTAACTGCCACTGCCCCATATTGTCCAGTAGCACTATGTCGATGCCCGGTATCGCCAGCACGTAGTTAAGCTGGTCATCAACGTGGTCAACCTCGACGGCTACGAATTTGGCGTGCTTTATCTTGCGCGCCTCTTTGATAATCTTTTTCAGTTTGGACTGAAAATTCCTGCCTAATTGCGCGATGTGATTGTCCTTAATCAATATCCCGTCGTAAAGTCCCAGCCGGTGATTGTACCCGCCGCCGCACCGCACGGCGTATTTTTCAAGTATCCGCCAGCCGGGCAGCGTTTTTCGCGTATCGTAAATTTTGGCTTTTGTTCCCTGTATTGCACGAACGTATTTTCGCGTCGTCGTCGCTATTCCGCACAGCCGCTGCATAAAATTCAGGACCACCCGTTCCGCGGTCAATATCGAGCCAAGCGGTCCCCTGATGGTCGCTAGGTGACATCCGACGTAGGCCTGCTGCCCGTCCTTGACGTGCGTATCGAGCTTCAAACGCTTGTCATACATTCGCAGTATCGTCTTCGCTATCTGCATCCCGCATACGACTATTTCTTCGCGGGAGACAATATCCGCCTTGCCGATAGTGTTGTTCCCGAAGAACAAGTCACTGGTCATATCTCCCTGTCCCATGTCTTCCTCTATCGCCAGTTTCAGCAGCGGCAGCACCTTCTCAAGTTCAAGCTTGTCCATATCACCTTTCGTTTTGATTATTGAATCTCTTAAGTTTTTTTGTGGCTAAAAAAGTACTCTTCTTCTTTTTTGAATCCAGCAGCACCAATTGCGGCAGCTCTTTAAGCTCTTTCAGCTTATCACGCAAAAAAGAGGCCCGCTCAAAATCAAGCGAGGCAGCGGCTTCGAGCATTTCCTTTTCAATTGTGCTCGCCAGTTCGACTTTCTCGAATTCATCCGGCTCAAACCGCACCGCCTCACGTGCGGCCTGCCTGGCCTTAAGCTCCAGGTTCAACCCTGACCGTATTTCCTTGCGTATCGTCTCTGGTGTGATATTGTGTTCACGATTGTATTCAAGCTGAATTTTACGACGTCTGTACGTTTCGTCAATAGCTTTCTTCATCGATTCGGTCACTGTGTCCGCGTATAAATACACCGTCGCGTTGACGTTCCTGGCGGTCCTGCCTATCGTTTGTATCAGCGATGTCTCACTCCGCAGGAATCCTTCCTTGTCCGCGTCCAGAATCGCTACCATCGACACCTCAGGCAAATCCAGCCCCTCCCGCAGCAGGTTTATTCCCACTAACACGTCAAACTGCCCCAGCCGGAGGTTCCGCAGTATTTCAACCCTCTCTAATGTCTCAATCTCGCTGTGAAGATACTGGCACTTAATCCCCTTTTTCGCGATATACCCCGACAGGTCCTCCGACATTTTTTTCGTCAGCGTCGTTACCAGAACCCTCTCCCCGACCTTGATTCGCTTCTCTATTTCGCCGATTAAGTGCGCCACCTGGTCTTTCGCCGGCACAACAAAAATCTCCGGGTCAATCAACCCCGTAGGTCTTATTATCTGTTCCACCACCTCGTTATTGCACCTGGCCATCTCAAATGGCCCCGGCGTCGCCGATACAAATACCGCCTGGTTCCACTTCTCCTCGAATTCCTCGAATCGCAAGGGCCGGTTATCCAACGCGCTCGGCAACCTGAAGCCGTGCTCAACCAGAACGTCTTTCCTGCTCCTGTCCCCAGCCCACATCCCGCGCAATTGCGGAATCGTAACGTGCGACTCATCGATAAATAACAGGAAATCCTTCGGGAAATAATCTATCAGTGTATATGGTTTCGCCCCAGCTGGCAATCCCGCTAAATGTCTGCTGTAATTTTCTATCCCGCTGCAATAGCCAACCTCCTGAAGCATTTCGATATCGTATTTCGTGCGGGCCTCAAGGCGCTGTGCCTCTAAAAGTTTGGCCTGGCTGCGAAGCTCCATCAGTCGCTGCGATAATTCCGCTTTTATTCCCTCTATCGCGCCACCCAAACTGTCCGGGCTTGTAACGTAATGCTGCGCCGGGTATATAAATACCTGCTCTTCCTGTGCGAGAATGTCTCCGCTGACCGGGTTTATGTAGCTGATTTTTTCTATCTGGTCGCCGAAAAACTCGAATCGAATCGCGAACGATTCATAGGACGGGTGCAATTCGACCACGTCCCCGCGAACTCGGAATTTGCCCCTTTGAAAATCAAAGTCATTCCTTGAGTATTGAATGTCAGCCAACCGACCCAGCAGAGTATTTCTGTCAATCGTATCGCCCACCCTCACGCCCACGACGCTTGCCTTGTAATCTTCAGGCGAACCCAGGCCGAATATACAGGAAACCGACGCCACGATGATGCAGTCCTCGCGGGTCGATAAGCTCATCGTTGTCGAAAGTCGCAATCGGTCCAAATCCGCGTTCTTCGAGGCGTCTTTTTCGATGTATATATCTCTTTGCGGGATATACGCCTCCGGCTGGTAATAATCATAATAGCTCACGAAATACTCGACCGCGTTGTTGGGGAATAAATCCTTGAACTCCTCGTAAAGCTGCGCCGCTAAGGTCTTGTTGTGCGATATGACTAATGTGGGCCGATTATACGCCGCGATTATATTTGCCATTGTGAATGTTTTGCCCGACCCGGTTACGCCCATCAGCGTCTGGACCTTTTTACCTGTGCGCAACCCTTCCGTCAGCCGGCTTATCGCCGCCGGCTGGTCCCCCGCTGGCTTCATCGTATTATTCAGTTCAAACTTCGCCATTTATTTTATACCCACAAATTCAGCGTTTTCGCCATTATACTCAAATCCTGAACTATTTCCCATTTGTGATTTTGAGTTATAATTGTGAGGTTTTGAACGGGAGCGGAAAATAGTATTAGATAACACTTATCATTTTGCGATTTTCGTAAAAAACTTTGGGAAGAAATGGACGGATAAACGTTACAGATAGCCCAGATTGACGAATATGGGCAAGATAGGAAATGCGGGGTAGGGTGAAAAAATATTTTCATCTCAAAAAGTGCTCGAAAAGTGGTCCAAATTGGGGTCAAAATGACAAAAGTGAGCGCGTTTTGACAAAAAAGTTACAAAAAGTGAACGATTTTGTGCAAATTTGTACCCATATTTGGAGTTCGATATATTAGCGGAATTAATTGTAAAAATAGGCAGTTTCAACCACGGATTACACAGATTATCACGGATTTAGCCACAAAAAGACACTCTTTTTCGTTCGGAGAGCTACGCAGGGCCCATAGCACGGATTTCGCCGAGGACGCGATAGTATATAAGTATATGCGTATATACTTATGGAGTGCTTCAATGACCAAGGTTGCCGAAGCGGGCTCGTCGCTTCGCTCTGTGTTTAGACACCCCCGCCGTTTTGTGAAACAAAACGAGACGCGGGGGC
>PMZJ01000029.1:27984-105515 GCA_003170415.1 Phycisphaerales bacterium | reverse complement strand
AACATTGTTTCCTTGATGGTGTTGTTTCCTATAGTAATTTTATATGGTTGTAGAGAATCCAAACCTAGCGAAATTGATGGGCAACGGGCACTTATGAATATAATCAATCATAAAGATAAGGAATTTAATGTAGGGCAAATCCAGATTGTGAGTTTTCACAAAACGAATGGTATATTAAGAGAACAAGGTGTTAAATATTATGATATGGAATACGAGTGCGAGATTGAGTTTGCCCGAGATTGTGCTTGGAGAATTTATAGAAGTGATGGTAAAGGGGGGCTCGATACATATAATACTTCCTTTAGGAATGGCTGGAATGGCATCGTATTCCGACCGATGAAAGCAGGTCAACGAGGGATAGCAGCCGGGATGATTACGTTCGAGAAGACCGACAATGGTTGGAGGTCGGTAGGAGAATAATTAGAGGCATCTAAGGTTTTTTATCTTAATAAAGGGGGACAACCCCACAGCTAACGGTTTTTGTCAAATCTTTTATGCCTCTTTGTGGCTAAACTAATTTTTTGTGGCTAAATTTTCTTCTGCCTTCGGCGTAGTCGGCGACGATTTGGCCTGAGCCAAGAAGTTTCCATTTGTAAATCAGGAGGCCTTCGAGGCCGACGGGGCCGCGGGCGTGAATCTTCGTCGTGCTAACACCAACTTCCGCTCCCAAACCATATCGGTAGCCATCGCTGAAGCGCGTGCTGCAATTCCAGAACACGCCTGCCGAATCAACCAAGTCGAGGAACTTTTCAGCGGTCGCCTTATCCTGCGTAACAATCGCATCGGTATGATGCGAGCCATAATGGTTTATGTGTTCGATTGCCTCATCGACGCCATCGACGACCTTGATTGACAGGATGTAATCGAGATATTCCGTTGACCAGTCCTTCTCGGTAGCGGGTTTGACTTTGATGATTGAACAGGTTTTTTTGCAGCCGCGAAGCTCGACATTTTTTGCGTCGAAGGCGGCTTTTACCTTCGGCAAAAACGCTTTCGCTATTTTGTTAGCGACAAGAAGCGTCTCTGTGGCATTACATACAGCTACATACTGGCATTTTGAATCGAGGGCGATTTTTACCGCCATATCGATATCCGCTGCCCCATCGACGTAAACGTGGCAGATACCTTCCGCGTGGCCAAGCACGGGTATATTGGTGTGGTTCATTATGTAGCGGACAAATTCATTCGAGCCGCGTGGAATGACGAGGTCGATGTCCTCATCCATCTTGAGCATTTCAGCGACATCCTGCCGGGTCTCTAAAAGTTGAATCCAGCCGATGGGTATCCCTGATTTTGCAGTTGCTTCCGCAATTACCTTTGCGAGTATCTTATTTGTATTAGCTGCTTCGGAGCCGCCTTTTAGGAGTACCGCGTTTCCGCTTTTGAGACACAGCGTTGAAATCTGGACAAGGGCATCGGGTCTTGATTCAAATACGACGCCGATTACCCCGATGGGGCAACTGACTTTGTAGAGGTTTAGGCCTTCATCGAGCTCGGTTGCGGAAATTGTTTTGCCGACGGGGTCATCGAGTTTGATTAAGCTTTCGATACCAGCGCAGACGTCGGCGATTTTGCCCTCGTCGAATTTGAGCCGTTTGAGCAGGGGGCTTGCGAGTTTGTTTTTCTCGGCGAGCCGAAGGTCTTTTTGATTGGCGGCGATGATTTCCGCGCTTTTGCTTTTCAATGCCTCGGCTATCCGGGCAAGGGCAGCGTTCTTGGTCTCGGTTTTGATGGCCGATAACAGTATTGACGCTGACTTCGCTTTCTTGGCTTTTTCCGCTATGCTCATTTTTGTCTTCCAACTTTACTTTTTGACAATTTGACTTTATAATTGAATGAGACGCTGACGAGTATAGATAATAAATAGAAAATAATAAATAGAAAATAACGACTGCGGGTGTAGCTTAGTGGTAAAGCTCCAGCCTTCCAAGCTGGTCATGTGGGTTCGATTCCCATCACCCGCTTTTCCTCACAAAATCCTAAATCCTAATATCTAAATTCTAAACAGGCACTAATGACCAAAGCTCAAATTTTACAAACACTTGTGTCTTCCGCGTTGGTGTTTGGAAAATTTTTAATTGGGATTTCGAATTTGTTTAGTGTTTAGGATTTAGAATTTAGGATTTCGTAAAGAGGCCAAGTCCAGTCACAGCAATAACTTAAATCACATTCGATTCATCAATTCATTGCCGGACCAAGCGTCCTATAATAAAATTTTGAAAAAATTTAGAAAAAGATGGTATTTTGTATTGACGAAGTGGTAAGGAATGGCAATAATTCCCTATAAGTGGTAGATGAGTGGCAGATAAGTGGAAGTGAAACCATGATTTTATTAACAGGCGAATACGAACATACAATCGACGGCAAAGGCAGGGTGCTGGTCTCCAACAAACTCCGCAATCAAATCGACAGCCAGGAGCACGGCAGCGATCTTTATTTGGTCGTCGGGGCAAACGGCATATTGTCCTTATATCCGGAGAAGTGCTTCGAGCGTATGACGGTTGCGATGTCGCAGAAAAACGCGGCCCCGGATGAAATCGTATCTTTTGAGCGAATGAATTTCGCTTTGGCAGGGAAGGTCGAGTTGGATAGCCAGGGACGGCTTCTTTTAAATGAAAAACTGCGCAGAAGGGCAGGATTAAAAGATAACGTAACATTAGTGGGAGTACGTGACCACATCGAGTTTTGGAACACGCAGGACTGGGAGCAGTATCTATCGGACAATATGGCGCAGTACCAGAAGCGCGTGGCCCAGGCCCGGCAGGAGATTTTGCAAAAGCAGAGTCAGGATTTAGAGGGGTGAAAGGAGTCCAAATGTTAGAGTTGTATCCGAACCATTGTGAGGTCGTCAAAGACAGCTTAAATGGCACAAGGTCAATCGATGACCAGACGTTTGTCTCATTGGAGGTGCTGAACGACCGGCTGGAAAGGGCAAGGAAGCTCGGCGGGAAGTTCGCAAGCGTCGCGTTTTCGCCTGCGGCAGAGCAACTGAGGAAGCAATCCAGCAGATTAACGGTTGGACAGGGTTGATGGCGGCTGTTGAAAGTGGATGGTTCGGCGACGGAACATATACCGGTTCTTGCTGATGTACTTGTCGAGCAGATAAGGCTGCCGCAGGACGCGGTGGTGGTCGATACGACCATAGGACAGGGAGGTCATAGCTTACTGTTTGGCAAGGGATTGGGCCCCAAGGGAGCTATAATCGGCCTGGATGTTGATATAAATGCTATCCGAAGGGCCCAATCTGTTTTAGAAGGATTGCCTTGCAGGGTGATTCTGATAAACTCCAATTTTTCCGAAATAGCTGATGTCGTGCGCGGGCAGGGGATTGAAAAGGTTGATTTCATACTGGCGGATTTAGGGGTTTGCTCGGCGCAGTTAGAGGATGACCGGATGGGTTTGAGTTTTCAGCGAAATATGCCATTGGATATGCGTTTGGATAAAAGATTAAAGACCACTGCTGCCGATATAATTAACAGAGCAGATGAGAAGACACTTGCGGATTTGATTTACAAGTTCGGTGAAGAAAGGGCGTCCCGGCGGATAGCAAGGTTTATTGTCGAGCGTCGTCATCGTGAGCCGATTACAACGACGGGTCAGCTTGCCGCGATTGTGTCGAGCGCCCTGACAAAAGGCGGACAATGGTCGAAGATTCATCCCGCGACCAGGACCTTTCAGGCGTTGCGAATCGCGGTCAACAATGAGCTGGAAAACCTCGAAACGCTGCTTGGTTCCGCCCCGGCGCTTTTGGGACAGAATGGTTACATAGCGGTCATCAGTTTTCACAGTTTGGAAGACCGGATAGTGAAAACGGATTTTAAGAATAATGAAAACAATGGGATTTATCGAATTGTTACGAAAAAACCGATATCACCATTACGTTCGGAAATATTGAATAATAGACGGGCAAGGAGCGCCAAATTAAGGATTGCACAAAAAGTGTAATAGAAAGGTTGAAGGGAGTCGCGTTATGACATCGGATGCAAAAATTGGGTTGTTGCTGGGACTGGTATTTATATTTATTATCGCATTCGTAATTAACGGCCTGCCGGGCCTTCATCAGAAGGATGACAGCAACAAGCTGACGACCAATATGGTCGGGCTGGAAAGTAATCCGTCCGGAATCGGGGCCAACGAACGCAGGGTTCAGATGGCTCTGGACCAGCCCGCCGCTGGTGTTGCGGGCGGTGTGCAATCACCTGAAGTAACACCCGGCGCAACAGTAACGCCGTTGCCGCAGGGAACGCCTGTTGCCGCGGAATCCGCGCAGTTTGGTCATTCGTCCGCTCAGCCGACTCCGGGCAGCGTTGGGGTTGCGCCGGCGGAAATGACCCCGGCTGTATCGATAGACCCGACTGTTTCCGCTCCGGCACAGAACGTCCCCGCAGTTAATACACAGCCGACGGCGGCACCTGAGCCGGCAAAGGTCTATGTAGTTCAATCCGGCGACAGTATCAGCGGAATCGCCAAAAAAGTTTACGGCGTCAAGGAAGGCGTAAAGCAGAAAAATATAGACGCCATATTCGCAGCCAACCGAAAGACACTTAACAAAATTAACGACCTTCAGGTCGGCCAGAAACTGGTAATACCGTCGATACCGGGTTCAGCTGCCGCATTGTCATCGCCTGCTGAGGTTCTTACGGACAAGAATTTCACAAAGGTCGAATCGGTCGGGCAGAAGCATTCGACGGCTAATACCAATAAGCCGGCAGCAACGGCAAAGTCAGGAAGCGTTTATGTCGTCAAAGAAGGCGACAGTTTATGGAAGGTTGCGGCCTCGCAACTTGGCGACGGCAATCGTTATAAGGATATAGTCAAGCTGAACAGCGATATTTTGTCCAGTGAGGATGATATCGCGGTTGGAATGCAGTTGAAGATGCCGGCCAAGTAGTTTGGGCCGGCCGGTTTCTTTGTGGTTACTACACGGTTTATGCGGTTGGGGTTTTGCCTGGTTTTTGTTGCGTTCTATTTCACGTCGGTGATGCTATTCACCGCTTCCCTTCGCAACGCCAACGACAGGATATTCTACAAAATCTGCGCCGCGCGCGTGTCCCAGAGTCGCCTCAAGCAGCAACTCGCGGGCAAACAGTTGCGGCTGGAAAATCTGATTAACCCCGCCAGCGTTTCTCAGCAGATTAATCAGCAGATTAAACAAATTAAGCAAATTAAGAAGTAAACGGTATTTTCCGATTACAGGGATTTTTTCGGGCAATGAGTATCGAGCATCGATTATCGAGCGGTCGTATCACCGTCTGGCTGTTTACGGCTTTAATCGTTGCTTTTGCGGCCCTGGCAACGCGATGTCTTTATCTCCAGTATTTTGGAAACGAGTACTATTCCGACTTATCCGCCAGGCAGCAGCAAACCGTTGCGACTATATCGCCTCAGCGAGGCGCTATTCTTGACTGTCGCGGCAGGGTGTTGGCCGCCAGCGAGGAAATCCAGACGGTTTTCGTTGAGCCGAGGGTTCTTGATGACCCCAAGGAAACTTCGAGTGAGCTGGCGGATGTTCTGGATATTGGTGCTCATAACATTTGCAGTATTATTACTGATAGTGAAAATCCCGGCTTTGTCAAAATTAAAGTCGGTGTTGACGCCAACCAGGCGATTGCGGCCCGCAAAATTCACGGTGTGGGAATCCAGTCCGACTGGGAACGGCATTATCCGATGGGGCCGCTTACAACTCATATTGTGGGGTTCACAAGCGCAGACAACCGGGGTCTTGAGGGCGTGGAGCTTGCGTATAATAAGGACCTGGCGGGTTCGGCGGGGCGAAACATCTTTATCGCCGACGCATTCCGCAGACCCATCCGGCTAAGAGAACACGACGCTGACGTTACCGACGGCGTCGGAATCATCCTGACCATCGACGCGACGATACAGCAGTTTGTCCGCGAGGCGCTTTTAGAGCAATATAAAAATTACCGCGCAGAATCGGCGATTGCGGTAGTAGCTGAGCCGAAGACGGGCGCGATTCTGGCTATGGTGTCCCTGCCCGATTACGACCCAGCCAATTTCAATACCGCGGATGCGAATTCACTTCGTAACCGTGTGATAACAGACCAGTTTGAGCCGGGCAGTTTGATAAAACCGATGGTTATGGGGGGGGCTGTCGAGGACGGAATCGTCAGCTTGAAGGAAAAGATATTCTGCGAAAACGGCAACTACTGCGGCAAGGGGTTTGGCTGCATCAGCGAATACAAAAACGGTTTCGGCTACCTGACGCCGCGGGAGATTCTGGTCAATTCGAGCAATATAGGGATGGCGAAAGTCGGCCAGAAAATGGGCAAGGAGGAAGTTTACCAGTCGCTTAGGAATTTCGGTTTCGGCAAAGAGACGGGGATTGATTTGCCGGGCGAAGTCCCCGGATTGCTCTGGCCTCCGGCGAAATGGACCGGCTACAGCGTTACGCGGATACCGTTTGGTCAGGAGGTAACTGTTACGGCGATACAATTAGTGCGGGCCTTTTGCATACTTGCCAACGGCGGGCATCCAGTCAATATGCACGTGGTTAAAGCGGTTGTTGACAACGAGGGCAACATCGTGAAGATGACTCAGGCCCCGCCGCCGCTTGCTTATTGTATTGACCCTGAGGTTGCCAAATGGCTTGTTACAGATGCTATGGTGGGCGTGGTCAACGAGGGGACGGGTAAAAAAGCGAAGCTGAAAAAATGGCAGGTGTTCGGCAAGTCGGGCACCGCCAATATCGCTAAAACCGGCGAAAGGGGCTACGCCGAGCACCAGTATATCGCATCATTTGTCGCGGGCGCACCGGTTGAAGACCCGCAGGTTATCGTTCTTGTATCGGTTCGCAGGCCTGATATGTCATTAGGCAAGGGCTACACAGGCGGAGCAATCTCGGCACCCGTCGCCGCCAAAATAATCGAAAAAACGCTCACCTATCTCGAAAATAGCCGTCCGGATTCGCAGAAGGGCCATCTGGCGGCAAGTAATCCTCAGGCCCGCTGATTATTTGTAGCCGAGGTATCCGGCTTCGGCGCAGAATAGCAGAATGTCCCTTCCCAATGGCGCTGCGTCGGTTGAACCTGCCTGGCCTCCTTCGACGAGAACAGAGACGGCAATCGTTCTTCCTTTTGCGTCTTTGGCGAAGCCGGCGAACCATGCGTCCTCCGGCTGTGTTGTAGAGCCGGTTTTGCCGTATAGTCGTATTCCCTGCGAGGAGAAATTTCTTAACGCGGGCGCAAATTCCCTGTTGGCGGTTCCGCCCGATTCTTCCACGACGGCATGCATTCCCTCGTAAACGGTTGCCAGCGTCACGGGCGAGATATTTAGGTTGACCGGCTCAGGTTTTGGCGAACAGGGGTCGTCTATGAGTCGGGGCGGGATGTAAATACCGCCTCTGGCTAAGCAGGCCATTGCGTTTGCCACCTGTAAAGGCGTTACCCTGAGATTGCCCTGGCCTATTCCGAACCATCGTCTTTCGCCCGGCTCAAGCGCGGGCAGTTGCTCGAAACTCGTAATCGTGTCCTTTGCGGGAGTGTTTGCTATCTGTCCCTGCACCTGTCTGAAGAGGCGAAGCGGGAGATTTGGTTCCGGTGATTCATCTGATGATGGCGGTGGGGCGGGAGTCGAATCCGGCAGGGCGAGGCGGCCATAGCCGAATCTGAAAAGCCAGCTTTGCAGAACGACGGGGTCGATTCGGTCGGCCAGATGCGAAAAATAAACGTTGCAGCTTCCTTTTATGGCGTTGCGGGCGGTGTTTGGCCACATACTATCATGTCCCCAGTGGTTTCTGAGATATACGAGGCAGTTCGGCCAGCCCGGGGGGGCCTTGTGCGAGGGGCAGCTTATTACTTCTCCCGCCGTAATTTTGCCGGCCTCCATTCCCGCAGTCAGTATCACTGGTTTTATCACTGAACCGGGCGGATAATGCATATTTATCGCCCTGTTGCGCAACGGTTCGCAGGGGTCGCCGGCGAGCATGCCGTAGGTCTGCCTGGCAAGATTCAAGTCGTAATCAGGCAGCGAAACGAGGGCGAGAATATCGCCTGAGCCCGCGTCGATAACAACCGCCGCGGCAGGGGCCTTGCAGTTGCGATTGAGTGAGCAGTCGGCTATACGTCGCTCAATTTTTTTCTGCAGCTCGATATCGATTGTCAGGCGGACGTCCTGGCCGAACTGTGCCTCCGTCTGTCGCACTAACTGGCGGTCTATGTCATAGACGACCTCGCCTCTTTTGCCGCGAAGAATCTGCTCGCAGACGTATTCGACACCGTCTTCCCGCCCGCACAGCTCATCATCCAGATAACTCGACAACCTGTCTTCGGCGAAGAGGTCTTTATCCTGCTGGCGGGGCGGGCCTACCCAGCCGATTGTCTGTGCCGCCACTGACCCGAAAGGATATACGCGCTGGCCCTTTGCTATAACCTCCACCCCGGCCACGTTGATAAATTCCACTCTCGCGGCGAACACCGCGTCCTCTGTTTTCAATTCAACGACGGGCTGCGTTTTTTTAAGCTCGGCGATGTCGTCCACTTTGTTTATCAGCAAAAGGCGGTCGCACGGGTCAGGGATTTTTTTTTCAAAATCCGCTACCGCCTCGGCGAGGGGGATATTATTAAGATTCCGGCCGTATTTTTTCATCAGGTCGGCGCTGGGGTTGTTTCTGGCCCAGGCAAAGAACGTCCTCAGGTTCCAGATTTTGTCGTTTATCTTTTGAAGCCGAAGCACTACGTCCTCGCGGGACATACCGAATTGCACGCATTTGTTTATCAGCAGCTCAAGGTCTTCCTGCCGGTCGGCAAATTCCTGTTGCAGGGGTGATGTGTTGGCGTCGGGGTCTTTCGATTTGGTGCGAAGTGATAACGCCTGAAGCACGCGTTCATCGAGATACCTGCTCAAATCATAGTTCACAGCCAGCCAGAATCGCGGCTCATCGTCGGCGAGGATTTGCCCCTTCCTGTCGATAATTTTCCCTCGCATCGTTCTGACCTGCTGGAACGAGCCGCTTTGAATCCGCAGTTGCGAGACCTGTTCCCTGTAAAATGACGTTGAGAGAAGCTGCATATCTATCAGGCGAAGCACGCAAACGCCGAGCAAAATTGTGCCTGCGATTACCAGGATGGTCATTCGTTTTCTATACATAGATGACGTTTTAAATATGTCTATGAATTGACGGCCGATTTATTTTCGTCCGCGACGCCGGGTTTTTATACGCATCAGCCAGTCCAAAAGCAAGAACAAAACAGGCCCCAGCGCCGCCGAATAAATCGATGTCCCCAATAATGCGCCCATGCCGCCCGGTCTTGGCGATTGACCCGCCACGCGAGCCAGCAACCAGGCCATGCATCCTGTACCCAGTGCGATAATAAATATGGTAATCGCCTCGTGAGGCGCCTTTTTGATGGCAATCAGGCGGTGCAGATATGCCAGGGCGGTTCCGAACAACCCGAAGCTGATTATCAGAGGCCCCATAGAGAAGCCGCTCGTCGCTATGTCCGCGGCGAAACCGAGCACAAACGAGGTGACAATCGCCTCCGATTCGTTACAGCGAACTGCGAAAAAAACCATCGCAATCAACAACAGGTCAGGCGTGACGCGCAGGTCCGTTACCGCGATTGTGTCAATCCAGCGTGCCTGTAGAAAGGTGGCAATCAAAACCAATACCGCAAAGCGCGGCCAGTGCATTTTACTTCTCCGTGGCGATATAAAAGGAACAAATGATTGGCAATGAAGCGAGCTGCATGTTTATTTCCCGCCGGATGTTTTGGCGTTCTCGACTCGACTGATATTGCCGGGGCCCTGTGGGTTCATTAGCAGGACTGCTACGTTGTTCAGTTTTGTAATATCACAACTCGGCTTGACGGTGATATCCCACAGCGCCGGGTTCTTGTTGTCTCTTTTGCACTGCTGCACCTCGCCGACAATCATAGCGGAGTCCAGATACCCCGGTTTTTTGCGAAGCATCACCGGCGAGCCGATTTTGATTTCGTGTTTGACCGGCACCATTTTTATTTTCGCCGAATTGTTTCCGGCGCCCTGCATCAGCATATTTATTTCCACGTCCGGTATATTTACCTGTACCACCGACGAGGAGTCGCTGAAGAGCCGCACTTTGGCCGTGCGGGCATACAGGTCTGATATGGTCCCGATGACGCTATTGTCGCCTATGACAAAAAGGTCTTTGGTGAGCCCATCGTCTTTTCCGCGATTTATAATAAACTCGCTTCGCAACCCCGACACCGAGGTGATGATAACGTCCGCCGGCACTAATTTGGCCCCCTCAAGGCCGCGTAATCTTGTCCGAAAGCCCGACAACTGCTGAATCGTCTGGTCTTTCTGGCGTAGTTCTTCTTCGAGGTTTGCGATGTAGTTTTGATACTGCGATTCTTTTCGGCTGAAATCATCTTTGAGCGGAAGCTCGGTCATAGCTGAAAGCGGCATCTGTTTTCCCGCGCTGAGGGGCCAGTGGAAAAGACGGGCTAACGCAAACTGGAACCTGCTGGTAATCGCAAGAGGGGAAAAAAGCAGGATAAAGCCGGCCAGTATAAACCAGGCGAACAACATCCTTCTGGAGATTCTGATTCGCTTCCGTGCCATAACCGCATCATGAATTTCTGGTTACTACAGCATCCTGTGCCGTTACCAGCCGGAGTCGCTATGCTCCATTGTGTCCTTCCACAACTCCAGGTTCTCCAGGTAAACGCTCGTGCCTCGCGCCACCGCAGTCAGCGGGTCATCGACGCGAATGACTTTAAGGCCCGTCGCGTTTGCCAATACTGTATCCATACCCCGCAGAAGCGACCCGCCGCCGCAAATGTGAATCCCGTTATCGATAAGGTCTGCGGCTAATTCGGGGTCTGCCTTTTCGAGGGTCCGTGTTACCGCGTCGATAATGGCCGCCACCGGCTCCTTAAGGGCCTCGCGAATTTCTTCGCTTGTGATAACAATTTTCCTCGGAAGCCCTGAAATGGTGTCTCTTCCTGAGACCTCCATAGTCAGCTCTTCTTCGAGCGGCACCGCTGAGCCAATTTGTATTTTTACCTTTTCCGCTCTCGGTTCGCCGACCAGCAGGTTGTATGTTCGTTTGAGGTGATTGATGACCGCCTCATCCATATCGTCGCCGCCTACGCGAATTGATTCACAGGTAGCGATATCCGCCAAGCTCATTATCGCGACTTCCGTTGTGCCGCCGCCGGTATCGACAATCATCGACGCCGTCGGGTCTGTAATCGGAAGTCCTGCCCCGATGCCCGCCGCCATCGGCTCATCGACAAGATATACTTTTCGTGCGCCTGCGCGTTCGGCGCTGTCAATAACCGCTCTTCGTTCGACAGCGGTAATTCCGCTTGGCACGGCTATAACCACGCGGGGCCTTATAAGAGTGCCCCTGCCGTGAACCTTGCGAATGAAGTAGTTGAGCATTGCTTCGGTGATTTCAAAATCGCTGATGACGCCGTCTTTGAGAGGGCGAATTGCGCTGATTGAGCCGGGGGTTTTGCCTAACATTTCGCGTGCGACGAGTCCGACCGCTTCGCCGTTGTTGAGGACCTGGTTGGTGCCTTTGCGGACAGCGACGACAGACGGCTCATTGAGGACGATTCCCTTGCCGCGGACACAAACCAGCGTATTACAGGTACCGAGGTCGATACCCATATCCATACTGAACCTGCCTAATATCGTGTCCAGAAGCTTCATCGATTCCGTTCTCTACATATAAAAATGCCCGGGTTATCCGGGCATATTCTATCGCATCCTGCCTGCCGACTCAACAAGGAAATTTTATGGAATTTTGAATAGTGTCTCGTAGATGAAATAGCACTTGACGGCGACGAAGGCCGCCGTGGCCAACACTACGCCGAATGCTATCGCCAGAAGGGCTGTATAAAGATTGCTCGCTGCCGCTGGTTTTGTGCTGTGTATTTGTGCTTCAGGACTCATATTCCATCCTCAATAAACGTAGCTTAAATCCGGCGATTCGCTTTACAGGTTGGTCGCGGCGTTATCGCCTACTTTTGGCCCGCCTGTGGCGGACTGTACCAACTCAAGAACGCCTACGGCCTTTTCGGTATCCACGTCAACAATGAGAACATCGCAGACAAACTCGCTGCCTCGCGTAACGTGGAATTTCATTCCTTCCTTTACGCCGTCCGCTGAACCGATTGATATTGTGGCCAGGGAATTCTTTGCGTCAACCTCGGAAACCGACGCCTTGAGGTTTATCGCCGCGGCTGTGGTCTGCGCTGGCAGTGCATATCCCTTTTCCTGTGTGACCGGTGTGCCTGCCGCCGCAACCTTGCCGCCGGCCTGCATCGTCTTGTCTAACCGGTTCTGCAAATCCGCTTTCTCTTCAACCAGCCGGCGTTTTTCCACCTCAGCTGCCTCTATTATTGCCGTTTTTTCAATGAGTGTGGCGCTGGTCTGCTCAAGATCCTTGCTGAGCTTTATCTCCTCGGCCTTTAACTGCTTTACATCTTCCTGGGCGGTGCTTAGCAACTCCGTCTGCTTTTCAGTGGTCGCCTGGAAGTCCTTGGTGATGCTTGCCCATCCATTGACTCTTTCCAGAAGCTCGGCTCTTTCTCTTTCGACGGTGTCAATCTTCGCCTGCAGGTCGTCGGCCCTGGTTTTCAGTGTTGAAAGCTGGCCGTTCAGCGACTTTTCAAGGTCGTCTTTTTGCTGAATCTTTTCCTTGAGTTGATTGTTTAAGCTTTCCTTGTCTTTCTCAAGTGAGTCGCGCTCGGAATTAAGCGAGGCGTATTTTTGCCTGTAGTTGTCCGCGTTGGCGACGTATGTCACTACGATGCCGCACAGCAAAATTGCGGATAAAGTCAATAGGACTATGAGTATCTTAGTAAGATTGCTCAAGATTAGCTCCTTTCACCAGTTTTACTAAATTCCAATGTAGAGGGGATTATACTCTACCACCCGCTGTCTTATCAACACTCTATATTTTACGATTTTAACACGTTTGGGTCAAGTTAATTTTGGTAAAATGGGGTATTCATCGCCCAGCTCCTATTCTCACCGTCCTATATTATTGCCAGAGGTGTATTGCAAGACCGCTTTAGCCGCCGCAAGCCGGGCAAACTGGAATTCACTTTTTAGTAATTCCGGGAGGAATTTTTTAAGGGTTGGCGTCCTGATTTGACCTATTGCCAAAGCCGCCAGCGTCTGGATGCGGGCCCTTGTCTCCTGGTCCTGTGCGTTGGCTATATCCTTTGTGAGGGCATCGATGACGACTTTTTCGCCCGCGATATCGCCCAGGGTGCCAAGCTGTTCTGCCGCCACAAGACGGACCTCCGTCAGGTCGTCGCTGAGCATTGTCAAAAGGGAGTCCCTTGCCTTGGACGTTCCCAGAGCTCCCATTGCCCGGATGCCGCAAACCCGGTCATCGGCGTATGCGCTTATCAGTATTGCCCAAAGCTTTTGATAGATTTTATCGTCACCAAGCTGGGCGATGGCCTCAATGGAACTTAATATGACCTTTTCATCGGAGGTTTCATCTCTCATGGTTTCGTAGAGCAGGGGCAGCGCTATCTTGGGCGATTCGCCTGATTTGCCTATCAGGAAAGCGGCGTTTGCTCTGACAGTTTGGTCCTGACTTTTTATGGATGCGTGGATAATCGCAAGTTCGCCTGTGTAGCCAAGCTTATAAGCAGCATAAGCGGCGGCGATTTTGACGTTTTCATTATCGTCTTTGAGTAATTGGGCGATGTCGTTCCGTGCCTGCGAGTAGCCGGTGTCTCCTATCGCGACGGCGGCCGCAAACCTCACAGGCACAAGCTCGTCCTTGAGCAGTTGCTGTACTTCCGGCATAAACTTGCGTGCCTGGCTTATCGGAATGGTGGCAACTGTTTCGATGGCGTTGGCTCTGACCTGCGGGTTGCTGTTGGCAAGGGCCTGCTGAATTATCTGTGTCGCCTTAATTTCGAGGTCGTTGCTTATGGGATTGCCGGCTGTGACGTTGCCCGCTTGCTGTTTTTCGGAACCGGTTTCACAGCCACAAAAAGCAATCAGCGAGAGTATAACACAGATGAAAGCGGCTCTATTTTTTGCCGAATGTTTTATCGTCATTTATTTTGCTCCCTTTTTTGCCTTTGGTCCGTCGTTTAAGGAAGAATCGCTCAGCAATTTGCGCTATTATGATTACAATTACACTCAACTGACAAGCAAAATCCAGCCATTGGCCGTGTTTACTGAAAAAAGTGGTTCTTGTGTCGATGGGCACGATATCGGCGAACCAGCCCACAACGCCCTGGCGGTCAAACGCCTTTCGCGGCAGATTCCCCGCGGCATAGCCGTCCTTAATACGGCCAAGCGTGTCAACCATACAACTGATTCCCGTGTTGACGCTTCGCAGCACCGCTAATCTGTTCTCCACCGCCCTAAACGCGCAAATCGCCGCGTGCTGTGAAAGCTCGGTAGCGGGCAGGACTTTGCCGTTTTCGAATCGGACAAACCACCCGTCATTGCTTATATTCACAAGCCAGTTAATTTGCTTGTTGCCTCGCTCATCCAGCGCGAATTTTCTCGCCATAAAAGGCACCGCATCCTCGTAGCAAATCATAACGCTGAATGTGTATGTCCGATTCGTACCCGGCGGCTGCATTTCAAACACTGTGTATTCCGTGCCCGGGTCAATCGTATAATCAAAATCGTAAGGCGACATTTTTATCAGCAGCTTGCGCACCAGGGGAATATTTGAAAATGGCAGCATCTCGCCGAACGGCACGAGATGTATTTTGGAGTATTTTTGAGGCGCCTGGCTGCCGTCGGGCTTATACAAAAAAGCGGAGTTGAATTTCTGCGCCAGCCGAATGTTGCCTGTGTCGTATCTTGGGGTGCCGTCGTATGCGCCGGCCAGAACAAACACCCCCTTTTTCGCGTGCTCGCGAATGGTTTCATCGAAGAGTTTATACGAATGGCCATCAACTAAGAGACGCAGGACCTGCTGGTTCAGTATCGCCTGCACCATTGTCTCAGGCCACACTACAAGTTTAGCCCCAGCCGAAATACATTGGTTGCTTTGACCCAGCAGCTCATCGAAAATCTGCTCCTCCGCGGCAAAGGACTTCTTGACGGATATCGGGATATTCGTCTGAACCGCCGCAATCATCGGCCCCGGCGTAACGAATTTATCCGACTGGTTTATTCGCCATTGGCCATATCCCAATGTGCCGACCAGCACTATACCGGCAATTATCACATTGCGAACAACGAACCATGGCCGACGAACTAATAACATTTCCGCGACTAAGCCGTTGACCATCGCCACCACAAATGATACGCCTGCCGCGCCGAATATGTCTGCTATCTGGATTAAAGCGGTGTTGGTGAATTGACTGTGAGCGAGATAGTTCCAGTAAAAGCCGCCTAAGAAAAGCCCCTGCATTTGCTCGATGCCCACGACCAATATCGGCAGGGCGATAACAAGCGGTATTCGTTTTGTTCGGCACCACCGCAGGGACAATGCCAGTATAGGCCAAAGAAGGGCGGTATAAAGGCAAAAGGCAATCCAGCCCACGACCGTTACGAAGCTCATCCAGTATATATTGCCGAGCCAATAACAGGTCGAGACAATAAATGCGGCCAGATACAGCTTAAACGGCTTGGTATCACAGAAGCACACAAGAACAAACGGTACATACGCCACCCACGCCAATGGCCACCACCCAATCGGCTGCTGTGCCAACGTAAGCATCACCGCAGTTGCGGCGAAAGCAGTTAAAAGACGCAAAATCCCTTTCGTGTTTTGAATGCTCAATCCGTTATGCCCTTCAAAGCAGTCGCTATCTCCGCGGAGATATACTGTTTTTGATTGTTCATTCGGATGGCAAACTGGCCGGTGAACAGCTCCAGAAGGTCTTTGTTCGACAGGACCTGTTTTGGTGAATATCCGATGTCTGGTATGAGCCGTTTAAGTTCGCCTATTTCGACTATATTCAATTTGTGTTCTTTTTCAATGCTCACGCGAGTATCAAGTTGTGCGAGCCGCTGTTTCGCTTTTTTTGCATAGTCCGCGGAGATTTCGATACCAACGTAGTTTCTCCGCAGTTTACTCGCCGCCGCCGCAGTTGTCCCTGAGCCGACGAACGGGTCAAGAACGCAGTCGCCGGCATTCGAGCTTGCCGCAACGATTCTCATAAGCAACTGCTCAGGCATCTGGCAGGGGTGCCAGCCGGTGCGCTCTTTGAATGTCCCGCAAACCCGCGAGTCCTCCCACACGTCGTCTGGCATCTTTCCCGCGGGGTTGGCGCGCTTGTCCGCGTAAATCAACTGCCGGTCGGATGGAACTCGCACAGCGTAATCGTTGAAGATGAAGTTTTTCGGGTCGTTGACAAAGTAAAATATGTGCGTGTGCGAACGTGCGAATTTGTCTTTTGTTTGCTGGCCGAAGGTATAGTGCCAGATTATCCAGTTGCGCATCACAAGCCCCAGCTCATCCGCGATAACCTTCACATTCGCTGCGTAATCGTCGCCTATGGCGATATAAAACGAGCCGGGTGGCTTTAAAACCTTTTTGCAGGCAGTCATCCAGTCCTTTGTCCACGCGATATAGTTATTTCGTTCGACTTTATCGTGGTACTTATCGTATTTGTACCCGATATTGAAAGGGGGGTCGGCAAATATCAAATCCGCGAATGGTTCAGCAGCGCCGCGCAAGGTTTCGATGCAATCGCCGGTGATTATCTTATTTAATATTTCTTTCATACCGGCACATTTTACAGTTAAAAACACAAAACACAAAACTTAAAACTGTTGATTGTATTATCGACCTAACGACCCGGAGATATGGACTATTAATTAGTAGTGCGGTGTTTATTGCTTGCCGGCTGATTGTGGCGGGCGAATGATGAATTGCTCGGTGAATGTTTCGCCCGACAGGTAATCGGTGAAATTGACTTTTACGGTCAAAGGTTTGTCGAACTTGTCAACGATTCCGGCCGCGTCAAAACTCAGCCGGTAGCCGCTCGAAAACATCCCGCCAAGCCAGAGTGTCTTAATCTCATTCGGCTCAACTTGCCACTGCGCCAGGCGAGCTTCACTCTCTTTTTTGTTCAGGTCCCACAGTTGAACGTCAATTGCCCCGGCCGCCTTGATAGCGTCGCCCGTCTCATCAATCGGCTCAACGTAAACGACCAGGTTTTTCTTCCCTGTTGCGCCGGGGGGCTTGTCCTCGTCGTAAAAGTTTGTGAATCTGCCGATTTTGATTGATTTGAGATTATATATCGCGTCGGCTCTCTTGTCCCCGGGCAGTTTCGAAAGCGACTCCGCCTGTTTTTTGAGCCGGTCATTTTCCGTTTGGGTTTGTTCGAGCTGGTTTTGCAGGTCTGCCTTTTGCGCGGTAAGCTGCTGAACCTGTTGTGCAGTTGTTGGTTTTCCCGCTGTCTGGCCGTCGCATCCAAACGCGAAAACCATCGCTAACGATGAACTCCAGACAACGAACAACGAACTACGAGTTAAGAACGTCATTTTCAATTCTCTGGTTCTAACTTTCCTTATCAGTCGCCTTGACTATTTCCGGCGCCTTTTGCAGTATTCTGTCCGCAAGCCCATAGCCAATCGCCTCATCGGCGTCGAGCCACAGGTTCCTGTCGCAGTCCTTCTCGATTTTTTCGGCTGTTTGCCCCGTGTGCCTGGAAAGAATGGTATATAGCCGCGCTCGCAGGCGAAGTATTTCTTTGGCCTCAATATCAAGGTCCGTGGCAGGCGCAATCAATTCTCCCGAAATTAACGGCTGATGAATGAGAATCCTGTTGTTGGCCAGCAAAAATCGTTTCCCTGTCTTGCCGCCGGCCAGCAATACCGCCGCCATACTTGCCGCCTGACCCACGCAGTATGTCGCCACGTCGCATCGCAAAAACTGCATCGTGTCATAAACGGCCAGTCCCGCCGTTATCGAGCCGCCCGGCGAGTTGATATAAAGATGAATGTCCGTCTTTGTGTCCTCGTTGCTCAAAAAAAGCATTTGCGCTATCACGAGGTTGGCGGACGAATCGTCTATCGGCCCGCTGATAAAGATGATTCTGTCTTTGAGCAGCCGCGAGTAAATATCGTATGCCCGTTCGCCCCGGCCGGTCTTCTCGATTACTATTGGCACTAAGTTCTGGTCAACTTCCATAGTTTCGCTCTCTTTTAGTGGTTACAGTTTTTTTGTCGGCTGGTTTTTCTTGTCCTGGTCTTCGAGCTTCAGCACCTCGTCGATGAGGCCGTATTGCAGCGCCTCATCCGCCGTCAGGTATCTGTCTCTTTCTGTTTCGGCGATTATCCTCTCAACGGGTTGTCCTGAGTGCTTGGCGAGCACCTCGTTCAGCATTTGCTTTGCCTTGAGGATTTCCTCCGCCTGAATCTTAATGTCCGCCGCCTGGCCATAAACCCCGCCCCACGGCTGGTGCAGCATAATTTTGGCGTGCGGCAGCGCGAATCGCTTGCCCTTTGTCCCTGCCGTGAGTATCACCGCACCACCCGACTGCGCCCGGCCGATGCAGTAAGTCGCGATAGGCGAGCTGACGAATTGCATCGTGTCATATACCGCCATCGTGTCGTCAACGGAGCCGCCAGGCGAGTTCACGTACAAGCTGATTTCGGTGTTGCGTTTCTGATTATCGAGGTAAAGAAGTTTCATTATCACCTCGGTTGCCCGCGCATAGTTGATTTCCCCGATGAGAAACACAATCCGGTTTTCCAGCAGCAGGTCGTCCAAGCTCATCTGGCGGAATTGCTGATAATGGCCGCCGGACTGCCCGTACTGGTCCTGATACTGAACTTTCGGCTCAACCTTCATAATTCGTCTTTCGGGTCCTGTGTTGAACATCAAGCTTTCCCCTTAATAAATCATAAGTCACAAGCCACAAGAGCACAAGTCACAAGTACATAAGTCACAAGTGCATAAGGTATAAGTAACTTTTCAACTTGTGCTCTTTTGCCCTTTTGCCCTTGTGCACTGTTGTGCTTGTGCTCTGTTACATATCGGATATTCTTACGCTCAGGTTTTCTTTTTTCGGGGCGATGGCTTTGCCTTTTTCGCCGGTTTTTTCTCATCATGGGCCTTGACCGCCTTGGTATGCGGGTGTTTTGTCGCGGTTTCGGCCTTTTTAGCCGGTTTCTCAGGTGTTTTTTCGGCCGTTTTCTTGTGCTTTGGCACTTCGTCCTTATGTTTTTCCGCCTTCGGCTCAACCTCGGTAATCTTTGCCGACTCAAGCAGTTTAGTTATGCACTTTTGTTCGCGGACCTGAAGCGTGAACTGTACCAGCGAACCGTCCCGCTGCATTTCCTCTTTCATACGCTCGGGGCGGACATGTTTCTGGATGGCCATCTGGGCGATGTGCCCGTTGACTTCTTCATCCGTTGTTTTGATATCAAGCTTCTCCGCCACCTTATCCATTATGAAGAACGCCTTTAGCTGTTCCTTCGCCTGCTGCTCGGTGTTCGACTTCAACTGCTCGATATTTTTGTCAATCTGCTCTTTCTCGATGCCCTGCATCATAAGGTTGATATATTGGCGGCGCAACATCGTGACGGCCTGGTCGGCGATAACGCCAACCGGCAGCTCGAAGCTGATACCGTCCAGCAGGTATTTGTATATTTGTTCGGCCATCTCATTCTTGGCCTGATCTTCGAGCCGGCCCTGCAGTTTCTCCCGAATTGCCTTTCGCAATTCCTCCTCATTGGCGACGCCGCATTTGGCTACCAGGTCCTGGTTCAGCTCCGCTGGTCTAAGCCACTTGATGTCCTTAATCGTTATCTTGATATCGACCTTCTTGCCCCGCAATTCCTCTCTGAAGAACGTCTTCGGCACTTCTACCTCGACGGTTTTGACGTCTCCCGTTTTTGCGCCCATCAGGATTTCATCTAACTTTTCGACGGGCACGTCCGCCACAAAGCCGTTCGGCTTGGCGTATAGCTCCGTGTTATCTACCTTCTGCTCCTGCCCCTCGATATTCAGCATCACGTCCGCGACAACCTGGTCGTCAAGCTCAACTTTCCCGTCGTCCTTTGGCGTCCACGTCCCCGCGTATTTGCAAAGCATCTCGATTTCCCGCTCAACGAGCCCGTCGGTTACCACGTGTTTCGGCTTATCGACCGGTATGCCCTCAAGTTTTGGCAGCTCAAATTCCGGACGCACCTCGACCTCAAAATCGAACTTCAGCGGCCCATCCGCCGGGAGCTCTATTTTCTTGTAGTCGATTTCCGGCTCGCGCAGAATATCAAGCTTATTGTCCTTTACCGCCGAATCGCTCGCGTCGGCTAATATTTTCAGCTTTGTCTGTTCGCCGATTTCTTTGCCGAACCGCTTTTCTAACAAACGCCTCGGCGCACGACCCTTCCTGAAACCAGGCACCAACGCCTCTTTGCGCAGCGTTTCGTATTGCGCATCGGTGGCCTTGCTTATTATCTCGCGAGGGACCTCAATGATGACCTTTTTTTTGCACGGGCCTGCCTCTTCGATTTTTACCGTGTTTTTCGGGGTTGTTTCCTGCGGTTGCTCTGCCATTATTATTCTCCTGTCATATTAAAAGTTTTGCCACAGAGTTTTTTAGCCACAGAGCACACAGAGGTCACAGAGGAATAAATTAAAAACAGTGTTAATCTGTGTAAATCCGTGTCTAAAAAAGCAGTGTTAATCTGTGTCTTTTTCATTACTTGCTTTTACACAAAACAAAAATGGCATTAGGAACCTGATTCCCTCAGCCATATTTTTTCATATTTCGTTGCCCATACGCATCGGCGACCAACGCCAAACTACTCATTTAGCCGGTAACTCACCGATACTATATATTCAAAGCGGGTGATGAGGCTCGAACTCACGACATCCACGTTGGCAACGTGACGCTCTACCACTGAGCTACACCCGCATTTTGCGAGATCTCGACACCCCTTAGGGTGGCGGACCCGCGTAAACTCACGCCATTATAATTGCTGTTATCGACCTCTTGCAAGCGGTTTTTTAACAAAAAACAACCCCTCTCTGAACCCGAAACCCTGAATTTGACCAGTAGAAAGGTGAGCAGTTGACCGCATTTGCGCAAGCTCACCTGCTCAACTACCACCTTCTCAACTGCTCTATTGGCCAAAGGCCAATCGGAGCAGGAGGGATTCGAACCCCCGATACCCAAAGGGTATAACGGTTTTCAAGACCGTCGCTTTCAGCCGCTCAGCCACTGCTCCATAATATCCATATATTATACTCGGCACTTCAATTTCGCCACTTTTGTTTTCTCACTTAATGTTTCCCTGTTGCTGAGCCCTGTCATTGGCCGGTAGAATGATAAACTAAGCTGGTTTTGTTGAAGACATAACGAAACTTTTAGCGGCCTTACTTAAAGGAATCGAATTATGAAATTGTCGTTCCTCATAAAAATCGCTGCATATTCGCTTCTCGCATTATCCTGTAATTTTGTTTTCGCCGCGGCGACTCCGCCCGGTTACCCGCCGGGATTATACGACGAGGGAAACGTGCCAAAGTTCACCCTGCCCGACCCGCTGGTTATGCTTAATGGCGACAAGGTCAATGATGTCGATACCTGGAAACAAAAACGCAGACCGGAAATTCTAAAATTATTCGAAACCAATGTGTATGGCCGCACAATGATTGGCAGGCCGGATGGTATGACCTGGAAAGTCACCGCGGAAAACCGCTCCGATATGAATGGCATCGCCATTACTAAAACAGTAACAATCTATTTCACGGGCAAAGAAGATGGGCCGAAAATGGACGTGAATATCGTTTTGCCCGCAAGTGCAGCCCAAAAACCCGTTCCATTAATAGCCATTGTGGAATGGGCTCCCAGGAAGCAGTTACTTCTGGACCGCGGTTATGGTTTGGCGACCTTCAATGCCGCGCAGATTGAGCCGGATATACAGACAGGTTCTTATCAGAAGAGTATTCGTAAATTCTTTGCCAGGCCCGACCAGAACCAGCCCGGCCCCGACGAATGGGGCGCTATCGGCGCCTGGGCCTGGGGTTTGAGCAGGGCTATGGATTACATTGTTACCGACAAAGATATCGACGCCAACAAGGTTTGCGTTGCCGGTTTTTCGCGATTCGGCAAAGTCGCGATGTGGGCCGGTGCCCAGGATGAACGTTTCGCAATCGTTTTCTCCGGCGAGTCCGGCTGTGGCGGGGCGGTCATTGTCCGCCGCGGCTTTGGCGAAACCGTCAAAGTAATCAACAGCAAATTCCCTTACTGGTTCTGCCGGAATTTCAAAAGCTATGGCAACCGTGTCAATGACCTGCCTGTTGACTGGCATATGCTTGTTGCCGTGATGGCTCCTCGCCCTGTGTATATCGCGACCGCTGAAGAGGACCGCTGGGGCGATCCTCGCGGCTCGTTTCTTTCCGGCAAATACGCACAGCCCGTTTATCAGTTATTTGGCGAAAAAGGTCTTAATGTGGAAGATATGCCCCCGCTCGAAACGCCCGTTGGCGATTTCATCGGCTATCACATTCGCAAAGGCACACATAACCTGACTGATTACGACTGGCAGCAATTCCTCAACTTCGCCGACCGACACCTCGGAATCAAGACGATTGGAAAATAACCTTTATTTTACGCCTTGTTCATACAAACAATTGTTTCTTAGCGGCGGTTTTCGCGATTAATTTTTTAATATTTTTTCGGATTTTGCGAACTCTTGAAATCCTCCCGCGTATCTACTTTCAAGAATATAAAAAACATTCTCCTCCTTAACGAAACAATAAATGAGGAAGGGCGGCGAAAGCGAGATTAACGCCGCTCTTCCTCGTTTTGTTTACGCAATGGAAACCTCGTGCCGGCCGGTAAATTTTTGACTATTTTTTCGGATTTTGCGAACTCCTTGAAACCCGCTGGCGTATAAAACAATGAAAATAGAAAACTCTTCTCCCTCCTTGGAAGACAGAATAAAATTGAGGCGACGCCAAACGGATTGACGTCGCCATCTTCCTTTTATAAGGACATTACCTGTTTGCCTGCCCTGACGCAGCCCTTGTGCGAAGTCGGGTCTTGCGTCTTGTGTCCGGGGTCTTGCTATCGGATGGTCTTTTCGAGTTGTTCAAGGATTGTCCTGGCCTGTGACACCCGATTGCCCGTAGGGCCTTGCCAGTTAAGCTGTGCGTTGCGGGCGATTTGTTCTTCGACTTTTTTGCACGCCACAAGCACCGTTGCGTGGTTCTTATTGCCTGACAGCCGGCCAATCTCCGACGATGACATTCGCGTATGCTTCCTCGCCAGATACATACTGAAGTGTCTTGCCAGGGCCACGGTTCGGTCCTTTTTTGAAGAGTGAATTGCCGATGACGTGATGCCGAAGAACGTGGCCACCGCCGACTCGATATCCGATAAATGCACAGTCGGGTCACAGCGTTCGATATGTTCCGCCAGCACCTCTTGTGCCATACCGAGACCGATTTTGACGTTCTGCAGCGACGCGAAGGCGACCAATTTCAGTATCGCCCCCTGTAATTCGCGTATGTTACTGCGGAGGTGCTCAGCGACGCAGCCAATTACCTCTTCCGGGACGTGTTTTTTCATACTCTGGGCGTACCGTCTGCAAATCTCGCAGCGGGTCTTGAAATCCGGCTGTTCAATCTTGACCACCATCCCCGACACGAACCGGTTTATTAACTTTTCTGAAATCTGGGTTATCATTTTCGGATGCGAGTCCGAGGCAAGTATTACCTGCCTCCCCGCCAAATCCAGCGCATTATAAGAATGCAGGAATTCCTCCTGCGTTGCGGGCTTGCTGGCCAGGAAGTGAATGTCGTCAATAGCCAACAAGTCCGTTTGTCGGATGCGACTGCGAAAAGCATCCAGCTTTCTCGTCTTCAAGGCCAGCACAAATTGATTAGCAAAGTCCTCCGCCGACATATACAGCCAAGTGGCTGTCGGCCGGGTTCGACGCAGTTCCGTGCATATCCCTTGCAGCAGATGCGTTTTACCGAGGCCATACCCTCCGTGGAAAAACAGCGGATTGAAAGGGCTTTGCTTATCGTTGATAACCGCTTTCGCGGCGTTATAGGCAAGTTCGTTGGATTGGCCGACTACGAAGGTATCTAATGAGAGCTTGAGGCGCTGGCCCGCGGGAGCAGACCTTTGCATCATCGGCATTTCGATTCTGCCCGTGGCGGGCAGGGCGGCTCCGGCAACGGCCGGCTTGGCCTGCCAGTCGAATGCCGCGGGTCTGTGGTTGTCGCAAAGCTGTGAGTCAACGGCGAAACACACCTGGCAGTTGTCGCCCGCGACGGCGCGGGCTGCTTCGGCAACCTGTGTGCTGAAGTGGCTTTCGAGCCACGTCGCTATGAACGGATTTATAACGCCAACCTTCAAGAGGCCATCCGAAAGTGTCAGTCGTGTCGAGTTCTTAAACCATATTCGAAATTTTTGCTGCCCGATTTTCTCCGCGATAGCGTCATTAATTGCGCTAATCGCATTTTCATTCGAGCGGACTTCCACGCACTTAGTCGAGGTGCGGATGTCCTCCTTGACAATACCTTGCATCTGTATCTCCCCGGAAAGCAGCCAATCGTTGTTAAATTTTTAACGCGTCTCCATACGCTGGAAATCGCACTACGTTGCGCGGTTCAATTTTACTCACCGCAGGCAGAACAACCGCAATTATTGGGAGGATGCGAATTGAATCAATCGCGTTTCTTTAATTTTCTTTTCAACTTGTTCGATGTCTCGGCTGGCAATGGGGTTGCAACCGAAAAATTTTTACATTTAACAGCTTATGCACAACGTAAGTGCTTGTTGTGGAAAAGCAGTGGATTAGGGTTTGAGATTTATGATTTTTGGTTGCTGAATTTAAAGCTTGAATCTCCGCAGTTGATAATTGATGATTGATAATCAATAATTAGGTTTGATATTTTATTTTGATTTGGAGAATGGCAATGGAATGGACGTGCAGGGACATAGCGAAAATGATAGACCACTCGCTTTTGAAGCCGGAGATGACGGCGGATGAGATTAGAAAGGGCTGCGAGGTCGCCAAGAAATACGGCGTGGCAACCGTCTGCTGTTCGCCTTGGGCGTTGCCCTTAGTGGCTATGCTGCTGAAAGGAACAGATATCAAGCCCACGACGGTAATCGGCTTTCCGCACGGGTACAACAAAACGGAGACCAAGGTCTTCGAGGCGGAGCAGGCGATTAAAGACGGCGCACTTGAGCTTGATATGGTGCTCAATATCTGCAAACTTAAAAGCGGCGACTTTGATTATGTCCGCAATGACATAAAAGCCGTCGTCGATACCGCGCATAAGAACAAGGTCCTTGTGAAGGTCATACTCGAAAATTTCTACCTGACCGATGAGCTAAAAAAGATTGCGTGCCGATTGTGCGAGGAGGCAGGCGCTGACTGGGTAAAGACATCGACCGGCTTCGCAGGCGGCGGGGCGACAATAGAAGATTTGAAACTGATGAGAAAGGCCGTATCGAAGAAGGTGCAGGTCAAAGCGGCTGGTGGCGTGCGAGACCTCGATATGGCGTTGAAGGTTCGTGAGGTTGGCTGCACACGCTTCGGCGCAACCGCAACCGCAGCCATTATGGAAGAATGCTTTAAGAAGAGTAAAAAGTAAAAAGGAAAAAGTAGAAAACTGGCTTCAGGGCTTAATTTTCATTGCCTTCATAATCGGCAGGTTTTTAGAAATCAGCTTGTATCTCTGCTGGACGCAGGCGTAAGACCGGCCGGCTTCGGGCGGGGTATTCAAAACATAATCCAGCATCAAATCAACAGTCGTTTCCGCGACGTGGCAGCGGGTATCCGAAGATGCATAGTAAATAAATAGCTGCCCATTTTTGCGGGCGACCCAGCCATTGGTAAAGACAACGTTCGATACGTCGCCGATACGCTCCTCGCCCTGGGGGGCGATTAGATAGCCGCCCGGTTCAGCGATGAGCTTGTTGGGCTGGTCGAGTTTGGTGAGGAATGCGTAAACGACATAACGCAATCCCGATGCGCAGGCGCGGACGCCGTGAGCGAGCTGGAGCCAACCCTTGGCGGTTTTAATAGGAGCGGGGCCGAGACCGTTTTTGACCTCTTTGATTGTGTGGTATTGCCTGTCATCGACGATTGTTTCGGGGCCTGTGATTACTGCGTGCTCCATATTGTCGCAGAGTCCCCAGCCGATGCCGCCGCCTGAACCCGCGGAGATGAAACCATCCTGCGGGCGTGTATAGAGTGCGTATTTGCCGTTGATGAATTCGGGATGCAGGACGACGTTTCGCTGCTGGGGCGAGGTGGTTTTCAAATCATCGAGACGCTGCCAATTTTTGAGGTCTTTGGTGCGGACGATGCCGCATTGAGCGGTCGCGCTGGACAGGTCGCCGCGATGCGCATTCGGGTCTTTTCGTTCGGAGCAGAACAGGCCGTAAATCCAGCCATCCTCGTGCTTGACCAATCGCATATCGTAAACGTTGATATCCGGGTCGTTAGTTTCGGGAAGGAGAATCGGGTAATCCCAGAACTTAAAGTTATCGACGCCAGATTTACTTTCCGCGATTGCGAAGAATGATTTTCTGTCAACGCCTTCGACTCGGCCAACGAGACATATTTTGCCGTCAAATTCGATAGCGCCGGGGTTGAACGCGCAGTTCACACTGAGCCGTTCCATAAGGTTCGGGTTGCTCTTGTAATCGAGGTCATAGCGCCAGAAGACGGGCGTATGTTCGGCGGTCAGGACCGGGTATTTATAGCGATAATAAACGCCGTTGGTCTCTTTGACTTTGGTGTTTTTGTGTGCGATGAAGCGTTTATGTTCCGCGAACAGTTTTTTGACTTTTGCGTCGAATGTCTTCTTATTCATATCTTTTGTTCCTGTTGGTTTTTAGTTCTCTTCAAGTTTGTTATACCAGTTCAATTTCAGGAAAATAGATGTAACGACGAGCACCGCGATGGAAATCCACATCTCCCTGAAGCTTTTGATAACTAAGTAAATCGGAATCAGGACGAGTGTCAGTTGCCATATGATGCCGACGGCCACGTTGACCATATCGCGTTTGAAGTTGGTGTTAGGTTTGAAAGACGCATCTTCAGCCATAACCATTTGGCGTATCGGACCCCAGCATCCCCAGGGTCGGACCTGTTTGTAAAACTTTTTGAGCACCTCAATATCGTCCGGTTCTGTAAGCAGGCTGACGATAACTGCGGTACCGGCACTTATTACCAGAATGACCGGGAACAGCATCAGATTTCTTTCAAGGCCCCACAGCACGGTCTTGTCGAGGAAAAACATCGGGATGAAAACGGCTGCTGCGATGCCTGAAATCATGCCGTAGAAGTAACCCATGCCATTAAACCGCCACCAGTACCACTTCAGGACATTCGTCGCGACGTATGCGCCCCACAGACCATTGACAATCCACATAGTAACGGTGTTGACTGACCCGGTCAAAAAGCCGAAGGCGATACCGACGACCACGACTATAATTGAACAGATGTAACTTGCGCGGACGTAATGCTTTTCCGGCTTGCCGGGTTTGATGTATTTTTTGTAGAGGTCGTTGACGACATAAGAAGCGCCGGCGTTAATTGTCGAGGTGAAGGTGCTCATAAATGCGGCGAGCAACCCCGCGAGGACAAAGCCGATTAATCCAGCGGGCAGGAATCTGCTGATAACGTTCGGCAGGACCTGCTCGACGTCAAATGCACCGCCCATTTTAACAATCTCCTCCTTGAAGAAGACCAGCCCAAGAACGACGATGCCCGTAACCATCAGGTAGCGCGGGAAAAACAGCACTACCGACACAAACCCGCTCATCTTCGCGGCTTCTTTGGGGCTTCGCGTCGCGAGGATTCTCTGCATATCATAGTTAGGTGCAGGCCCGGCGATACTGAGCAGGATACCTTTGAAAAGAACCATCATAAAGAACAAGCTGAAAAGCTCCCAGCCGTCTTTTGCGATTCTGTCGGCAAGGGCGGGGATGTGCTGTGACCAGTCGAGGTTGAGCTTCCAGCCGAAGAACAGGTTGTGCCAGCCGTCTGGAACAGAGGCGGTAATCTGCGCCGCGGTTGTGTGCTTCATCGCCACGATGGCGATAAGGACTGAAGCGATAGTCATAAGGACATACTGGATAACGTCGGTAACAGTAACGCTGAACATACCGCCGAAGATGACATAAATCGTCGTTACTCCCATAAGGATAATCGCGTACATATTCGCGGATGACAGGCAGCCGGGCAGTATTTTTTCCAGGAAATTATATATGCCCGACGGACACCAGCTTGCCCCGGACAGGTCCCAGGGGAAGAAAATCACAGCAAACTTGCCCATACCCCTGAAATCGTAAGCCAAAAAGCCGACGACGCTGACCAGTGCGAAAATGACGACGCTGATATTGGAAAGTTTCGCCCCCAAGCTGTTGCCGAACCGGGTGTTAATCCACTGTGCGCCTGTCATAACGTTTGACCGGCGAAGCCACGTGGCCAGGAAAATCATAAGGAATATCTGGTTAAAGACAGGCCAGACCCAGGGCAAAAACACGCCTTTGAGGCCATAGACGAAAACGGTCATAACAAGCCACATCGTGCCCGTGATATCGAACATACCGGAGGCATTTGCGACGCCGAGGACGTACCAGGGGATTTTGTTGCCGCCTAAGAAATAGGAGTCAAGGTTTTTGCTGGCGAGTTTGGACATCGCGAACCCGGCGGCCATAATCACGACGATATACGCGCCGATTATCCCAAGGTCGATAGGATGAAGCAGCATAGTAACTCCTTAAAAAAGCGCATGTTGCATACTGCCTTGCCGGGACCTGATTCATCGCAACCCCGGCTCAGTAGAAAGCCAGCAGGTTATCTAAAACCGATAGCCGATGCAATAGAAATTTAGCGTGGAGGACAGGAACTTGAGGTAGTTGCCGGCGTGAAAAACCTGCCGGGCTTATTGCCGGTGGATGTTCCCGAAGTTTGGCGATTCGGGCGGTTTTGTCATTCAATTTTGGGCGGATGGCCGGCGGTAATGATAGAAGAATCTAATTTTCCCCAGCAGCCAAGCGTCATTTTGTACAGGTCCTGAAACGCGGCGTCAGGTGCTGATACTCCTGCTGGCAGCGGACCTCTTGGGAAACCATAATTGGCTGTGCCTGCGTCCACCAGTCGGGCATAGTTGGCTGTCTCTATGCACCACTTCCAGTATTCGGAGTGCCCGTCGGAGAAAGAAAGGGTGGTCCCGTCACCGTGCCGGGCATCAGGGCCGTCAAACCAGTTCCCGGCTCCATCGCCCCAGCCTCCTGAACTATATTGAACGGCAAAGCTATCCGCAGTTATCTTGCCTTCATCAACAAATACGACCTGTTTTGCAGACCCTTTTATCTGGCCGAGGGTCTTTTTCCACGGTCCTGGCGGAACAAGGTTCGATGTGCCTCCATATGAGCCCCCTCTTCCATCGGGGCGACCATTCACTCCATCGACTATCGCGTATGTAACAGTTTCACCTTTATTTCCGAGCGGACAATGGTAAACCTTGTAATCCTTCAGGTATTTCCACAATGCGCCGGAATCAATAGCACATTTCTTGCCGCAATCTGAAGCGGTTGCTAAATTGTATTGCCCAATCCAGGGCAACTCCTTTATATGATAAGAATCATTATTATTGTTACCCCCAGGACCGGTTGGCGCAACAGCCATGCAATTATCTCCGGCTGAACAGCCCGGGCATGCAGCCAAGGCTGTATTACTTGGCGTTTCAGGAGCGCCGTTGACGAGCTTATCGTTGTTGCCCGAGGCATAAGTCATCCAGCCGAGGGTCAACTGCTTGAGATCACTCAGGCACACGATACGTTTGGCCTGTACGCGGGCCTTGTTCAGGGCAGGCAGCAGCACGGCCATAAGAAGGGCGATGATTGCGATGACAACAAGCAATTCTACGAGAGTAAATCCTGTTACGCCAAGGCTGCGCCGGGCGAGCGATTTCCGTCTGTTCATTAGCCAACCCCATATATTTTAGTGTAAGGTTCTTATCACCTGCTCACAATAATACCATATTCACAGGCAGGGGTCAATAGAGGGTATCGCGTATCACGAGAATGACCGCTTTTTGCTGGTCTTTAGATGCCCTAAGCGAGTTTGCCTGTTAGTCCGCCGGAGAAAATTTGCAGGTGCCCGGAACTATGGGTGAGTATCCCCAGCAACCCATCTGCATCATGTATAGGTCCTCTTTGCCATCACATGACGTTGGTGTACAGGTAACGGTATTATATACACCTCCAACAAGTTTTGCGCAGGCGATGGTCTCTTGGCCCTTAAACATTATGCGTCCTGCGTGGCCGTCGGCATAAGACAGATCTGTTCCCTGGCCATGACGAATCATCGGGAGGTCAAACCAATACGAGTAATCATGGTAAACCGCGTAACTGTCCGGGCTTGGATGGCCCTCGTCTATGAATACCATTCGCGATGAGGCTCTTGGAATCTGGCCGAGGTTTTTCATCAGTAGGGCCGTAGCTTGAGCGGCAGGAAGACCGGTAATACTGTAAATAGTTTTACCGTTCATTGAATCCATGATCGTATATGAGACCACGTCGCCCTTGTCGCCAGATGGACAACGGTAAACTTTTTCGTCTTGGGCATATTTCCACAATGCGCCTGTCTGAACAGCGACTCTTTGGAGACACGTGGTTTGGTGTAGGGTATCCTGCCATTGCCCACCGGAGTCAAATGCATAAGCGGGACCGATCCATGGCAATTCATCCTTGTGAATTGTAAGATAGTTTCCTCCCCAGGCACTAGCAAGAACATTTCCCGGCGCAGGGGCAAGAGCCTTAGTTCTTCCATCGGTACCAGCCGCCGGAGCCGAACAGGCAAACGAGGCCGGAGGATTATCGCCGGGCCCCAGCGGGGCACCGTTTACGAGTTTGTCGTTGTTTGCCGTTGCGTAATTCATCCAACCGAGGGTCAACTGCTTGAGGTTGCTCAGGCAGACGACGCGTTTGCCCTGTTCGCGGGCCCTGTTCAGCGCCGGCAGCAGTACGGCCATAAGAAGGGCGATGATTGCGATGACTACCAGCAGTTCGACGAGTGTAAATCCACCTTCGCTCTTGCTGCGGAGGGCAGGCCCTATTTTACGCTGTGCAGGCGTTTTTTGCCCGTTCATAAGCACATCCTTTGATAAATATAAACCGAATCAAGTTCGAGGATCCTTAATACAATCAATAATATCATATTTGCCGGCGTAATGCAATAGCCCGTTTTGATGGCGGGAGAAGATTTGACCTGTGAGAGTGGGGGGGTATAATACCGGATTAGCGTTAGGAAAAGAAAGATTATGAGCGATAAATTTGTGCGTGCGATTTTTCCGGGGTCTTTTGACCCGATTACGAACGGCCATCTCGACGTAATTCATCGGGGCCTGAAGCTTTTTGACGAGCTGATTGTGGCGGTGGGCAGAAGTCCGCTTAAAGACCAGCTTTTCAGCCCTGAGGAGCGGGTTGAAATGATAGCGGAGCTTGTAAAGGGCCTGCACGGGGTATCAGTTGAGGGTTTCGATGGCCTGACGGTGGAATATGCCCGACAAAAAAAGGCCAACGTCATACTTCGCGGATTGCGCAGTTTGACGGACGTGAATTATGAATTTGAGCTTGCGATGACCAACCGGTCGGTTACGGGGATAGAGACGATATTTGTAATGACGACGGAACAATACGGGTTTATAAGCTCGACCCTGGTTCGCCAGGTAGCGTCGCTTGGGGGCGATATTTCTAACTTAGTGCCTGAGAATGTATATCGCCGATTGCGAGAACGATTCAAGAAACAATAGGCAAATAGGCGAAACATAGTTAAAGGCGGTTATTAAGGCAAGGATGCCGTCTGCTAATCAGGGATTGGTTTTTTGGGAGTGTAAACGTGTTTACGATTGGAATCGAGACGCAATTCAAGGCGTGGCACAGCGTTCCTTTGCCGGATGGGACAAGAGAGCCGAAACATGAGCATTTCTGGGCGGTGGATGTTGAGGTCAGCGGTGAGATGCCGGACAGTGGCGGGATGGTGATAGGTTTCGCACAACTCAAATCGCGGATTACGGATATTACCTCCAAGCTCCATGAGACGGTCCTGAACGAGTCGGATTATTTCCACGACAAGTGCCCATCGGCGGAGAACGTGGCGGTGTATATTTTCGACCGGCTTGAGCCGACCCTGCCGAAAAACGTCCTGCTGAAAAGCGTTAAAGTCAGTGAGCAGGTGGGCTGCTGGGCGATTTACAGCAAAAGATAGCATCGAGTTCCAGGTTTTAAGCCGAAAGACGACATTCCGCGTCGATTGGATATTCAGGAGGGCGGGAAAATTGACGATTTATTAAGCGCCGGTGTGGTATAATAATCATGTTAAATCGAGGTTTTTATGCAATGTGAGGTTTGCCAGAGTAAAGAGGCGACGATACACCTGACGGAGATAGCCGACGGTGTTCGGACGGAGATGCACCTTTGCGAGCAGTGTGCGCAGGAGCAGGGCGTGGGGACAAAGAGCTATATCCCCTTAAATGAGCTTTTGAGCAACCTGCTTTCGGCGGGGCCCAAGGGTGAGGAGCCGGCGGAACCTGCTGAGAGCGAGCCAGTCTGCCCGAACTGCGGCTACACGCTCGATAAGTTCCGGGACAAGGCCGTCCTCGGCTGCCCGAACGATTACGAGGTCTTCGAGAAACAGCTTTTGCCCCTGATAAAAAAGGCGCACGACGGCGCGACCTGCCACTGCGGCAAAGTGCCGGCGAAGATACCGACCGACTCGAAAAAACAACTTGAGATTGCCCAGTTGCGACAGCAGCTCGATGAGGCAGTGCGAAAAGAGGATTACGAGCTTGCCGCGAAATTGCGGGACAAGCTCGCTGAATTTAAGTAACGCGTTTTGCTGCGATGAAACTGACTGAAATAAGCGGGAATATCAACGAATGGTTCAGCGGGGAGGGGCCTCTCTCGGACGTGGTAATTTCCTCGCGTGTGCGCCTGGCGCGAAACCTCGCGGGTCACAGGTTTCTGGCCGCCTGCCCGGCGACGGAAAAAGCGGAGATATTAAGAAAACTCAAAGATGTTTTGATGGCGCTGGACCTTGGCGATGAGGTTTTTTATATCGGCGTTGACAAGGTGCCCGCGCTGGAAAAACGATTCCTGGTCGAACGGCATCTTATCAGTCAGAATCACGCCTTTGGCAAAGGCCCGCGAGGGGCGGTGATTGCCCGGCGGGAGTTTTTCACGGCGATGATAAATGAAGAGGACCATCTCCGGCTTCAGGTGCTAAAGGCCGGTTGCCAGTTGTCCGCCTGCATCGAGCAGATTAACCGCATCGATGATTTGATTGAGCAGAAGGTTGAATACGCCTTCAGTCCCAAATACGGCTATCTTACCGCCTGCCCCACGAATCTCGGGACGGGAATCAGGGTATCGGTTATGCTTCATCTGCCCGCGCTGAAAATGACGGGCCAGATAGAAAAATTTCTCAACGCCGCAAAAGCGCTTGGGTTGGCGGTGCGGGGACTCTTCGGCGAAGGCACCGAGGCGGCGGGCGACTTTTACCAGCTCTCCAACCAGATAACATTAGGCGTCCGCGAGAATGATATTGTTAACCAGTTCGAGAAAACGATTATCCCTGAAATTGTGGAATATGAGCACGCGGCCCGCAGCCAGTTGCTTTCACACGATGCCAGTTTGCTCGACGACAAAATCTCGCGTGCGCTTGCCCTGTTGAAAAATGCCAATCTGATAAGCTCTCAGGAGGCGTTGTTTCTGCTCAGTCACATCCGGCTGGGGCTGAATATGCGCAAACATCAGGGTGCGTCCACGCCCGCAATCGACCGGCTTTGCTCGCTGGGAGCTGACGTGGGCGACGCCGGCAACGCTGGAACGACAGACAAGATATCCATTGTAACGGTGAATCGGCTGTTTTTGCTTACGTTGCCCGCACATTTGCAGCTCAACTACGGCAAGGAGCTTGATTCCACCCACCGCGACGCCCTCCGCGCCCAAATCATCCGTTCCGCCTTAAACGGCTAAGCCGGCACCCCTTACTGCCGTTGGCGCCTGCCAAAATGGCAAAAACACATACGATCTTCATTTGTCCAATAATTGTAACTTCTTTGTTTCAATATAGTTATGGCGTATTGGTCTTCGGTTGGGCCTTTGGCACGGCGTTTGCAACTCTATCAGCAAAACAAAAGTTATTGCACATAAGCGATAAATAGAAAGGGAGCTAAATATGGCTACGAACAAGATAATAGGAATAGATTTGGGGACGACAAACTCGGTGGTTGCCGTAATGGAAGGCAGTACCCCGAAGGTACTGATTAATTCATCCGGCTCACGGCTGACGCCTTCGGTTGTCGGTTTCACGGACAAGGGCGAACGCTTAGTCGGCCAGATTGCAAAACACCAGCAGGTAACCAATCCTGAGCATACGGTTTTCTCAATCAAGCGGTTTATGGGCAGACGCCACAATGAGGTCGGGTCCGAGGAAAAAATTGTGCCTTATAAAATCGTGGGCGGCCCCGATGAATTAGTAAAAGTCAACATCCGCGGCAAGGAATATACGCCGCCTGAGATATCGGCGATGATTTTGCAGGATTTGAAAAAGACGGCGGAAGATTACCTTGGTGAGAGCGTTGAGCGCGCGGTGATTACCGTCCCGGCGTATTTCAACGACGCCCAGAGACAGGCGACCAAAGACGCCGGCGCAATCGCGGGCCTGAAGGTCGAGCGAATTATTAATGAGCCGACCGCCGCTGCGCTTGCTTATGGCGTTGAGAAGAAAAGGAACGAGAAAGTCGCCGTATTCGATTTCGGCGGCGGCACGTTCGATATTTCAATACTCGATATCGGCGACAACGTCTTCGAGGTACTGAGCACCAACGGCGATACTCATCTGGGAGGCGATGACTTAGACGCGGTTCTTATCAATCACCTCGCGGAGGAATTCAGGAAGAAGGAAGGTATCGACCTTCGCAAAGACCCGATGGCGCATCAGCGGCTCAAAGAAGCGGCGGAAAAGGCAAAGTGTGAATTGAGTACCCAGATGGAATCGACGATAAATCTGCCGTTTATCACGGCCGATGCATCGGGGCCGAAACATTTGCAGATGACTCTTACCCGCAGCACGATGGAGAATCTCTGCGAGCCGGTGTTCGACCGGCTCAAAAACCCCTGCCTCAAGGCGATAAAGGACGCCAAGCTGGCGACCAAGGATATTGCGGAAGTTTTACTCGTTGGCGGCTCAACGAGAATCCCGATAGTCCAGCAGATTGCACGCGAGCTTTTCCAGAAAGAACCAAACAGAAGCTTGAATCCTGATGAGGTCGTCGCTATGGGCGCGGCCGTCCAGGGCGCGGTTTTAGCCGGCGACACAGGAGTTAAAGATATTCTGCTGCTTGATGTAACGCCTCTTTCATTGGGCGTTGAGACACTTGGCGGCGTTATGACAAAACTTATCGACCGCAACACGACGATACCAACCAGCAAGACCGAAATATTCTCGACCGCTGCGGACAACCAGACGACCGTTGATATTCACATCCTGCAGGGCGAGCGCGAGTTTGCCAGCGACAACCGTTCGCTTGGCAGGTTCCAGCTTGCCGGTCTTCCGTCGTCGCCGAGGGGCATCCCGCAGATTGAGGTTGCTTTCAACATCGACGCGAACGGAATTTTGAACGTCTCGGCCAAGGACCTGGCGACAAGCAAGCAGCAGTCGATTGAGATTAAATCCAGCTCAGGCATAAGCGACCAGGATATCGACCGGATGAAAAAGGATGCCGAATCGCACGCCGAGGAAGACAAGAAAAAACGAGAGGTCGTGGATTTTAAAAACCAGGCCGACCAGCTTGTTTACGTTACCGAAAAGACGCTCAAGGAGCACGGCAGCAAGGTGCCGTCCGACACTCGCGGCAAAATCGAAAGCGCGGTCAATAATCTAAAAGAAGCAGCCAAGGGCAATGACGCGGACGCGATAAGAAAGGCGATTGATAACCTCAATAGCGCAAGTCAGGAACTCGGCAAGACGCTGTATGAGGAGGCCGCGAAGAAGACCACGGGCGGCAAAGGTGCAGCCGGCCCGTCTCAACAGAATGCCCCGCCTCCTCCGCCTGCCGAAGGCGAAGTCCGCAGAAAAGGCGGCGACGACGACGTTATAGACGCGGAGTTCGAGGCAAAAGACAAGTAAGAGCATAAACAGCACACAGGGCATAAAGATCATGGGCGCAAGTGCTGATGCATTTGCGCCCTTTTCATTTTCCGATGCAGAAGCGGGAGAAGATGCGGTCGAGGACTTGTTCATCAATATTGTGCTGCTCGATGTTGCTTAGCTGGTTATAAGCGGTTCTGAGCATCATAGCGGCCAGTTCCTCGCTGCCCGCTTTGATTTCTTTTTCGGCCTGAATGATATCGTGAATAGCATTGTTTAGGGATTGTCTGTGCCTCGTGGTAAGCGCGACGGCATCTTTTGTGTGGCCGGATGTGGTGGTGATTAAGCGTGTAGTGATTTCGGCCTTGAGTTTATCAATGCCTGTGTCACTGTGCGCGGAGACGGGGAGGAAATCGCAGCCGAAGAGCGATTTTAGTTTTGAGAGTCGTTCGGCAGTACCCTTTTCCGAAAGCAAATCGGTTTTTGTGGCGATTGTTATCAAGTGCGCGGGGTTTATCAATCGGCGTATCGCAATATCTTCAGCCCAGTCACTTTTTGATATATCGACGCAGAAGACAACTACCATTGCGTTTCTTATCGCTTCAATTGCGGCCTGCTGAGCGAGTTCGTCGAGGATTGTTTCGGCGTGCGTGAGAAGCCCTGCACAATCGAATAAAATGCAGCGACAGCCGGGAAGTTCAAGTTCTCCTGTGAGGACATCTCTTGTGGTTTTTCGCTGATGCGAGACGATGCTGCGTTGTCTGCCTAATAGTTTATTCAGTAACGTGCTTTTGCCAGCGTTGGGCGTCCCCGCGATTCCGACGGCTGGTAAATCGAGGGTTGATTCGCTGCGTATTGAGCCGGCGAGGAGGTCTTTGAGTTGGCTTTTTGTTTCGTTCAATTTGGCGATTATATCGGCTTTGTTGGCAGGGGCGATATCTTCTGTACTAAAATCGAGGTTCGCTTCGAGCCGGCTGAGCAGGTCGAGAATTGATTCGCGAATTGTCTTGGACAAGCATCCTAATCGGCCCGCTAACAGGTTTTCCGCTGCGGCAAGCTGGAAAGTATTTGAGGCGGTAATCACTTCGTTTACGGCCTCCGCTTGTGCGAGGTCGATTTTGTTATTGAGATATGCCCTTGCGGTAAACTCGCCTGCCGAGGCGGTTCGGGCGCCGAGCGATAATAACTTTTCCATCAACGCCTCAGTGATTGCCTGATTTGCCCAGAGGTGTATTTCGGCTAAGTCATCTCCCGTGTAGGAATGCGGCTGACGAAAAAGGTAAACAATCGCGTCGAGATTTATATCTGATATACGGCAAGTTGTTATGCCTGTCTTATCGGCGACAAACGATGTGCAAATATGGCCCAGGATGTCGAGTGTCTGTGGGCCTGCTAAACGAACAATCACCCGATGGTCATTACTTGGCGAACTGATAGCAGTAATTGTATCATTAAGCTTATACATGAGATAATGGATTCCTGCTTTCGCAGGAACGACATTACTCGCAATCACATTTTGAAGAACGGTTTCGGCTTCTGCTTTTTGATTTTGCCGCCGGTTTTGCTCGTTACGGGGACGAGGTTTTCGGTTTTCAGCAGTTCCTGTTTGGCGATGTGCCTTTTGATGATGTATTGCTCGATAACGCCGCCAAAGACGCTGGCCATAATGTAGAGGTTCAGGCCCGAAGGCGAATTGTACAGCATCAACGGGAACATCACGGGCATCATAAGCATCATAATTTTCTGCTGTTGCGCGGCCTGTGGGTCGGCGGCGGCCTGGGCGGGCATAAGTTTTTGCTGGAGGTAAAACGCCACGCCCATCAGAATCGGCAGCAGGTTGAATGAGTCAAGCGTGCCTAACAGGGGCAGCGTTACCGCCTTGAACCGGAACAGTGCGTCGGGCGCCGAAAGGTCCGTAATCCAGAAAGGCAGGAATTGTGCGCCTCGAAGGTCGATGCTGGCGTAAACTGCGCCGTACAGGGCAATCCATATCGGCATCTGGACCATTGTCGGCAGCATTCCCATAACCGCTGCGGAGTGAGACACACCGTATTTTTTCTGCACCTCGCCGATTCGGCGATTCATTTCCATTATATTTTTGCCGTATTGTTTCCTTATTTCCTGCACTTCCGGCAACGCGTTAAACTTCGCGTATTTGCTCATCGACACCTGGCTTAGTCGGGTGAGCGGGTGGAGTATCAGCCGGACGAGAAGGACGAGGATGATTATTACTATGCCGTAGTTGTGGGGCCAGAAGCCATGAAGCGATTTCAAAAGCCAGAGGATTCCAAAGGCCAGCGGATGAATGATTGCGGCAGGGCAGCAGCAGGCCATAAAATCCATTGTGTTGACAAATCCGAGGTTTTGATACATCGGGTATTTGTCGAACAGCGATTTGTCCTTGGGGCCGAGGAATAGCTTGAAGTTGAATGTTTTGTTTTCTGCCGGGGCGAGCGTGATAACAGTTGATTTCAGGTCGATGCCGATAGTTTCATCGCCGCTGCTGTTCTGGTAATCGCCGTCGGGATTTGCGAACCACCCGGATTTGTCGCTTATCCAGTTGCAGAAATTCATATTCGCGTCGGGTGTCGGAATGACAATGGCCGCGAAGTATTTACAGGTGATTGCCGCCCAGAGAAAGCCCGCGTTGTGCTGGGCGAGCTGTCTGCTTTCGGGCGTTGAGGCCTTTTGAAGCTTGCCAATGGCGATGGAGGTGCTGATGATTTCGCCTCTGGTGTCCCTGAACGCGGCGATTGTCTTTCTTGGGTCGGTCCTCGGGTCGTCTCTTTTGATGCCCGCTGGGCCGGTCATCTCGAACTGGATTTCGTGTTCATCGGACGAGAGATTCTCTACGGTTAAATCGCAGTCGAGGTCATAGATTTTGGGGGTGACACGATAGGTCTTAATCAGTTTGATGGCGGGTTTGCCCGTGGTCTTGTCTTTTATGATTGCCTCAAAGCGGGCGATTTGTGCGTTGTTATCGGTTTCGATGTCGGCGGTTATCCAGTCGAGTTTGTCTAAACGAAATTGGAGTTGGTTATCCAGTATAAGCGTCCCGCTGGCCATTGAAAAAGCCGGTGTGCCGTCAAGCTTGACTGTAGGTGATAGTATTGCGAGGGGTTGAGGATTTTTGTGGTCGCGGTCGTCGAATTCGCTGAGCGTGGCTTTGTCGATGGCTGCGCCTCGCGAGGTGAGGTCGAGCAGGAATTTGAAGCCGGTGTTCGGGTCGAGCGAGCCGATGGTAATGGTTTTTGGATTTCCGCCGACTGCGCTAAAACCGGGCAGAGGGGCCGGCTGCAGGACGGGCGTTTCAGCGACGGTGGTCTTTGACGAAGGGGCGGTATCAGCGGTTGTGTTTTGCAGCAGGATGCAGGGCTGGCTGTTTGTGTGGCCAAAGAATCCGGCCTGGACTATCAGTCCCCCGCAAAGCAGGCAAAAAACCGTTAGTATCAGTATGAGAAGAGTTTTGAAGTTCATAATCTGGTTTTTTATCTTCCTTCCTCGAGTCGGTCGGCGTTGAAGGTATCGAGCTGGCCCAGTGCCCTGATTTTTTCGGCAGTGGTTTTGTAATCGTATTCGAGGCGGACGAAGTGCACCTCGTTTTCCTCGACGTAAACGTAGCTGGTGCGGTTGTCACGGTCCCTCGGCTGGCCGACCGAACCGATATTGATGATTGCTTTTTCGTCTTCGACAATCGGATAGACGTTGCCTAATTCGCTCGGCAGATAGAAATCCGGCTCGTCGAGGAATACGCCGGGCAGGTGCGTGTGGCCTACGAAGCAGATGTGCTTGACCCGCTCGAAAAGCAGGCGGACTTTTACGGGATTGGTATAAACGTCGTCGGGGAAAATATACTCGTTGATTGGCCTGCGAGGTGAGGCGTGGATGAAATCGATTGAGGCCGCGGTATCGCCGAGTTTCGCCTTGACCGACCGTCGCATCGGCAGTTTGCCTAAAAATTCCCAGCGTTTATCTCTCGCCTGCTTGTCCGGCTCGCCTTCGAGGTTGAAACGGGTCCAGAAGCTGGCCTGTTCCGCGCCGTAGTTGAAGTTGGTCGGCTCGTAGAGCGTGGCGTAATCGTGGTTGCCCAGGACGCACCATTTGGTCTTGTTGATAACCAGGTCAAGACACTCTCGCGGATTGGCGCCGTAGCCGATGACGTCCCCGAGGCAGTAAATGGTTTTTATGCCCCGGCTTTCGATGTCCGCAAGGACGGTCGTCAACGCCTCGATATTCGAATGTATGTCGCTTATTATCGCAAACATGGTTAACTCACGCTCGATTACCCTTTATACCCAGGATTTCATAACGCAAAGACAACTTCATAACAGAAAAAGCGTCAAAAGGCCAGAGTATTTGTTGCTTTTTCGCGGTTCAAAGAAAACCCTCGTAATTAATCCGGCGGCTTTTGATGAGACGCTATATGGTTGCTTTGATAAGAATCGTCGCTATAATACGCGGATAGCGGCAGCAAAACGACCAATACTTCGAAGGGAAATATCTTGACAGATACGAATTTACTCGAAGCCGGCGGATTAGTGAAAAAGTATTCCGGAAGGGCCGTGGTCAACGGCGTATCCATCACAATCGCGCATCGCAGCATCGTGGGCCTGCTTGGCCGAAACGGCGCGGGCAAAACCACCACTTTCAGAATGATTATAGGGATGATAATCCCCACTGCGGGTCAGGTCGTCTTTGAAGGCAATGACATCACGGAACTGCCGATGTACAAAAGGGCGCGTCTTGGTATCGGGTATCTTTCACAGGAACCCAGTATATTCCAGCGGCTCAGTGTGCGGGATAATCTTTACGCCATTCTTGAAACAATGGCTGTTACAAAACAGCGCAGAGAAAGCCGGGCCGACGAGTTGATTGAGCGTTTTGGCCTGACCGAGGTGGCCGGCAGCGAAGGACGATTCCTGTCGGGCGGTGAACGCAGAAAACTCGAAATTGCTCGCGCTATGGTAACGGATCCATCCCTGATTCTTCTTGATGAACCCTTTAGCGGCGTTGACCCCATTACCGTCCAGGAACTGCAAAATGATATTCGTCATCTTGTCGCCTCCGGCGTCAGCATCCTTATTACAGACCACAACGTCGAAAGAACGCTCGAGGTGGTCGATAAGGCCTATATCATCGACCACGGCAAGGTCCTGGCGGAAGGCACCCCGGCACAGGTTATCCAGAATGAAATTGTCAGAAAGGCCTACTTAGGCAATAGTTTCAACGGCGATGAGTTTGATTAAAGAATCAAGATGACGATTGATGTTGAAAAATGTCATATAACGCATTACCCCGCTGAGGTGCTGGGCAAGGCCTCGCAACCGGTGGGAAAAATCGACGATAATATCCGTCGGCTTGCCGCGAAGATGCTCGATATAATGATTGACCAAAAAGGTATCGGCCTTGCGGCCCCGCAGGCGGGCGTGTCCCTACGCCTCTTTATCATTTCTCTCGACGGCAAGAGGGAAAATGTCCGTGTCTATGTCAACCCGACCGTCAAAGCCGAAGGTTCGCTTGTGGAAAATGAAGAAGGGTGTCTGTCTGTCCCGGGTATATTCACAAAAATCAAACGGTATAGTCAGGCGACCGTTACCGCCACCGACCTCGATGGTAAAACCTTTACCGACAAGGGCGAAGGACTTTACGCCCGCGCTCTTCAGCACGAGTTCGACCACATAGAGGGCGTTACGATTGTTAATCGTATGCCGACAGTTGCCCGTATTGCTTACCGAAAGCAGTTGAAAAAACTCGAAGAGGAGAATGGCGACGCCGGTTCCTGACATCTCTATATTCTGAAAGACAAATGAACATCGTTTATCTCGGAAGCGGCCAATTCGGTTTACCTTGTCTCGACGCGATACTTGGCTCGCGGCATAAAATCACTCTCGTTATTACCCAGCCGGCACAGCCCGCGGGCAGGGGACGTAAAGAAAAACCCACGCCCGTCGCCGAATGGGCAGCCCAGAATAACATACCCGTTATTGAAGCCCCTGATGTGAATTCACCCGGGATTATCGATAAAATACGTTCCTGCAAACCTGAACTTTTAGCTGTCATCGCCTTCGGCCAGAAAATCAGCAAAGCTGTTACCGATATTGCCCCCAAAGGAACAATAAACGTTCACGCGTCGCTGCTGCCGAAATATCGCGGGGCGGCGCCGATAAACTGGGCGATAATTAATGGCGACACCGAAACGGGCATCAGTATTATCACGGTTGCCGAAAGAATGGACGCCGGCGACATACTCGCGCAATGCAAAACCGATATTGACGGCGAGGAATCAGCGGGCCAACTTCACGACCGGCTGGCGAAACTGGCGTCGCCATTGCTCGTTACGACCATTGACCAGATTGCCGCTGGCACAGCCAAATACATAAAACAGGACGACTTGAAGGCCACCCGCGCACCGAAGCTGCAAAAGGCCGATGGTTTTCTCGATTTCACCGAGCCGGCGGAATTGCTGCATAGAAAAATGCTTGGTTTGTGGCCCTGGCCGGGTGTGTCTGCTGTTTATAAGTCGCAAAAATCGAGCCGGGCTGAGCGAGTCATCTTCGCTAAAGCTGATATTCTGCGAATGGATAATCCAACGAACCTACCTCCCGGCACAATCGACGAAAATCTTAACGTTATCTGCGGCAAAGACCGCTTGCAGATTATGCAGTTGAAACCGGAAAATTCCCGCCTGATGAGTTTCGCGGATTTTGTCAACGGCCGGCATGTTTGCCCCGGCGACATCTTTATCAGAATCGAAGAATGATATGTCTTCCTCTGTCCCCCTAACCGCACGTGCCGTCGCCGCCTCTGTTTTGACGCGGGCCGACCCCAAAAAGGGCGATGTCGTCGAGACGCTGGCCGATTTTCTCAGGCGGACAAAAGAACCGCAGCGGGCCACTGACATTGTTTTCGGCGTCCTGAAAAATAATGGCCTGATTGATAATTTGATTGAGAAGGTCTCCGCTGTCCCCGTCGGGAGAATCTCCGGCAAAATACTTAATATCCTCCGCGTGGGCGTTTATGAGCTGGTCTATTGTCCACAGGCCGCGGAGTACGCGATAGTTGATGAGGCGGTTGATTATTCGAAGCGAGTCGCGGGCGCCAAACAGGCGGGGTTTATCAACGCGGTTCTTAGGCACCTGTTAAGGCACATACGCGGCCGTCAAAAACCGATTGAGCAATCCCGGCTGCGAGAGACCATACCGCAAACGCCGGGCACGGGTTGCGAATTTGATTTCGAGATACTTCCAGACCGGGACGAATCGCCGTGTGAGTATCTCGCCTGTGCGTTTTCACTGCCCGAATGGCTTGTTAAAAATTGGCTCGATGAATATGGCAGGGAGCAGACAGAAAATATTTGTTTTGCGAGCAATCGCAGGCCAAGCGTTTATTTAAGGCCTAATCCGCTCAAAACCACGACGGGAGAACTTGCGGAGAAGCTCAGGGCAGCGGACGTCGAGTGCGAGATTGAACCAGAATCGCAAATGATAAAACCGACAGGCCCCAAAGCGATAACCTCGCTGCCCGGTTTCGATGAGGGCTTATTCGTCGTTCAGGATTTGGCCTCGTCGCAGGTGGTGCGGGTTTTGAAGCCCCAGCCGGACTGGAAGATTCTTGACCTTTGCGCTGCGCCGGGCACAAAGACAACGCAGTTGGCGGAAGCGACCGGCGGACTCGCTAAAATTATTGCGACCGACATTGACTCTGGCCGGCTGAAAAAGGTCAAAGAAAATATCGCCCGCCTCGGGTTGTCAGGATGTGTCACGACAATCGAATATAATGATGTTGAAAAGCAGGGTGGTTTTGATTGTGTGTTGGTTGATGCGCCTTGCTCGAACACCGGCGTCCTGGCTCGTAGGCCGGAGGTTCGCCATAGAATTACTAAAAGCGATGTTAAAAAACTTGCTAAAACGCAGATGATGCTGCTTTCGAAGGCCGCCGGTATGCTGAAACCTAAAGGCATTATTTGTTACAGCACCTGCAGCATCCAGCCAGAAGAAGACGGCCTGCTCGTGCGCGGATTTATTAAGGAAAATCCCAGGTTCAAAATTGAATCTGAAAACCTGATTTTGCCGTCTGCTGATAAGTTTGACCGCGATGGGAGTTATACGGCAGTTATCGCCAGGCAGGCCGGAGATTGATTAGGTATTCGATTTTTTGCCGGATTGCTCTTGACGCGGTTTGGGTAAATTGTTAAGTGATTGAGAGTGGCCGGCGGAGTACCGGCTGTTTTATGGACTTGAAAGGAGGCCATTATGGCAAGGTTAGCTGTTATTGTGTCGGTTATAACGTTATCGTTCGTTCTTGTAGGGTGTAACGGTAAGGATTCAGGCAAAGCGCAGGTGTTGGATACCGGGGTCGTCACCACGCCGGATGCCAACGCTATGTATGCCGAGGCCGTTCATCTCGAAGAGCAGGCAGGCCCGTTAATCAAGAACGAGGCCTTGTTGAGAAAATCGCTCGATAAGTATGACCAGTTTATAAACAAATATCCTAAAAGCGACAAAATAGACGATGCTGCCTTCAGAATGGCTGGGATTTATGAGTACCTCAATGACTATACTAACGCCGTTAAGAACTACCAGAGAACCTATCAGTGGAACCCGCAAACGCCCACTGTGGCAAGGTTCAAGGCGGCGTATCTTCTCGATACCCAGTTAGGCAGAAGAGCCGAGGCCCTGCAGATTTATCAGGAGGCCCTGTCGAAGATAACCAAATCGAATGAGCACAGGCAGTGGGTCGCCCTTGCTGAACAACGAGTCAAGGAATTGAGCGGGGAAGTCAAACCACAGCAGTAACCTCGGTTTGAATTTGTTCGAATGAATATTTCGCGTAATTATGGGCCTGACCGACAGTCAGGCCCATTTGCTTTTGGCCGATGATGCTGAAGAAACTGGAACAAAAAACAGCGGACTTTATTGCAGCCGAACAACTTGCACCGGCGGGCGGAAAAATTCTGCTCGCGATTTCAGGCGGCACGGATTCTACCGCGTTGTTACACGTTCTGGCTGTTTTACGGCTCGATATTCACTGCGCCCACATCAACCATCAATTAAGAACTGATGAGGCGCAAAGAGATGAGAATTTTGTGATTGAACAGTGCCAAAAGCTCAAAGTCCCCGTTGTTACAATGAAAATAGACGTGCGTGATTACGCGAAAAAATCAAAACTGTCAATCGAGACGGCTGCGAGAAATCTGCGAATCGAAAAGCTGGTTGAGATTGCGAAAGAACAGAATTGCGTCTGTATCGCCACCGCCCATCATAAAAATGACAACGCCGAAACAATTATCGACCGGCTGATTCGCGGAACGGGCCTTCGTGGCCTGTGTGGTATCTGGCCCGCGAAAAAATTTGCTGATGGAATCACATTTATAAGGCCTCTGCTTTGCGCCACTCGTGATGAGATTATCCAATATCTCAACAGCCGTAACCTGAAGTGGTGCACCGACAGGACTAATACTGATTTTGCGTACAGGCGCAACTTTATCCGTCATCGCCTGCTGCCGGCGTTACAGAATGATTCTCAATGCGACATCGTTGAGTGCCTTGCCGTTCTGTCGAAAGCGTCTCGCGGATTTTATCTTATGGTTTGCCGAACAGCCGACGCGGTTTGGCCCGACATCGCAACTGCAAATGAAAACGGAATTGTTGTGGATTACGGCAAAATTGCCAGTCAGCCGGCTGAAATCAAAATCGAGATTGCTCGCAGGGCTTTGGCTCATCTGGGTTGCCGCGAACAGGATATTACTGAACGTCATTATACAGGCATATTGAGATTACCGGATGATGCACAACTACAGCTTCCAAATCGCATCACGGTGTATAGGCAGGGCGGCAAAATCGTTTTTGAGAAACATCTTAAAACTAAACCGGCCCAATCAATTGCGATAGATCCTGTTGTGTTAAAAGTGCCGGGAGTAACGCAATTCGGCCCTTATACAATCAACGCGGATATTATCGAAATCGAACAGAAAGACCTGGCCGGCTTCAAAAAGACCAAAACAAATCTTGTCGAATGGTTCGATTTTGAAAAATTGAAACTGCCCTTGGAAGTTCGCATTAGAAAACGTGGCGACAAGTTTTGGCCCTTAGGTTTGGCGGGCGAAAAAAAAGTTGGCAAATTTTTAACCGCCGCGAAGGTATCTCAATCGTTGCGGAGGCGATTGCTCGTTGTCGCCGATGCTGATAAAATAATCTGGCTTTGCCCCGTCAGAATCAGCGAACGGACAAAGGTAACTAACGATACCCGTAAGGTAATTCAGATTAAAATTTCCGATTCCGTCGGCTGAGTTTACGGCTGACCGGAGTCGAACAATTCCGGCCCATCGTCGGCAGTCGGCTTCTTGCTGTATTTCAAACCGAGATGCTCACACGCCTGTTTGGTTATTTCCCGACCTCTATTCGTCCTGCGGACAAAACCAAGTTGCAGCAAATACGGTTCAACCACGTCTTCCAGTGTGTCCCGTTCCTCGCCAAGCGTCGCCGCGATTGCCTCTATACCCGCAGGCCCGCCCTCATATACCCCCGCCAATGCCCGCAAAAACGACCTGTCTAATTCGTCCAGACCAAGCCCGTCAATCTGTTCCATCTTCAGCGAGCTTTCGACAATCGCGGTCGTCAGTTCGCCCTGTCCTTTTACCTGTGCGTAGTCGCGCACCCGTTTCAACAGCCGGTTCGCGATTCTCGGCGTCCCGCGCGACCGCGTCGCAATCAGATTCAGTGTCCCTTCATCGCAATTCAACTGCAGCAATTTGGCCGAGCGTTTGAGAATTAAAGTCAAATCCGCCGTGTTGTAAAATTCGAGATGATAAAGCATCCCGAACCGGCTTCGCATTGGCGCGCTCAGCAATCCCGCCCGTGTCGTTGCCCCGATAAGCGTGAATCGTTTGAGCGGGAAATTTATCGTCTTCGCGTGTAGCCCACTATCGACAGTGAAATCAACCCTGAATTCTTCCATCGCCGGGTACATAAACTCTTCGACAGGCGTGCTCAGCCGGTGAATCTCGTCGATGAAAAGTGTATCGCCCGTGTTGATATTGCTCAAAAGCCCCATCAGGTCGCCCTGTTTTGTCAGCGCGGGTCCCGACGTGCACCTGATATTTGCGCCCATCTCATTGGCAACGACGTTGGCAAGAGTGGTTTTGCCCAATCCGGGAGGGCCGTAAAACAGGATATGCTCCAACGGCTCGTTTCTCTTTTTCGCCGCCTCAATAGCGATTTTGAGCTTGTCGATTACCTTTTGCTGTCCGATGCACTCGCGCAACTGCTTTGGCCGAAGTGAGACGTTGAAATTCTCCTCCGCTTCGTTCTTCGATTCGCTCGTTATGACTCTATCTATCGCCATTTGTCATTCCTGCGTAAGCCGGAATCCAATCCTTATACTTCTATGCCCTGTTTCATTCTATATACCAAAGGCACTAACTCTTCCGCTGTTTTTGCGTCCGGGTGCTTCTTGCACGCAAGCTCAATCAGCTCCATCGCCTCATTTCGTTTCTCGCCCCAGGCAATCAGAATCTCAAGTGTCTCCGCCTGGTATGGTTTGAAAGCTGGCGCCGCCGCACCCGTTGGGCCAACGCCTATTGCGAATCTGCTGAGTTTGCCTTTCAGCTCCGCGATAATCTGCTGTGCCGTTCTTTTACCAACGCCGTCAAGCGCCATCAGTGTCTTGTCGTCCCCGTTTTCAATCGCCGATGCTATACTTGCAATCGGTATGGTCAGCGAACGCAGCGCCTTTCGCACGCCTATCCCTTTGACGCTGGTAAATTTATTGAAAAACTCCCTTTCGCCATCGCTGAGGAATCCGACTATTCTGGGGATAAGATTCCCGCCGCCCAGTGACCCCTCATAGTATTCCATCGTGCAAAGCGTGATATTCGAGCCGATACTGCCCGCTAACGCACTTATGCAATACCCCGGCAGCAAAACCTCATAGCCCACCGCGCCCACCTGCACCAGCGCGCTTTCGGTATTCAGCTTAACGAGTTTTCCTTCCAACCTTGCTATCATAATTATATTTAACCCCTGGTTTTACCCGGTATTCTCATCATCTCCGCACAGCACATCGCCGCCGCAATCGCGTCCGCCACGTCATTCGGCTCAGGCACAGCCGACAATCCCAAAAGCGTCTTGATTGTCCTCTGCATCTGCTCCTTCGACGCGTGCCCGTTGCCCGTAATACATTTCTTTATCCGCGTCGCGCCGAAACTATTAACCTCAACGCCCGCCTCGGCACACCTCTGCAATATAACCCCTCTCGCGTGCCCCATCAAGATCGCTGTTCGCGGATGAGCATAATGCGAATATAACTGCTCTACCCCCACGACATCGGGTTTGAACTTATCCAGTATCGAGTCAATATCTTCCGCTATCTGATTTAATCTCTTCTCAATCGCCTTGCTTCCTGTTGTGCGAATCACTCCGCCCTCAATCAAGGTCGTTTCGCCCGATTTTGACTCAATACAAGCATACCCGCAAACCTGCAATCCCGGGTCTATGCCGAGAATCCTCATTTCGTGTCGCGGGCATCTTGCCCGCGCCTCATGTCATTCCCGCGCAAGCGGGAATCCAGTTTTTTATTTCATTCTCCAGCCGGTTACTCCGCCGGGTTTATCTTCGAGAACAATCCCGATTTCCTCAATCCTTTTCCGCAGCGTATCCGCAGTAGCGAAATCCTTGTTTTGTTTCGCCGTTTTTCTTTGCTCGATTAAGACGGCCACCAGTTTGTCTAAAATCGCCTCGTTACCTTCGCTTTGCTGTTGGTATTGCTCTTTAACAATACCCAGCACGTCGCCGCCGAGTTTCGTAAACATATTATCAATCGCCGCAAGTGTCTCACTTGTCGCGTTTTTGGCAATCTGCTCGTTGGCTAAACCCGCCAGTTCGAACATAATCGACAACGCAATCGACGTATTGAGGTCGTCGTTCATCGCCGTCTCGAATTTTTCTTTCAGCGTCTTCAGGTGTGTCTCAACATCGTTAGCTATTGGGCCTTTGGTCGAGTTTTTGACTTGTTTTCTTACCGCAATGACCGCGTCCGTTAATTTGTCGTATCCGCTCTGCGCCGCATGAAGCGCCTCATCTGAAAAATCGAGCGTGCTTCTGTAATGGCTGGTTAAAATAAATTGCCGAACCGCAAGCGAATCGTATTTCCTGCTCAATCGCTCGTGCATAGCATCCGGCGAATCGCTAAACACCTGTTTTAGCGTGATAAAATTGCCCAAACTCTTGCCCATCTTCTGGCCATCGACTGTAACCATATTATTATGCAGCCAGTATTTTACGAATTGCTTGCCGGTTGCCGCCTCCGCCTGCGCGATTTCACATTCGTGATGCGGGAACTGGTTTTCAAGCCCGCCCCCGTGAATATCAAATGGCTGACCAAGATATTTTGTGCTCATTACCGAGCATTCTAAATGCCAGCCGGGGAATCCCTGTCCCCACGGGCTTGGCCATTGCATAATATGATTCGCCTCCGCCTTTTTCCAAAGGGCGAAATCCGCCGGGTTCCTCTTTTCCTGCGATACCTCCACCCGTGCCCCCGCAATCATATCCTCGACTTTTCTGCCCGAAAGTTTCCCGTATTCGGCGAATTTTGAAACGTCGAAATAAACCGACCCGTTGGCTTCGTATGCGTAACCTTTAGCGATAAGCGTCTTTACTAATTCGATTTGCTCGACGATATGTCCGCTCGCCCGCGGGCTTATATCGGGCCTGACGCAGTTTAACTTGTCCATATCGTCAAAGTAACTCTTTGTGTATTTTTCTGCTAATGCCATCGGGTGCGTGTGTGCCTTTGCCGCGGCCTTTGCGATTTTATCCTCACCCTGGTCCGCATCGTCCGTCAAGTGTCCCACGTCTGTGATATTCTGGACATAAGTTACGTTATAGCCGAGGTATCGCATATAGCGGACGAGAATATCGAAGCTGACGTAGCTTTTCGCGTGTCCAAGATGCGCGTGCCCATAAACCGTCGGCCCGCAAACATATATCCCGACCCTGTCCTTATTTATCGGCTTAAACTCCTCTTTCCGTCTCGTTAAACTGTTATATAGCTGTAAGCCCATTTATTAAACCCTTTTGATTTTCTTTCTCAGCATCGCTATCGCTGTGGCCGCTATGGCCGTGCCTTCGCCTACCTCGCCCATTCCCTCATTCGTTTTTGCCTTGACGTTTGTTGCGTTAAAATCGATTCCCAATAGTCCTGCTATCACTCGTTTGATTTGTCCCTTGAATGGTTCCAGCCGGGGCTGTTCCGCGTGAATCGTTACATCGACGTTGATAATGTCCCATTTCTTCTCAGCTAATTTTTCTTTGACGATGAGCAGCAGTTCCTTGCTGTCCGCGTCTTTCCATTTCGGGTCGGTGTCGGGGAAAAATGTCCCTATATCGCCCAGGCCCGCCGCCCCAAGCAGGGCGTCTATTACCGCGTGCAGCACCACGTCGCCGTCGCTGTGTCCCAGCAGGCCCATCGGGTGCGGAATCAGCACCCCGCCTAACATCAGCTTCCTGCCCTCGACAAGCCGGTGAATATCCGTTCCTATCCCCGTTCTAAATTCAATGGGTTCTTGTTCAATCATAAATTATAAATCATAAATAGTTACAGCGTTCCCTTTGTGCTGGGTATGTCTTTGCCTGTTATTTTAACCGCCGCGCCTAACGCCTGGCCCATCGCCTTGAATATCGCTTCCGCGGTGTGGTGGGCGTTTGTGCCGTAGGGTACGTTTATATGCAGGTTGAATTTTCCTGCGTTTGAAAAGCTCCGCAGCATTTCCTCAAGGCACTCGACGTCGAAATCGCCTATTTTGCTCGTCCGGTATTCCACGTTATAAACGCAGCTCGGCCTGCCCGACAAATCAATCGACACATTCGCCAGCGAGTCCTCCATCGGCACCGAGCTGTTGCCGTATCTGTTGATGCCTTTCTTGTCCCCCAGCGCCTTGTCTAAGCATTGCCCAAGGCAAAGCCCAATGTCCTCAACGGTATGATGGCTATCAACGTCGAGGTCGCCTTTGGCCTTTATAGTCGTATCGATTTTACTGTGTTTGCTTAGGTGCGTGAGCATATGGTCCAGAAACCCGACGCCCGTATCGATTTCGTATTTTCCCTCGCCGTCTAAGTTCAGCGATATATTAACGTCCGTCTCTTTTGTCTTTCTGTGCAATTTGGCCGTTCTTTTCTTCATAATGGTATCCTTTCCAGTCCCCCGTATTTTAACCACGGCTGGCATATATTACACGTATTTTTTACACGGCCCGCCCTTCGTAGCTGGCCTGTCCTCCATAGCGTAAGCGAAGAAGGAAGCGTAGAAGGGATTACACGGATTTCCACAGATTAAATTTGCCGCAAAAAGGCATAAAATGCTCATGTCATTCCCGCGGAGGCGGAGTCAATTAACGCTGGATACTCTAATTCATAGTGGCACAATAAAGGGGAAGGTCAACTGGCACACGTTTCATTTTATGGATTTGTATATGAAGTTCTTAAATTTAATTTTCCCATCACCCATAGAACAAAGTCCAAGTCGTAAACTTAAAAAGCCGCCAAGGACATTATGATTATAACCGGTAACTTCAATGGAATTTTCTATTTTCTTCCATTTTTCCCCGTCAATACTGTAAAACATATCAACGGTATTATTAATATTTTTGAGACGAAGGAATACGTGATTTTTAATTACTTTTTTTTCGGTTGGAAACTGCCAGCCCCGCAGATTGGCTAAAATATTTTCTTTGTCAGCCAATATGCCCGAATACGCATTCTTGTTATAGAAAAGTACTAATCCTCCGGTTGCTTCTCCCTCGATAAACAGCTCTACCTGCGCTATATAGGAATGGTCTGATGGGATGCAAAGTAAGGGGGAGCAGTCGCCGACGGAATGACCTTTGGCCTTAATTTCTAAACCATTATCATCCGGATGGAATCTGCCGGTATCGTATTCACCGAAGAATTTCCATTGTGGTTTTAACGTGTTGCCGTCGAAGCTATCATTTAAGGTGAATACTGCATCCGAAGATGTTCCTGCGGGCCTTTTAATTGGTTCATCTGTTTTAATGCCATCTGGTATTTTATACCAGCCGTCTTCTGTCCATTCTATAGGCAGAAGTAAGGTTTGACGCCCCATATTATAAAATCCGTTTTCATACCCGTGGAAAACTATCCACCACTTTCCTTTTGTGTCTTCGAAAATAGTACCATGTCCTTTAGACCACCATCTTTCAGAACTGTCTTTCGTCCTGATGACAGGATTATAAGGCGAATTCTGCCAGGGGCCAAAAGGTGACTTTGAACGTGCCGAAATTACCATGTGACTCGTGGCAGGACCTGCTGTTCCGCCTTCCGCGGTTGTCAGATAATAATAATCCCCTCGTTTAGCAAGCTTCGGGCCTTCCATACAAAAACATTCGATGGTCCATTCGCGAGGTATTGGCCAGCCGCTGTAACAATGTTTAAATTCGCCGGCTACAGATAGTCCATCGTCAGACAAAGGAACATACCCTCCGCTGCTAAAATACAAATATCGTTTGCCTTCAGCGTCTGTAATATGACCAGGATCAATATTGCCAATTTTCAAATCTACCGGATCACTCCATGGCCCGTTAATTGAATCGGCGGTGACCACATAATTGGTATTATTAGCAGGAAAATAGATGTAGTATTTGTTCTTATATTTAACCAGGTCGGGAGCCCAAACCGAACCTACATATTTGTGCAATGCATTTGTAACTGGTATCCAGTTAATCAAATCGTTTGAATGCCAGATTAATAACCCCGGATAATATTCGAAAGACGAATGAACTATATAGTAATCGTTGCCGTCGCGCAATATACTTGGGTCAGGGTAATCTCCTGCAAAAATTGGATTTACATAATAGCCTTCACCATTTTTATTGGCTGGAGCTGCACCTTGTGCCTGCGTTGTTGACGACGCGAGGCAAAGCAGCATGGCCGGCAGCAGGAAAACACGGAGTCTCGCGTTGAGTCGCATTGTATGTGTTTGTTGAGTTGTAATACTCATTCCTATGCCGTCGAGATTCAGCGAGATATTAACGTCGGTCTCTTTGGTCTTTCTGTGTATTTTCGCCGTTCGCTTTTTTATAGCATAGTCCTTTACGCGGATACAATTTCTTTCAACGCCGACAAAAGCGTATCATTCTGTTCTTTTGTCCCGACGCTTATTCTCAGCTTATTCTCGATGCCGGGCAAATCCCAGTATCGCACATAAATATTCCGCTGCACGAGTTTATCAAAAATACTTTTCGCCCGGCTTGCCCGCCCTGAGCATGCCTGTGGTGAGCTTGTCGAACCAGTCGAACGGGTTGCCGAAGGTGGTTCAGCGAAAACAAAATTCGACGAGCTGTCAGGCAGCGTAAAGCCCATCGCTCTCAACTGCTCACTTAGCCGTTTGCGTTCCGCCTTTACTTTCTCAATCGTTTGCTTGAAGTAATCCTGGTCGCTAATCGCCGCTGTTGCCGCCGTTATCGCTATCGTGTCTGCGTTGTATGAATCCTTGACCTTCAGCAGTCCCTCTATCAACCCCGGCTTGGCAATCGCGTATCCAAAGCGCAACCCAGCAAGCGAATACCCTTTGCTCAAGCTGCGAAGTATAATTACATTATCGAACTGTTTGACTAATTCAGTACAGTTTTGCTCTGCGAAATCCACGTATGCCTCATCAATCAGCAATACGCCCTTTATCTCCGCCGCTAATTCCGCAAGCTCTTCCGTTTCTATAACTGTTCCGCTTGGTGCGTTCGGATTGCATACGATTGTCAACGCCGCTTTGGTCCTCGCTAATTTTGAAGGCAGATTAAATTCCTCATCGAAGGGCACCTCGAGTGCCTTGCAGCCCTGAATTTGCGCCAGCACCGGGTAAAGTGAATACGTCGGCACGGGATACGCAACCGGCCGCTTTTTATCGCAAAATGCCGTAAACGCCATACTCAGCAGCTCGTCCCCGCCGTTGCAGACCATAATCCAGTCCGGCTCTACCCCATTGATTTTCGCCGCCGCCTCGCGAAACACATTACCCATCGGGTCAGGATACCTGCGCAACTGCTCCGTCTTTATCTCACTAATCGCCTTCAAAACCGCCGGCGTTGGGGGGTAAGGGTTCTCATTGGTGTTGAGCTTTACCAGGCCTGCCCCCGCTGTTTCGCATTTGCGAAGCAAATCGGCGGGGGGCTGAAACCCCGGCTCATACCCTTTCATCTGTTCGATATTATCGCGAAAATAACCCATTATTACTCCTTGTCAGACAAGTCCGATATGTCCGACGGGTCTGATTATACGTCTTCGACGCAAAAAAAGAAGCCCCCGCTGGTAAATATAATGCCCTGTTATTATAATCGTCATTCAGATATGAAGATGCTGATTAGAAACATATTGCTCGGCCTGATTTTATTTGGCGGCATCTGCGGATGTTCTTCCCCGGCCAAACAAACATCTCCTCGCGCTCATCGCAGCGGCCCCAAAAACGTCATAATTATGATTGCCGATGGCGGCGGCTTCAATCACTATAAATCCGCCGACTATTATGACTGCGGCGATTCACCCTGTCAGCCCTATGAGGATTTTCCCGTCCGTCTCGCGATGAGCACCTACCCCTACGGCGGCTCCTATGATGCTAACCTCGTCTGGCACAGCTTTGCTTACGTCGATAAGGGTTTCACCGATTCCGCAGCAGCCGCGACCGCTATGGCCACGGGCGTCAAAACCCGTAACAAAACCCTCGGCCTCGATATCGATGGCCGCCCCGTTTTGAATCTTTCTGAGCGGGCCAAACAGCTTGGCAAAGCCGCAGGCGTAATCACCACTGTTTTCTTCGATGACGCCACCCCCGCCGGCTTCGTCATCCACAACGGCGCAAGGAGCAATCTCACCCAAATCGCCGATGATATGCTCGACAGTAACTCCGTCGATTGTATTATGGGCGCGGGCCATCCATTTTATGATTCCGATGGCAGGCGGACACAAGAGCCAAACTACAAATATATCAGCGAGGCAACCTGGGCCAATCTGAAAAATGGTTCGGCAGGCGGCAGCGCAAACCCCTGGACACTCATCCAGACACGCGCCGAATTCCAGGCCCTCGCAAAAGGTAAAACTCCGAATCGCGTCTTCGGTCTCGTACAGGTTTATGACACTACCCAGCAAAAACGTTCTGGCGACGCCTCAGCCGACCCATATCAGGTGCCTTTGACCCAGACCGTCCCAACGCTCGCGGAAATGACAAATGCCGCCCTGAACGTCCTCAACAATGACCCCAATGGTTTCTTTATTATGATTGAAGGCGGTGCCGTTGACTGGACCGCACACGCCAACGAATCGGGTCGCCTTATAGAGGAAATGGACGACTTTAACAAGAGTATCGAAGCCGTCATCCGTTGGATTGATACCAACAGCAATTGGAACGAAACACTTGTCATCATCACTGCCGACCACGAAACAGGCCACATCACAGGCCCCGGCTCAGGACAAACAGACCGTGGGTTTGTTTGGAATGACATCATCAGCAACGGGCCAGGCAAATTGCCCGATATCGAATGGCACAGCAGGAATCACACCAATTCGCTTGTCCCCTTCTTCGCCAAAGGCAGGGGGGCGGAAAAATTCACTGAAACCATCGACGGAAACGACCCCCTCCGCGGCCCATACATCGACAACACCGACATCGCCAACACCATCTTCGCCCTCTGGCTCACCAAATAACCCGTCTGTATTGTCTCGCTTGTCGGGCCGCATCGCCCCAAATGCCTGTTGCAATCAAACAAACCTGCCGATATATTCTCATTGGTTGGCATATTTTTGAGAGGGTCACAAAAAATGAATCGGATATTAAAATTCAAGATGGCGATTAGAGCCGGACTGATAATTACGTTGCTTTTGGCTGTGGTTATGGCCGCAGGGTGCCGAAAGAAACAGGATAATGCTTCCGCCCCGGCAGCAAGTGATAAAAAATCGCCTGAGCAGGATACACAAATTGCAACGCCTGTGGTTGAAGCTAATGGTCCCGGTGCAGTCACTTTGCCGACCGAATCCGCCGTGGATAATAAAGAGACGACCGCTGACAAGACCGCGCCCGAAGCCGCTGACGCGAAAACGGCTGTGCAGCAAAAAGCCCCCTCGTCCTCTCAGCTCAAAGCTTCTCCGATACCAGAGCCGGCGGATTTGAAACACCTCGAATCTTTGAAAAGTGCCGAGGAAAAAATCGACTTTATCACCAAGTTTGCGGCTGCACACCCGGAATCAATGCCCGCTCTTGTGTATAAGGCCCTCGATGATAACAATGTCAAGGTTCGCATCGTCGCCATAGAAATGCTCGCGATGAAAGGGTCGAGCGACCCCAATGTGGTCTATGTCGCCGCTAAGGCGATGAAAGACAGCGAATCCCGAATCCGCCAAAGTGCTGTCAGGGCCTGCACCTTTGTTACCGACCCGGCGGTTGGCAGTGTCCTTGTTTCAGCCCTCGCCGATGACAGCGAAGAGGTCAGGACCGCCGCCATTGAGGTCGCCGACCGGAAGGAACCCGCTATTCGTCTTTCGGTCCTGAAAGTTGCCATCGCCAGCCAGTTCGAAGACGTCAAGGAAACTGCCCTTTCCTCGCTTACTGATATCGCCAGCCCCGCCGCTATGGATATCCTGATTACGGGCCTCAAAGACGTCAATCCTGATTTTCGCGACGAAGTCAAATCAGCGATAACTTCTCTCGTCTCTCAGGACTTCGATACCTACGACCAGGCCCAGAAATGGTGGGACGCCAACCGCAACAAATTCGATAACGAACTTAAAGAGAAGAACTAACCCCGCCGGTTTGGCAGTAGGTACCACATTTTTACATTTTGCGATTTTATTTTTGATTTGAAAAACTGTCCGCTACCCGCTATCCGCTGATTCTGAGAAATTTAACTGGGCGAATTCCCCATGATATTTCTTCGCTGCCTCATCATAAACTCTCGCCGCTTCTATTTCACTATCGAATCTCCCAAGCCATATCCTTTTCCCCTCGACGGTGGTTCTGGCGACCCACCTGCCGGAGTATTTTTCAAAGAATACGCCGATAAATCGAGATGTTGTCTTTCTGGTGGTCTTTCCTTTATTGAACTGGTTCTGCGAATGTGTCGCTAAGCGAAGGTTCTTTCTCCTGTTATCGAGAGTGTCCCGATTGCGATGGTCAACCAGCATCCCCGCCGGTGCTCCCATTATTTCCCTGTGCATCGAAATAATCTTTGTCCTGTTATGCAAATCAGCCACCAGCCGGACCGCGTATGTTCGAGGCCCGTTTTCCTTCGCGCACCAGTTAAACCTGTTGACCTGATAAAAGTCCACCGGCTCAACAATCGTGAATTTCCCTTCCCCAAGCGGAATCTTCCTGAACGCTTGCCCATAACGTATCCGACGATATGTCAGCATAGGCCGAACTAAAATCCGGTCAACCCAGTTTGGAACATTGAATTGAATCCTCGCCATTTTCTCAATCCTCCTTTTTTGCCATTACTTCTACATTCGCAATTCTAAATTCTAAATTTTTCATTCTTCCGTTCTCAGTCATCCGTCTTCTGTCCTCCGTTCTCTGCCTTTTTCTCATCTGCTCGCCTGTTCACCTATCTACTTTCTCGCGAAGCGTCCCGGCTTCGCGCGTCCCTCTGTATATGGCGCGAACTTGCGCGCTTTTGACGAAAATTCCGATTTTTGGGATGCCCCGAAATGCACTTAAGTCCTTGTGGGAAAAGGAATAGAAAAAATTTTCAGAATTTTGGATTTGGCCCAAAAACACTTGCGCGAAAATGGATAACAACCGTTTTTGTCCAGAATTTAAACCATTGTATTGAAAGTAGTTACATCAAAAATGATGGCAAAAATGCCTGCCCTGAGCGCAGTCGAATGGGTCCCCTACTTATTTGTAAGTGCTTACGACAGTTGATGTTATACTTGTTAAATAGTCGCCTTTTGGCGGGCAGATTTCCACTGCTCAACTGTTCGACTGTTCTAATATCCCGCGAAGCGTTCCCTGCCTGCCCCGGCAATCTGTGTTTCAATGCCCCTCAACATATTCAATTCTATTTTTCAATGACTTTTCATCGAAACAGAACTTCGTATTATAGCCATTTGTCCACACTCTCCCCTTGAACCCGTTTTTCTGCAGTGCCACTCGCCCTGCGTTCTTGTAATAACCAACAATAACCCCTATTGGGACATCGACGTATTCACACACAATATGAACGTGCTTCGAAAACACCCCCATCGCGAGAATCTTTTGCTTGAACCTCTTCGCCGCCTCTGTGATCGCCCCCATTACAATTTCCTTTTTTTTTCGCCCGAATTTTACTTCACTCCCCGACATACTCTCGGCGTTGCTTTTCTTCAATGCTGTATTTTCACCTCGCACTTCTCCATCTTTAACAAAACCCCTCTTGTCCCCCTGTAGCCATGTCCCGTACATTGTGAACGTTATCATATACCCTAATGTTTTCGCCATGCTTGTATTCTAACCTTAAATCGCTGGCCTCGCCAGCGACGCACCCCCCTGAACGCCCACTATTTTATGGTGAGCTTGTCGAACCACTGTGGGCGTTTGTATATAACCCCACACCGCCCGTTTTGCCAATGACGTATATATTATCCCCTCTGAACGACCATCTTATGGTCGTTTGTATATAGCCCCGGCCTCTGGCCGGGGTTGCAATCGTGAGGCCTGCTTAAATTAATTCCCCCGCTCTCCGGCCGGGATTGCCTGCGCGAGGAACACTTAACCTCTTATCCGCCGCAGGCGGATTCTCTCAAATTTCAAATCCCCTTCCCATCCTACATGTCCTACATGTCCGATTTGTCAGATTCACGTTTGTCCGCCACAGGCGGAGTGCAATCGCGAGATTCGCTCAAACCTTAATCCCCCTTGAACGCCCGCATCGGGCGTTTGTATATAGCCCCGCTCTCCGGGCGGGGTTGCCCGCGTGAGGTCTGCTTAACCCCTTATCCGCCACAGGCGGATATATCTTGCCTTTAGGTCTTGAAAATAGGACAGAGTTGAGTAGAATTATTGAATGATAGAAAATAAGAACCATTACCAGATGAAAAAACAAGATGAGTATTCCTGATTTCATACAGAGTGTCTGCCGTGATATTCAAAGAGGACTTGCAAAATCTGCAATAGATTATGCAAATCTCGGATTGAATAAATTTCATACGACTTGGTCTCCTTCCGCAGCTAATGACCAAATTATTATTGGCACTCTTGCAATTTCTGTTGAGTTTATGATTAAAGCATTGCTTACCGAATATGATATATGCCTTCTTTATTTAGATATACCGATAGAGTTAAAATTAGCTTTCCATATACCCGAAAAGATGCCCGAAAAAGCTCCTTGGAAACTCTATGAATATCAACTTAAGAGCTCTAATTATAAAACCATAGGACTTCCTGAGTGTATTACCTATTTTGGAATTTTGTTTCCTGATCAAAAACAAAAGCTTGGCTCCCACCTTCGGTTTTTAGAGCGTACACGAAATCTTGCGTTACATTCCACTCTCCCAGCATTTCGACAGTATGAGCTTCATCGAACAATATACTTAACTCTCTGCGTATACGACACCTTATTTAAGCGAGAACCCAGTTTATTCCACAGTTATAAACTTACAGATAACGAAAAAAATAAATTGTTCCTCTCATCATTCGACGATTTACGAGTAGATCGTGTCCATAAAGCGATTGAAGCAGCAAGATTGAAAGCTAATAGCATCTCTGGTGAAAAAGCAACAATCTCAGTCGATGATTGGACTGTGATGGTCGTAGAATGCCCTATTTGTGGAAATGATGCATTACTATTTGGCGATACACAAGATGATTGGGAATGCGACGAGCACACTGAAATACTTTCTCTAACATTTCTCGCTGATTCACTTGAATGTGAATTCTGTGGTTTAAAACTCGAAGATGCCAAAGAACTTGAATTGGGAGGAATTGATCCAGTGCAGGATAGATCGGAACTCGCAGATAAATGGATGGAAGAACAGAGTCAGGAGGAATCATATTAAATGTTTGCCAGATCGTACCTTGAAAAAAATGATATCTCTTACCCTAAGTTCCTTCAAATAATCTAAACCAAAACACGCTGGCAAGGTATTTTGACAAGTAAAGGTGCGAACCTGCCCTCCGTAGCCTTCCTGTCCTCCATAGCTTTAGCGACGGAGGAGGCGAAGGAGGGTTTCTCTTTTTTTGCAGTATATTGTTAATTTGGAAAGAAAACAAGTATTTTTCACCTGTGCGTTTTCGTATATAGTTGTGGGTTCTGCGTGTTTTGCTCGGCTTTGATCCGCCGTAGGCGGATAATAAATGGGGGGCTGTCCTTTAGCCACCCGGCCTGCCCTGCGGCCTGTCCACCGTAGCTTTAGCGTAGGTGGAAGCTCTGTGAACTCGGTGGCTAAAAATAATCCGTGTAATCCGTGGTTAAAACCTTTGTGTGCCTTCTTTTCCTTCGTGGTGAAAAAAACAGTGTAATCTGTGCAATCTGTGGCTAAAATTTAGAACCTATACGTCATATTTATCGCCCCGTACGAATCCGTGTTGCCCTGCTCCTTATATTCCCTCGTCAGGAACGTCTCTGAATAGCTTGCCTCGAACGATTTATATCGATAAGCCATTCCCATCTGGAGCACCCCGACTGCCGGCTCCGTGTCAAGTCCGCTCAAAAACCGGTCATACTGAACCAGCTTGCCGCCAATCCGCGTAAAAAGATACGCCGTTTGAACATCTGTAGGTTTCTCAATGCACGCCGACGCCGGCGCCTCAAGTCGCCCAGGCCCAAAATCATTCGGCAGATGCAGCCCGTATCTGAAAACTATTCCCCCGTTAGCGTTGCGATGCAGCGTTCCAACCGTCGCCCCGTATTCTAAATGCGAATCAAAATTCTCCGTCCGCGTAAAATACCGCTCATCGATCCTTTGTCTTCTCAGCCACGTAACATCCGCCTCGAACTCGTCGCCTAATTGACCACCCCATCCCTCCGGCTCTGCTGCCCCGATATGGTCATGAATAAAACTTTGAATCTCACCACCGTTCGCTATCGGCCCTATCATCCCCAGGTTCAGCTCCAAATGTTCCATCTGGTTGTCTGCGGCCCGCTGCGCGAATATGCCCCCATACATCCATCCCGCGAATACCATGTCGTGTTTGGCTCGAAGCGATGGTTCGGCAACATAGTCAGGCGTATATAGATTCTGCCCGAAAAAATACCCCAGTGCCGTGGTAACCTGGCCGTCGTTTTGACCAAAACCATTCCACTGTGAATAATCTTTCAGAAAATTGACGTCTGGCTGATTCGTGAAAGCCAGTTTTACCCCGTCGGTATAGTGACGGTCCGTTCGGTATAATGGCTTGATAAACGTCCCGTCGTTTTCCATGTAGAGCGTAAATGTCTCCGCGCCTGATGTGATGCACGTCGTCGCGACGCAGATAATCCCCGTTAGGATTGCTATGCCAACCCCGTCTTTTCTCACCCGTTTTTTCGCTTGCCCTTTAATGGTCCCTGGCTCCTTACTGCTACACTAATAGCGTGGCCCATACCTTGTTATATATCGTCTGTTTGATAGTCCTTGGCTTTTATTCGATGTGCCAACGCCCATACCTTGTTATATATCGCCCATTTTGCCAAAAAAGGTTAAATATGAATCGCATGGCTATCCCTCAACCGTTGTAATGGGCGGTACAGGGCTCGAACCTGTGACCTCGTGCGTGTCGAGCACGCGCTCTAACCAACTGAGCTAACCGCCCGGGATACAAAATTCCGGTCGGGGATATATTAGCGGAAATCGGCGGGGAGTCAATCATTTTGGTTTATGAAAGTTTGGGCGGTCAAGTTTTTTGGCTGGTTGAAGATTCCGAAGCGGGCTCTGCGCTTCCCCCTTCGCCAAGGGCTACGGCGGGACAGGCCGTTACGTGTCGGGTAGGGGTGGGTTAATGTTGAGTGTTTAGTTTTGAGTTACGGAGATTGCTTTCCCCCGTGTCTTGCTGTCGCAAGACAGCAGCGGGGGTCGCAATGACAAAAAGCGAGGAGATATCAGCCGATATCTGGGTGTTCGGGCTTTAACCCTTTGACCCCTGCCGTTTTGCGAAGCCCGCCCCACGCTTTGTTCGCCCCTGGTGTTTCTTGCGAAGCAAGTTGAGGGGCTTCGCAAAGCGAAACAGGGGGGTGCACAAAACGAGACGCAGGGGCAAGGGGGGCTACGCATGGCTTCGCAGACAGGACGACGCCCTTCTTCGCTAAAGCTACGCAGGGCAGGCAAGGCATCAATTTCGGGTTTCAGATTTTAGCCCTTCGACCGGTTCGACTCCTTCGATGGTTCGACGATGCTCACCACTGACAAGCTCAGGATAAGCAAGCTCGCCACAGGTCACTACGTTTGCTCAGGTTTTAGACCTTCGACTGGTTCGACTATGCTCACCACTGACAAGCTCAGGATAAACAAGCTCGCCACAGGTCGCTACGTTTGTTCAAGTTTTAGACCTTCGACTGGTTCGACGATGCTCACCACAGGTCGCTACGTTTGCTCAGGTTTTAACTGGCGGGTCATCAGGTCGGAGATAGCGGACTGGACCCGTCTTCGTCCATAAGGGACTACGCCGAGGTCTTCACAGATTAGGATAGGGAAAGCAAAATTAAGAATATGATTGTTCTGATTTTAGTCGACGGGTCATAAGGTCGGCGATGGCGGACTGGACGGATTTGTTTCTGAAGAGGACATCATAGACGGCCTGGGTAATCGGCATCTCGACTTTGTATTGCCGGAGGAGACCCTCGACGACGGCTTTGCAGGTGGCAATACCCTCAATAACGGATTCGGTGGCGGATTGGGCAAGCTGGGGAGTTTGGCCCTTGCCGATTCGTTCGCCGAATGAGCGGTTTCTGCCCTTGGGGGATATGCAGGTTGTTACCAAATCGCCGAGGCCGGTAAGGCCTGCGAAGGTCTGCGGGTTTGCACCCATAGCCAGCCCGAGGCGGGAGATTTCGGCGAGGCCCCTGCAAAGCAGGGCGGCCTTTGCGTTGTCGCCTGCGCCGACGCCGTCGATAATGCCTGCGGCGATGGCGATGATATTCTTCATTGCGCCGGCCAATTCCACGCCGACAACGTCGGTATTGGTATAAATGCGGAACCAGGAGATGCTGAGGGTAAGCTGGATTTGCTGGGCGAGCTGGTCGTCGGCGGAGGCGACGCAGGCGGTGGCGGGCAATTTTGCGGCGAGTTCGTCGGAGATTGTCGGGCCGGATAGGGCGGCCAAGCCGCGTGAGTTGCTGCCGAGTACGTCGGCGATGATTTGCGTCGGGCGAAGCAGGGTTTTATTTTCGATTCCCTTTGCGACTGAGCAGACGGGGACGTCTTTGGGCGTGTATTTTTGCAGGCGGGTCCAGACACTTCGCATAAACTGGCAGGGGACGGCGGAGATAATCAGGTCGGCGTCCGTCATAATCCGCTTGTCGTCGGGTTCGAAAATAATCGTTTCGGGGAGTTTGTGGCCGGGGAGGAATTTTATGTTTTCGCGGGCGGAAGCCATCTCCTGCAATTGTTTGGCATCGTAGCCCCAGAGGCGAACGGGAGTATTCTTTTCCGCCAGCAGCATCGCAAGGACGGTGCCCATCGCACCATCGCCGATTATGGATATGTTTTTGAACATCGGGGTATATTAGAATGATTGGCAGGCAGGATTGCAATAAGTAGATTGTCGATTGTCGATTGACGAATGACGATTTGTTTTACCGCGGAGGACGCAGAGAACGCAGAGAATTATTTTTTCAGACACGGATTCACCCCGTGAGATAGGCGAAGCCGCCATCTAACGGGTTAACACTGATTTATTTAGACGCGGATTCCTTCGACTACTGCTCAGGACAGGTAACGCAGATTCCGCAGAGTTTTTTTTAGACACGGATTAACACTGATTTACACTGTTTTTTAACCACAGAGAACAGTCAGCTTTGCGTTCTCAACGCGGTCTTTGCTCCAAATATGATTTGTGCGCAAGGCCCTCGTTTCGCCCGCAAGGGCTTATTGCCCTTTTATAAAGCTGACTGCTTTTGTTTGCCGAGGCAAGCGGATTACGCCGGAGGCGAGGAAAATTTAGTTTTGAGTTTTTAATGTTGAGTTAATTCTGGGTCCCCTGTTCTATCCCAATGAAGCAACACTCGGGGACAGGCGGGGGGATGCGGAAAGTGGTTAGCCACTCATTTCGACTTAAACATTTCCGGAGCGAGGCGATTCAGTCGGGCATCGACCTCGTCTTTACTATACCCCATTTGCCTAAGCAGGCCGGTATAGTTTTTGACCGCATCTTCCAAATGCGGGTGCGGATGGCCCGTCCGGCGGGTGAACTGTAGGAGTATTTCTACCACCCGTTTCATCAGCGGTTCGGCTTCCGCCAGTCGATTCGTTGCCTGATACAACTGCGCCAGGTTGTTTAAATCTCTGGCCACGTCCGGATGGTCTTTGCCGAGACTGGCTTCATAAATCGCCAGCGCCTGTTTGTACATCGGCTCGGCCTCCGCCAGACGATTCGTATCCTGATACAACCCCGCCAGGTTGTTCAATGCTGTCGCTACCTGAGGATGATTTTCACCGAGGGATTTCTCCCATATAGCCAGCGCCCGTTTGAGCATCGGCTCGGCCTCGGAAAGCCGATTCGTCGCCTGATACAACGCCGCCAGATTGTTGAGACGGATGGCCACGTTCGGATGGTCTTTGCCAAAACTGGTTTCATCAATCGCCAGCGCCTGTTTGAACATTGGCTCGGCTTCGGAAAACCGATTCGTCGCATAATACAACATCGCCAGGTTGTTTAATGCCGTCGCCACCTGAGGATGATTTTCACCGAGGGATTTTTCCCATATCGCCAACGCCCGTTTCTTCAGCGGCTCGGCCTCCGCCATACGATTCGTCGCTTGGTATAAGATCGCCAGGTTATTTAATCGGGTGGCCACGTTCGGATGGTCTTTGCCGAAACTGGCTTCATCAATCGCCAGCGCCCGTTTGAACAGTGGCTCGGCCTTCGCCAGCCGATTCGTCGCCTGATACAACAGCGCCAAGTTGTTTAATCGGATGGCTACCTTCGGATGGTCTTTGCCGAGACGGGCTTCATCAATCGCCAGCGCCTGTTTCATCAGCGGCTCGGCCTCGTTATAATTGGCGACGGTATGATGTAGGAAAGCCAGATTATTCATGTACACAGCCTGTATGGCTTGCTGATTCTGCGGCAAAATATCCAAGGCCTCTTTGTAGAGGTCGATTGCTTTTTTGTAATCCAGCTTTGTTTCGGCAAGGTCGGCCCGGCTTGCCAGTGATTGGCTCATTGAGAGTTTACGGTTGTCTAATCTTTCCTGTTGGGATTTTATGGCCTTTCGGTCAATGTCCACTGCCTTCCGCAGGAGCTGGTCGGCATTGTCGTAATCGCCAAGTTCTATTATCCGGCGGGCCTTATCCCGGAGCGTATCCACCGCCGGGTCGCCAGATTCAATCGTTTGTAATTTGGCCAACAGTTCCTGATGGTGTTTGGTTATTTCCTGAAGTTTTTCCGGCCACTGCCATTGCGGAATATCCTCTTTGTGAAGGATGTTTAAGAATATTTTTTCTATGGCAAGTTTGGTTTTTTCATCTATAGCTATTTTTGCAAGTATTTCATTAAGCAGATCTATTTGCTGTTTGTGTTCCACTGATTGCTGCTTATGATCATCGGATAGTTTTTGTATGTCGGCACGTATCTTTTCATTTCCAGCAATAACCTTATCGAGGGCCTTTCCGAAGTATTCTGGAAATGGCGAATCACTGTCATCTCTTAGAGATTGTTCAATCTCTTTGAGTCTTTTACTTATCGTTTCATTTACATCCGTCTGTATATGCAGTGCGAGAAGGATTTCGGCAAAGTCAACTTCCTGATAATCCTGACCTTTGAGTATCTCGTCCAACTTGTTATGTATTTTTTCAGATTCAGCCTTGGCCGACTCATCATCGAGAACACCAAAGGTGATTTCCTTGAGCAGAGGGCCAAGGACAGGTAAGGATTTGGCGGAACCGCGTAGAAAACGCTTTATGAATATCGGCCTAAAACCCAAGTACGTTTTTTGGTTTTCTTTCATTACTGCTCAATCGCCGTATTTATGGTTGTTTTTGGGTTCAAAGGTGCGTAAGTCCTGCTTTTGTCAGTATTATTATCCTCTGGATTGTCGGTGGAAACAAGGGGAAAGCGTGATGCGCGAGAAAATGGAGAGTAGAGGAGGTGAACAGTAGACGGAGGACGGAATTAAATGTCCAATATCGAATATCCAATGATGAAGTAAATTACGCCCGATGGGGGCGTTCATTGAGTAACCCCGCTTGCGGCGGATAAGGGTTTAAGCAGACCTCGCGCAGGCAACCCCGCCCGGAGAGCGGGGCTATATACAAACGCCCGATGGGGGCGTTCATTGTGTAACCCCGCCATCCTCCTTCGTCCCTAAGGGACTACGGAGGACAGGTATTGTCCTCGGAATTGTCGGGAGAAACAAGGGGTTTCGGATTTATGATTTGGGATTTATGATTTCTGATTTAGGGATGCGGAAATTGGTTGAAAAATGCGATATAATGCAGAGATGTGCGAATATTATGTGTATATACTGGCGAGCAGGAAAAATGGGACGCTGTACGTGAGGATGACGGAAGATATCAGGAGGCGATAGATTGTTAATACCAGCGCGTGTTGATGTTCCGCAGGACCGACTGCCGATTGTGAACTGGCTGATAATCGCGGGGACAATCGCGGTGTTTGTTTTGCAGACGTTAAGTATCCAGGAACACAAGGCGCAACTGCCCGCCAAGACAAAGGAGTATGAGAACAAGTCGATAGAGGAGACGGCCAAAGATTTCGGGGTGAAGGATGAGCAGCTTAAAAAGATTGAAAAATCGGTAGAAAAAACCACCAGCAGTATTGAAGAGGAGAGTCCCTTTAAGAAGGCCGACGAGCGGGAACAATTCAAAAATAATATCATCAAGGAGATAATACTCCGGCGGTATTATGTGTGGGAGGAAATAAGGCCTTATATTTTAGACGGATTGACATTAAAAGGATTATTCGGGCACATGTGGCTGCACGGGGGCATTTTGCACCTCCTGGGCAATATGCTTTTTTTGTGGATATTCGGCAATGCCATTTGTGCCAAAATAGGCAATCTTCTTTATATTCCGGTTTATATAGGCCTGGGGCTTCTCGCGGGAATTTCCCACTTAGTGTTTGCCGGCGGAAGCGTGCTTGGGGCAAGCGGGGCGATAAACGGCATTGTAGGAATGTTTTTAGTTCTCTTTCCCCAAAATGAAATAACCTGCTATTTCATCCTTTTTATAAAGCCCAGGGAATTCAGCGTAAGCAGCGCGTGGATGATATTATTCTGGCTGGCGTTCGATATCTGGGGAGCGATGCAGGGTGGTGGAGGAGTGGCGTATTTCGCGCACTTGGGAGGTTTTGTTGGGGGCGTTGTTCTGGCGATTTTAATGCTGAAATTCAAGATTCTGACAATGGAACGATATGAGAAATCGCTTTTGCAGATAATCGAAGAATACAGGCATCCGCCGACAGATGAGTCCCCAAGGGGATATTATAGTTATCTAAACGCGACGGCAAACGAACAGCCGGAACTGCCGCTGGTTCCCATACCGCCGGTTCCGTTTGAGCCCAAGACCATATCATTTGACCCTGCTGAGCAGCCGGAAAAGATACCGTTGGAACCTCAAACTCCTAAAGACGAATTTATACGGTTCGCCTGTTCGTGCGGCAAGCGGTTCAAGATGCCGGCAAAATTCGCGGGCAAGACGGGTAAATGCCCGAAATGCAACGCTCGCCTGAAAATACCGAACGAATGACAGAAGCAGACGACCCTGCATTTTGCACGTAATAAGACACAATAATTGGTAGAAAATCAGCGGCGGGGCTGGTATATTCAGGCCAGTGGTAAATTAAGAATTAATGCAAGGAGCGAAGTATGAACGTGAAATTGGTTGCGTTGAGTTTGTGTGCGGCGATAGTATTGGGCGGGTGTTCGACGGCTCCTGAGAAGATGGAGGGAAGAGAGGTTTTGACGGCGCAGGTGAACGAGGCGGTCGCGATATTCGGGGAGAGAGACCCCGAGATACAACAATTTTTCGACAAGTCATACGGCTACGCTGTTTTGCCCAAGGTATTCAAGGGCGCGATATGGGCCGGCGGGGCATACGGCAAGGGCGAGGTCTATGAGAAGGGCAAAATGGTCGGCTATTGCGATATGAAGCAAGCGACGCTGGGCTTTTCGCTGGGCGGCGAATACTTCCGGGAGATTATTTTTTTCAGGGACAAACCCGACCTTGACGCGTTCAAGGCCGAGGAGTACACGTTCTCCGCACAGGTTACCGGCGTAGCGGCGACGACTGGCGCGGCGGTGAAGGCCGACTACAAATCCGGAATGGCGGTATTTATCACGACCGACAAGGGGCTGATGGTCGATGCCTCGCTTGGCGGGCAGAAGTTCAAATACGCCGGCAATATCTTTCTCGAAGACACAACCATGAAGAAGTAACGCAAGTATGGAGTTTTTAGTTTTAAGTGTTGAGTTTTGAGTTATGGAAATTGCCACGGACGGCGGGTAAACATTGAACATTCAACCCACCTACGGCAGGTAAACATCCAACCAGGGAAACCGCCAGAAGCGGACGACCCTGCATTTTGCACGTGATAAGACGTGATAATTGGTTGAATATCGTTGGCCGGGCAGGTAGATTGTACATATCCAAATGGGGACTGATGAAAGGAACAAAGTATGAACGTGAAACTGGTTGCGTTGAGTTTGTGTGCGGCGATTGTATTGGCCGGGTGTTCGATGTCTTCGGAGAAGCCGGAATCAAAGGCGGTTTTATGTATACAGGCAAGACCTTTGTCCCCGCCGCTGCCTCTGAAGGTAAAAGGCACACAAATTCTCAACAGTAAGAACCAGCCGGTTTTACTTCGCGGCGTCAACGCCTCCTGCCTTGAATGGACCTGCGACTGCAACGGAACCATCCTTGAGACAGTTCGAGTTGCCATTGACGACTGGAACGCCAATATCATTCGCCTGCCGTTATCGCAGGACCGCTGGTTCGGCAAAGCCCCCGAACAAAATGACATGGGCGTGGCGTATCGCGACCTTGTAAAAGAGGTAGTTGACCTGTGCAGCTCTAAGGGCTGCTACATTCTTCTGGACCTGCACTGGTCGGATGTGAACGAATGGGGTCAGAATATCGGCCAGCATTCGATGCCGGACCGCAACAGCATTATATTCTGGAAGGATTTCGCCCCTGTCTATGCCAATAATCCTGCGGTTCTTTTTGACCTTTACAATGAGCCGCACGACGTAACCTGGGACGTCTGGCTTAACGGCGGGATGATTACGGACCGCCCAAACAGGCCCGGATTGTCGGCTAAAAAATACGAAGCAGTAGGAATGCAGGAGATGCTGGATACGGTGCGGGCTGCCGGCGCTAAAAACGTCGTTGTCGCGGGCGGCCTGGAGTGGGCATACGATTTCAACGGCATTCTCGCGGGCAGGCAGCTTAAGGACGCAGGAGGAAACGGCGTTATTTACGCTAATCACGCATACGACAATAAGAGGCAGAGTGTATTTACCTGGATTGCCAGTATGGAAGAGGCCACCGCTAAATTCCCCGTTATCGTCTCCGAATTCGGCGGCGCCGGCGGCCCGAACAGAAGGACAGGATGGTGGGGACAAAGTCCATCAACCGCGATGGGCGACGACTGGCTGCTGCACGTTTTGCAGGCGATTCAGGACCATAACTGGTCGTTCACGGCGTGGGACTTACATACGACAGCGGGGCCGACGCTGATAGCGGACTGGAATTATATGCCGACGCCGGATTTTGGCGTTTATGTCAAAGAGTTGCTCGTTACCGGCAACCTCCCCAGATATACGCCGCCGGACCTCAGCAAACTTGCCCAGGCATCGGCTTCGACATTGCCGGAATCGGCACGTATTGGCGGAAAGGAAATATACGGGGATTGGCAGATTAAGGCCGACCCATGTGACCGAATGGGCGGCTCAATAATTTCTTTTGCCGGAGATAGTGAAGGCAGGTTAATCGGACAGTGGATAAATTCGAGAGGTTTCAGTGAGCTGGAGGACGTCAGGTTTAAGGATAACAATGTCACCTTCACACAAACAGTCCGATTCGGCAAAGATACTTTCAAGGGAAACTTCGCGGGTACAATCGAAAACGACAAGCTTTCAGGTACCCTGACCCACGGCGGAAACCAGTCCCAAATGGAGGGCAAACGCAGCCCAATGATGCCATTAGCGGCCGGCATCTGGGATATGAAGCTCAAGACGAAGGATGGCGAAAGCGCAGCAATACTTGCTGTTAAAGCAGACAAGGATGGTTCGTTATCGGCTGAGTGGCAAAAATTGGAAGGTGAACATGAGATTACGGACGTGAAATGCGAAGGAAACAAGCTGACCTTTAAGAGCACCAGCAAGGTTCAGGGCGCTGAGAATATATGTGACTTTGAGGGAACTATCGAGCCGAAGACGGATATGCTTGCAGGCGTGTTTAAGACGGAAGGTAATGAAATGCCGGCCGAAGCGAAACGAATCGGCTCGGAACTTATCGGCAACTGGATTCTTGACGTCGCCGCACCGTGGGGCAATTCTATGCAGCGACTGAAAATCAACAGGGATATGAGCGGTATGTACGGCGTAACGCCTATTGATAAGGTTACTCTCGAAGGCGGTAAAGTGAGCTTCAAGGTTGCTCCAGAATTCGGCAGGATGAGATTCGAAATGAACTTCGAGGGTAAACTGGACGGCTCAAAACTTACCGGAGAGCTGAAAAATCCGAGAGGTTCTCAGGAAGTTACGGGCAAAAAGGCGGGCTCCATTTTTTAGGATGCGTAGTTCGGGATAAATGGACTATTCTGTTGAGCGGATTGGGCTAATCCTCGGCGGGATACTTACCTGGAATTATCAATAATCAACCCCCTTTGCCGGGGTTTAGCAATTCCAGCTTCACCGGCTTGAGGCGTTTGAGGTTCACAAGCTGGTTTTGGCCCAAGCGGGCCTTGATGATGACGTTGGCGGTGGTGTATTTTTCGCTGAGGATTGTGCTGTATGCGCGGAGGAAGCTCTGGGTTTTCCCGTCCGCCTGGCTGACGGTGACTTTGACGGTGATGATGCCGCCGTGGTATTTTTCCAACACGGCCTGGTGCAGGAGGTTGAGTCCGTAGCCGGTCTTCGCGGAGATACCGACGGCGTCGGAGAAAAGCGTTTGAAGCGTTTCGAGCGTATTGAGGCCGCTGACGACGTCGATTTTGTTGAGAACAAGGAGGATTTGTTTTTCGCCGCATCCGATATCGGCGAGGACTTTGTTGACCGATTCGATTTGTTTTTGGGCGTCGGGGTTTGAGATATCAACGACGTGCAGGAGCAGGTCTGCGGTGGTTGCCTCTTCGAGGGTTGCCTTGAATGATTCTAATAATTGACGGGGGAGGTTCCTGATGAAACCGACGGTATCGCTGAGCAGGACTTCGGCTCCGCCTTCAAGCTGCCATTTTCTTGTGCGGGTATCGAGAGTCGCGAAGAGGCGGTCTTCGACGTAAGCGTCGGCGTCGGTGAGGGCGTTGAGCAGGGTGCTTTTGCCGACGTTCGTATAGCCGACGAGACATATTTTGAACGTGTCTTTTCTGCTGCTGATTTCGCGAACCCGGCGGTCGTCAAGTTCTTCAAGCTCGCGTTTGAGGTCCGACAGGCGTTTGCTGACAAGTCGTCTGTCGGTTTCGAGCTGTTGTTCGCCCGGCCCGCGAGTTCCGATGCCGCCGACGGCTCCTGCCGTGGTTGCGCCGCCCGCGCCCGCGACACTGTCCAGGTGCGACCACATACGGGCGAGGCGGGGGTAGGTATATTCCAGTTGTGCAAGCTCGACCTGAAGTTTGGCCTGGGCGGTCTTTGCGCCTGTGGCGAATATGTCGAGAATCAATTCGCTGCGGTCGATGACTTTGGCGGGGATTATCCCCTCAAGCTCCCTGATTTGACGAGGGAGCAGGTCGTTATCGAATATGACAATGTCGGCGCTGAACCGTTTGACCCGTTCGGCGAGCTGTTCGACCTTGCCTTTGCCGATATAAAGGGCGGGATGGATTTTATGGATTTTCTGTTGGAAACGGTCAACGACAATGGCGCCTGCACTTTCGGCCAGAGCGGTAAGCTCTTTGAGGTCATCGTTGTCCCTCTGGTGTTGCAGTATAGCCCCAACTAATATGGCTCGCTCTTTTCGAACCCCTATGGTCTCACGCATTTTGTCCATTTATCGGCTATCTCCAAAATAATCCGTCCAGCTTACCACGTCTGCCTGGCTTCTTCAATAAAAGAAGGGATAGGCGGGTAATATGATTTTTTCCGGATTTTTGGCTTGCAAACGCCCGGCCGGCGGTTAGAATATACTGTTCAGGCAATTTGGTGATAAACAGGTTTATTTGTTTAACCTTAATAAGGTTGGCATAAGGGGTGTTTTTTTTATGTTGAAGGTCAAATCGCGAACGGGCGAATCAGTGCAGCAGATGATGAGACGGTTCAAGAAGCTGTGCGAAAAAGAGGGTTTGATAAGGGATATGAAGCGCAATGCGTATTATGAGAAGCCCTCTGAGCGTAACCGCCGACGGATTCGCAAGGCACAGCGGATACTGCTGCCCTTTACGCCCCGCCCCAGGCCCACCACTTAGTCGGTATCAATTCTTTACGACAGGCCATAATACCCAGTCACCTTCGGGCGCCCATTGAATGATTTTGCCTTTTTTATCACGGGCTACCTGTCCATCATCATCCTTTAGATTCTCGCCCCAACTGTAAAGGATAAAACTGTTATCCGTTTTGCGATAGGCAAGCGGTTTATCGCTGAAGGGGTCAACGGGAACCTGTTTAATATATCCTCGTTCTACCAACTTATCGAGTGATTCGGGGAAGGCGCCGGTATCCTGTTTGTATCTGACAAGGGCGATTATAAGAGTTGTGCTTTCGGCGTCGATTTTGTTTCGGAATCCGATTAAATTGACCCTGGCCAACGCGGGCATCAGGACTCTAAGGAAGATGTTATTGTTCGCGATACGGCTGGTTTCGGAATCAGGGTCGATTCCTTCGGCCTTTAACTGTGCGGGGTTTTTGGACAGATTTTCATCAAAGAGTTTATAGAAGGCATCGATGCTTGCAATCGTTTCGGTTTTATTGGGCGAAAAGAGGACGTCAGGGGAAACCCTTAAGATCAAAATCAAGTCAACCATCCATTTCTCGTTACCTATCTCGTTGCCTAACCCTAAGAGATCTATAATGCGTTTTGGATAAAGATGAGAGGGGCCGAATCGGCTATCGGTGAAGCAACGCTGGATTTCATCGTACATATAGAATTTCTCAAGACGAAAATCCGGTTTGAAATTATCGCCGTCGATGAGGGTTTGAAGACGCTGCTGGAAGTCAGCGAGGGCGCTTGATTCAATTTTACAGGTATCGAGTATTTGCCGGACTGTTTGCAGGGCGCGGCCTTTGATAGCCATACCAACGAGCTGCTCAACTAGTATTTTTTCGCCTTTGTAGTGCCTGCCAAGGCGATAGCAAGTTTCGATATCCTGGAAAGCCGAATTAAAGTCGTTGGATTGCGCGTTTAACCAGGCCCGCCAGCAGAGGGCATAGGCAATATCACGGATAGGCGCAAGGTCCGGCAGGAGAACTGTCATCATGCTTTGTTCGGGGTCTTTTGACTGATAGTTCTGCCAACAGTAGGGTAATGTTGCGCCTTTGGCGACAAGAGCAAGGGGCTCCTCATTTTTGGCAAGCCATTGCCTGATAATATTTTTTTGTTCGTCGTTAGCGTCATAAAAATGGGTGTGCAAAAGTTCTTTGACATCATTTACACCAACGAGGGTCTTGATGGCCTTGTTATAAAGGGGGTGGGCGTTCGTGGAGTCGTCGGCGGTGGGGCGGACGATTTTGTTGAGTTCCGCGATGTAGTTGGTTGTGATGACGGGTTCGCCTGTGAAGAACCAGGCGATGTAAAGAATGAGGAGTATTATCATCGCGGCGAAGGCCTGGAATGTTCTTGCGACGACGGTTCGCCATAGGGGCCGGCAGCGTTTTTTGGCGCGGCGCATAAGGATGGCGAGGAGTTTTGGGTCGCCGAATTCGGATATCAACTGCTGTGCCTTTTGCTCTTTTTCTTCGTTAGTGGCGCAATTCTTCAGATACAACTCGAAATGGTCGAACAGCTCTTCGCGGACTTCGTCGCGTGATTTTTGGCGGTATCGCATATTTTTGATGACGATATTGATGTATTCGACGGCGCTGCCGGGCAGGTTTTCGAATGTTTTATCATCTTTAGCCATAACGTTGCTCCTAAATTATTGATGCTCGGTTAACGGCTCTTTCGTTTACGCTGGTTTAATCGCGCCGCCGAAGACGAAATCGAGGCCTGTTCGGAGCTTTCGTAATTGCTCGGTCTGGCCTGCGAGATATTCTTTGCCTTTGCTGGTGATTGAGTAGTAGCGTCTTTTGCGGCCTGATTTGGTGGTTTCCACGCGGGCTTTGACTAAGCGTTTGGCTTCGAGGTTGTAGAGCAGGGGGTAGAGGGTGCCTTTGCCCAGCGTGAGAATCTCGTCGCTGCGCTGTTCGATGGCCTGGGTCAGTTCGTAGCCATACATTTCGCCTCGTGAGAGAATCTGGAGCACAACTACGGGCGCGATGCCTTTGAGCAACTGACTTTCAAATTTCATACCAATCTCCTTTTCATAAAATATCGTATATCGTAATAATGTATTGTTATGCTTATTATGTATTGCATACTATGCGATGTCAAGTAAAAAATTAAATAATTTTTTACGCTGACAGACACTGACTGATACACTGACTGACATCGACTAATAACAACAGACGGCAGGGGAAAGGCAGAAGGCAGAAGTTAGAAGGGAGAAGACCCCGCTTTGCTCAAGGAGCTTCCGACTTCGCTTCGCTACGCCGGACGAGTTGCAGGGCAGGCCCTTCGACTGGTTCGACTGCGCTCACCACAGGTCGCTGCGCTTGCTCCCCGGCCTACGGATTGCCGGGGCAGGCAGGGCAGGCAAAGTTATATCTTGAAAAGCGGGATAAATCGCCTAAAATCGTGGTTAAAACGAGGATAAGGGTATATTGCCCCCCGCATTGGTTTAAGGGTTATCAAAGGGTTTATATTATGTCTGAAAAACAATCGATGAAGGAATTAAAATCCCGTCACTGGTATATACCCATTATGATTCTGACAGCCACGGGGCTCCTGATAGCCGGGTGGTCGCTGCCTACGCTGGAGCTGACCAAGGTGATATTTTTTACCAGCACATATTCGATATGGGCGGGCGTAATGGAGCTATGGAAGGCGGGCCTTTATTTTTTTGCAGGATTAATATTTTTCTTTTCGATGATTTTCCCGATGGTCAAGCTGTTGGGATTGATGGGAATATGGTTTGTTCCTCTTGTGCCGGAGACCCGCAGCAGATATCTTGACTGGCTTGAACTGCTGGGGCGGTGGTCAATGCTCGACGTGTTTGTGGTGGCCACTCTTATAGTGCTGATAAAGTCCAAGTCAATTGTTGATGCCAATGCCTCCATAGGGATATACTTCTTTGCAGGGGCGGTTTCGCTCTCTATGTTGACGACCAACGTTATGAACCGGCTGGCCCGGCGTTAAACAGATTCTGATGCGCAAAAAACGTCGTGCAAATTGAATTTCAGCGTTCGGGCAGGTGCGTTACGCGGGTTGCTGGGCGGTTCGGCGGGTGGCGGAAAAGCCGGAAACGATTGTGACCGTGAGCATAATCAGGAAGGTAATGGCGGTAAACCAGTTGGCCCAGGCGGCGGTGGGAACGTGGGCTGATTTGACAATGACTGTGCCGACGGCTAAGGACTGGAGGAACATTTTTATTTTGCCTGAGGCGACGGCACGGAAGTCGATGCCTTTGGCCTCGGCGGCGTGCCGGAGAATGGTTACATATCCTTCTCTGCCAATCAGGATGGCGGCGATGGCCCAGCGGATAACGTTCATATAAGTTTCGGAAATGGCGAAGAGGGAGGGTTCACGGATAAGTGCGAAACATAGGAATGCGCCGCAGACGAGGATTTTGTCAGCGAGGGGGTCGAGCATACGTCCTAATTTGCTGGCGACGTTGAGTTTTCGGGCGATAGGGCCGTCGATGATGTCTGTGAGGGCGGCGATTAAGAAGACAGTGAAGGCGGCGTCGAAAGTGAAGATTCTGTCCTTGGCTTGCGGGATATAAAGGAGCATGCCGAGAAAAAGTATGGTCAGGACGAGCCGGCCGAAGGTCAATATGTTAGGAACCTGTTTTAGCATAGGCAAAGTTTACATATTGATTTGGGTAATTCAACATTAAATTTGTTTGCAGAGGAGGTCGTAGTTCTTTGAGCCGGTGACTTTGGCGTTAATAAAGGAGCCGATAGGTGCGTTGCAATCGCGGATAATGCAGAGGGGGTCGATATCGGGGGCCTGGCCGAAGAAGCGGGCTTTTGCGGTGTGATTTTTGCCGATGCTGTCAACGAGGCAGGTCAGTGTGCTGCCTATTCGGGATTTATTCTTATCGAAGGCGATTTGTTGCTGGGCGAGCATAAGCTGTTCGAGGCGATGTTTTTTGACGCGGTCGGGGACCTGGTGCGGTAAGCTGGCGGCGGGGGTTCCTTGTTCGGGGTAGAAGGTGAAGCAGCCGAGGTTATCGAAGCGTGCCCAGTTGATGAATTCGAGGAGTTCGCGGAAGCGGGCGTCTGTTTCGCCGGGGAAGCCAACGATGAAGGTTGTGCGGAGAACGCAATTGGGGATTTTTGTTCTGAGGTTTTCGATGAGCCGGCAGATTTTATCTTTGGAGTGGGGTCGGCGCATTGCTTTGAGGATTTGTGGGTTTATGTGCTGAAGGGGGATGTCAAAGTAGGGGAGGATTTTATCGGAGTCAGCGACGGTTTCAATCAATCGTTCGGTTATTCCTGTGGGGTAGAGATAGAGGAGTCGAATCCAGCGGAGGCGCGGGATTTTGGCGAGGTCGGTGAGCAGTTTTGGCAAGGCGTTGGGGATATGAAGGTCGTGGCCATAGGCGGTTATGTCCTGAGCGATGATATTGAGTTCGACTGCGCCTGAGGCGACGAGCTGGCGTGCTTCGGCGAGGATGAGTTGTTTTGGTTTGCTGCGTGCTTTGCCCCTGATGGAGGGGATAGTGCAGAAGGAGCATTTTTTGTTGCAGCCCTCGCTGATGCGGAGGTATGCCCAGTGTGGCGGGGTGATTCGAAGGCGCGTTCGGTCGTCATAGGGGATATGAGGATTTGGGCTTACGGCGGTTATGGTTTTATCGGCGGTCAGGGTTGATTTGATTATGTCGGGGATATTGTCGCGTTGCTGGAGGCCGAGGATGGCGTCGATTCCGGGGGTTTCATTGAGGAGGTTTTTGCCCATTCG
>PMZJ01000029.1:0-27908 GCA_003170415.1 Phycisphaerales bacterium | reverse complement strand
CGTTCGCTGTCCACCATATTTTTGGGACAGCCGAGGGCAATGAAGCCGACGGTAGTCCATTTTGTATTCTTTTTAATATCCATTGGCCGATATCATAAAGTGTTTGACGGGTATCACAAGGTTGTTATACTAAATAATAGCTTAAAATGTTTTTTTTGAAATAAGAGGATTCCATGATTTTCTGGAGGGCAGTTTAATGAACGAGTTTGAAGCTGGCAAGCCGGGCGCGGAAAAGCCGATTCCTTTTGATGATGGGCTATCGGTGTCTCATTCGCCATTGGATTTGGGCGCAGGCACATCCGGCAGCGCAAGGGAGTCATCCGAAGAGACGCCAATGCCCGTTATCAGGGACACGGGTAAAAAGGTGAGCTGGCCCGACCGGATTACGGGCGTCAAGAGTTTCTACACGAAGCTGCATTCGGGGGCGATTGATTTTCTGGATGAGCAGATATGCAAATGGCTGATGGATAACCCGGGCGTTAATATAAAGCGAACGAATACTGTTACAGGCGATATTGTCGGCAAGAAGACGGAGCCGAGCATTATCATTACGGTTTGGTACTGATTTTTGCCACGAAGACACAAAGACACGAAGTTATTTTTGAGTTTTAAGAGTTTAGTTTTTAAATGCAGTTGTTCACTAGGGGTGGCCTGTTGGATAGCGGGCCTGAGAGTAAACCCTTTGAACCTGAACAGGGCAGCCGAAAAAGGCGAGGCCTGCGTAGGGAAGTGATTAAAGACAGTCGAAGATGTTAGTATGAGATTGAAATCGCTTCCTTATGGAAGCGATTTTTTTGTTTTTGGGTGGGAAATTTAAATGGCGACACAATTAGAAATAGCGCGGTCCGGGCGGATAAGTCCGGAGGTTGGATATGTGGCTAAGGCCGAAGGGGTCGAGGCGGGCTTAGTGCGAGATGAGATAGCGGCTGGTCGGTTAGTGGTACCCGCAAACGTGATTCATCTGAAGCGGAATTTGAAGCCGGCAGGTATAGGGCGGGTGTTGACGACTAAGGTGAACGCGAATATCGGAGTGAGCAGCGTTCGCAGCACTGTTGGGGAAGAAATTGAGAAGATGCGTGTAGCGATAGCGGCGGGGGCGGACGCGATAATGGATTTGAGCACGGGGGGCGATTTGGATGCGATAAGGGAAGAATTGCTGGCCCAATGTCCTGCTCCTTTTGGGACGGTGCCGATTTACCAGATGGTTTCGGACAGGACGGTTGCAGAAATTGATGAGGAGATAATTCTTGGTGTGATTGAGAGGCAGGCGAAACAGGGGGTCGATTTTTTTACGATTCACGCGGGAGTGCTGAGGGAGTATCTGCCTTTGACGGGCAAGCGAGTGATGGGGATAGTGAGCAGGGGCGGGGCGTTATTAGCGGAGTGGATGCTGTATCACGGCAGGCAAAATCCGCTGTATGAAATGTTCGATGAATTGTGCGCATTGATGCGTGAATATGACGTTTGTTTTTCGTTAGGGGATGGCTTACGGCCCGGGAGTTTGGCGGACGCGACGGATGAGGCGCAAATTGCGGAGTTGAGGACGTTAGGTGAATTGACGCAGCGAGCGATTGAGGCGGGATGCCAGGTTATGGTGGAAGGGCCTGGGCATGTGCCGTTTAACCAGATAGAGCACAATATGAAAATACAGCAGGAGATTTGCCATAATGCGCCGTTTTATGTTCTGGGGCCTTTGGTTACGGATATTGCGCCGGGGTATGACCATATAACGTCGGCGATAGGCGGGACGGCGGCGGCGTATTACGGGGCGTCGTTTTTGTGTTATGTTACGCCGAGAGAACATTTGGGTTTGCCTAATGCCGAGGACGTGCGGACGGGTGTTATTGCGGCGAGGATTGCGGCGCACGCGGGCGACGTGGCTCGCGGACTTGCCGGCGCGGCAGACAGGGACAGGGAATTGAGTATTGCCAGAGCGAACCTTGACTGGGACAGCCATCTGTCGCAATCGCTGGACCCTGAAACGGCAACAAAAATGCACGAGGAGGCGTGCAAGGGAATAGAGGAAAACGGCAAAATGAACGCGGATTACTGCTCGATGTGCGGCAAACAGTGGTGCAGCGCGAGGATAAATAAAGAGATTCGTGAAAAATTGAAAGCAGGGCTGGTTTCCTGAATCAGGTTTTCATTGAGTCGATTTCGATAAAGGCGATTGGAGCGAAGATAAAGACGGGCAGCCACGCCCAGAGTTCGGGTACGATTCTTCCGAAAACATCCTCCGTGGCGAGTATTTTGCAGACAAAGCCGACGATCAGTGCTGCGGCGGTGATTGCGAAGCTGATTGTGATGGCGGACTTCATAGATTTGGGGTCTCTGCAAACGAGGACGGGGAGGCAGACAAGGAGCATAACGAGGTTCATAATGGGGTCGGTGATTCTGAAATGTTTCTGGCTGTAAAGGTTGGCGAGGTCTTTGAGCTGGGTTCCCTGGGAGGCCAGTTGCGACAATTGCAGAGAGCTGAGGAGGGATTTGTGCTCGGCTTTTCGCCTGACGGGGATGTCGTTTGGTGTTAAGTCGGTGTGATAGGCAGCAAGCGGCGTTCGTGAGGCGGAGGCATTTTGTCTGCCTGGCTGCGGCGAGCCGAGTTTTGGGATGGGGGTGAAAAAGCCGTTGGTGAGGAGCCAGGTCTGGCTTTTGAAATCGTAGATTGCCTTGCTGGCTTCGATAAAACCTGTTGGTTCCCAAAGGAGGGCGTCTGGTTTTTTGGAACGAGTTACGACAACGAGGTCGTCAAAGGTCGAGGAAGCCACGTCGAATTTTTTGGCGGAGAGAAGTGAGCCGCTGGCATCAGTTATGAACCAGACGTTGTAGGATTCTTGGCCGGGGACGGCGTCTTTATTCCGGACGAGTTTGGCGCTGAGAGCCGGGATAATCAATTCCTGGTCGATTATCAGGAAACCAGAGAATACGATGGCGAGGACGACGATGGGAGTAATGACTCTTTTTAAGCTGACGCCCGAAGCCATCATAGCTATCAGCTCGTTATATCGCACCATTTTGCCAAGGGAAAAGGCGGCGGCGACAACGGCAATCATTCCAGCGAAGTCGCGGAAATATAAAGTGCTCTGGAGCGAGTAATAAATGATGATGTTGGTGATTACAGACACGGTATTTAGGTTGGCATGCTCGGTGAATTCGTCGAGATTGGCGAAGAGGTCGATGGTTATTCTCATGCCGATGAGGACGGCAAAGGCAATGGCGTAGCCGATGAGGAAATTTTTCGCAACGTATTTATCGAGTATCTTCATTTTGTTTTTTGCCGATTTATTATTAAACGCTTAATGACGAAGTAGTCGCCGATATAATTCAAGTCCCAGTATTGAGAGAATAATCAGTCCCGCCCACATAAGAGGTATTCCGGCCCATGAAGCGGCAGCGGGGTTTTCGGCTATGTTTTTTCCCATCATAATACAGACAATGAGCGCCAGGGCAGGCGCTGCACTGGCGGCAAAGGCGGTAAGTAAGTGCCCCCCTTTGAGAATGATTCCGAGGCCGATACCTATCATAATCAGCGTTACGCAGCCGACGCCGAAGACCAGCCGGGAGTTTGTTTCGGCGCCTATATTGGCGAGGGTTTTGGCTATTTTTCTATATAACTGGTTTTGCAGGGCGACCAGTCGCTCGCTTGGTCCGGCGTGCAGGGCAGCGGATATGGCCTGGGGGTTTATCTCATTAAGAATGTTGGTTGTTTTGAAATTACTCGTAACGGCCGATGGCATAACAAGTCCTCGGATGATTTGTCTTGCGAGGACATTTTCCTGTCCCTGCGGGCTTTGCGGGTCAGCCGAAGTCCATTTGGCGTTTTGAATATCGAGAGTAAGCGTCGGGGCCATTTCATCGCCTTCGATATTCAGGAATGCCTTTTGACAACGCAGAGTCCGGGTGGCCGAGTCGCCGCTGACGGGGCGTTCGGTAATTGTCATGTCATCTGCAAGCAGCAGTCGTTTTTCGTCCAGGACGGTGCAGGTTTTGGCGGAGAATTCGACGACCTGATGGTCGTTGAAGAGCTTGAAAGGCGTCTGGTGTAAGATTTCGGCATTTATCTGCTGAGCGAGGAGTTCGGCGGTGAATTGTGCGTATACACGGCGAGCGATTCTGGCGACGGGGTCGAAGAGCATGGGGTTTTGGCGGATTTGTTTCATTTCGCCGATTTTTTTAAAGCTGATATTGTCGCCGAGCAGTGCGCCGAATTCAGTGGTGAGCGAGAGCCATTCGGCTGAGAATCCAGCGTCCTCGCCCGGCCCCATCTGGCAGGTATTGTGGGCGTTAATGCGGACCTCGTTAATGGTTTGATGAGGGTCGAAGATAACTTTCGCGGTTTCGGCGGTAATGATTCTTTTGATTGAGCCGTTGCCGGTGACTTCGACGGCGACAACGTCGTAGAGCATATTATTTTGCATGTCGGCATTATCGGCGTAAATCCTGTATTGATCATCCGGTGGGAGCGCATAGTACCCCTTACGCTGGATATTTCTAAAAAGTATCTGCCTGGCGTTATTTTTGAGAGAACTTTCAGCCCGGTGCATAAAGGCAGGCATAACATAAAAGCCGAGCAGGAGGTTGGCGGTGGCGACAATGACGGCGAGAATCAATCCCGGGTAAACCAGCGTCAGCAGGGATATGCCGCTTGCCCTGCAGGCGTCGAGCTCATTGTCGTTTGCGAGCCGACCGTAAACAAGGGTGGTGGCGAAAAGCGCGGCCATGGGCAGGACAAAAGTGAGGGTGACTGGGAGGAAATAAATCATAAGGCGAACGACCTGTCCCGGGCCGACGCCGAATTCCTGCACGGGGCGCAGAATGCTGCCCAAGCTCATCATCAGTGTCAGAGCCACGGTGGCGAGGACAAAAACTTTGATGACCTCGCGAAAGATATATCTGTGAAGCATGAAAACCATTTTCGATTTTCTATTTTTGATTACGCCAAATGAACGGCGAACAAATTTTGATTTATGATTTAACATTGTCAACAAAAGGCGGTGATTTGCAACAGAAATCGCCGGCAAGGCGGTTTGTGCTTGAAAAGGCGGGAGTTGTGGCGTAAGATAGGGAAAGTATTTATCGTTGATTGGCGGGTAATTTATGAGATATTACGGGACAATGGTATTGACTGTTGTTTTTGTCGGTTTGTTCGCCGGATTTGCGAAAGCCGATGTGGTGGTATTAAAGGGCGGGCAGAAGCTCGTGGGGGATATTGTAGCGGAGAGGCACGAGCAGATTTACGTGGACGTCGGGGTTACGGTTATAGCTGTGCCGAAGGAGGATGTTCTTGAATACCACTACGACAAAACGGCTGACGAGAATGCTTTGTCGATGCAGCCGGCGGCGGAGACGAATAATATAGAAGCGGAGCCGGTGACAGGTCGGCTGTATCACACGGGCAAATTCCAAAAGAGAACAATCGAGCAGTGCGTGGCGGAGGTTGGCGAGGCGGTGGTCAAGGTGAGCAGCCCGGCGGGGATGGGGTCGGGTTTTTTCATAAATGAGCAGGGGTATCTTATAACGAATTATCACGTCGTCGAGAGGGAAACAAAGATTGAGGTAACGGTATTTAAGAAGGCAAAAGACGGTTTCAACAAGAAGGTTTTCAAGGGCGTCCGGATTGAGGCGATAAATCCATTTGTTGACCTTGCGCTTCTGAAGGTTGAGGATTTAGGTGATATGCAGGTGAAGTTTGCTTACCTTGGCGACGTTGACGAAATCAAGCCGGGCGAAGGGGTGTTCGCAATCGGTAATCCACTGGGTCTTGAGCGGACAGTTACCAACGGGGTGATAAGCACGACGAACAGGGCGTTCGAGGGGCTGATTTATTTGCAGACCGATGCGGCCATAAATCCCGGTAATTCGGGCGGGCCGTTGTTCAATCTGGCGGGCGAGGTTATCGGCGTTACGAATATGGGTTACATATTTTTCGGAGGGCTGGGGTTTGCGATACCTGTTGATTACGTGAAGCACTTCATAGATAACCGCGACGCGTTCGCATACGACAAGGACAATCCGAACACGGGCTTTAGATATATCCAGCCGGACGGCAGGCGCAATAAGGGCAAGCCGAAGATTGATAATTGATTATTGATAATCGACGAGGGTGCGAATGGGAATAAGGGCAGCTTTTGCGATATGTGTCATTTATGCGGCGATGATGGTTGTCGGCGCGAAGGGGGCGACTTTGCCGAAGACGGCAGAGCTTGTCGGAGTGGACACGGTGCTCCTTGTGGATATAAGCGACTTCAATCAGTTCAGGAACAAACTCGAAAAGACCAGTATTTATAAGTTATATAATGACCCGGCGATGTCGGCGTTTGCGAAAAACTTTACCGGGAAGGTTCGTGAAAAGATAGAGGGCGATAAGGACTCATTTGTAAAGGGCATACTTGACGCGAATGTTATGCCCGAAGGCCGATTGGCGTTTGTGATGACGGCAGGGCAGCAGGAAATGTCAATGGCGCTGATAAGTCAGTGGGGCCGTAACGTCGGCAAAATTAGAGACATTATCGAAAAGATAGCGGCCAAGTCCGTTGAGAAAGGCGCACACAGGGGGATTGAGAGTTATCGTGACGTGAATATCGTAACGCTGACGACCGAGACGGCGGCGGGGCAATCGTCGGTTAAAGACAGCGATGATAAAAAGACAGGGCCGTCATCGGAAAAAGACGTTTATTGTTTTGTCGGTGACTGCCTGATAACGGCAAGCGACGCGGAGGCGGTAAAATTCGTTGTTTCGCAGATTAAAGGGGCGGGGGCTTCATCGCTGGCGGGCGATACGGATTATATCGCGACGATGGGCGCCGTCGGGCCTTATCATGACGTTGATGTATATGTGAATTTCAAACGATTGATAGAACAGCTGGCTGACGGGGACACGACGGGCGAATCGCAGAAGGAGATTGCTAATCTTGGGCTGGACGGAGTGGGGGGGCTTGGTTTTTCTCTTGGTGTTGCGCCTGACGCGGAGAGTTCGGTCCGCGGCAAGATGTTTTTGAGAACGACGGGGACGAGGAAGGGCGTATTGAAGATGTTAGAGATGCGTTCTGAGCCGCTGCATGTTCCGCGATTTGTGCCTGCGTCGGCATGCTCGGTGAGTTTTCTGAACGTGGATATCAAGCGTGCGTATGATGAGTTGTGCAGCATAATTTACGGATTTGAGCCGGGGGCGGCGCTGATGCTGCAGCAGCCGATTCCGGGGACGGGGTCGGAGAGTGAGCCGGGGATAACCATCAGGCCTGACATAATAGAATATCTTGGTTCTGAGATTATTATTGCCCAGAGCGTAAATAAGCCGTTTTCGAAGGATAAAGAGCCGACGGAAATATATGTAGCGGTAGGGGTGAATAATCGGGCGGCCCTGGAAAAGTCACTGTCGCTTATTCAGAAGCGGCTGATTGCGCCGAACAATCCTGAGCCGACGCGTGAATTACTTGGATACACGATTTATCTTATGGGGCCGGCGGGGATTCCTGTTCTGGGCGGGTCGGTGCCAATGGTGGAGGCGGGACCGCGTGCAGCACCGAAGGGGGAGAGGTTGGCCTTTACGATTACGGATACGCATCTGATTTTTGGTCAGGAGCCGGCGGTTGAGCGAGCGATACGGACTTTAGGCGGGGCGGAAAGTGAGCCGGTGAGTTCGGCGAAATGGTTTAACATCGCCAAAGCAGCGGTGCCCTCGGTTGTCGGGTCGGCTGGCTTTGAGGATAATTCGGCATCCGGGGAATTGTTGTGGTGGATGCTGAAGGAGAACGGCAAATCACGGCGGGCGGATATTGGAATGGGGCCTGCAGCGGCTGTTCTGGCGGGACCTGACGCGTGGGATTTCGCGGACTTTAGTTTGCTGCCGGAGTTTGGCGCGGTGAAAAAGTATTTTGGCCTGTCGGCGGGCTATGGAATCAGCAGGCCCGACGGGTTTTTCTTCGAGTTCAAGTACCTTAATCCCCAAAGCAAGGATTGATAATCGATAATTGATTATCGACGAATCATTACATTTTTTTACAATTTCACTTGCAAAAACGTATTTACGAGACGTAAAATACTAATGGCGGAGAGAAAACCGCCAAAAGGTTAATAACACTGAGATTTCAGACGTTCCGGTCAAAGCTGGAAAATAGATTTAGGTAACGTTTGGAAGGCTCGGTGCTCTTTGTTTTATGTGCAAAGAGCACCGATTGCTTTCGCGTTCCTAAGGGGTTCCAGCTCCTGACCGGGCGTGATTGTGGCGGTGCTCTTTTTAATTGCGCATGCCGGAAAATAGAAAATATTTATTGAAAAGCTCTGTTTTAGGAGTAAACTAAACTTGCTATTTTGAAAGGAGATTAACTATGTGGAGAGTACACACCTCTTTGCTGGTAATTTTGGCGGTTGGAGTATCATCTTTACTGGCATCGGAACAACAAAAGTCGAGAGTTTTGTCGCATTGCCCCAGTTTTTCAGCCACAACATTATCCCGTAAAAACAAAGTCCTGTTTCCTGAAAGACAAAATATGCCTGTTCGACGGGTATCCGCTAAATCTGCAAATGGCGGGATAAAGGCCGACAGCATCACGGAAGTAAGCTCCGATATCACCACAAATCAAATCTGGACAGCCGGTAATACATATCACATTGTAAGTGATATAAACGTTCAGGCATTGCTCGTGATTGAGCCGGGGACAATTGTTGAATTTGCGTATAATACATCGATGTCCGTCAATAACTGCGGAACACTGATTTCCTGCGGAGCGCCTGATAACCCGATTATATATACTTCTGATTCCGCAACGCCTTATTATGGCGATTATTACTGTGCCATTTACATCGAGGAAACCGCGTCTTCTGCGACAAAGATAACTTACAGTTATATTGAATACGCCGAGGTCGGGATATGGGTGATGAACAATCGGCTCGATACGCCGATAGAGAATAATTATCTTTACAATAACGCCTACGGAATCGTCGAATATGGCACAAGGCATACGGATATTTACAATAATCTCGTTTCCGCTTCTTACTATTACGGAATTGAAGTGCATATGTCATCGTATGATAACCAGGCGGATTCCGCCAGCCATATTCTCATACAGAACAATACCTGCGATTATTATCAGGACTACGGCATAATTGTTTTCGGCGTTGATAGCTCTGACCAAGCAGGCGAGGTCACACTTTCAAATAATATCGTATCGGAGTCGTATCAATATGGTCTTGCCCTTGTCAACGGCTATATGAATGAGCTTGTTACCAATACCGGTTATTATGGCAATACAGCCGATACGCTATATGTATATACTAATTATGATCCGGTTTATGAAACCGCAATGCCTTATGTTACTGGTACAGGAATATTGTCTGATTACTATCTTAACCACGACAGCACCTTCGTAAACGCATCGGATGAGTATATCGAGCAAACCCGCCTCATCGGCAAGACCACCGACATAAATGGTTTTCCAGACAGCAACAAAGCCGACCTTGGCTTTCATTACCCAAACTGGAATTATTCAAACGCTGGCGCAAGTACCTTAACCGCTGATTTTGATAACAATTACACAGTGGATTTTAACGACCTTTCGGAGTTTACTGATTACTGGTTGTACGATTATAATGATAATTACAACTGCTGGTCGTGGGATTTCGATGACAGTGGTGGCATAGATATTAACGATTTTGCTGTAATCGCGAATTATTGGCTGACCTCATTTGATTTTGTGGATTTTGCGGATTTTGCTAATTACTGGCGACGAGCGGTTGATTACAGATTTCAGGACAGACGTTTCGACCTCAATAGTGATGGCTTTGTGGATTTCAAGGATTATGTGATGTTCACTAATCAATGGAAACAGACGACAGATAACCATAATCCGCCGATTGCTGTAACCCTTTCCAGTGACCCAAATCTGGTCTCTGGAGATTTATCGGTAGAAATCAACGATCCTTCAGACGACCTTTCATATTGCTTATATCTTGATGGTCAGCGATTGGGTAATTTTGTCGGCTCTGATATGGACATCTCAACGTATGAGTTGCGAAACGGGATTCACGAAATTAAAGTGGTTGCCGCTACACTCGATGATAAGATCATTGCTGGCCCTACTGTACAAATCACGGTGCAAAACAGATTGCAGTGTTTAACAGCCGCAGAGGCATATAAGTTGAATGAATCATACAGATTTGCAGGCTTTTACGAGCCAACTGATAGTGGCACAATAAGTTTACAGATAAAGAATTTGGACGACAATGTCATTTGGTCAAATTCTTCATCAGGAGATTTCTCTTTTGTCGTTCCAGCGGGTATTCTGGACAGCCCCTATAATCAGCTCATAATACAGGAAACCGGCGGTCTTAAGAGCATCCAAATGGAAGAAAGTAGTGAGTTGATTAAAAGTGACTGGCCGGAGGAGTGGATAAAAGATATTGTTAAAGAATTCGACGTTACCAACGACCCGAACGCAGCAAATGCGCAGTCGCTGCTGGTAGGAGTGAAGAAACGGTGGACCAGCGACAGAAGAGAAGTATGGAAGGAATATTTAAATGCGTGCAGAGAGCGTAACTTGGGGCCTACCATTTGCCTTTTTTATGGCCAAGCAACTCGAGAAAATATCCAAAGAGCTTTTAGAAGACCTGGCATGAAATCGATTCTTATCATTACCGATGGAAACCGTGAAATAAGAATATTCAGCAAAATATACCGAACCTTCTTTGAGGCTTATGATGATGTTTATTTTTCGTATCTTGGAAGAAACTGGACTGGTACTCCGGGCGGGTATGAGGCACTTCCGCCAAAATATGAAAATGGCTATTCCGTTGCAGACTCAATAATATATTTTCAATCTCAAAATAGATTGTACGTTATGATTGATGCATGCAAGAACGGCACCTCTGTTATGCCGCCAGAAACCTATGAAGTTTGTGGCTCAAACCCACAAGATAATCAATATACTGAGCAGGAATATGAGAGAACGGCAGATATGGCGAATGCGTTTGGTATCTACAATGATATCACGCCAAGGTTATATATGGGCTGGCGAAAAGAAGCTTTTGGAAGTAATCCGCTTTTACGCTATAACAGCTTCCTTCAACGTATCTGGTATCAATGCGCCCATTATCAAAAATTGGATTATGCGATTTCGGACGCTGCAACTTATGAATCCGGAAATTGTGTAGTGTTACAGAATTTCAGTTACGTAGGTAATACTGATACTACCTTTGGACAATGATGCCTTTATTTTTAAAGGAGAACAAAAATGAAATCAGGACTTGGTTGTATTTTCTTCTTGATGGTTATGGCTTTGTCGGGTTGCCACAAGTGCGACTATGTTGTAAATGAGTCACAATATGTGGCTGTTCGCATCGATCCCAATTCGGCAGATATATTTGTTGCGGCCATGATGCCGGCCATCAATCGAATGGATGAATGCCAGAGTCAGTGGGTTACACAAATGGCTTGGATGAGGCAAAACTTAGATAAATGCCTGAAGAAACTCGAGGAAGAAAGGGGATTAGAGCCTATTCTGCGAAAAGGCGAATACCGTCCCACAAGCGACCCTAATTTTGCACCTACTCCAGAATCCTGGCATGAGCCATACGAGCCGGAGAATTGGCACCCAATGGGAACTCCAAGTAGCGTGAGAATGCTTATAGAATGGATGAATATTTACACTATCAATAGACGCAACCAAGCACGTGGAGATGACTGGATAAAGAATTTTGAACTGCGAATGAAACGCCTCGAAAAATATATTGACGAATCAAAAGATGCAAACACCCCGGCCATTGGCCGATAAATTGCATTTGTTATTCTACCCAAGCAGGGGAGATACGATGTCTGGGGCACTTCCCAAGATTCATCTGATTGCACTTGACCAGGAAGCGGTCTTTCCGTTAAAATAGGCCATTTATTGATTATTGAATGAAATTACAGATTAGGAGAATGTTGTGAAGGCAAGTGAAATGCGGCCTGGTATGGCCATTAAGATGCAAGGCGAGTTGTATATCTGCACCAAGTTTGCTCACGTGACGCCCGGCAACCTGCGGGCGTTCGTTCAGGCCAAACTCAAGAGGATTTCCGATGGCTCCATTATTGAAAATCGTTTACGCGCCACGGAGGAAATTGAGCAGGCCTTTTTGGATAAGCGAGAGATGGAGTACATTTATTCCGACAGCAGCGGTCACGTTCTGATGGATTCAAAGACGTTTGACCAGATAACGGTTCCCAACGAGATAATCGGCGACCTGATAAAGTTTTTCAAGCCCAATACGATGCTGACGGCAATGCTTAATAGCGGCAACGTGGTCAGTATCGAAATTCCCAAGACGGTGGAATTAGCTGTTACGGAAACGACGCCCCAGCCAAAGGGCGCAACGGCAACCAACCAGATGAAGGACGCGGAGCTGGAGACGGGTTTGAAGATACGAGTGCCGCCTTTTATAGCAGTCGGCGATATGGTGCGCATCAATACCGATGACGGCTCATACCTCGGCAGGGTAACGAAGTAGCATTTAGCGTATGGCGTATAACGGATAGAAAAACTAAACGCTATACGCTACCTGCTAATGAATGACCTTATTCAGGGGATAGGTAATAATTCCTGAAGCGCCGGCACGTTTGAGAGCGGGAACGAGGGAGCGTTCGATTTTGGCGTCGATAATCACTTCAATGGCGATGTAATTGGGGTCTGCCAGGGACGAAATAGTGGGGCTTTTTTCTGCGGGCAGCACCTTGAGTATCTTGTCGAGATTGTTTTTTTCGATATTCATTTTGAGGCCGACCCTGCTTCGGGCGTTGATGGCGGCGTTGAGCAGAATGGCTATATTTTCGATTTTTTCCTTTTTGAATTTGTTCTGCCAGGCCTGTTTGTTGGCGATAAAGCGAGTTGTGGAAGTGATAACGGTATCGATAACCCGCAGGTTATTGGCGACGAGAGAATTTCCGGTTTCAGTAAGCTCAACAATCGCATCGACGAGGCGGGCTTTGACTTCGGTTGCGCCCCAGCTAAATTCTATTTTGACGTCGATATCTCTGTCGGCGAAGAATTTTTTAGTTACGTTGACGAGTTCCGTGGCGATGATGCCGCCTTTGAGGTCCTGTACCTTTTGAACTTTCGATTCTTCGGGGACGGCCAGTACCCATCTTGTGGGTTTGCTTGTCGCTTTGCTGTAACCGAGCTCGCAGACCTCGATTACGTCGGAGGCGTTTTCCATTATCCAGTCGTATCCGGTCAGGCCTGCGTCGAGGACGCCATCGGCGACGTACCTGCTCATTTCCTGAGCGCGGAGCATTGTCGGCCGTATCTGGTCATCGTCGATGCTCGGCAGATAGCTCCTGTCGGATTCGGTGATGTTGAAGCCGGCTTTTGCGAAAAGCTCGATGGTTGCCTTTTGCAAGCTTCCGGCTGGAATACCTAATTTCAAAATTTCCTGCGGCATTTTAAGTTCTTTCGGAAAATAGGGTAATTTGCAATTATTTTTTCTTTGCCTGTTTCGTTTTGCCGGTGTGTGTCTTAGGCGATTCGCTTTCGTGCCTGAGGAGCAAATAAAATTCATAGGCGTTTTTGATTGATATCAGCCGGGCGAGGAAACCTTCTATTTCCTCATAGCCGGCTTCGGCGTCAATAAACTGGCTGGTTTTTAGATACTCAATCATTTTGGGCGTAAGCGGTATGGCGTGTCCCTGCAAGGCCGAAAGCATACAGTAATCGACGACGAAGGGAGTTGCGCCGCTGAGCTTTTCGAGAAGCAGTTTTGCGGGTCGTTTACCTAATTTGCGGAGGGACTGCAAGCTAAGCATATTGTGTTTGTCGAATACGGCATTAAGCGTACCGGTCAACGTGGCGGCAATGCCGCGGGCCGGGGGGATATCCTGCCCGAGGACTTCGGCTATTTCCTCGACAGTGGCCACCCGCAAATCATTCCAGTCAACGAAGTAGTCCTTGAGTTTTTTCATCGCGGCCTGCGCCTGCGATTCTGTGAGGTTTTCGCTTACGATGGCGAAGACGAGGGCGTCAACCGGCTCATCGAACTCGACATGGGCATGTTTGCCGGGCTTTTGCTTTAGCGAGCGATATAATTTTTGAATTTTTTTTGAGTATTCTTTACTGTCTTTCATAGGCGTCCTGTAACACGGGCTTGTGCCTACAACATACAGGGGCAGGCAGGATGACCGTGCAACCAAATATAACAATCAGTCGTGCTCCTGGTCAACGGAATCTTTGTCTTTGAATTCAGCAGCCAAACCGTCGATTAGCTTCATAATTTCAAGCGACTTTTTGAAATTTTCGTCCTTGTGGATATTGATAACGGGGCAGAACCTGCTTTGACTATGTTCCGCAAGTATCCCCTGGATTCTACTTCTGGCGTGGAGAATCGCGGCGAAGGTTTTGTTTTGGGCGGTTTCAGTGCCGCCGAACATGCTGAGATAGACGTTGGCGATGCGCATATCCGCCGAAACCTCGACCTTTGTGACGCTGACAAACGCTTCTATTCGGGGGTCGCTGAGATGGTTTGCTATTGCGTCACTAACCGCCTCTTTGACGACACGTGCGATTTTCTCCTGTCTTCTCGTGGGCATAATTATAAGAGCAAAACCTGCTAAAGGGTTCTCGCCACCTTGAGGATTTCGTAAAGTTCAAATACGTCGTCGGTTTTCACGTCGTCGAAGCGGGCGATTTTGATACCGCATTCGAGGCCGGCCTTAACTTCGCTGGCGTCGTTTTTGAAATGCTTGAGTGACTCGATGGTCATATTGTCGCGGATGACGATATTGTCGCGTATCAGGCGAACTCTGGCGTTCTTTTTGACGACGCCGTCGTTGACGAAGCAGCCGGCGATTGTGCCGACTTTTGAGACCTTGAAGGTGGTCCTGACCACGGCTCTGCCGATGGTTCTTTCCTGTTCTTCCGGTTCGAGCAGGCCGACCATTGATTTTTGGAGGTCTTCGGTTATGCGATAGATAATGTTGTAGAACCTGATATCGACGCCTTTTTTCTCGGCCAATTTGGAGACGTGCTCGTCGGCCACGACGTTAAAGGCGATGACGATGGCGTTGGATGCCTCGGCAAGGACGATGTCGCCTTCGGTGATACCTCCCGTGGCTACGTGCAGAATTTTTAGTTTGACCTCGGCGGTGCTCAGTTCCGACAGATATTTTGTGAGCACGTCCACCGAGCCCTGGACGTCTGCGCGGATGATGAGGTTAAGCTCTTTGACGTTACCGGCTTTAATCTGGCTAAAGAGGTTATCGAGGGTAATCTGGGTTTTCCTGGCGAGAGAACCTTCTCTCTGGAGCATTTGATTTTCTTCGGCGGCGGCTTTGGCTTTGTTGATGTCGTCGAGGACGTAGAATTTATCCCCGGCGTTAGGGACGAACTGCAACCCCGCAATCTCCACGGGGGTTGAGCTTGTTGCGGACTTGACGCTTTTACCGAAACCGTCCTTGATAGTTTTTACTCTGCCGTAGCCGCAGCCGGCGAGAATTACGTCTCCTTTGTTCATAACCCCTTCTTTGATTAGCAGTGTTGCGACGGGGCCACGCGTTTGCGAGAGATGCGCTTCGACGACCCAGCCGGTAGCGGGTATGGTATCGTCGGCTTTGAGTTCGAGCAGTTCGGCTACATAGTCGAGATGTTCGAGGAGGTCGGCGACGCCCTGGCCTGTAGTGGCGCTTGTTTTGACGACTTCGGTTGTCCCGCTCCATTCGACGGGCGCTAATCCATGTTCGGCCAACTGGGCGTAAACGCGGTTGATGTCGCAGCCGGGCAAGTCGATTTTGTTCAGCGCCACGATTACGGGGACATTGGCCGCCTTGGCGTGATGTATAGCTTCGATGGTCTGCGGCATAACGCCGTCTCCGGCGGCAACGACGAGCACGACCACGTCGGTCATATTTGCGCCTCTGGCCCGCATAGCCGTAAATGCCTCGTGGCCCGGGGTATCGAGGAATGTTACCTTGCCCTTACCGACGTTTACCTGGTATGCACCGATGTGTTGGGTGATTCCGCCTGCTTCGCCGGCTGTGACGTTGGTGGAGCGTATTTTGTCCAGCAAGCTCGTTTTGCCGTGGTCAACGTGTCCGAGCATAGTAGCGACGACGGGGCGTTTTTTGAGGTTAGGACGGGGTCTGTTTTCGAATTCCGCTTTTATCTGGTCTTCGAGCGAGGCCTTGTGTTCGACGTGCAGTTCGGTGCCGAGTTCCAGCGAGATAAGCTCTGCGACCTCAGTGCTAATGGTCTGATTTGCCGTGGCGATCAAATTCTGCCGCATCAGTTTGGCTATTACGTCTGAAACCTTGACGGCCAGCGCCGTGGCGAGGCCTTTGACGGTTACGGGTTCGGTAATCGTGGCGGAGGCGGGTTTGACAACGGCCGCCGCACTATCCTGTCGCGTTCTTGCGGTGATTTTTCGCAGGGGTCTGAGTCGGAGTCCTTCGCTGCTGGCCGCATCCAGTCGAGCACGTCTTTCCTCCAGGTCCCGCTCTCGTCGCTGGGTTATCAGTTTGGTTTTCTTGACGGTTTCAGTTTCATATTCTGTTCCTGTTCGTCTGCGTCCGTGTGTTCGTTCTTTTGTTTTTTTCGCGGCCAGTTGTTCATCCTTGTCCTTGACAGCAACGACATCCTTATCCCTGTTGGATGGCATCATCCTGGAAGCCATCAACGGGGAAGTTACGGGCATATCATGTCTTGGTTTTGGTCTTGGTCGTCGCATGGGTGCCATTGGTTCCGGCTTTTCGATACGCACGACCTGCGGGCCTGTGAGTTTGGCCGGCTCAGGTTTTCCGAGCATTGGGCCTGCCGGGATGATTGGTTCCGGCTTTGGCGGTTCCACTCTTGCGATGGCACGCCGTAGCTGCGGCGGGGCGGGTTCTTCGACGACAGGTATTGGCTCAGCCGGCGTCTCCACAACCGGTGGAGTTTCCTGAATCTGGGTAACAGCAGGCGTCTCCTGCGGTGTTTCGGCAGGGGGAGGCGCTGCTTCGGCCGATTTTTTGCTTCTCGATTTTTTTACGCGGACTTTTTCGAGGTCAACTTTATCGGTGGTTTCGACAGCGGTGGTATTGTCTCCCTCGCTGAACCATTCCTTTATTGTGGCCGCCAGTCCCGCTGATATAGTGGCCATGTGGTTTTTAATATCCAGTCCCTCATCCTGGCACTTTTTCATTATGGCGGTGCTGGATACTCCGAGTTCGCGAGCCAATAAATATACTCTTGTTATGGCCACTGCTAAGGCACTCCACTATATCAGGTTTGGTTTGTGCTGTCCGCCGGTTGGTTTGGTTGTGATTGTTCCTGTATCAATCCATCGGCTTGTTTTGGTTGTGGTTGTTCCTGTATCAATTCTTCGGCTTGTTTTGGTTGTGGTTGTTCCTGTATCAATTCTTCGGCTTGTTTTGGTTGTGATTGTTCCTGTATCAATTCTTCGGCTTGTTTTGGTTGTGATTGTTCCTGTATCAATCCATCGGCTTGTTTCTGTTTGGCGTCAGCCGCCATATTTTTGGCTTCTTCGACAGCTGCCGTGACGATTTGCTGCGCAAGGTCTGGTTTGATATTCAGTTCTGTTACCAGCGGCTCGGCGCCGACATCATCCAGGTCGAGAATGGATATTATGCCCAGCGCTATCAGTTTATCGACGAGGGTTTCATCGGCGTCTTCGATGCTCTTAACGCATTTTGTGAGTCGTTCAATGCCCTGATTGTATTCGTCGGGCGTGAGGATATCGATGTCCCAGCCGGTGAGACGGGCGGCGAGCCGGACGTTCTGGCCGTGCCTGCCTATTGCCAAACTGAGCTGGTCTTCTTCCACGACGACCGTTGCTCTTCCCAGTTCAAAGCACAGGGCTATTTCACTGGCCTTGGCGGGCATAAGCGCGTTTGTAATGAACACCTGTGATGAATCGCTCCATCGGACGATGTCAATTTTTTCACCGCCAAGCTCATCGACGATACTTTTTATGCGGCTGCCGCGGACGCCGACGCAGGCGCCGACGGGGTCAACTTTTTCGTCGAGCGAAGCGACGGCGACTTTGGTGCGGTAGCCGGCCTCGCGGGCCAGTGCCCTTATCTCAATAATTTCTTCGGCTATTTCCGGGACCTCCTGTTCGAAGAGCCGGCGGATGAAATCCGGGTGGGTCCTTGAGAGGATGATTTTAATTTGATTCGAGACCTCCTTGACTTCGAGAATGAGGCACCTGATTCTTTCGCCCGGCCTGTTCGTTTGTCCAACTATCTGTTCGCCCTTTGGCATAAAAGCTTCAGTGCGGTGGTCCAGCCCGACGACGAGGGAGCCGCCTTCGTATCGGATTACTGCGCCGTTGACGATATCGCCTTTTCGCTGGGCGAACTCGGAATAGATGCTGTCTCTTTCGTCCGCTTTTATTCGTTGAATCATAACCTGCTTGGCGGTCTGGGCGGGTATTCGGCCGAGCTGTTTCATATCAATCGGCTGCTTGTCCATAAAAGCAGCGACCTGCCCGGTGGCCCGGTCGATTTGGACGGTGATTTCGCTTTCAGGGGTTCCGAAATGCTTCCTTATGGCAGAGACCATAGATTCTTCAAGGTCGGCAAAGATGGACTCCTTGTCGATATTCTTGTCTCTGGCTACGTTCTCAATTATTCTCAGTAATTCCTGATTCATTTGCCTTTGCTTCCTTCCAACGAGAAAAAAAATGGAAACCATACCGGTTTCCACATCCACGCTTGGAGCCCAACAAATCCAGGTTGTTGTCGGCTTAACACTACATCTTACGCCTCCGTAGTTCAACCCAATGTTGTATAACAACCCGACTCATAAGCCGCCGCTGGAGCAAAAACCCTTGCATACCGGCCACAATCGGCGCGAAATCTTCGCCGAACCGAGCAATTGTTCGGCTAATACGCACTGTAAGCAGACCTTGCAAAAACCATTGAACGCACCTAAACTATGTTCCCCGAGGACACGGGGCAGCCGTAATTTTTCGCACACTGGAGCATATAGTAATCGTCAAAGCGGGTAATAACAATCATTTTTTTTGCAATTTGGCGGAATTTTTGGCGTTGCCGGCTGGGGGATAGCTGGCTGATAATAGTTGTAAGATGTTTTTTTGAAGGGGGTTATGGAATTATGGCGTATTTGGGGATGTGTTTGGTGGTATTGCGACGGTTAGGTTTGGGCCTGCTGGGGCGATTGGCAGGTGATGGTTGTCAGCTGTTTTGGGAGTGTGAAAAAGAAGGTAGAGCCGACGCCGACGGTGGAGGTGAGCCAGATTTTGCCGCTGTATAGTTCGACGATTTTTTTTGCTATGGTCAGTCCAATACCGATGCTTTCGGCCTCCTCGCGGTCGCTGAGCGTCTGGAACAGCCGGAATATCCTCTCGAAGTGTTGAGGTTCAATTCCCGGGCCGTTGTCCGCGACGCTGAATTTCCAGAAGTATTTTTCGTCTTCGCAGTCAATTGTGATGTGTCCGTCGGGTTTGTCCGTAAATTTTACAGCGTTGGCGACGAGATTATAGAAAACCTGCCTTATCTGCTCTTCTTCGCACGTCAGGACAGGTAAATTCTGGTTGACGGTTATTGTAATGTTCGGGGTCGGCTTGATATCGGCAATGACGGACTTAATCAGGGGGTTAAGATCGACCTGGCGTTCGTTTTGTTTGTTCCTTGCGATTGTGGAGTATTGCAGGATTGCGTTAATGAGGCCATCCATTCGCTCGACTCGTCTGACCAGCAGGTTGACTTGTTTGCGTCCATAGTCGTCGAATTTGCCGTAGTAGTCATTGAGGAGCCATTGTGCCAGCGTGCCTATGCCCCGCAGGGGAGTTTTAAGGTCGTGAGCGGCCAAATGGTCGAACTCGCGGAGATGCTTGTTGGAACTGCTTAACTGGGCGACAGCAAATTGGAGGTCATTGTTGAGTTTCTCAAGAGATTCTTCCGCCTTTATTCGTTGTGTATTTTCCTGTTGCAGGTGTCTGTTTGACTTTTCCAGTTGTTCGAGCAGTTGTGTCTGGCGCTGCTCCGCGCGTTTGCGCTCGGTGACGTCGAGGAATGACCACACCCGCCCCACGATATCATCGCCGATTCTTTGAGGCTGGGAGTAGCGATCGAAAACGCGCCCGTCCAGAAATTCGATCTGGTCGAAACTCGATTCCTCCGGTTGTTCGTACAATTTTCTGACTTTAGCTACAAACTGCTCCGGGGCAGCAAGCTGCGCAAGGATATGGTTTATTGTTTTTTCATCATCATGGCTGGAGAGAACTTCTTCCGATATTTTCCACATATCGACGAATTTCTGATTCCATCGTGTAAGCTTTCCTTTCCTGTCCACAATCAGGATACCATCGGCAGTGGATTCCAGGGAGGCACTGAGCAAGGACAGCGAAGATTTCAACTCTTCTTCCGCTTTCTTGCGTTCTGCGTTTTCCTCGTGGAGGCGTTTATTGGCTTCTTCAAGTTCTGCGGTCCGGTTCTTGACGGTTTTTTCAAGGTTGTCGCGGTGTTTGCGCAGTTCGGTTTCGGTTTCTTTTCGTTTTTCAATTTCAGTTGCGAGGGAGGCGTGTGCGTGAATGAGGCGTTTTTCTATTCCGGCGATGTGAATGTAGAAAAATGAGACCAGGGCGGATGCTATCAGAAAACCCACAGTTGCAACGACCGCCAGCAGTATTTGGAGCGACGCCTGTTCGTTTGTGATATTTTTAATAACGAGGATGTTGCCGACTTCGCGTCCCGCGGCGTCTGAAAGTTTGATGAAGCCGGCGGAAAAAGTTGAGCCGTTCAGTTTTGCGGTGAAGATACGGTTTTGATGTTCTTTGTGGGGCAGGCCGGCGAATTTTGTAAATTCGGACGGGATTTCAGGCGTAGTGGAATTGGCAATGACACAGTTCGGCATCAGGTCCCAGTCGGCTGTGCGTCCCATCATTTTAAGCCCTTCCTGCCAGTCATTGCGGTTGAGGAGCGATTTATCTATCAGAAAAGCCAGGTCAACATTGATGATGTTTTTAAGATGGGGCGCAATATGCTCTATTTCTTCGCCGAATTCTACGAATCCCGTGAGGGTGTTGTTTATAAACCAGGGCTGGACAACTCTAAGCGTAAAGGTGCCGTATGGTCCCAGCTCAATGCCCCACGCCGGCTGTTGGGTTGCGGATGCGGATTTGAGTGTGAAGCGTGTTATGCGGTCGCCGAATCGCGGCGGGTTGTGGACTCGCAGAAAGCAGGTCTGGTTGACATCTATGAAGTAAAGGTGGGTTATCCTGTGGTCCTGACGGAGCTTTTTTAATATGGGGGCGGTAAGAGCCAGCAGGGTGTTACGGTCTTTTGCGAGCCAGGCGTTTTGAATGTCCGGGTTATCCTTTACGAAATGGGTTGTTTCGCCGATGAAGCGGGCATCCGAGGCGAGGAACTGGTTAAAATAGCGAGAGACGCTATCGAGCCGGGCCTGAACGTCATTGTTGATGTGTTTTTGCTGAAGGTGGTAGATAGCGAGGGTAAAAATTATCAGCAGGACCAGAATAGCGGCAAAGAGTGGGGCGAGTATGGGCAATTTGATTGCTTCCCCATTCTTTTTCACCGAACTGGTTATTATTGGATTTGTGCTTTGCATATTATATTTCAGTTGCCGATGTTGTTACCACAGCAGGGGCTTCGTTGTCGGCGGATTCTTTTGGCGATTCTGCGAGGTTTTTTTCGGCGGCCTTGCGTGCATTGGCGTCGGTGATTTCTGAAATAAAACCTTCGATGGCCAGCAGTTCGCCTTTGGATGTGAATACGCCCTGTCCCTGCTCCAATACCCATTTTTGTTCGCCGTCAGCGGTTTTTATTCTGTAGGTAAGTTGGAACGGTTTGTGTTCTTTCAGTGCGGCCTGAATAGTACCCCATACCTTTTCGCACTCATCCGGATGAATCAACTGGTTGTATGCTATTTTACTGTTGTTGATGAGCTCGGTGGGCTGATAGCCGGTGAGATTGACGCTTCCTTCGCTGACAAATTCCATTGTCCAGTCATGGTCGTTCCGGCAACGATATGCCATTCCGGGTAGGTTGCTCATCAGTGTTTGCAGGGTCCGCCGACTCTCAAGCAGGCGGTCTTCGGCGAGTTTTCTTTCGGTTATATCGCGGACAATCACTATAAGCTGTTCATCATCCAGCCAGACCACTCGCGCTTCACGGAATTGTTCTGTCTGGTTCTGGACTGAATATTCCGTGAGCTCGACGGTTTTGTTCTTTACGGCTCTTCTAACGGCCCATTCGAGTCGGCGTGCGGCCAAGGGACCGAAGATTGCATAAACGCTTGTTCCGATGATTTCACTGGGGTGGATATGGCCGAAAGTGTCATTTGCCGGTATTTTGCATTCAATGATTTTCCCGTTGGCGTCTATTCTCAGGAACATATCGGGTAAGGCCTGAAAGATAGACCGCATCCGGGAGTTGGCTTCGACTAACTCATTTGAGCTGATTTCGATGGAGTGTTCGAGCATAAGCCGGTCTTTGTCGAAATTGAAGTATGCGTCGTTGATGACGCCGATTATTTCCTGAAAATCTTTAGGGATGTTATCGGCGGAGCCAAAGATTTTTTTAATCTGGCGTCTGAGTAAACTGTGCATTTTGTCCATTGTCAAACCTCGGAAAACGCGGTTATTGTCATTGTCTCGTTGTGAAAGGCACATTTTGTGCCGCCCGCGACGGGTGCGATTTCTCCGTATGAGTAGAAGCCGGTAAGGACAGTGTCTTTGCCGAATACTTCGCGGACCGCCTCAATTTCCTCCTTGATTCGCTGTTTAAGGACCCATTTTCTTCCAGCGCAACTAACGAGGATTGCCAGTTCGACTTTCGGGGAATCGATTGTGTCCTGGCAGTTTTTCGCGGCCTTGGCGGCAGCATCAATCATTCTCTCGTAATTCACTTTCATCATGCGTGCGTGGTAGCCCTCGGGGACGTCGCCGGCAAACGTCAAGCTTTGTTTCTTTTCGCTGATAGTCCGGAGTGTGCGGACCAAATTGGTTGTTGTTTCCTGGCCTCGAATACCGAGGGGGAACATTAAGCCGGTGGCGGGCAGGCCTTTTGCCTGTTCGCCGAGATACTGCTTGTAAATCTCCAGGGCGTTTTTCCCGTCAAGCTCATAGAGGATGTTGCCTTTTGAGCGTGTGATAATCCTTTCCGGGCCGAACGGGTCCCATCCGCCGATGGAGCCATAGCCGACTTTTAGTTTGTGGCCGTAGAAGGCAATTGCCGATACGACGTTATTTTTGGGGACGCCGTCGGAGAAGGTTAATGTTTCCTGGAATTTCGCGTCGTCTCCTGCCAGGCCTCCGGTTATAATCACGTTATCACGCAGATTTTTTTCAAGCCCTTTGACGAGTTTGCTTCCATTAACATTAACACCTTTTGAAAGGACAAAGAGGTGGTTCAGGTTGGCCGGATTCACAAGTGCCGCGAGGCGTTCACCGGCTAGGAAACTGTCCTCAGCGGAGTTGACTTCCAATTCATACGTTCTGATGGTGGTTTTCTCGAAGTGCACCGCCACGGTTGTAAGTGAATCGTCATATACTGTTGTTCCGCAAATTTCTCCCGCCGTGGAGCAGCCGACAAAATGCGCATCTGGATATGCGCTGGTCAGTTCTTTTGGCAGGGGCGATTGTTTGAGAATGTCTTTCGCGCCGAAAACCAGGACTAATTGTGCGGATTTCCCCAGCGCGCCGGGCGCTGATGGCCGCCAGCCGGTTTTCTGCATCCAGGTGTTTTGTTCGATTTTCATATAGTTGTTCCTAATCTGTTTTTGTTTGGCCGTCTGTTTTTGGCAACGTGAAGAAGAACGTTGAACCTTGGCCGACCGTGGATGTCAGCCATATTTTGCCGCCGGATAATTCAACGATTTTTTTTGCGAGTGTCAGGCCGACACCGGTGCTTTCGAACTGGTCTTTGGGCTGAAGGGTCTGGAAGAGCCGGAATATTTTCTCGAAGTGCTGTTCGGGGATGCCTGGGCCGTTGTCTGTGACGCTGAATTTCCAGAAACCGTTTTCCTCAGCGCAGGCGACTTTTATGAAACCTTCGGGTTTGTCCATAAATCTTACGGCGTTGCTGAGCAGATGCCCAAAGACCTGCTGTATGCGGGCTGGTTCCGAGGTAATAACGGGCAGCCGGCCTTCAACGGCGATATGAATCTTCGCCGGTGCGTCAAGCGACTTGATAATTTCTGGCAAAAGCTGGTTGAGGTCGATTTGAGTTGACTCTCTTTTAACTTGCCCGATCCTTGAGTATTGCAGGACACCGTCGAGGAGGTTTTGCATCCTGTTTACGCGGGCGGTAAGCATCTTGAGTTGTTCTTTGCCGTCGTCGTCGAACTTGTCGGCGTAATCTGTGGCAATCCATTCGGTCAGCGCATTTATGGCGCGCAACGGCGCCTTCAGGTCGTGTGAAATAAGGTACACGAAGTCCTGGAATTCCTTGTTGATGCTTTCAATCTGTTTGAGCAGGTTTTCACGTTCGTCAACATTCGTGACGTTCGGTTTTTCTGTCAATAAAGTACTCATACGTCGTCCTCAATTATTAGAAAACACCCCAGGCATTGAAACCTAAATTATGCTCTTTATATCGTTGTTAAATTGCGACGGATTGAGCATTTAGACGGCTTTTTCGGGGATAGTGCGGTATTTCCGCCTCATAATGGGGGGATTGCGGATTTTCATACGGGCGGTTTTGATATGGTCCTATAAAGCGACCGGATATTCAGTTGGTTTTGGTTTTGGAAAGGGTGCGTGGTGCGTCGTAAAGTGGAAGCAAAAAAGCGGTTATTTTCTTTTTTTCGAGCTTGATTTTGCAAATGCGCAGGGATTTGTCGCCGATTTTGAAGACCGGCTCAAACGATTCATCATTCAGCAGCGACCGGCATACCTGAGCGGCGATATTATTCGGCTCGGTGCCAGTGAACGAAAGCCAGTCAGTAAATGCTTTGTTACCCATTGATTTTGCGAGTGTTGTGACGCCGGCTGCTCCGAGAGATACGCTGTCAACGTGGATATTTAACTGGCCGAAATAATCTATCGCGGGAGTTATCCTGATGGTGAGGACAGGATTGGCATAGCGTGTTCGTGCTGTTGCCATCAGTACAATTTGCCTTTGCGTCAAAATTGCCTGCGGGTCAGTAAAGGTGATGTTATTGAATTTTACCGGCTGGCGCCAGCGTGCTATTATATCATTCAGGCCTTCTTCAGTTATTACGACCTCAAAGGGGGCATCGAGCTGAGAGTTGTTGTAAATTGTCGGCATCAGATAGTGACTCAGATATATGCTGATTTGGTTCTGGTCGGCAATTCGAAGCGGGGCGTAGTTTTTTGGTCTGTGCGTTACCAGGACAAACGCCAATAACACGAGCGCAAGAGGGATTGCAATCCAGAAGTATGCTTTGACTTTCATTTTTTTCATTTTCTCTGAATCTTTTTTCATCTTATTGCCACTGAAAGCTTGTTAGAAATCAATCGGGCGGTTATAGTAAGGCAAAATACGAGTAGCTTAAAGCGAAAAATGAAAATCGAATAAGAAAGGATTTATAATAATATGGCTAACCATTTTGGCGACCGGCTGGTTGAAGCGATAAAGAGCAAGCGAACACCGTTGATTGTGGGCTTGGACCCGGTTTACAGCCGGCTGCCCGCCGCGATAACGAACAGGCAGGATATGAATGACGAGTTCGACGTGGACTCGGCGGTCGATGCGATATTCGATTATTGCACGCAGGTGCTGCGGATTGTCTCGCCGATGGTGCCGGCGGTGAAAATCAACATAGCGTTTTTTGAGAAATATCTCTGGCAGGGAGTCGAAAGCTATTATTCACTTATTTCCGAGGCAAATGAGCTTGGCGTTGAGGTAATCGGGGACGTCAAGCGAGGCGATATAGGTCACACCGCTGAGGCATACGCGTCGGCACATCTGGAAAACCCTGAACTGACGGGTCTTGAGGATACGCTCGCCCCTGACGCGATAACGGTCAACGGTTTCGCTGGGGCGGAGGGTATAGAGCCATTCGCGGACGTTGCCACAAAACAGGGTAAGGGCGTATTTGTATGGGTTCGCGCAAGCAACCCCAGTGCGGCTGCGATACAGGATTGTACCTGTTCTGACGGGCAAAAAATGTATGAGAAACTTGCCGCGGTAGTAGGCGAAATAGCGAATAAGCCCGGCAGAATCGGCAAGGCCGGCTACAGCAATATCGGTATGGTCGTGGGCGGCACAAGCCCCGAAGAGACGACGGCTTTGCGGAAAAAATATGACAATATGTGGTTCCTGATTCCCGGCTACGGCTCACAAGGTGCCTCGGCTGCGGATTGTGTCAGGTTCTGCAAGAAAGACGGCAACGGCGCCCTGATTAACGCATCTCGCTCGATTATCTACGCATACGAGAATCCTAAATACAAGGAGCAGTTCGGCGACAACTGGAAGAAGTGTATTGAGCAGGCCGTAATCGACGCCAAGCTGGATATCGCGAAGGCCGTCCAGGACGCGCTGTAGCTGAGCGTTATATTCGCAAAAAATCGCATTGGCTCATAGAGATATGGGTGAAGGTCTTTTCAGAGATAAAAAGATTTTGGTAATGGGCCTCGGGAGGTTCGGGGGCGGGGTTGACGTTGTGAAGTTCGCCTGCGAGGTTGGGGCGAGGGTAATCGTTACCGATTTGGCCAAGCCGGAAGCGCTTGCCGAATCAATTGCCCAATTAAAAGGCCTTGATATAACATATCATCTTGGTTCGCATGACTCTGCGGATTTTGAGCAGGCGGATATGGTGGTGGCTAATCCGGCGGTGCCTTTGGATAATAAATTTTTGCAGATTGCCCGCAAGGCAGGAAGAAAAATCACATCGCAAATCGAATTATTCTTTGAACTTTGCCCCGCGAAGATAATCGGCATAACCGGTGCGAATGGCAAAAGCACCACAACATCACTGACGGCACATCTTCTTCGTAGTCGATTCAGCAATAAGGTCTGGTTGGGCGGCAATATAGGCAATGAGCCGATGCTGACGATTGTCGGGCGGATAAAACCCGATGATTTGGTTGTGCTGGAGTTGTCGAGTTTTCAGATTGAGCAGTTGGCCCAGAGCGACAAGGCGCCGCAGGTCGCTTTGCTGACGAACCTGACGCCCAATCATCTTGACCGCTATAAGACATTCGAGAATTACTGCAAGGCCAAGAAGTTAATCTTTCAGCATCAGAAGCCGGACGCGAATCAGCCGGCGGTTTCGATTTTCAATGACGAAGATGAGGTTGGCAGCAAGTGGTATACAAAATATCAGAAGGACGCTGGTCGGGTTTGCGTAAAATTTTCGGCTGATGATGTGCCTGCGGATATTCGCGGCGTGTATGGTTTGCCGGGCAGGGCTTATCTTGCCAATTTGGCTGGTGCGATTGCTGTGGCAAAGCGTTTTGGTGTAACTGATGAGCGGATAATCGGGAGTTTGCCTGCATTTAAGGCGTTGCCTCACAGGTTACAGCCTGTGGGCCAGGCGAGAGGGGTTCGCTGGTATAACGATTCCAAGGCGACCACGCCGGACAGTTCGATTGTCGCCCTTGAGGCGTTCGACAGCCCCATTATCATAGCGGGCGGGTATGATAAACATATTCCGTTCGATGAATTCGGCGCTAAAATCGCCCAAAAAGCCAAAGCGGCAATTCTCATAGGCCAGACCGCTGGGGCAATAGGAAAAATCATTCAGGCCCATCCGCAAAACAAAGCCCAGGTCAGGTTCGCCAAGACACTGGAAGAGGCGGTCAAATTGGCTAACGGCCTGGCTGTTGAAGGAGACGCGGTTTTGCTGAGTCCTGCCTGTGCCAGCTACGATATGTTCGAAAATTACGAGCAGCGAGGGGAGCAATTTATTGACCTGGTAAATAAGGTCATTCGCTGATTATCGGAACATACGTATTATTTATAATTTATAATTTATAATTTACAATTGATTATTCGGATGAAA
>PMZJ01000020.1 GCA_003170415.1 Phycisphaerales bacterium | reverse complement strand
CCGGCAACTTTATTGCCGGGTCATTAAAATTTCGCGGTTATTCCCGTGGAAGCGGGAATCCAGTTTGTCGGTGGTATGCCTAAGTCAAGGCCTTTTTTCATGTGGCTCTTCTGGTTTTGTTGCTGGCGAACTTGTATTGGGAACTGGTGAATCAATCTTCTGTGGTTTGGCCACTTCCGCTTGCGATTTCTTATTGAGTTCGCTAATAAATTGACCTATTTCAGCTTGAGACTTTACGTCTGCTTTTTGTTTTCTGCTTTGAGTATTTTTGTAAGTCGCTTGCAACTTTCTCAAAACATGCTCACCAACGGAAGAGGTATGGGTTCCCAGCGTCGGGCCAATTATAAACATATCAGTATCTTCCCCTACGCCGGGAGCAACTTCTGCTCGTTTTTTGGCTGAATACACCAAAAGCAATGTTTCAGCAAAACTTTTCTCATAAGTGTGGCCAGCAAACATAAATTGTGAATCAGCGTGCCAGTATCCCGCGCCGATTGCAGCAAATCCCGTAATATCATGGCAAACGACATTGGCAGAATTACCCACAACATAAATATGAGGCCCAGGCCCAGTTAAATCCAATCCACAAAAGATTGCTTGGACTTCAGGTGACGTAAATTGTGCCAGTTTTGTTGATAGTTGCTTAAGTAGTTCTGGATTCATTCTTTGTTGGTCTGCATGAAATGAATTCAGGTCATATCCCAAAGGCGCAAGAATCGCATTCTCCGCCCGTTTGAGATGGGATTCTTGGTAACTTTTTGCGTATAGTTCAGCGACTTCCTTCACTTCCCACCATTTTTGAGGTTCAGAATTTATTCTTGTTTGGACAGCAAAAGAAACACGCTTCACAACTTCTGTTTGCAAATTTAAATCCCCTGCAAACATGCCCGTAATAGCCGTCGAAAAATGGAAAATTTTATTGGTTGATTTTGGCTCATATTCTATATCACCACCAGTCAACATTCTATCTGTCGCACCTATGACGACGAATCCCCCTTCAGGCGATATAGTGTTTTTGCAAATAGCCGCAATACAAACAGTCACGGGCGTCCTTTCGTATTTCCTTTTTTGTGGACTATCAGGCCACCATTCCTCAAAATCCAGCTTATTTGTATCCTGTCGTTTTCTTATTGTCAAAGGATAATTATTTTTCATACTGACTGACCCACTACCCACAATCTGTGTTGTTTGCTTTTACGAACAGAGTTTGCTACAATAACAAGTTTGGATTATCAATGAATTTCGGCATTATAGTTGCGAAGGTATTTTAATGAGCGAGCAAACGGAAAAGGTAATCAAAATAACCGGTGCGTCGGAGCATAACCTCAAGAACATCAGCTTGAGCATACCACGCGATAAATTAGTCGCCATCACAGGCATAAGCGGCTCAGGCAAAAGCTCTCTGGCGTTCGATACCATTTACGCGGAGGGCAGACGCAAATACGTCGAGTCGCTTAGTTCTTACGCGAGGCAGTTTCTGGAGCAGATGCAAAAGCCCGCGGTGGTTGAAATCACGGGATTGCCTCCCACGATTGCGATTGAACAGCGTAGCGCATCGGCCAATCCGCGTTCGACGGTTGCGACGACGACGGAAATTTATGATTATTTTCGATTACTGTTCGCCCGCGTCGGAATCCCTCACTGCCGGGTTTGCGGCAAGGAAATTACCAGCCAGCATTCATCGCAGATTGTCGATTGGATAATCGCCCGGCCCGCGGGGACAAAGGTTCAGATTTGCGCGCCATTGATTCGCGGCAAAAAGGGCGAGCACAAGGACATTTTCAGCACCATACAGCGAGAGGGGTTTGTGCGGGTGCGCGTCGATGGGGTGATTTACGATATTAAAAACGCCCCCGTGCTGGACAAGAACAAAAAGCACAGCATCGCGGCTGTGGTTGACCGGCTGGTTATAAATGACTCGGTTCGGGTCCGGCTGGCCGACTCCGTTGAGACGGCGTTGAAGCTGGCCGATGGAATAGTCGTTGTGCTGTTTCAGGAGCCGGCCCCTTCGGTTTCGCCCAGGGCAGGCGGGCAGAGCAACGACAAATGGACCGAGTCGATATACAGCGAGAAGTTCGCCTGCGCGGAGCATCCGGAGGCGTCGTTGGAGGAATTGTCGCCGAGGTTATTCAGCTTTAACAGCCCATTCGGGGCGTGCAAGAGCTGCGACGGGCTGGGAACAATCCTGGAATTTGACGCGGAACTGATTGTGCCGGATAAAACCAAGTCGCTGGAAAACGGCGCGGTTGACGCCTGGCGCAAGGGCGGCAAGCGGATGAACATTTTTTATAACCGCTTAGTGAAAAGATTTTGCAGGGACTTCGGCGTCGATAAGACGGTGCCTTTCGGGCATCTGCCTGAGGAAATAAAACGGCTCCTGATGAACGGCACGAATAAGGAAGATGAGGAAAAATATGGCGTCTGGTTTGAGGGCGTAATTCCGAACCTGATGCGGAGGTGGAAGGCGACCGACAGCGAATACGTCAAAGAACGGCTGCACAGCTACTTCGGCGAGCAGCCCTGCACAGCGTGCGATGGGGCAAGGTTACGGCCCGAGGCGCTCGCGGTAACAGTAGGAAACAAGAACATTCACGAACTGTCGATGATGAGCATCGAGAAGGCACAGGCGTTTTTCAACAAGCTCAAACTCGAAAAAGAAAAGGCAGTTATCGCCGAACAGATATTGAAGGAGGTAAAAGCGCGACTCGGCTTTATGTTTGACGTGGGGCTGGGTTACCTCACGCTTGACCGCAGAAGCGGAACGCTTGCCGGCGGAGAGGCGCAGCGGATACGATTGGCAACACAGGTGGGAAGTGGGCTTGTGGGCGTTTGCTATGTTCTCGATGAGCCAACGATAGGACTGCACAAACGAGACAACGACCGGCTGCTGGGGATATTGCAACGGCTTGTGAAGATAGGCAATACCGTTATCGTTGTCGAGCACGATGAAGATATTATGAGAAGCGCAGAGCATATCATTGACATAGGGCCTGCGGCGGGCAAACACGGCGGGGAACTGGTGGTCGAAGGAACATTGCAGGATGTTATAAACTGCACAAGGTCGCTGACGGGCGATTATCTCGGAGGCAGAAAGAGAATCGGGCTGCGGCCAAGAAGACGCAAATACAACCTTCGCAAATGCGTCGAGGTCAAAGGTGCGGCGGAGCACAATCTAAAAGACATCGACGTTAAATTCCCCTTAGGCGTTTTTGTCTGTGTTACGGGGGTATCCGGCTCAGGCAAAAGTACGCTGGTTAATCAGATATTGATGACGGCGCTGCGGAAACGGCTATACGGTTCGCGCGAGCACCCGGGCAAACACAAGAGCATCCTCGGCATAACGCAAATCGACAAGGTAATCGAGATAGACCAGTCGCCGATTGGCAAGACCCCCCGGAGCAACCCCGCGACTTATACCGGCGCTCTGGATGATATTCGCAAGCTCTTCGCCAAGACGCGCGAGGCGAAGATTCGCGGGTATAAGCCGGGGCGATTCAGCTTCAATACCAAAGGCGGCCGCTGCGAATACTGCAAAGGCCAGGGTACGATGATCATTGAAATGCACTTCCTTCCGGATGTGTATGTAACTTGTCAGCAGTGCAAGGGTAAGCGCTATAACCCGGAGACGCTGGAAGTAACTTATAAAGGTAAGAATATAGCAGACGTGCTGGATATGCGGATTGAGGAGTCGCTTGAGTTTTTCGCTAATTTTCCGACGGTCATCCGCCTGCTGAAAATGCTCAACGACGTCGGCCTCGGATATGTAACTCTCGGTCAGCCATCGACAACACTATCGGGTGGTGAGGCGCAGCGGGTGAAACTCGCGGCGGAGCTTGGCAAGGCGGCAACGGGGCATACGTTGTATGTTCTCGATGAGCCGACAACAGGGCTGCACTTCGCGGATATTCATAACCTGCTGAATGTTCTGCAACGATTAGTTGATATGGGCAATACCGTGGTCGTTATCGAGCATAACCTTGACGTAATCAAAATGGCGGATTACATAATCGACCTTGGGCCGGAGGGCGGCGAGGCAGGCGGAATGGTTGTCGCGACGGGGACGCCTGAGGAAATTACCAAAAATGATGTTAGCTATACGGGCAAATACCTTAGGAAAAAGCTGGAAGATGATGCGAAGGCAGAAAAGAGTATTTAGTTTTGAGTGTTTAGTTTTTAGTTGTGGATTCGCTGCGCGATGGTGATTTAAAGATGATTTTTAATGATGAGCGAGACAATGATTATAAAAACGCTTAAATGGATTGGCGGGGTCGATGGCCATTTGGAAATTATCGACCAGAGGAAACTGCCGGGGGAATATAAAACACTTCGCTGTTCAAATGTTAAACAGTTATATGACGCGATAAAGACATTGGCGGTCCGGGGAGCGCCGGCAATCGGGGTAGCTGGGGCATACGGGGCGGTTTTATCTTTACAGAATATTTACCGCAGAGCACGCAAAGACCGCAGAGAAAAAAATAAACTAAACTCTGCGAACTCAGCGGCCTTGGCGGTGAAGTTATTGAAACGGGATTGCGAATACTTAGCGAGCAGCAGGCCAACGGCTGTCAATCTGCGATGGGCGATTGACAGGGTGAGACGCTGTGCCGAGCGGTTTGTCGCAGCACATGCGGATGTCATTGCGAGCGCAGCGAAGCAATCTCAAACGCTTGATATTGAAAGATTGCCGCGTCGTCCCGATGAATCGGGACTCCTCGCAATGACAAAAAAACGACGGCCTATTGATTCGGAAAATGTTTTGTTAGAAGCTATTCGCAAAGTGGTTTTGAAAGAGGCCAATGATATTTGCCGGGAAGACGTCGAGATGTGCCGCAAAATCGGCGCTAATGGAGTGCGATTTGTACCGCGGGCTTCCAGCCCGCGGAGGCGCGGCCAGGATGGCCGCGACACAGTTGGGATATTGACGCATTGCAACGCGGGGGCATTGGCGACGGCTGGTCAAGGCACGGCGTTGTCAGTTCTGTATGAAGCGAAAAAACGAGGGAAACGATTCAAAGTTTATGTGGATGAAACCCGGCCATTATTACAGGGTGCGCGACTGACAGCGTGGGAATTGAAACGGGCAAAAATCGATACGACGGTCATCTGCGATAATATGGCGGCTGCGCTGATGAGAGCCGGCATTATCGATATGGTTATCACCGGGGCGGACAGAATCGCAGCCAACGGCGACGCAGCAAACAAGACAGGGACTTACGGCCTGAGCGTTCTGGCGAAAGCGCATCACATACCGTTTTATATCGCGGCGCCTTCGAGCACTTTTGATTTAAAAACAAAGACGGGCAAAGATATACCGATTGAACAACGGTCAGCGAATGAAATTCGGTTCTGCGGTGGTAAAAAGGTTACGCCAAACGGCGTTGATATTTACAATCCCGCTTTCGATGTTACCCCCGCGCAAAATATCGCCGCGATAATTACGGAAAGGAGGGTAATCCTTAAACCAACCGCACGCAAAATAGCGAAGCATTTTGCGAGCAGCGTTTAGCGTTCAGCGGACAATGAAATTAGTTTTGAATTTTGAGTGTTGAGTTTTGAGTTGAGGGAACTGCTTCGCAGGCAGACTGAGTAAATTAGTTGTCAGGATATCGTATTTGCGGTATGATTTGTCTGTAAATATAAATTAAGAGGCCGATGGGTTTTGAATCGGTTTATGCATACTGTATTATCGTCAGTGTTCGATGGCGGATTTATTTCGTCCGTGGTACTACGAGGACTTAGCATTATGTTTGGATTTCTGAAACGAAAAAAGCATAGCTTCAGTGATAAGCTCAAAGCAATCGTTGACATCGACCAATCTTTAAGATTCTGTTTGTATATGGAGTTGTTGTGGCAGTATGAAACTGAGATGGATCGGGAGACAGCCAGCGTACTTGCTGTTCAGGTTAACAATCATTTGATGGGGGACGATTTTGCCAAAGTGTACAAGAGTCTGACTCCAGAAGTTCAGAAAAAAGTTGATGCAATTGGGGAACTAATCGAGACGAAAGTTGCTGTAGCAATGACAGAAAACAAAGCGATCCGCGAGTTGATCATCAGACATATAATGACAACGCACTTGATATATCATTGTCTGTTTGACAAAACATGGTTTGATAGACTCGAAATGAAAAACAGAGAGAAGTTAATTCGCGAATATGGTAGCGATGGTGATGAATTTTCTGACGTTGAAAATTTTGACAAGTACATGGCTTGCGTTTTGAACTTTATACATACAAGACAACAGATGAATAAGCAAAAGAAATTGAGAAGACATAACATGATCACTGACTTCACAATAAACGGTGTGTTATTTAGTATGAAAGAGAAGCTCGACCGGTACAAACTTTCTTCGGCCAACTGCAAGAAAGCGGGTCTCATGGCACGAATGGCCTCGCGTGCCCGCCGATCTGAGATTCTGTATTGGTCCAAAAATTGCAGAGTTTCCTGCTTCGGCAAGCCAGTTGTTTGGGCGAAGCTAGACAACAAGTTCTCAAAGTTCATGTGTGGAACATCTGCCTTCTTGTTCTACGATACTGCGGGACTAACAAGACTCACATTCCAAGTCTTTGGGGACGAGGTCATGGCAATGGGTGATTTCTACTCCTTTGTCGACATCTGCAAACAAAATATAGGCGAACCTCAATCGGAAACCGACTTTGTTATTGTTTGGGAATCCGAAGGTTCGATCCTGCGTTGCAGGCGTGGAACACGAGGGAAAGAAGCCTGGTTCAATCTAATTGCCAAGGAATCCTAATAATTACATCGTGAGTGACGAAGTAAGGCGCGCAATTTGAAACGGACCACTGCGACTGATTATGAGTGAGACAAGATATACTACATAATAGAATGTAAAGACTGTAGTTGGGGTGACTGGACGCAGTAACCAAGAAGAGCCCTCGATGAACCTGCCGAAGAAATACTATCGACTAAAACAAGACTCCCACCGTATTACTCGGCGTGTTTCGTGGGAAATTAGATAGTTGAACAGGTGAGCAGTGGAAATTTGTCCTCCGGAGGCGGGGAAATGTTAAAATGGATAAGCGATGCATTTGTTTAAAACGGTTGTCGCACAAGGGTCTAAAAAAATCCGGGAATTTTTGAAATTTTTTTTATTCCTTTTCCCACAAGAACTTACTGATTTTGGGCAGGAAAAAAATATTTCATAACTCCTTAAAACACCCACAATTTCACCCTATATATAGAGGGATGTTGTTCCTCTGTAGTAGCGCAGAAGCGCAAGCATATCGGGACAGCAGTCCCAAGTTTCACGCCAAGATAGGCAAGTTCCATTTCGGATTTCAGATTGTAATTAAAACGAATAACTTGGTGTCTTGGTGCCTTAGTGGCAAAAGAAAATGGAGGAATAAGTATGTCTGCACAACTTACAATAACAATACCCGTTTGGCTCGACTTTATTTTCACCTGTCCACTGCTCACCTATCGCCTGCTCCGTTACGGTTATGTCTATCGCCGTATTTATCTCGGCGAAGGTAAATATACAATTGTTGACCCGCAGGACTTTTATCGCCTGAATATCTTCCGATGGTGTGCAGTAAAACAAAAATCTCTCTTTCACGCTGTTCGGCTTATTAACGGCTCGAATGACATAACTAAAATTCTTTCGTTGCATACCGAAATTATGAATCCGCCCAAAGGGCTTGTTGTTGACCATAGAAACCGCGACGGCCTCGATAATCGCAGAGACAATCTCCGCTTCGCAACGTATAGCCAAAACAGATGTAATACAGACAGAAGCAAAGCCGGCTGTTCTTCACAATATCGCGGCGTTCACTGGTATAAAAAAGGGAAATGCTGGAAAGCAAGCATACAATTTGAAGGTAAATGGATGTGGCTGGGCCGTTTTGACTCCGAAATCGACGCGGCAAGGGCGTATGATGAAGCAGCGAAGAAATATCACAGGGAATTTACCAGGTTGAACTTCCCGGAGACAGCGGACAGATAAGACCAAAGACCTCAGACACAAGACATAAGACGGACGAGGAGAAGGGCTCGATTCCGCTTATGCTGACGAAAAAGGCAAAAGGTTATTGAAAAATGTGAATGGGGGAGGTTAGAATCGGAGAGTTATCGCGAGATAAAAAACAGGCCGACAAAAAGAGAGCAAAAAAGGAGAAGAACAAATGGTTACAAAAGAAACGGTTTTGCAAAGCGTGCTGTCGATAACGGTGATTGTCTGCGTGGCAGCATTTTGCGGTGTCGCATCGGGCCAAGAGTCAAGCTACAAGCTGATTAAGAGGGTGCCCATAGGCGGAGATGGCGGCTGGGATTGTCTTGCCGTCGATAGCGCCGCAAAACGTTGCTACATTTCGCACGCCAGTCACGTCGTTGTTTTCGATACGGAGAAAGAAAAAGTAATCGGCGACATAAACAATACCCCCGGCGTGCACGGGATAGCAATCGCCACCGGGCTTAATAAAGGTTACATAACCAACGGCGGCGATAACACGGTAACTGTTTTCGACACAGCTACGCTGAAAGAAACAGGCAGGATTAAGGTCGGCAACAGGCCCGACGCTATTTTGTTCGACCCGGCGACAAAACGCATTTTCGCATTCAACGGCGGCAGCAAAGACAGCACCGTTATCGACGCCGTTAAAGACACAAATATCGGCACTATACCTTTAGGCGGCAAGCCGGAATTCGCGCAATCCGATGAGAAGGGGCTGGTATTTGTCAATATAGAGGACAAAAACGAAATCGCCGTCATAGACGCCGAAAAGCTGACCGTGACGAACCGCTGGTCGATTGCACCCTGCGAATCACCAAGCGGGTTAGCCATTGACCTCAAAAACAAGCGGCTCTTTTCGACCTGCTCGAACGGCAAAATGGCGATAACCGATTACACAACCGGTAAGGTCATCGCGACGCCTGCTATCGGCAAAGGTCCTGACGGGGCGGATTTTGACCCCAAAACAGGTCTTGCATTCAGCTCAAATGGTCAGGATGGGACATTGACAGTGATAAAAGAAGAACCGGCCGGCCAATTCAAGGTTGTCGAAACCGTGGCGACTGCGCCGATGGCGCGCACTATGTCGCTGGACCCGAAAACGCACCGGATATACTTAGCGACAGCGAAAGTAAAACCGGCTGCACCGGGAGAGCAACAAGGCGGACGCCGAAGAAACTTTGAGCCGGACTCGTTTGAATTGCTGATTGTCGGTCCAGCCGCAAAATAAAAAAACAGTTTACGCTCGTGCCGTTTCCATTAAAGAAACATAACTCTTTCGTGCGGTGTCATTCCGGGCTTGACCCGGAATCCAGATTAAAAAACCTGGATTCCCACTTTCGCGGGAATGACAAGAGAACACAGGAATGACAAAATGTTACACTACCTTTTTAGAAACGGACCAGGTTCCTGATTCTACTTATGCCGGTAAGCCAACCGTCTGAGCATACAGGACGCGTTGTTGGGGGCGAAGTTTCAATTCCGCGGCGAGCGCCTGCTTATTGCAGTTGTGGAACCACGCGGCCAGATTCTGCGAGGCGGCGAACAAATAAACATTTCCAGCGATGAGGCCGGCGGCGACGTTGTAATAGGATTTCTGCGTTTCTACGTCCCTCATTCCGGGTTCCTGAAATTTTGATTTTGCGTATTTGGCGATATCAGCAACGTAGATGAGAATCACCGGGGCTTTAGTCATATCGCCGCCCTGGCCGTGGGCGCTGACCTTTACCCGCAGGTCGCCCGCGACAACAGGTACAAGCTGGTGACCGACGGCCTCGTAGAGATATGTCCCTTCGGGCAAAACAACATAAAGGTCGATTTCCTGAGAATTGCTTGCTGACGCGGCCGTCCTTCCAACCTGACCAAACGGCCCACTCTTGCGATTCACGCCCCAGGCCGCCCAGAGAAGATTAGAAAGCATCTGCGGAGAAAGTTTTTCATCGCGAATGGTTCGTATGGTTTTCCTTTCTTTCAGGGCCGCAAGCACGCTTTTGCCGCCATCCGTTTGGGGAGGCACGAGCACGATTGGCTGGAGGTCAGTTGGGGGAAGAGCCGCTGTAACTGCCTCGCCGTAGGAATCGTTTTTTTCTTTGACGGCCTCAGTTAAATTCGGCTTTGCCGCCGCCAGTATTGTCAGGGCCGGCACGCTCTTCAGAAATGTTCTGCGATTCATATTTGCCTCCAATCTTCAATTATCTCTCTAATTCTATCCATATTCGCTTTGCGCTTTCAATAAAGAATTATGAACAGATATTTAATCCTGCCGGGTATCGCTGTCTTTGTGGGTAAGGTGCTCAGCGGCCCTGCGGCGGGCCAGAACGCTATGATGCCGGCCATACAGGAAATAAATTATAATGCCCACCGCCATCCAGATAAATAATCGCAGCCAGTTGGCAGAGGGAAGAGAGAACATCAGAACGAGGCAAAACAACACGCCCAACAGCGGAATTACCGGTACGAATGGACAACGGAACGGGCGGTGGGCCTGTGGATTTATAAATCGCATGACGAGGACAGAAGTGCAGACGATGACAAAGGCAAAAAGGGTGCCGATATTGACCAGCTCGGCGAGGATGCCGAGCGGGATAAGCGAGGCCAATGAGCCGACTGCGATACCTGTAAGAATGGTTGATTTCCAGGGCGTGCGGAATCGCGGATGTACAGCGGCGAAAAATGACGGGGGCAACAAGCCGTCTCTGGCCATCGCGAGAAGCACACGGGGCTGGCTGAGCATCAGTACCAGCATAACGGAAGTAATGCCGGCCACGGCGCCAAGTGAAATGATGAACTGGCCCCATCGCAGCCCGACGCGCTGGAACGCCGCAGCGATAGGAGCATCGGTATCAATCTGATCGCAGGGGACCATACCCGTAAGGACGATTGTGACGGCAATATATAAGACGGTGCAAATAATAAGAGAGACAATGATACCGATGGGGACATCACGTTGAGGATTGCGCGCCTCTTCGGCGTGAGTCGAAACCGAATCAAACCCGATGTAGGCGAAGAATATCATCGCGGCACCGGCGAGCATTCCAACGGGTGAGCCGTCCGCGCCGGTTTGTCCCCAGATGGTATGCCCGAAGATGCTCAGCCCGGCCCAGCCAAACGGAGCGAAAGGATGCCAGTTGGCGGCCTTGACATAAAACGCCCCGACAACAATGACAAGAACCACCACGGAGACCTTGATTGCCACCATCACGTTATTAAACCGGGAGCTTTCATGGATGCCAATCACGAGGACGACAGTGATGACGGCGACGATAACGAGGGCAGGCAGGTCGAACCAGCTTCCCGTGTACATAAAGATTCCGCCGGCGGGATTGTAGTCAAAGGGGGCACCGGAGAAGACAAGCGGAACTTTGATATGAAACATCCCGATAAAATTCTGAAAGTATTTCGACCAGCCATGCGCTACGGAGGCCGAAGCCACGGTGTATTCGAGGATAAGGTCCCATCCGATTATCCAGGCGAATAATTCGCCAAGAGTAGCATAGGCATAGGTATAAGCAGAACCAGCCACCGGCGCCATCGACGCGAATTCAGCGTAACACAACGCGGAAAATATACAGGCCATGCCCGCCACAACGAACGAGAGCAACAGAGCCGGGCCGGCCTTGAAATGAGCGGCGTAGCCCGTGATAACAAATATGCCTGCGCCTATGATGCAGCCAACTCCCAAGCTTGTCAGCGACCATGGGCCAAGGACTCGCCTGAGACGATTGTCGCCCTTCATTTCCTCATGCAGCAACCCCAGCGACTTTCTTTTGAACAAATGGTGAACCATAGTTCTAAGAGTTATTTTTCGATACCGAGGAGCTTGAGCGTATCTCGTTCGATGATGCTCTGGATAATTGAGCGAGGTACCATCGGGAGGTTTGCATCAGCGAGGAGCTTATTGAAGCCAAGTAACGATTCCATACAGTCCTCTGCCTTTGCGGCGGGGAAGGCACTGCCGAAGAGGAGCTTATCCATCACGCCCTGCTCATAAGCGGAGACGACGATATTGTAAACCTGCCAGGCGTTGCCCGGCCTGACAGAGAGGTCGGCATAGACGTTGTTGTGTTTGGCGAGGAGGCACACGGTCTGCTCGTAGAAGGGGAATCCCATACCGCCGACGATTATTTTCAAGTCCGGAAAGGTCCTGGCGACCTCGTCGAGGAGGAAGGGACGGGCGTACTCAAGAAAACCTCCCGGGCCGACGGGGGTATTGTGGAAAAAGACGGGCAGGTGTAGTTCCTGAGCGGATTCGTAAAGCTGCATCGCCCTGGTGTCGGCGGGATGAAAGGCGGAGTGGGAGCAATAAAGGACGATGCCTTTGAGGCCAAGCTTTTCGGTGGAGGATTTAAGATTGCGGACGGTGAGGCCTTCATTGAGGGGATTGATAAAGGCGAAGCCGACCATCTTGCTTTCGTACCTTGCGACGTACTGGCTCAAATCTTTGTTGACCTGGTCGGCGGTGGTTCGACCAAGCTCACCACAGGTAGCCAGGACAATACACTTGTCCGCCACCTCGGCAGCAGCGAGATGCTCTGAGGCATCAAGATCCTGCATACTAACACTTCTAATATGCGTGTGGCAGTCAACTACCATTTCTCAATCCAATTCAATACAAGATTGGCGGGGTCCTTCGACTGGTTCGACAAGCTCACCACAGGCAAGCTCAGGACAGGTAAACCCCGCCCTACCTATATCACAGCAGGAATATACGCTAACGGCTGGGAGAAAGAGCGTCAAGGGGAAAATCGCGTGATAAAAGCCCTGCCCCCTTCAGGTACACGAGACAGGACGTGGGAGGTAGAGGTTATGTCAACCGCAGAATCAGGGGTTACGAACCCCTTTTCAGCAGGACGACTGGAATTGTTTTGAGGAGGATGTAGGCATTAAAGAGGAATGACCGTTTCTTTATGTAGAGGTAATCGTATTTGATCTTGTGCTCGGGCTTGAGGTCATAAAATGCTCTAACCTGCGCAAGCCCCGTGAGGCCTGGCTTTACGAGCAATCTTGGCCCCTTCAGAGAAGCATGCATATTAACCCTGTATAAATTCTCCGGCCGAGGCCCGACAAGACTCATTTCTCCCTTCAGGACGTTGACCAACTGGGGTATCTCATCCAGGCGGGTCCGCCTGAGAAATCTTCCTATGGGCGTTACTCGCTCATCGTCCTGAGTTGCCGGTGTGAACCCCCATATTTTATCAGCGTTATTTACCATTGTCCTGAATTTGTAGAGTGTGAAAATTCTGCTGTCTTTTCCAACTCTGTGTTGTTTGTACAGAACAGGCCCGGCAGAAGAGGCCTTTATGATGACAGAGGCAATAACCATTATCGGCGCCGCAAGCACGAGCATAATGACAGAGCCAGCTATATCAAGACCCCTGATTGACGCCTCGGTAAAGACCGATATTCCGGTCAGCTGGGCTGGCAGAATTCCAACCAGTTCAATAGCGTCCAAACCGCTGCCGGGCTGCTGTTTCAAAAGAATCCCGGAGGAACGATCGAAACCTATTACGTCACTGCCAACTGGGACTGCGTTTACCTGTTTGCTCGTACTATGCCGCCGAGTGTATGTTTCTTGTCCCATAGCTTGCCCTCGAAATTGTTTCTGAAAAAACTGATGCCAATTATACAGCTATTATATGCATCAGTCAAAGCCGAATTAAAAATATATCTTTACCCCCACCTGTTGTGCCATTTGCTCCGACTTGAGCAAGTCCTGAAAAATAGCCCCCCAAAAACTGCTTGGACATATCTCACGAAGATATGAATCTGCTCTTGTAAACACCAAAAACAGCCAACGCTGATATATATCAACGTCAAAAATATAAAGCTGTTTTTATATGGCAGGAAACTTCGTTGAGGAATTGGTAAACCATATCGGATAAAAAAATAAATAAGAATTTACAAAAACAATATTTATCAGGAATAGAAAAG
>PMZJ01000039.1 GCA_003170415.1 Phycisphaerales bacterium | reverse complement strand
CTCCTGTGACATATACAAAATTGTTGCTAATTCCATAAATATAAGTTATACTGACGGCACCTTATTGTAGAAGAATAACGCAAAAGCCACTTAAAAAGCGTTAAATGGGGTTGCGGTAGAACGAAAACTGGGGAAAATTAAGTATAAGAATTGCTAATATCTAAAAAAAGCATTATGAATGATCGAACCTTAAAGCTGTATGTTTTTTATTGTTCAAACAGTATCGAGCCGGAACAAATGGCCGAGGGCCTGGGCAAACTGGACGGGGTTACAGTTAAGACGATAAGTTTGCCGTGTTCCGGGAAAGTGGATATTCCATATTTAGTGAAAGCGTTTGAAACCGGGGCGGACGGTGCGGTAATCGTTACCTGCAAACAAAATGAGTGTCAGCACCTGGAAGGAAATTTACGAGCCAATAAACGAGCCGAGGCCGTCGAANNCACAAACGCGCCGAGGCCGTCGAATCGCTGCTGGAAGAAATCGGGATGGGTAAGGGGCGAATGGCGGTTGTTATGTTGAAGGAAGGCGGCGTCGAACAGGCCATTGGCGAAATCAGGGATTTTATTGACAGGGTAAGAAATTTACATCAGCCCCAAAACAGTAGTACGAACGTATAGTAAGGAGAGTATGAGTTGTATGAAAATTGACAGCAAACTCGCAAATACAATAGCGAAGGGGGACTTTATAGTTACCGCGGAGATTTTGCCCGGCGCAGGCGGAGACGGTGTAACAGCCGAAGCGGCACTGAAGGCGCTGGGCAAGGGGCCTGTGGCAATCAACGTGGCGGACAACTGTCATAATATAGGTATGTCTTCAATTGCGGCATCGGTCGCGGTGCTTAAATCGGGCGCGGAGCCGATTTGCCAGATTGTTACGCGCGACAGGAACCGTATCGCGTTACAATCCGATTTGCTCGGGGCGGCTTACTTGGGAATCAAGAACGTGCTATGCCTGTCAGGTTATCATCAAACCCTGTCGGCCTGCCCGGAATCGGCAAACGTTTATGATATCGATTCGACTCAGTTTATCGAGTTGGTAACGAATATGTCCGAGAAAGGTGTTCTTGCCGACGGGTCAAAGATTGAGGGGCAATTTTCAATGCTCGTGGGAGCGGTTGCCAACCCGTTCCTGAAGCCGGTGGAATTAAATATGCTTCGGACGCAAAAGAAGGTCGAAGCCGGCGCAAAGTTTATTCAGACCAGCGCCGTATTTGATATAGAGACATTCGGCCAATGGTTAAACGCAGCGATAAGCGAAGGCATCACCGCAAAGACGGCGATTTTAGGCGGCGTTTTGCCTTTGGATTGTGCCGCTGAAGCGGAGAGGTTGCGGAATACATACACGGATTATTCAATTCCCGACAGTGTGATTGAGCGGCTCAAAAAAGCCGGCAATGAAGCGGCACAGAAGAAAGAAGGTCTGGCTATCTGCGTTGAGACAATCGGGAAGCTTAAAAAAATGAAAGGCCTCAGAGGTATCCATATACATTGCGGCTGTAAAGAAAAAGTGTCGCCAGAGGTTGTCGCAGCGGCCTTGTCCTAATGGGAATCGAATATGCCTGAGAAATATCATATTAAAACACAACCTGTGCCGCCCATAAGCCCGCGAATCGGCAAATATGGAATGGTCGATTGGCGGGAAGATTGTGCACGCTGTCATAACTGCGTCAAGAAGGCCTGCGTTTACGACCGTTACAGGCAGGAGGCGGATTATATCCGCAATCTCAGCGACGTTGACGCCCTGTTTTTCGATTGTATGGGATGTTTTTCGTGCGTTCAGGACTGCACAAAGGGCCTTTTGTGTATGTCCATCAATCCCGAATACCAGAAAATGGGAAACAGCTACTGGACTCCCGATATTATCAAAACGACGTGGCTTCAGGCGGAGACGGCGAAGATTCCTGTGTCCGGCGCGGGTTATCGCGGGCCGTTTTCGGGCAAGGGTTTTGACTCGATGTGGACGGATATGTCCGAAATCGTTCGCCCCACCCGCGATGGAATCCACGGACGAGAATACATCAGTTCTTCGGTCGATATCGGAAAGAAACTGCCTTATCTGGCATTTAACGGCGATAAAAACGCTGCAAACGCTTCGCCGTTAGTTTCGATACCGATGCCGATGATAATAGATATACCATCGCCTGCGCATACTTTGCCGCAGCTTAATCAGATTATTGCCCAGACGGCCGTAAACACCGACATAATAGCGATTATCGATTCGCGTCAGTGGCGGGGTAATGACAAACAACTTAATAACATAGCGTTTTATATTGCTGATGGTCAGGATGTCCCAAAAGACGCCCTTAAGAAAACCCGGTTAGTGGAAATACCTGACGGCAACAGGGTGATAGAACGCATCAAAGAAATAAAAAAGATACACCCGGGGATAGTTATCGCGATTAGAGTTGAGCTGACGGCGGCTGGAGTTGAGCGTGCGATAAAGCTCGCTGAATCCAAAGAGATTGAAGTAATACATATCGTGGCGGACGCAAACGGAAACGAGATTGGCGCAAGCAAGCCGCGATTTATCAAGGATATGACTCGCCAGATTCACACGGCCCTGATAGAAAAAGGGTGCAGGGATGAGATTACGCTTATGGCCGGGGGCGGGATAGCGCTGCCTGAGCATATGGCAAAAGAGATTATATGCGGCGCGGACCTGATAACAATCAATCTGCCGCTTCTTATATCGCTGGAATGTCATCTGTGTAATAGCTGTAAGCCGGGAATGGTATGTCCGGCAAAGCTCGAAAAAATTGATATTAATTACGGTGTCGGTCGAATGACCAATCTTATCGCCGCCTGGCACGACCAGTTGATAGAGGTTATGGGCGCGATGGGAATGCGTGAAGTTCGTCGTCTTCGCGGCGACGTCGGCCGCGCAATGTTCTTCGAGAATCTTGAGGAGGAAACCTTTGGCAAGCTTTTCGGTTCCAGAAAAAACAATTAAAGATATCCTTCCTGAGAATACGCTCAAAACGCTTGTGCCGCAGGAAGAGGTGGCCCGTGTCGTTAAGACGGCGCCATCACGCTATCGCAACGAGATTGCGAAGTTCATTGTCCATCGCAACCTGAATTGCAAGAGATGCGGCAAATGTGCCGAGGTGTGCAAGTACGGAGTTCACGTGTTAAAACCCGGCTACAAGTATTTCGCTGAGCCGAAGAATCATTTATGTATTGGCCCGGCCTGCGAAAAAACCGGCAATTTCTGCGTGGCGAAGTGTCCGAATGGAGCATTACAACTCAAAGAAAACCCGCTGTTTAAGGCACTGGGCGATTATCGCTGGCCGGGAGATTTGATTTTAGCGACGTGGAAAATGGCTGAAACCGGCGACGTCCCGCACGCGGAGTATGGTTACGAATACGAGTGCGGCAATTCAGGCGGCGGATTCGATCGGCTGAGGTTCAAATTTCCCGACAAGCCACCCGTAAAAATTGACGCCGACAAGATAGACACAAGCATATCGCTCAATAAGCGCGGCGATGGTCGGCCCGAAATCAAAATCGACGTCCCCTGGTACGGCGGCGGTATGTCATTCGGGTCGGTCAGCAACGTTACCCAGTTATCAAAAGCCAGGGCCGCGAAGGCCTGGAACACCTTCACCTGCACGGGCGAAGGCGGGTATATGGAGCGGATGAGACCCTACGACGACCACGTGATTACGCAGGTTGCCACGGGGCTTTTCGGCGTGCGCGAGGAAACGATTCAGCGTGTGCCGATAGTGGAATTCAAATATGCCCAGGGCGCAAAACCGGGTCTGGGCGGTCACCTTTTAGGTGACAAGAACACCCCTGCCGTTTCCAAAATGCGTGAGGCGGTTGTCGGTATATCGCTGTTTTCGCCGTTCCCGTTCCACAGCGTTTATTCCATCGAGGACCATCAAAAGCACATTGACTGGATAAAACACGTGAACAGGCGGGCTTTAATATCAACAAAGGTATCGACACCGACTGACGTTGATATGGTTGCCGTCGGAAGCTACTCGGCGGGTACTCACATCGTCCACATAGACGGCGGCTACGGCGGAACAGGCGCGGCACCTGATATCGCGAAAAAGAATATCGCGATGCCTATCGAATACGCTATCGGAAGGGTTCACAAATTCCTGGCCGACGAAGGCGTTCGCGACAAAGTAACGCTTATCGCCAGCGGCGGAATACGCTCGGCGCACGACGTGGCCAAGGCCATTGCCCTTGGCGCAGACGGAGTCGTAATCGGGACAGTTGAATTAGTAGCTCTCGGATGTGTCCGGTGCAGCCGATGCGAAAGCGGACGTGGATGCCCGCGCGGTATCGCCACAACCGACCCTGAGCTGGCGCAGAAAATGAATATCGAGTGGGGCACGCAGCGGATTATCAACCTCTACAGCGCCTGGCGTAAAGTTCTTGTCGGAATACTTCAGCGTTTTGGTATGAAAAGCGTCACGGAATTACGTGGACGCACCGACCTGCTGATGCATCTTGACTACACCAATGACCCTTCGACAAGCTCAGGGCAAAGTGTGGGGGCCAAGAAATGAACAATGAAATCATAAAACAACTTGCCTATTCGAGAAAACAATTAGCTGAAAAACTGAATCATTCCTGCGAAATCAGGAAAGAGGCAGAAGAAGGCGGCTGCGGCGTCGTTGGTTTTTGCTGCAGCGAGCCGGTGCCGGGCAAACATATTTATGAGCCGTCACGCCAGATGCACAATCGCGGAAACGGCAAAGGCGGCGGTATCGCCGCGGTCGGATTTGTGCCGGAACAACTCGGCGTCAGCCGGGAGGTTCTGGACAATCATTATATGATTCACGTCGCGTTTCTGGATGATAAGGCACAGCCGGAAATAGAGAAGCAATTTATCAATCCTAATTTCGATATCGCTAAATCGACCCAGCTCGATAAGGTTAGCGACTGGAAAACCGTGCCCGGACTGGAAGTAAAGCCGCCTGACGTATGCCGATACTTCGTTCGGGTAAAGCCGAAGGTGCTTGATGACTTCATCGCCAAAAATAACCTGCAAAAGCTCGACCGCAGCGAGGCGGAAGACGAATTTATCAACCAGAACAGTTTCAGCTTGAATCAGAAATACTACGCGTCACTGGGCGAGAAGAGGGCTTTTGTGCTTTCACACGGCCACAACATTATGATTCTCAAGGTCGTTGGGTTCGCGGAAGCGATTGTGAAGTATTACAAAATCGAAGACCTTTGTGCCTACGAGTGGATTGCCCATCAGCGTTTCCCGACCAAGGGCCGCGTATGGCATCCGGGCGGTGCGCATCCTTTTGCGGCTATTGATATGGCGCTGGTGCACAACGGTGACTTTGCCAATTACCATTCCGTAACCGAATATCTCAAGCAGCGTAATATTTATCCGCAGTTCCTGACCGATACGGAGGTATCCGCGCTTTTATTCGATTTGTTCAGCAGGACTTACCACTATCCGCTCGAATACATTATTGAGGCGCTTGCCCCGACTACTGAGCTGGATTTTGACCGGCTGGATGTGGAGAAACAAAAGATTTACCGCGACATTCAGGCGACCCATATTCACGGCTCGCCCGACGGCCCGTGGTTTTTCATTATCGCCCGCAATCTTGCCCGCGAGAAAAAATTTCAGCTTATGGGCATAACCGATACTGCGATGCTTCGGCCTCAGGTGTTCGCGTTCTGCGACGGCGATGTCCAGGTGGGCCTGATTTGTTCGGAAAAGCAGGCCATCGACGCCACCCTGCACAGCTTGTCCAAAGACGATAAAAGGATATGCCCAGTGGCGGATAAATACTGGAATGCCCGCGGAGGCAGCTATACCGACGGCGGGTCGTTTATATTTAATCTTGAAAAAAATTCAGCCGGCAAAATGCGGATTTTATGCACGGACAAATTCGGCACAACCGTGCCTATGCCCGAAGCCACGGAAAGTTGCGATTTCTCACAGGAGCCGTCTCTATCTTCTGAAGATGAAGAAGAAATACAGACACTAATCGGCGAGCGATTCGTGTCCGGTAACGAGATGGCGATTTTCAATATGATTCGAGACGTTGCGCATGAATGGACGTTCGATGAGTTTCGTTTTGCCTGCCGGCAGATTGTAAACCAGGCCAAAGACCATCGTAAGGTGAATCTCGCGATAGAGGTCCTGACGCTGCTTAATGACCGCAGGTATTCAACCGGCTCAAAGAAACGAAGTCATATCCTTCACATCGTCCGCAGCGAATTAAACGAGCTATTCTGGAATATCTCCAATATAGGCGTTAAGAATTCTTATGATGGGAGTCATCGCCTCATTGATTTTGAGACGCGAGGCAACCTCAGGGGGCCTGAAGCTAATGAAACGACTCTTGTAATCGACGCCGCTCATTTTTCGCCCGAAGGAGACGACTGCGACGCGGCCCTTTTAGTTAACGCGTATATTAAGGGCTGGCGGCATTTCATCAGCTTCAATTGCATCGGTCAGCGATTCATCGGCTGCGGCCTCGGCCCGGATACCGATGACGTTACGATAGATGTTTACGGAAGCTCCGGCGATTATCTTGCCTCCGGCCTCGATGGCCTGACTATCAGCGTCCACGGCAACGCGCAGGACCAGGTCGGCCAAATCATAAAAAGAGGCAAACTTGTCATCCACGGCGACGTGGGCCAGACCTTTATGTATGGCGCAAAAGGCGGCTCCGTCTATGTGCTTGGTAACGCGGCGGGAAGACCGCTTATCAATTCCGTCGGCAGACCAAAGGTGGTAATAAACGGGACATGCCTTGACTTTTTAGCCGAGTCGTTTATGGCGGGCGACCCGCATAACGGCGGCGGCTTTGTTATCTTAAACGGCGTCAAATTCGACGATGACGGTAAATTAGTTGCGCTATCGCAGCCATATCCCGGCAGCAACATATTTTCGCTGGCTTCGGGCGGTGCTATTTTTATTCGCGACCCGAACAGGACGCTGGTTGACCAGCAGTTGAACGGCGGCTTCTTCGCGAAAGTAACCGACGAGGACTGGGAACTGATACTGCCTTACCTGAAAGAAAATGAACAGCTTTTCGGAATAACAATAGAGCAGCTTTTGACCGTGAACAACGAGCGGCGCGAGCCAACAGAGGTTTACCGCAAAGTTGTTCCCGCCAACGCCGCGAAAGTCGCCTCGGATGATACAGATGACATCGAAGAGGCCTCCGAAGAGGAATTAGCTGCTAAATAGCGAAAGGTAATTACGGTGATAACAATCAAGAAAGCCAAAGCAGGTGAAGCATTGAAAGACGCCGTGGAAAAGATTTCCGGCGTTGACCTGCGCGTTTGCCTTCAGTGCAGGAAATGCTCCAGCGGATGCCCGGTGGCCAAACTTACAAAGTCCCGGCCATCGGAAATTATGCGTCGGCTGCACTTGAACGCGGGCAACGAGCTGCTGGAAAGCGATATTCTCTGGATGTGCGTTTCGTGCGAGACGTGTTCGGCCCGATGCCCGATGGGTATTGACGTTGCCGGGGTAATGGACGCACTGCGAAAGCTGGCGTTATCGAGGGGAGCGTCGAAACAGGAAGGTAACGTGCCGTTGTTTAACAAGGCATTTTTGAAAACGGTCGAGGTGTTTGGTCGGACTTACGAAATGGCGATGATAACCGCTTACAAATTAGGCACCGGGAAATTAATGAACGATACGGAAAAGTTCCCGACGATGCTCAGGAAAGGCAAAATATCCCTGTTGCCTTCGCTTGGCGGAGACAGGAAAACGGTGAAACGCATATTCAAAAAAACGAAACAGAATAAAGGGGCCGGAATATGAAATACGCCTACTACCCCGGATGTTCCGCTGAATCGACGGCCCGCGATATGCACCAGTCAACTCTGGCAGTAGCCGCAGCGCTGGGAATCGAAATGATTGAGCCAAAGGGCTGGACGTGCTGCGGAGCGACCGCCGGCCACCAGACCGACCGCGTATTGGCAGCAGCATTGCCTGCCGCCAATCTGGTCAAGATTAAGGATATGGGGCTTGATTGCGTCGTGAATTGCGCGGCCTGCTATAACAGAATGAAAGTAGCGAATCACGAAATCGCGACCGAATCGGAAATCCGCAGAGACGTCAGCGACGCGATTGGCCGGGATTATGACGGCTCAGTTAAAATAAGGCATTTTATTGAGGTGCTGCTTGAGGACGTCGGTCTGGAAAAAATCAGCAGCGCAATCAAACAGCCGCTCAAAGGCCTGAAAGTCGCCTGTTATTATGGATGCCTGCTTGTTCGCCCGCCGAAGGTCGTTAATTTTGACGACCCGGAAAATCCGAAGTCGCTCGATAAGCTGGTTAAAGCGATAGGCGGCGAAGCAATCGAATGGCCATACAAGGTCGAATGCTGCGGCGGCGGGTTGTCGCTTTCGAGGACGGACGTAGTGGTAAATCTGACGGATTCGATTCTCGGTATGGCAAAAAGCTCGGGCGCGGATTGCATAGCGGTAAGCTGCCCGATGTGCCAGGTGAATCTCGATTTGAGGCAGCAGGACATCAAAAAAGAGACAGGCAGGGACTATCAAATACCTGTCGTATATATAACGCAGCTTTTAGGACTCGGTCTCGGTATCAGCTCGAAGAAACTCGGATTCAATAAGCTAATGGTTCCTGCTTCAAATGTTTTGGAAAAGGTGGAAGTGAGCAGAAATGGGTAAATACGGCAAAGCATCCCTCACGGGAGACGATAAAAAAATTGGTGCGGTACTTGTTCAGGGCGGCGGTATAGCCGGCGTTCAGGCGTCGCTCGATTTGGCCAACAGCGGCTTCAAGGTTTACTTAGTCGAGCGTGACGCCGCGATAGGCGGTATGATGGCCCACTTAGACAAGACCTTTCCGACGGGCGATTGCGCAACGTGTATTGTTTCGCCAAAGCTCGTCGAATGCGCGCGAAATTTGAATATCGAGATAATGACCCTTTCGGAGCTGGTTGACCTCGAAGGAGAACCCGGCAATTTTAAGGCCACCGTCAAAAGACATCCTCGATACGTTGACGAAGACAAATGCACGGGATGCAGCGAATGCACACAGGTTTGCCCGGTGGATGTGCCGGACGAATTTAACCGCTGCCTCGGGACAAGAAAGGGCATCGCGAAACTTTACGCGCAGGCGACTCCCAATATATTCGGCATTTTGAAAAACGGCCACTCGCCCTGCAAAATGGCGTGCCCGGCGAAAGTAAACGTCCAGGGTTACGTCCAGCTCATAAAGAAAAAAGAATACATCAAGGCAGTCAATCTTATCCGCCAGAGAAATCCGCTTTCGGCGATATGCGGAAGGGTTTGCACTCATCCCTGTGAAGCCGAATGCACACGAGGCAAGGCGGATGACCCTATTGCGATACGGCTGCTCAAGCGATTCGCATCAGATAAAGAAATGGAAATGCTCGAAGCGGGCCAGATTACTCTGCCCGAAGAGAAGAAACCTTCTGCTGACGCGAAAAAAGTCGCCGTAATCGGCGCTGGTCCCGCCGGACTTACCGCGGCGAGCGACCTTGCCGACGCGGGCTTCGCGGTTACGGTATATGAATCGCAAAGCAAGGCGGGCGGTATGCTTCGCTGGGGTATCCCGGAATATCGGCTGCCCAAGAAGGTGCTCGACCACGAAATAGAAATTATCCGCCGAAAAGGCGTTAAATTTGTTTATAACTGTGTTGTCGGAAAAGATATTACTATCCAGAAGCTTCGTAACGATAACGGGGCGGTTTTCATCGCCGCCGGCGCACATAAAAGCCGCAAGCTCGGTATTCCGGGCGAGCAAATCAACGGTGTTATCCACGGCGTTGAATTCCTCAGGGACGCCGGCTCAGTCAATAAGCCAAAGGTAAAAAATAAGGTCATAGTCATCGGCGGCGGCAACGTCGCGGTTGACGTCGCGAGGACCGCGCTTCGCCTCGGCGCAAAACAAGTCGAAATGGTTTGCCTTGAGGGCGCAAACGAAATGCCCGCCTACAAGGAAGAAATCGAAGCGACCCTGGCCGAGGGTATCAAGATTCGCAATGGCTGGGGACCGAAACGCATCGCAGGCAACGGCTCGATTACCGGCATAGAGTTCAAACGCTGCACAAGTGTCTTCGATGACCAGAAACGTTTCAGGCCGGTATTCAATGAAAACGAGCTTATAACGGTTGACGCAGACCAGATTATAATCGCTATCGGCCAGATGACTGATGAGCAGTTTGTCAGCCACATAGGCGTAGATAGCCAACGCGGGTATTTCAAGGCCGACCCGATAACCGGTCAAACTTCGATAGAAGGCGTTTTTGCCGGCGGCGACAATGCCTCAGGCCCGGCGGCTGTTATTGACGCCGTCGCGGCGGGCAAACGAGTCGCCGAATCCATAGAGCGATTCCTGACAGGCAAGGAAATGCTAACAGCTCGTTTCGAGGAAAACCTAAAGCCCCTTTCTGAAGATTTGCTTCCTGAGACAGAGGACGTGGAGAAAAAAGCCCGCGTTCATCCCGAAGAATTATCGCCGACGAAACGGCTGCTGAATTTTGAAGAGGTCGAAAAAGGACTCACCGAGGCCCAGGCCCTCGCGGAAGCCGAAAGATGTTTGAATTGCGCCCTGTGTTCGGAGTGCAACCAGTGTGTAGAGGTATGCGAGCAGCACGCCATCGACCACGCTATGAAAGAGCGGATAGTCAAATTAGAAGTCGGCTCGGTCCTGCTTACCCCCGGCTTTGAAGAGTTCGACGCGACCCGAAAAGGCGAATATGGCTATGGGCGATATTCTAATGTCGTTACAAGCGTTCAATTCGAGCGAATGCTTTCAGCGGCAGGCCCGTTCGAGGGACACCTGATTCGTCTTTCGGACGGCAAGCCCGCAAGACGTATCGCCTGGATTCAATGCGTCGGTTCACGCGATTCAGAATGCGGAAACGATTACTGCTCCTCGATTTGCTGTATGATGGCAACCAAGCAGGCTATGGTCGCGGGCGACCACGTCGATGGATTAGACGCGACCATCTTTTATATGGATATCCGCGCGTTCGGCAAGGATTTCGACCAGTATTACGAACGTGCCAAGGCGCAGAAAAACATACACTACATCAAAAGCATTCCGTCGCGGGTAATTCAGCTCCCCGGCAGCAGTGACCTTCGCCTGAATTACTACGACCAGAGCAATAACATTCAACAGAAGGACTTTGACCTTGTTGTACTTTCCGTGGGAATGGAGCCGCCCGCTTCTATGGCGGAATTCGCCTCTCGTCTCGATATAAAACTCAATGATTTTGGTTTCTGCAAAACGGATAGATTGTCGCCCCTCACAACTTCCATACCGGGCGTCTTTGTCGGCGGAGCATTCCAGGAACCCAAAGACATCCCGGAAACCGTTACACAGGCCAGCGCCGCCGCCTCTATGGCAATGGAACTATTGGCACCGGTTCGCAATACCCTGATTACCAAAAAAAGCTACCCCACTGAGCACGATGTTGCCGATGAAGACCCGCGTATCGGCGTTTTTGTATGTCACTGCGGTATGAATATCGCTTCGGTAGTGGATGTTGAACAGGTTGTTAAGAATATCGAGAATATGCCCGACGTGATTTACGCGTCTCATACGATGTTCACCTGCTCCGATACGAGCTTGTCGAACATCAAGGATATGATACGCGAGCATCGGCTTAATCGAATCGTGGTTGCCTCCTGCACGCCGCGAACGCACGAGCCGTTGTTCCGCGAGATGCTGCGTGAAGCGGGCCTCAATCCATATCTGTTCGAGATGGCCAACATTCGTGACCAGTGTTCCTGGGTACATTCGGCTGTCCCTCAATCGGCTACCGAAAAAGCCACCGACTTAGTGAAAATGGCAATCAGCAGGTCGCGTTTCCTTTCACCTCTCGAAAGCGGCACTTTAGCCGTTGACCAGACGGGCCTCGTCATTGGCGGGGGCCTCAGTGGTATGACCTCTGCCCTTGCACTGGCTAACCAGGGATTCAAGATGCACCTGATAGAGAAGGCCGAGCGTCTGGGCGGAACACTCCAGGATATTTACCACACATTTGAGCACGATGACATCGCGGGCTTTACACGCGACCTGATAAAACAGGTTGAAAAGCATCCCAACATCAAACTTTATCTGGGCACTGAAATCGCCGGCATCGCGGGTCACATAGGCAAATTCAAAATCTCGCTTGCCAAAAACGGCTCAAAGTCAGAAATCACAGGCGGCACGATAATCGTCGCCACCGGCGCACGCAAGACCCAGACAACCGAATATATGTATGGGTCAAAAGGCGTTCTGACACAGGCCGAATTGGAAAAGCAACTGCACGATAAGGCGTATCCTGCGAAAGGCCAAAACGTCGTGATGATTCAGTGCGTCGGCTCACGCAACGAGGCGCATCCGTATTGCAGCAGAATCTGCTGCTCGATGGCAATCAAAAACGCGATTGAAATCAAAAAACACGACCCGAACGCCAACGTTTATGTCCTTTACAGGGATATCAGGACTTATGGCTTCAGGGAAACGTATTTCAAAGAGGCACGCGAAGCAGGTGTCGTATTTATCCGCTACACGCCTGAATCGGCACCAGTGGTAAGCCAGAACAATGGTCTTGTAGTAACTGTTAACAGTCCCGACCTTCCTGAGCCAATCACAATCGAGGCGGATAACGTCGTGCTCAGCACGGGTGTTGAGACCGACAAAGAAAACAACAAACGAATCTCAGATATGCTCAAGGTTCCGCTAAACGCCGACGGGTTCTACGTCGAGGCGCATATGAAGCTGCGTCCGGTGGATTTCTCCACGGAAGGCGTTTTCCTTTGCGGGCTTGCGCATTCGCCGAAGTTTATCGACGAGAATATCTCACAGGCGCGTGCCGCGGCGGCAAGGGCGGCGACAGTGCTATCCAAAACGCATTTAGAGGTCAGCGCACAGGTTTCGTATGTTGACCAGCAGAAGTGTATATCCTGTATGACCTGTGTTAATTCCTGCCCGTATTCGGCCCCGTTCTGCAACAAGGACGGCAAGGGGCAAATCGAGGCCGCGAAATGTATGGGCTGCGGAATATGCGTTTCGGAATGCCCGGCAAGGGCAATCCAACTGCACCATTTCGAGACGGACCAGTTCAACGTGATGATTAAACAGTTATTCGCCGGCAATAATGGTGAAGCGTTTGCCGGTATGCAATCGAATGCAAAGGTATTAACGGAAAAAGTATAAGCTATGAAACAGGAAATATTTGAACCTAAGATACTCGCTTTCTGCTGCCACTACTGTGCGTATTCGTCGGCGGATTTGGCGGGGTCTATGCGTATCCAGTATCCGCCCAATGTGCGAATAATCCGCACGCCCTGCACGGGCCGGCTCGAAACCGAATACTTTATGAAGGCCCTTGAAAACGGCGCAGACGGCGTGCTTGTCGCGGGCTGTCTCGAAGGCGGCTGCCATTTTCTCGAGGGCAACCTCTACGCGAAACGTCGGGTAAATTACATAAGAGAAATGCTGGAAGAGATAGGCATTGAAAAAGAACGTCTTCGCATGGTAAACGTTTCCGCCGCGATGGGACGGCCTTTGGCGGAAATTATTACGGATATGGTTGAAACCGTTCGCAAACTGGGCCCAAGCCCTATAAGACAATCCTCCTTCGCTGAAGCTACGGAGGATAAAATTGGTGCATCTAAACAGGAGAGCCGCAAATGATAGTCGCTCAGAGAAAAAATATACCCGACCTGCTGGCAATTGTAAAAATTCATAAAAAGCTTCTCGTGCTGGGCTGCGGCACCTGTGTTACCGTGTGCCTTGCCGGCGGACAGCGTGAGGTCAGCATCATCGCTTCTGCGTTACGAATGTCCGCGAAACTGAAAGGTCTTCCGCTTGAAGTTGAGGAGCTGACCATAGAGCGTCAGTGCGACAATGTTTTCCTCGAACAGGCGGCTGACGCCATAAATAGAAATGACGCTGTCCTTTCGCTTGGCTGCGGCGCGGGCGTTCAGGCCATCGCCGAACGTTACACCAATAAACCCGTTTACGCGGGCCTCGATACGGCCTTCATCGGCATACTTGAGGAAAGAGGTATCTGGACGGAAAAATGCGCCGCCTGCGGCGCGTGCGTGCTTCACGAATACGGCGGCATCTGCCCGGTCACTCGCTGTGCCAAACACATGCTCAACGGCCCGTGCAGCGGCTCGCGTGAAGACCGCTGCGAAGTCAATCCCGAACGCCAGTGCGCCTGGCAGCTTATATACAAGCGTCTAAAAGACATCGGCCAGCTCGACCGGCTCAAAAAAATCAAACCGCCCAAAAACTGGAACCGAAGCCAGTCCGGCGGTTACCGTACCATAATTCGCGAAGACCACAGAGTTTGATAATCAATTGCCAGCGCAATTATTTCATCTGCGATGTTTGAATTGACTGATGTGATTGTTAATGTTCAAACGACATATCTTCGTTGCTGACAAGAGTCAAGCCAACCGGATCGAATGGCTCATGGGTCTGCCCGATTTGGACTATGTCGTCTGTTTTAACGCTCATAACATTACCTTTTAGGCCTTTTTCCTCCTCCCAGAAGTAGTAATGGTCACAACCACCCTTGTCGCCGACCGGGATATAAAAAAGAGGGCAGCAAACCTTCGTGCTTGCGTCACGGCCCTTTTCACTGCGGTGTTTAATGAGAACCTTTTTCCTGTCTTTGATCGCCTGAATAAAAATCTCATGGTCACGGTGCATATAATCTCCTGATTACTTTGTTGTTGCCGGGGGCGCAAACCCGAAACAGCTTATTGCGCACCCAGCAAATTAATCGGCTTGATATGCCGGTTTCGCAGGCGACGAGATGCCCGGCTTTTTTATAAAGATATAGTGCCCGACCACCATCTTCTTCTCTTTCGCTTATATTGCCGTCCACCCCGCACGCATCGATGAAATAATCAGCAACCGCTTTAGCAACTTCCCCTGACATTGTTTCGATGTATGCAAACCTGTGGTTTTGTACCTTACGAAGGCGGGAAACCTCCGTGATGGGAGTAATAGGGTTATCAGCCAACCCTACGAACCAATCCCCATATCCGCCGCCCCCTTGGCGGATATAAGTTTCCATCTGTTCAATGATGTATTTCTGGTCACCCACCGCAGTATGCGTCTATGGCTTTTTCTGGACGAACCACTTACCCGTCATTTATCGCATCAAACCGCTATCAACACGACACATTCCTTATCTACTGCTAAAGGCGATTGACTGCGTAAAATGTTGACGAAAAAATTGCTTTTCAGTACAAATCCATGCTGAATGACAGAGGGGAAAAACAGAAAATACATGGAATCTGTCCACCTTTGGTGAAACCCCTATCGAGGCAAGCCAAGGTTGAATCTCCCCTATTGGCGAGCGATCAGCGTCTGATTTTGTGTATTTGCGTCTTCGCGGTGATAATAAAGAAAGCGCCGGGACTGACCCCACACCCAAAAGCCAGCCCGGCACCTTCAAATAAAGCTTCGAATGCTAAAGCCAACCTCATAGTGGAGTTTACCATAAACTACCTTGCTTTACAAGAGTGACAGAATTTGTCACTGTTTTTTTACCCAGATTAACATCCGCCTAATTTTATAAAATTGGAGCAAAGAGGTTTTGTTCCCTTTGCCCCATTTCCCGCAGATTTGCTGGTGTGGAAGCTTCTGCTTAGAACACTCTTATCTCCATCCGAAGGTGCAGAAGGGAAATATGGCCATCGTTCTATACCCCGGCCAACCTTTCGCAAGCAATCCCCGGCGAGGAACTATCATTTATGGCGTCTCCGGCCTCCAAATGTTGACGGTTTTAATCCCAAAAACACTTGTTATTTTTACGAGATAACTGCGTCATCCTTGTTGTGAATCTACTATTCTCGATGCTATTTGAGCAATCCTTTGTCTTAATGCCTTAGGCGCAAGAACTTCTACCTGGTCGCCATAACCCAAAATCCACCATGTTATCTCATTAAGTCCATCCACATGGAATTTCAGTACCACCGAGCCATCATCCTCAAAAGAAGCGGTCTGTGTCTCATGCCATTGGACCTCGGCTACATCCGTGGCGATTCCCGGACTAAATCTCAATTTGACCTCATAGATTTGGCCTTCTCGCAATAATGACCAGGCATACCCAAAATACTCGCTAAGGTCGAATTTTTCATCTTCCACAAAATATCTGTCTAAAGGACTCAACTGCGTGATATGATTCAGCTCGAAGGTATGAACTGCCTTGTGAAAGCTCGATTCTCCGATTGCATGCCAGGTGCATTCCGAATAAACCAGGTAATAAGGATTTAAGTCCGTTGTTACAGACCTTTGTTCGGCAGGCAAATAGCAATGAATGGCCAAAACCCGTTTTACTTGAGTAGCTTCCAGTACCTGCGCGAATATTTTATCCAACAAGTCCATCTTGACTTTAGGAGCAGAGCTAATCGAGATAAATCGAAACGATGTGTCGCAAAATTGTCTTACTTCCCGTCTCAGACAATTCTCAATTTTAAGGGATAACAGCTGAGCAGGATAAGCAAAAGGAAACCGTATATTGTGACTCGCCTCGCGAAGCAGTAACAGCAAGCTGAATGCTTCATCTTTAGACAGAGCAAATGTTGGAAGAGGGGATTGATGGTCGAAAACATAACAGCGTTGACTTGTGTCAAAACGACAAGGCAAACCTGCCCCTTCCAGCTCTTTCAGGTCTCTATATACCGTGCGACGGCTTTTTCCCAGCATCCCAACCAATTCTGAAATCTTATAACCCCTTTGGGACTGTAACATTGTCAATAACTGTATTATTCTGCCGGTTCTATTGTTCTTCATATACCCCTTTTGTTTTGATGCTCGGTTTATATGTCATATTAGATGCTTGCCCATCGGTATCACCTTTAAGGCGTTTGGAAACAGCCAAAGGTTGATTGTCTTTTGGGGCTATCTCGTTTTTTTGCTTGATTTTAGCAAACAAAATGTGCTATAATGCCCCGCACTTAAACCGATAGACGATAACAAGAGGTCAAACAGACCATTCGCACCCGTAGGGAAAAGGTTGCATCTATTGATGCTGGGTTAAGATTCTAAAAAATCATTAAAGGGAGTGTGGGCTGTGAAAAGATTGATTCCTTTCATATTACTTCTGGTTGCAGCACCGGCAGCGCAAGCTGACGTATTCACAAAGGTTTGTCTGGCGGATGGCAATACGCCGCTTGAGCTTGCCGACCCCTGTATTCCATTCGTTTACCGCCCAATTATGGTTGGAACACGTCTCACGATTATTATTAGTTCAGATACCGGTGGGAACTACTGGGGCGGAGGTCTGTATATCAGCGACCCATACCGGGATTACGGAGTCCTCATTGGAAAAGATTACAACGAAACGACTACTGATTGGGAAGGTTCCCACCTTGAGGCGGCGGGTCCGGGAGCAACCGTTTTGGATCAGGAAAGTTCTTTCATGTCCGGCTTTGAGCTGGCTACTGATGTCAAAGACACAATACCAGGCGACTGGTTCGTAATAGATTATAACGCCACCAATGTGGGCGATTGTAATGTTTGGTTATACGATTACGAATTCAGTTTTGACGAGCCCAATTATGTAATGGCCTTCACACACGTTCCAACGCGTGATTTTGATAATGATGGGATAGTCGATTTTTCAGACTTTGCTGTGCTTGGCTCGAATTGGCAAAGAACCGATTGTCTTGAACCGGATAATTGCTCGGGAACCGACCTTGATGCCGATGGGTACGTAGGTATCAGCGACTTAAGGCAATTTGCCGAATACTGGCTGGAAAAGACCAGATAATCGGCAAAGTCGGTTTACCCCCTGCAAGACCATTAAGCTATAAGAATTTTCTCTCAATGGGTCAGGTTATGTCACGGGAGGGCAGAAAGTCGTCAACATTTCCCTTTTCACAACGCCTTCATTGTATGGGTGATGCTGTAAAAGGCCGTTGATGATTGGTTAATGTATTTTTTGTGATAACGCAGTAGATATGAGAGGAGGTGTGTTATGAACACACGAATATTTTCAGGAATTATCATCATAGTGCTGCTTGGCAGCGGAATCGCAGTTGCAGACAGACCCTTAGAGCGTGCGGAGCTTCTGCAAATTTTTGAACAATTAACCGCTCAACCCCGCAAAACATGGATTGCGACGGGTACAATTGAGGCGTCACATCAGGAATATGTTGCATCGGCCGTTACCGACGTAAACGAGATTAACCGGCAAATAGCCGCGGAGATTCAACGGTATCGCAATGATACAAACAAACGGGAGCTTACCGAAGATTTGCAGAAAATGAAGCTTGACGCGATACCCTTTAACATTCGCCACAAGTTATCCAACGAATACACAATGTATTCCACAGTGCAGGTTAAATTTGACGGTAAGCGGTTCTACTGGGAAATTAACGTCGATTCACGGTCTGATTCGGTAAAACCAGGCAGGAATTTAGCCGACAATTTTATGACTCAGCAATTTGACCTCGGCGGAAACCAAAGACGCATATTTGTCTGGGATGGCGAAAAGTACACCACCTATTTCCTGCCCGGCAACAATGCAATCGTCGATGCCGGAGGAAATAGCCCGCATCCTGTAAACGGGCCTTTGACCGCAGGGGTAGTTCCGTGGGGATACGGTCGCTACACGTACAGCAATCTTTGTGCCGTTGAATCATCAGGCATTGAATCTACCGTCAACGGTGAGACACAAATAGTGTTGACGCTCAAAGAAGCCGACGGCAGCAAAAGTCACCTTACACTGGACTCTGCCAAAAACTACGCGTTAAAAAATTGTCTGATAGAAAAAACGGATGGCTCTACAATTTCAAGACAGTATTCGGATTATACATTTATCGCGGGCAGTTGGGTTCCTAAAACCATCCTGATTGAACAATTTGAAGCCGGCTCAGGCCGGCTGAAGGCCCGCGACTCGTGGAATCTGACCGCCATAGACGATAGCGTTCCACAGGCAAACGCTTTTGATGTCCCTTATGAGTCGGATGCGCTGGTTGAGTATTATTCCGATAAAAGCACTAAGCCGGCGATGTACCGACAATCAAACGCCGCTGATACAAACCAACTCCTGACAAAACGTTTGGCGATAGTCAAATCAGATGGAGCGAATACGCGAAATTGCGCAACAATCGCGATAGGGTGCGTCGCGTCGGAATTCGGGGTTACGATTTCAGATAAAGACCTCGCCTCCCTCGTTAACCAGACCAAGGGCACCACAAGTATGTACGATATGAAATACTTCCTGCAGGGATTTGGATTTTATTGTCGGGCGGTTAAGACGAACATAGATACACTCAAAAATCTAAACGGCTGCAAGGCAATTTTATATTTCCCCGGCAAAAACCATTTCGTTGTCGTGGACCGCATTGATGACCGATATGTCTGGATAACAGACCTTTCGTCCGCCAAATTCTATGACCATACGGAAATCAGCTTTTTCGATATGGACTGGACTGACGGGACGGCTTTACTTGTCTCTAAACAGCCGATTCAGGGCGATTTTAATGAAATCAGCAGTGGCCAGTTGGCAGATATAATCGGCGGCTCCGGCTACTCCTGCACAAAACTCTTGCAGCAATACGATGTCATCTTTTGCAGTGAGGTTGCCGGTTTGTGTGGAGGGAACTACTATGAATATTACACACGTTATGGATGCACAACTGCAGATAGCGGCAGTTGCTCCAGCACAAAAATGCTCAAATATGCATCAACCCTATGCATTCAAGACACTGATATCCTCGATGCTTGCAATGTGACTGGTGTGTGGACATGTTATTATATGATGGCGTGTTTGTAATTAACTATTAGTTTAATCTTATATCGCCGTGTTAGGGTACAACTGCATCCAGGTTATTGCACCGTGTTGCTCTGACGCGCTTGACTTTTGCCGGCGCAAATCATACAGTGTTGGCTATGCGGCGATTTGGGTTAACCGTGATTGAATTGATTTTAGTAATAGGAATTATTACTGTTCTCTTTGCACTTCTGGTCCCTTCTCTTCAGATGTCTCGGCTTCAGGCAAAAGCAGCCGTTTGTATGTCTAATATCAGGCAGTTAAATTCGGTTTTTTCAATGTACGTTAACGACAGCGGCAGATTCCCTTATGGGTTTGACAACCCACTTCCGCTTAATCCTCCAGCCGGTGGTTATGCTGGTTTATCTCAATATGACAGGAGGGGGTGGTGGTTTAATTACATAGAAGGGTTTTATGAGATAAATATGGGTAGTAAGACTGTGCTTCAATGCCCGTCCAAACAAATAAAACAGCCAAAACTCAAAGATGATATTCTTTGTGGTAACTATGGCGTTAATCTGTCCATTTGCAGAATGTCCACAGGAAGCGTAAACCAGAATGAGTTTGTCGGCCAACCAAGATGGTGTTCAGAGGTTTTCCGACCGGCCCAGACATTGCTCATAGTCGATAGCGGTTACGCAATTATAAGCTGGTGGCACGCGGCTGATGTTCCGCCGGTAACGCTTGGCAACGCACAAATACAAGATACTGCCTACGTTCCGGGCTTGTCGATAAATCGCCAAAGACAGCTTTGGTCGGGACAGGAGATAGATGCTTTTTATGGGCGACATCCCCAAATGACGGTCAACGTTGGATTTGCTGACGGTCACGTAGCTCGCAACAAAGCGGAAGATTTGCTTGTTAAAAAGACCGCTGATGGTCATTACCAAAACCGGTATCCCCTGTGGACGCCGGATTCCAAATAACTATGGATTAGAACGACATAGCTTCCGTTTTTGCAACTATTTCTTCGTCGCCGGGATATTCGATAATCATAGTCGATTCCAGGACCGGCTGAGGGGCAGATTCCGATTGCTTAAGCCACTGAATCTTATGTGGCAGATTGGTAGAGGCATCCGTAAAGACCCGCCATATTCTATGCGATGTTAAGCCCCTTAAGGTTTTTTCAGTCCACCTGAGTTCATATACCTTCATATTATCGACCCCAGTGCTATGGTCAAAGTCAGTTATCTCAGACCATATCGCGTCCGGGGGAATGTCGGAGGATTTATCGAATGGCATTATGCCTATTGAACCGTAAATCATATTCCTTAAAGCAACAAGATTATCACTGCTCAATGAGGTCTGCTTAATTGCGCCGGTGCCCAAATCTTTGTTCTTTTTCACTCGCTCGAAGGCGTTCCAAAGCGTAAATTCATTTTTCGTCTTAATAATGTAAATCTCAGAACTTCTGGACACCCAAACCTCCTGTGCAGATTCCTGCCTGTCGGGGGCAGAGGTGGAGATGTGGATATTCTTAACCATATCAATGGCCCTGTAAATCTGTTCAATGGCAATACCTTTTGCGGTATGGACGTTGAAAAACAGGCCTACTCCCAACATTATCAACGCTGCAGCCGGAAGCGCTATTTTCAATAGCGGTCTAAGGTTCTTTGATGCAGGTTTGAGTTTTACGACCTTTTCATACTCTTCTAAATGTGGTTGTTCCTGGCTGCCCAAATTGGCCATTTCTACCCTTACAGGGAAACCTGCGTATAAACTTTCTGTCTCAACTTTGGCAGTCGTGTCTATGTGGAAGACCGTCACAACGCCGGATTCCGGCCTTTCAGCAATTGTATAAATCGTCTTGTGCAATTGCTGGATTTTGTCAAGACACTCGTCACAGCAGACAATGTGCGTGGTTAAGGACTTGCGGAATTTCGCATATTCGTCACTTGTCGGGTCTATGCCGTATGGAATGCAATAATCAAAGACGTCACCTGCTCCTACTGATGAACATGGGAAGATACTCTTCTGCGTTTCATTCTTGCTATGCAGTATTTTTGTTTGCTCCAGGATTGTCTGACGAAATTTGTACAGCTCCTGCCGACATTTAGGACATAAAGATAAATGCCTTAAGGTTTTCGCATCTGTTCGGCCAAAGGCCATCGCAACCACAGCCGAGATTGCCTCACGGGCCGCGGTGCAATCCGTTTCGTCGGCATCAAGTTCGTCTGCAAACAATTGGCTGAGGGTTATAAGCTGTTTGTGGCTGAGGCCAAGATTTTGCAGCTTTTTGGAATCCTCTTTACACTGGTCACAGTTATCGATATGGGCTGTTATAGGCGTAGGCATCCTGATTTGCATCGTCGGTTCCAAAAGATTCGGCAAAAAAGGCCTCGCGTCAGCGCAATTAACGTGTTTGCCCACAAACGAAAAGTGCAGCTTGAGTATGGCGGCAGTTGCCATCTGACGTTGTGCCATTTGTATTTGTGGATGCTCTTTGCATTCGGCCAGCATCGCTTCAAGCTGGCTCATTTGCTCACGACAGTGATGACATCCCATGATGTGGTCGATGACTTCACCGGGGACGGGCTGCTCGGCCTCGTCACGTAAAAAGTCAAAATAGTGCCGCTCGGCTTCCACACAAAGTTTGTTATAATTGGGTGCTATCATCTTTAACCTCTTGTTCAATTGTCAGGAACTGCTTGACCTTCCTGATACCGGTGGAAATATATCTGCTTACAGAGCGATTATTAATGCTCATCCTGTCGGCTACTTCCTTTATAGATAGACCATCATGGTATCTTGATGTAATAGCTTCAAATTCATTTTTGGTCACCCGCTTTCTGATTAGTTCTATCATCCTATCCGTCTGCTCTTTCTCCATTAAGGCGTCTTCGGGCAGTCGATTGTTGACGGTTAATTTATTATAATCAGCACATCTGTGTGTCAGCGTCTGGTATCTTCCGAGGTGTCGAATGTGGTCTGTTACGTCATTTATTATCGCCTTGTAGATATAACCTTTAATATCTCGTACTTCTGCCGGTACAGGTCTTGATATAAGCGAAAGGAAGAGATTATGGAACAAATCCTCGGCCATACTTTCATCTTTAATTTTGTAGCGAATAACAGCACGGATAAAGTCGCAATGCTCGAAAAAGATTGCCGTGGCACGTTGAACGTCGCCTGATATATCACACCCCTGTCCTGTTGTGCTCTTTCTACTCACCTGCGACCTGCTCTCAAAAGGCAAATAAGCCGAATATAAACAGTCATATTACCAAATATGCCCCATCTTATCAAGAACAGGGTTTTGGCAGAATTTCAATGATATCCTATTATTTTATCGTCAACATTTGGCTTAATGGGACGCCTCTTAATACAGTGGGATTTTCCCTTCACAGGAATATCTCTGCGTAAGACCGGCTGGGGTGTGGAAGGCCTTTTCCTCCTGTCCTTCCGTGCCTTTGGCCGTATGAAAAAAGTGCTCTAAGCAGAAGCTTCCACACCAGCAGATCTGCGGGAAATGAGGCAAAGAGAAGGGAATATCTTTGCCTCATATTTATCATTTTTACAAAATAAATGGTTTGGAGCGAATGCCCAAAATGAAACAGAATTGTGAGAACTGCAGATATTTCGAGCCCAAGGGCATTATGTCCGGCAGCACTAACTGGGGACTTTGTATCGTATCCGCAAAAGAAGAGATTATGGGCAACAACAAGAAATCACCCTTCTTCCGCTGGGAAGATGACACCTGCTCGAATTTCAAGCCAAGAAAGGAATCGAGTGATTTGCGGAGCCGGAGAGATTAGGCCTGATAGCTGGTGTCAATCTGGGCAAAAGGAGTTGGCCCAAAAATAGCCCTTTCAATAGCCAAATCGTTATAGAGCAGCCCATCGCCCCTGTCGCGTCGCCAAAATCCCCTTTTTTATAAAACCATAAACCTTCAATAATGGACAGCGGTGTAACTGTTACAAAGACGGGATTAACGATTGACGGTATGGGGTTGGCGGATTAGGATTTCAGGAATGAGAAAAATAAAGGCCAAACTGGAACATCCGAAGTCGGCGGAGGCGTTCGCAGAGGCGAGAAGGTATCTGCCGGGGGGCGTGAACTCGCCTGTTCGGGCATTCGGCGGTGTGGGATTGAAGCCCTTGTTCATCGACAGGGCAAAAGGGGCGAAGATTTACGATATCGACGGGAACGCCTATATTGACTACGTCGGGTCGTGGGGGCCGATGATTTTAGGGCACGCTCATCCGGCGGTTGTCAGGGCGATAAATAAAGCAGCGAAAAAAGGGACGAGTTACGGTGCGCCCACACTGGCGGAAACCGAACTGGCGAAAAAGATACATAATGCGTTCCCGTCTATTGAAAAATTGCGCTTAGTCAGCAGCGGGACCGAGGCGGTGATGACGGCGATTCGGCTCGCGAGGGGCTATAAGCGAAAAGATTTGATTATCAAAATGGCGGGCTGCTATCACGGCCACAGCGATTCGCTATTAGTCGCGGCGGGGTCTGGTGCGGCTGAACATGCGGCGCCGTCGAGCGCGGGTATCCCCCCTGCCATAGCGGACCTTACCGTAGTCATACCATATAACGATATTGAGGCGGTTAAGAATTGTTTTTTGGTGCACAGGGGGCAAATCGCAGCAGTCCTGGTTGAGCCGGTGGCTGCGAATATGGGAGTTGTGCCGCCTGCTGATGGTTATCTGCAAATGCTGCGGGCCTTGTGCGACGCGGAAGAGGCGGTTTTGATTTTCGACGAGGTAATCACGGGTTTTCGCATCGCCCGCGGAGGGGCACAGGAGCTTTACGGCGTCAAGGCGGACATTACCTGTCTTGGCAAAATCATAGGCGGCGGATTGCCATTGGCGGCGGTTGGCGGACAGGCGGCTATTTTAGATATGCTCGCGCCGACAGGGCCGGTTTATCAGGCGGGAACGCTTAGCGGAAACCCGATTGCCACCGCCGCCGCCAACGCGACGCTCGATATATTAGCTAAGGGCGATTGCTACGACAAACTCGAGGCGAAAGCCGGGATGCTGGCTGAGGGATTGAAAGATGCGGCCGGAGTGGCGGGCGTTCCTGTCGTTATCAATCGCGTCGGGTCTATTTTGAGCTGCTTTTTTACCGACAGGCCCATCAGGAATTTCGAGGATGTCTCGTCAACTGATATCCATCAGTTCAAGAAGTTTTTCGCGGAGATGCTCACCCAAGGTATATATATTGCCCCAAGCGCGTATGAGGCGATGTTTGTTTCGCTGGCCCATTCGAAAAAGGACATCGAAAAAACAATCGAAGCATCAAAAGCCGCCTTCAAAGCAATCAACTAATTGCGGATTGAGGATTGAGGGATGAGGAGTAAATAATTGACGATTGCCGATTGTCGATTGACGATTTTGGAATGAGGATTTAATGGATTCCTGCTTACGCGGGAATGACATATCCCAACTGGAATTCTATGTGCTGTCCGTGGCCTCTTGCCAGTTGGCATCCCTTAGGGAGTGGCTAAAAAAAACAGTGTAATCTGTGTAATCTGTGGCTATAATTTTTGTGTCTTTATTTGCAATCAACATACACGGAATTCTTGGAGTCAGAATGAGCGCGTTCGAGCAGCAGGACAATAGTGAGCAACAGCCGAGCAAGCACCAGAGGCGACGCAGATACAGCGGAACGCATCCGAAGAGTTTCAACGAAAAATACAAGGAGCACAATCTTTCGGCATATCCGCAGATAAAGGAACATCTGCGAGCAAAAGGCAAAACGCCGGCAGGCAGTCATATTCCCGTCCTGACGGAAGAGGTCATTGGCTGCCTGAGGCCTAAGCCCGGCGAAATCGTAGTTGATTGCACCGTCGGATACGGCGGGCACGCATCCGAGTTTATCAAACATATCGGGCCAACGGGTAAACTGATTGCGATGGACGTCGATAACGCGGAACTCGAACGCACCCGCCTTCGGCTAAGCAAGAACAATGCGCCAATTAGTTTTTATCACAGCAATTTCGCAGGTATTGCCAACGTTCTGAAAAAAGAAAACCTCGCCGGCTGCAACATAATTTTCGCCGACCTGGGCGTTTCGAGTATGCAGATAGACAATCCTAACCGCGGGATGAGCTACAAACATAAAGGTCCTCTCGATATGCGAATGGATGACCGGCTAAAGCAGACCGGCGCGGATTTGCTCAATAAGCTTTCCGAAGAAGAATTATCGAAGGCGTTTTTGGAACTGGCGGATGAGCCGGACCATAAGAAAATAGCGCAGTTTATTGTTGCCCAGCGGATGGTGTCGCCGATTACGCAAACCGAACAACTCATCCGGATAATTTTCAGCGTTAAGGGGCTGACCCCAAAGACGTGGAGGCAGCAAAATCTCGCCAAATTCGGTAAGCTGCACCCTGCCGCACGAACGTTTCAGGCGCTACGCATATTAGTCAATGACGAGCTTGGCTCATTAAAAGAGCTTTTGAGAATCGCCCAATACTGTCTGCGTCCGGGAGGCCGAATCGGCATTATAAGTTTTCACAGCGGCGAAGACCGCATTGTCAAGCGATGGTTTCGTGACAACGTTCGCAGCGGCATATACCAGTCGGCGTCCAAAAACCCAATCGTACCGCGAATCAAGGAAATTATGTCGAATCCCCGCAGCGCATCTGCGAAATTCCGCTACGCCATAATAAAATCGCAGGAGAACACAACGACCCCGGCCATACCACCGGGGCTAATCGATGCAGAATGAGGACGAGAATAACCCGCAAGATTTTGGAATTTTGCCCTTGACGGATGGGGTGAAAAACGTTTTATTAGCTGTGTTAAAGTCCCGGCAGACCGGGAGATGATAAATCCGCCACACGGAAGGCGGATAAAAAGGATTGTAAGTCGGACTCGCTTGAAAGGATGTAAAGATGCGACTCGCCACAGTTTCAGTAATCAGTTTTGTATGTGCTGCAATGATAATTACCAGCGGCTGCGTTTCTGATCAGCAGTTCAAGGACCTCAAACTGCAAAACACCGCACAGGAAAGACGCATAAAGGAACTCGAAAGCCAGCTCCAGACGGCAACATTGGAGCTTGACCAGGCCAAAAGGCAGGTCGAGGCATTGAGCGGCAAGGGCAGTATCGAAATGCAGGCCCTGCAACAGAAAGTCGCGGCACTCGAAGACGAGATTGCCAAAAAGAAGGCATTGATTGATGCGATGCAAAAGCAGCTTATGGGCGGGGTGCAGCTACCCGCAGAGTTATCTTCAATGTTAGAGGACTGGGCAAAAGGAAGCGAGCTGGTGAGCTTCGACGCAGCAAGGGGCATTGTAAAATTCAAGAGCGATTTGCTCTTTGAAAAAGGCAGCGACGAGGTAGCACCCACCGCTATGGAATCGATCAAGGCATTATGCGGAATTCTCAATACAGACCAGGCCAAGGAGTTCGACATCATAATAGCAGGCCACACCGACGACCTGCCGATTTTAAAGCCCGAGACAAAGGCCAAACATCCGTCCAACTGGTATCTGTCGGCACACAGGGCGATATCGGTACTGGATGTTATGACGGGCAACGGCGTTGCGTCTGAACGCGCGAGTATCAGAGGGTTTGGCGAATACAGGCCTATTGTGCCGAACGAGCCGGACAAGAAGGGCAACCCGCAGAACAGACGCGTGGAAATTTACATTATCCCCAAGGGCATGTAACAGGCCTGTTTAGCCGGTTGAACGAAACCGTAAATGGCGGACAAAACGCTTATTATAATTAAGCCGGATGGAGTGCAGCGGCATCTTATCGGGGAAATCATAGGCCGATTCGAGAAGAAAGGCCTCAAGCTTGTCGCGGCGAAATTCTTAAGGCCCGACAAGGACCTCGCGATTCGTCTCTACGCAGTTCATAAAGGCAAACCCTTTTATGATGGCCTGGTGAAATTCCTCTGCTCATCGCCTGTGCTGGCGATGGTTTGGGAAGCCCCTTCGACTGGTTCGACAAGCTCACCACAGGCAGGTTCAGGGCAGGGCCAGGGCGTAATCGAAATCGCCCGCAAAATGCTTGGGGCGACATTTGGTTATGAGGCGGTATCGGGAACAATTCGCGGCGATTTGGGCTGTTCGAGAGGGTTCAATCTTGTCCACGGCTCCGACAGTGCGCAGTCGGCGGCATACGAAATCCCCCTGTTTTTCAAACCAGAAGAGTTAGTGGAATACGAATTCGCCGACGAACGCTGGCTGTACAGCAAAAACGAGTAGAACCGGTCTTCGCAAAATAAAAGGCCGTAGTTTCCTTGCGGAGACGACGGCCTTTAAAATTTAAAACTCAACAATATGTTTACAGGCCCGGTTTTTCAGTTGCCCCATACGTTGCCGAAAATCGCGAAATCCGCAAAGTCAACAGTTCCGTCGGCATTGAAATCGCCCGGTATCGGTGTCTGTGAGCCGGTTACGAGCCAGTTATCAGCCATCACGCCGACATCGCCAAGGTCGATATAGCCATCGCAGTCAAGGTCGTAGATGTTTTCCTCTGTGTAGTTTTGCCCGGGCTGGGCAACGGCAACAAGCATCAGAATACGATGCTCACTACCACTACTCAACTCAAACGTATAGTACTTTTTAGTCGGCGTCAGCGTGCCTGTCCAGGTGTAATCGACCCAGACCTCATAGTAACCATTGGCATCGGTCGTGGCCTGCCCGCCGCCATTGCCTGCGCTAACCAGCACATCCCTTATGGGTACGCCGCATTTGTTCGTGATATACCCGGTGACTTTGAACGTGAGCAGCGTGCCGGCATAGTCCTGGCCGGTATAATCCGCGTTGACATCCTCGTAGCTTCTGCTGTTCGGTTCGAAAGCATAGGCATACTTAGCAGGTGTTACTTTTCCTGACCAGTTGTAATCAACCCAGACCTCATAGTAACCGCTGGCATCCGTTAGCGATGAACCGCCGCCGTACTTGCTTGTCCATGGTCCGCCGCCGTTTTCGGCAGAGATGCTTGTATTGCTTATCGGCGTGGAATTGCCGGAATCAAGCACATAGCCGGCAATCTTAAAGGTCATAAGTGCGGCCGTGTAATTCACATCATTGTAATCCTGCGTAACATTGCCGTATGTACTGCTGTTTGGCTCAAAGACGTATCCTTCCTTCTCAGGGGTGATGACGCCCGACCAGCCATAGCCGACCGACAATTCGTAGTAGCCGTTTGTATCCGTCAGGGTGTTAGTATCACCTGCCAACATCAGCACGTCTTTGACCGGCGTGTTACCGTCAATCTCAACCACATAGCCGGAAATCGAGAAGACAATCCTGCTGAACGTCACTACCACTGTATGAATGGTTGTAACATTCTCAAGAGTGTAGTTATTTCCGCCCGTCTGGACACCCGAACCATCTACAAGCCACTCATTGACCTCATAGCCGATATCAGGTGTTGCTGTGAACAACTGGCTGCCATCGTAATTGACATCCTCGCTTAGCGGGACAACAGTACCATTGGTCCCGGCACTGGCCGATACTGTGTAAGTCATAATCTTGAAGCTCACGGCAACCGTATGGGTCGCTGTGATATTGCTTAACGTGTAAGTTGTGCCGCCCATCTGAGCATCAGCGCCGTCAACCGTCCACTTGTCAACCGTGTAGCCCGTATTGGCAGTTGCGGTAAACAACTGGCTGCCATTGTAATTGACATCCGCGCTTAGCGGGGCAATCGAGCCATTGGCGCCTGCCGTACCGGTTACCGTATA
>PMZJ01000013.1 GCA_003170415.1 Phycisphaerales bacterium | reverse complement strand
GCCAGCATCGACGCCGTTAGCGCTGCCGAAGGCGTCTCAACCATAATCCCGACCTTGATGTTCCTGTTATATGGTACGCCCTCTTCGTCGAGGTCTTCCATCACGTCGCCCAGGATCATCTTGGCCTGCATCAGCTCCTGCAGATTGGTTATGAGGGGAAACATTATTCGCAGGTCTCCCAGCACCGACGCTCGCATAATGGCGTGAAGCTGCGTTTTGAACATCGTCAGATTTTGCAGGCAAAATCTTATCGAGCGCAGTCCAAGAAACGGATTTGGCTCCCGCATGTAACGTCTGCTCTGGGTATATTTATCCGCCCCAAGGTCCACCGTTCTGAGCACCACCGGCCTGGACTTAAAGACCGCCACCGTCCGCGAGTAGGCCTCGTAATGCTCCTGCTCCGTCGGCTCAGTGTTGCGGTTGAGATACAAAAACTCCGTTCGATAGAGTCCTATTCCCTCGCCGCCTTTTTGCAAAACCCCCTGTGCCTCATCCGGGAACTCGATATTGCCAAGCAGCGTCACACGCGCCCCGTCTCGCGTCTCAGCGGGTTTTTCCCTTATGGTATCAAGCCGATGCTCCAGCTCGGTATATTCGACGGCGTATTCGAGGTATTGCGCTATCGTGTTATCATCAGGATTTACGATGACGATGCCGCGGTTGCCGTCGATGATTACCGTGTCGCCTGCGGTAACGGTTTCGGTAATGTCTTCGAGCGCGACTACCGCGGGGATACCCAGCGACCTTGCCACAATTGCGGTATGACTTGTTCTGCCGCCCGCGCCGGTGGCGATGCCTTTGACGTACTCTTTATTGAAACTCGCCGTTTGTGTGGGGCTTAATTCGCGGGCGACAATGATCGCCTCTTCCTTCAGGGCCGCGATGTCCTGCCGCTTGCCTCCCACTAAGTGTCCCACCAGCCGGTGCTCGATGTCATATATGTCGGCGGCCCGCTCGCTTATGTAAACGTCCTTTACTTTGGTGAAGTGCGAAGCAACATCCCGCAAGGTGCTCGAAACGGCGAACTCCGCCGTAACCAGCTCCGTGTTCACCATATCGGTTATCTTTTTGCGGAGCGTGCGGTCCCGCAGATAGCTCAGGTGTACCGCGAAGATGTCTTTTATCTTCTGCCCCTCGATTTCCGCCTGTTCGGCCTGAAGGCGGGTCAGCTCCTCAATACCGTCTTTGAAGGCGTTGCGCACGCGCTGCGTTTCCGTCAAACGCTGCGACGGCTCAATCAGTCGCCTTGGAATCCGATAATCCTCTGCGTCGATAACGAAGCATTTACCGATTGAAATTCCCGGCGAAACGGCTATACCTTTTTTTATTTCCATCGTGACTGAAATCAGGACATCTGCTGACTTTTTTCCTCGGGCGTCGGCTCGTTGAACTTCTTTACCTCAACGAGCTCTCGCAATGCCTCAATCGCCTCGGCTGCATCCACGCCCTCGGCTTTTATCTTCAGCCGGGTTCCGTATGTAGCCGCGAGCATGCTCATTTGCATAATACTCTTGCCGTCCACGCTCGTTTCCGCCTTACTGACGGTTATCAAGGCCTGAAACTTGCTGGCAATATCCACAAATTGCATCGCGGGGCGCATATGAAGCCCGTCCGCGTTTTTTATTTCGACCTCAAGTTCGCAAACCGTATTTTGCACTGTATCGCCCGTCCACATATCACCGGCCTGGTTGTATCACAAAACTCACAGGGACGGATTGACGTCCGCCTCCTTCAGTAAGTCCTCAATCTGTGCAGCCGTCTGCGACTGCCTGAGGAACTTTCGGAATTTTTCCTGCTGAAGGTGTTTGAAAATCTGTTCCATCGCCTGCAGGTGTTTGTCGGGGTCGTCGGCGGGGCTTATCAGAAGTATGACCGAATACACCGGCTGTTTGTCCAGCGCGGCAAAATCGACGCCTTTGCTGCTTTGCCCCAAAGCGGCGACCACGTTCTTGACTGCCTTGTGCTTAACGTGCGGAACGGCTATTCCTTTGCCCATCCCGGTGCTCGCTTCGTTCTCTCTCTTGATTACGGCACGTGTTATTTTGTCGCAATTGCCTTTGCCGAGCCGGCCCGCCTTGTCTATCGCGGCGACAAGCTCCGTTATGGCCCCGTCCCGGTCTTTTGCCTGCAGCTCCGGGATAACCGCCTCAAAACAAACGAAATCCGCAAACTTCATACCGTCCTTCCTAAAACAATTACCCGCAAATTTTTGCCGTCCGCATAATATCGGTCGCAAGCTTCAGCGAGCCCTGTGTTTTTTCCCGTCCCGTTCCTTCGTTTTGGTCTTTTTGAGTTGCTGCTCAAGTTTGTGTGTTGCCAGATCGATGCAGGCGTAAACGTCGCTGCCTTTTTCCTTTACCACGAAGATTTTCTTGCGTTCCGCCCTGAGGATGATTTCCACCGCGATATTGCCCGCTTCTTTGCTTCCTTCTTTGCCGTCAACTATGACCTCAATCTGGTTGATGACGTCGTAAAATTTCGGCAGCTTTTCGGTTTTTTCCTCGGCGTAACTTTTTACTGCTTCCGGTATTTCAGTATGTTTGCCGCTAATCGTGAATAACAAGGCAGTTCTCCTTTCCAGCTTTTCTAAGACGTTCTAAAAACATATAAACCGACCGTATCCACCGGCCCGTCCATTATACATAAGCTCGTCCCAATTTCACGCATAATCTACGCTCTTTGCGCCACCCGGGGCAGGATGTTTTTACTCGGCTCCGCAGGCGCTTACGCGAATAATCAATCTTTCGCCGGCTCGATTTGCATCTCTTTTGGCAGATGTCTGCCCGTCCAGTGTATCCATGCGCCGGGCAAAGCTGCGACTATCCACACCGCCCGCTGACAAAGCGCAATCGCAAGCGCCTTTTCGGCTTCCACCCCGGCCAGCACAAAGAGGCCCGCAAGCCCTCCCTCGACGACTCCCGCACCGCCTACGCTGATGGGAATTGCCCCAAGGCCCCAGGTCAGCGGGAAAAACACGAAATAATACTTCGCGCTTACCTCTATACCTATTTGTCGGCCAATCAGCCAGAAACCTGTTATGACTATTCCCTGAAGTAAGAATGTAAGCCCGAAGGCCGCGAGTATCGTCAGCGGGTTGCTGCCATACAAAACCGCCGCAGTCCCAAGCTTTTTGGCAAACGTTACGCCGTGCTGGTATGCCTTGGCCGCCAGTTTTCTTCCCGCCGGTATCGCCGCGACTAAAATTGCCATTGCCGCGATAACAATCACCGCCCACTTCAAAATACCTGAGGCCGTTTTCTGGCTTAGCCCGAGGTTCACATTTCGCAGCAAAACGAAATAACAAAAACCCGCCATAATCAAAGAGCTTACCAGCCCGATAAACCTGTCAACAAATATGCTCAGCACCGCTTCGAATTTCTTCTCGGTGTGTTTGGTAACGTACCACGCCCGAATCAAATCGCCGCCGACCGAGCCGGGCATCGCGTTGTTGTAAAAAAGCCCCAAAAAATGCAGCCGAATCGCCGCCCAGATATTTATATGAATCCCCTGTGTCCGCAGCAACAGCCACCACCGCGACGCTAAAATTGCCTGGCTTACGACAAACGCCGCCACTATCCCGGCGAAAAACCACGGCCCCATCTTCGCGAAACTTCTGCCTAAAATCACGTAGCGATGATTCTGCGATACCCAGATGGTTACCGCCAATATCGCGGCTGTTACAAACCCGATTCGCAGAAAAAAGAATAGCTTTTGTGTCGTGGTCTTTTTTTGCTCGCCCATTTATCTGTATACGCCTTTATCCGCCGCAGGCGGATTAAAAAAACCTTGTCTGCGAAGATGATAACGGTTAAAACCCTTCCTGACAAGTTGTTTAGCCCCCAGGCCTGCCTGGGGGTTTATGTATGTTAGGAGAAAAACGTGTCGACCGACAAATCAATCGAACAGGGCACACAACTGATGCCGAAATTCGACGCGAATGGTCTTATTCCCGCCATCGCGCAGGACGCCAAAACGGGCGAAATCCTGATGGTCGCCTATATGAACCGCGAGGCCCTCGACTACACCATCAAAACCGGCTGCGGAACCTATTACAGCAGGAGCCGAAAAAAGCTCTGGAAAAAAGGCGAACAATCGGGCCACATCCAGAAGGTCAGCCAAATCCTCGTTGATTGCGACCAGGATTGCATCATCCTCAAAGTTACAGTCGATTCAGGCCAGTGCCACACCGGGTATCAATCCTGCTTCTACCGCGCATTGAAAAAAGGAACTGCCGACCAGCTCGAATTCGTCGCCGAAAAGGTCTTCGACCCGGATAAGGTTTACCAGCCGTAGTGCCAACGAAGGCGGGTTTACCCGTCGTAGCGGACAGCGAAGGTGGGTTTACGACAAATAAACATTGTTGCTGTGGTAAAACAGGCGACACGTCTATCCGGCTGACTATTCAAGAGCAAAAATCAACCCAGAGATTTGTGGAATCTCAACGAGCTGATTGTCAGGATGGCGATACCCATAATAAGCAGGGCGAGAATCTGCGGCCAGAGGATATCCAGGCCGATTCCTTTTAGAAATATGCCTCGCAGGATGACTATGTAATACCGCAGAGGATTGAGAAATGTAATGTACTGGACAAGCGTGGGCATATTCTGAATGGGGAAAATGAAGCCGGAGAGCAGGTTGGCGGGGAAGAAAAACAGGAAGGTTGACATAAGCGCCTGCTGCTGGGTTGCGGAAACGGTCGAGATCAGCAGGCCTACGCCTGAGCTTACGAGCAGATAAATCAGCGTGGCGATAAGCAATAGAAGTAGATTGCCGTGTATGGGGATTTTGAACCACAGGACACCGACCAGCGTGACGAAGACGGCTTCGAATACGGAAATGGCGGCGAAGGGGATGAGCTTGCCGATGATTAACTCAATGGGGGTAAGCGGGCTGACGACGAGCTGCTCAATGGTGCCTATTTCTTTTTCCCTGACGATTGCCATTGAGGTGAGGATGAGCGACATAAGCGAGACAATCAGGGCAATGACGCCGGGGATGTAAAAGTTCCTTGAAAGCAGATTCGGGTTGAACCATGCACGAATTCTCAAATCGACAGAGGGAATTGAGCCGACCTTTTGAAGGACGATATCTATTTGCTGCGAAGAAAGGTCGCCAGAGTATTTTTGTATAATGCTCGCGGCGTAGCCGAGGACTACGGCGGTGATATTGGAGTCGGTGCCGTCAACGATGAGTTGTACCCTGGGGTTATTGTTGCCGAGGACGTCACGGGCGAAGCCATGGTTTATGCGAATCACGGTATTGACGATGGAGTGGTCGAATACTTCGTTAAGTTGGCTATCGTCGGTTATAAATTGTTTGACGTCGAAATAATTAGATGAGGTAAAGGCCCGAACGAGGTCTCTGCTTTGCCGGGTATTATCGAGGTCGTAAATTGCGGTGGGGACGCGATTGACGTCGGTTGTGGCGGCGTAGCCGAAAACCAATATCTGGAAAACAGGGGTGACGAAAATCATCGCCCTCATCCGCGGGTCGCGGAAGGTCTGCCTGAACTCTTTTTTGATGATGGCTTTTAACCGGCCGAACATAATTATGCCACCTTCTTTTTGAATTTGCGTTTTGCGAGCAGGACCATAATCGACGAAAAGATGATTAAAGACAGGACATCGGGCCACAGGGCGCTGATGCCGATGCCTTTGAGGTAGATACCTTTGAGAATGGTAATGAAATACCGTGCGGGGACAACGTAGGTTATAAGTTGGATTGCCTTGGGCATATTGTAAATTGCGTATGCGAAGCCAGACAGGAGGAAAGCGGGCAAAAAGGTTGTCAGGATTGCCAACTGGCTTGCCATAAGCTGATTTTTGGCGGCAGTGGAGATGAAGATTCCCAGCGACATAGCGCCCGCGATAAATACTGCGCTGAGAATAATCAGCAGGGTTAAGCTGCCGCGAAGGGGGATGTGGTAGATGAACTGAGCCATAGCGATTGCGATGAGCAGGTCGAGAAAGCCGATTGCGAAATATGGCAGGAACTTGCCGAAGATAAGCTCGCCTGATGTTACTGGTGTAGAGATGAGCTGCTCCATCGTGCCGCGTTCCCATTCCCTTGCGATTGTAAGCGAGGTGAGCAGGGCGGCGATAATCATCATAATTACGGCGATGAGGCCGGGGATGATGAAGTTTCGGCTTTTGAGGTCGGCGTTGAACCAGACGCGGGGTTCCATATCGAGCGGGGCGGGGGGATTGATGCCGAAGCGGGACAATGTTTGGGTGGCAAGCTGGGCATTATACGTTGATGCTATGGCGGCAGCATAGGAGGCGGCGATGGTGGCGGTGCTTGAGTCGGAACCATCAACAATCAACTGGACCGGCGCGGACTGGTTGGCGAGGATGAGCTTTGAATAATCGACCGGGATAGTCATAGCCATCATTGCTTCGCTCTTATCAATCTTATCCTGTAACTGTGCGTAGTTCTCGCAGTAGCCGACGATTTTGAAATAGCGGGAATCGGCGAAGTTGAGGATGAAGTCCCGCGATTCTTTGGATTTGTCCTGGTCCCAGATGACGAGGCGGACGTTATCGACGTCGAGGGTCAGGGCGGTGCCGAAAAGAATCAAAAGCAGGACCGGAATCGCAATCGCAAAGGCCAGCGAGCGAACGTCGCGGATAATCTGAATAAATTCTTTCCGGGCGATGGCCCAGACCCTTCGGATAGTCATTTTTTGCCGTTCTCCCTGTCGTAACGTTCAATCAGTGATACGAAGACATCTTCCAGCGACGGCTTGATAATTGTTGTAACCTCTGCCTTGAGCTGGTTGCTTGTCCCCATCGCTATTATATTGCCTTTGTAGATGAGCGCAAGGCGGTCGCAATTTTCGGCATCATCCATATAGTGGGTCGTAACAAAGACGGTGACGCCTGAGTTTGCCATTTGTTTGATGAGGTTCCAGAAATTTTTTCTGGCTATCGGGTCAATGCCGGAGGTCGGTTCATCGAGAAAGATGATTTTAGGCTCGTGGAGGAGGGCGCAGCCGAGTGACAGGCGTTGCTTGAAGCCGGCGGAAAGCGTTCTTGTGAGGTGATTTTTGAAGGACTCAAGCCCGGTCATTTCGATGACCCAGTCCTCGCGCTGCTGTTTTTTTGACGCGGGGACGCCGTAGATACCGCTGTAAAATTCGATATTTTCCTCGACGGTGAGGTCATCGTAAAGCGAGAACCGCTGGGACATATAGCCGATATTTTGTTTGATTTTGTTTTGCTCGCGGACGATATCGAATCCGCCAACGGTTCCCGAGCCGGAAGAAGGGGCAAAAATTCCGCAAAGCATTTTGATTGTGGTGGATTTGCCCGCGCCGTTGGGGCCGAGGAAGCCGAAAATCTCGCCACGTGCGACGTCGAAACTGATGTGGTTTACGGCGACGAAGCTGCCGAACCGCTTTTCGAGCTTACTGACCTCGACCGCTTTATGATTTGCTGTGTTCATATTCGTTAATTATTGAGATAAATGCTTCTTCCATGGATTTTGCGCCGGTTTGGTTTTTTATGTTTGCGGGGACATCACAGCGAAGCAGTTTGCCCCTGTGTATCAGGCCCACCCTTGCGCATCGGTCGGCTTCGTCGAGATACGCGGTGGATAACAGAATCGTTACTTTTTGTTCGAGCAAACGATAAAGAATCTGCCAGAAGTCGCGGCGTGAGACAGGGTCAACGCCGTTTGTCGGCTCGTCGAGGAAGAGGACTTTGGGCGTATGAATCAACGCACAGGCAAGGCCAAGTTTTTGTTTCATACCGCCTGAGAGGTTTCCGGCGAGACGTGTCTTGAAAGGTAGCAGGCCGCTGAAGCCCAAAAGCTCGTCGATTTTTGCGGCCCTTTGTTTTCGCGGGATGCAGTAAACGTCGGCGTAGAAATTGATGTTCTCGCTGACGGTGAGGTCTTCGTAAAGGCCGAACCGCTGGGACATATATCCGATATTTTCCTTTAGCTGTTCGGCCTGCTTAACGATGTGCTTGTCATCAACCCAGGCGTCGCCCGCGGTCGGGTCGAGAATGCCGGTCAATAGCCGCATCGTGGTGGTTTTGCCCGCGCCGTCAGGGCCGACAAGGCCAAAGATTTCGCCCGCTTCGATTTGGAGATTGAGATTATCTACGGCTATTAGCTCATCGAATTTTCTGGTAAGGCCGACCGCTTTGATTGCTGGCATAAGTTAATCGACCATAATATAGCCGTCAGCGGGCATACCCGGCTTTAGCTCCTGGTTCGTGTTCGTGACGGCGATTTTTATTCGATAGACGAGCTTGACCCGCTCTTCGGGCGTTTGAATCTCCTTTGGGGTAAATTCCGCCTGTGCGGATATGAATGAAATCCGGCCCTGGTATTCTTTATTCGGAAACGTGTCGGTTTTTATGGTTGCCGGCTGGTTGAGTTTTATTTTGCCCAGGTCGGTTTCGATGATGTATGCGGTGAGCCAGATATCATTGAGGTCGGCGACAGTGAAAACAGTGCTGCCGGGCTGGACCACTTCGCCTGCTTCTGCACTTTTGGTGAGTACGTAACTATCGACTGAAGAATTGAGGTCTGCGTAACCGAGATTTATCTTCGCGATTTCTAAGGAGGCAGCACGCAGCTTCAATTCGCCTTCGGCTACTTCAAAATTATTTTTGGCGGCGTCTCTTTGCTGGGGCGTCATATTGCCGGTTTTAAGAAGATTCTCAGCACGGTCGTATTCAACTTTGAGCCAGTCACGGCTGGTTTGCGCCTTTTCGAGGGCGGCCTGGGCATTATCCTTTACCTGAGTAAGCTCATTTTTATCTAAGCGGGCGACGATTTGTCCTTTGCTGACGGCGTAGCCCTCATCCACTAAAAGCTCGGTGATTTTGCCCGGCACCTGGAATGATAATCGAACCTCGGTCGCCTCGATATTGCCTGAGACGTGAATAGTTTTTGCGGAATCATTGTGGGCAGACTGAAACAGCACGTATGCCGTTATCACCGCAGCTATGAGAATGACTATCGCCAGTATGATTTTACGTTTCATTGTCTGCCTGCCGTTAAGCTCATAACTTAGAGGAAAGAAATGCCGTGATGCGCTTCTGCGGCGGATGCGCCTGTGGCTATTTCAACAGTCCGTATTCCTGCAAAGTTTTTCGCAGTAGCGCTTTTTTACTTTCTTCCATAGGCACCAAAGGCAGCCGCATTTCTTCATCCGACAGGTTCAGCATTGCCATCGCCGCTTTTACCGGTATCGGATTCGACGCCAGCGAAAGCATTCCCCTGCTGAGGGCAAATAGTTTTTTGTGCCATTTCAGCGCGCTCGTAAAATCCCCCTCCAATATCGCGTCCGTCAGCGCCTTGACATCCGCGGGCGCGATGTTGGCCACGACGCTGATTACGCCTTTGCCGCCCACCGCCGCTATCGGCAGCGTCATCGAATCATCACCCGACAAAATCGTCATATTGCATCGCGTCGCAATCTCGCTGACGTGATCCATCTGGCCCGTTGCGTCTTTTATGCCGACGATATTCTCAATCTCCGCTAATCGCACAATCGTATCGACGGTCATCCCCGCCCCGCATCTGCCCGGGATGTCGTACAGAATAATCGGCAAATCAACTTCTTCGGCTATCGCTTTGAAGTGCTGATAGAAACCTTCCTGCGTCGGCTTATTGTAATAGGGGTCAACCTGCAAAGTCGCGTCCGCGCCGACTTTTTTGGCAAACGCTGTAAGTTCAATCGCCTCAGCCGTCGAGTTCGAGCCGGCCCCGGCAATCACGGGCACCTGTCCCGCCACGGTTTTGACCACGCGCTCAATCACTTTTTTGTGCTCATCGTGGCTAAGCGTGGGGCATTCCCCGGTCGTTCCGACGGGCACTATCCCATCTATTCCGCCTTCGATTTGAAATTCAATCAGCTCATCCAGTGTTTCAAAATCAACTTGGCCATCTCTAAAAGGCGTTATCAACGCCGTCATCGCACCTGCAAACATACTTTTTTCCTTTTACTTTCTGTGTAATCTGTGGCTAAGTTTTACTGTATTTATCAATCAGCCGAATCATTTCGGCTGTCGCTTCTCTTATTCCGATAAACAAACTTCTGGCGATAATGCTGTGCCCGATATTCAATTCACTCAGGCCTTCCATCGTGGCAATCGGCCCGACATTCCTATACGTTAAGCCGTGTCCGGCGTGCACAATCATTCCCTTTTTGAGGCCCAGGTCTCTGCCCGCTTCGAGCCATTTGAGTTGCTGGTAAATCTCTTTTTCCGTTTTGGCGTTGGCGTATTGGCCGGTGTGAAGCTCGATGGCATCACAGCCGAATCTTGCCGCGGCGGCTATCTGCTCTTTTTCCGGGGCAATAAATGCGCTGACTAATATGCCCCTTGCGTGCATTCTTCTGACGACCTCTTTCAGTCGTGCGCCGCAGGATGCGCAATCAAGTCCGCCTTCGGTGGTCAGTTCCGCTCTTTTTTCAGGCACGAGCGTTACCTGCTGGGGCTCAATACCCTCGGCGATTCTGACAATCTCTTCTTCCATTGACATTTCGAGATTGAACTTGCAGGTGACCGTTTCCTTGAGGATCTGGACGTCCCGGTCGTTTATGTGTCGCCTATCCTGCCGAAGATGCGTAGTTATCCCGTTTACCCCGGCCAATTCGCACTCCGCCGCCGCCCAAACAGGGTCCGGCTCATCGGCACGTCTCGCCTGCCTCACCGTCGCTATATGGTCGATATTTACATTTAGACTCGGCATAAAATTTACCTTAAAAGCGGGTCAATTATAACGCTTCCGCTATTATCAGCAAGATTATAAGTTGGCAGATTGCGATTTGAATTTGTATAATCCCGCCGCAGGCGGATATTAAAAAATAATAGTCCACCTGCGCTGAAGCTACGGCGGACAAGATAATAAATCGGAAATAAGAGATGACGTTAAGCTGGGCAAACAGAATAACCATTCTGAGGATACTGCTGATAGCGCCGTTTGTCAGTTGTATGCTCCAGATAAACGACCCTGAATTGGGTGAGCGCATTCGGCACCTGATTCGGTATTCAGCCGTCGCGATATTTTTCCTTATGGCGGTAAGCGACGGTATTGACGGGTATCTGGCACGTAAAAACGGGGAGGCGACCAGGTTAGGGGCGTTTCTTGACCCGACAGCCGACAAACTGCTCATCACATCGGCTTCGTTACTCCTTGCCTCCCACCACGCAGGCGTCGCCGGCTTCATCCTGCCGCCAACCGTGGTCGTGCTGATTATCGGCAAAGACCTCCTCATATTCATCGGCTTTTTGATTATCTATTTTCTTACGGGTAAAGTCCGCGTTGTCCCGGTCTTCGCGGGAAAGGCGTCCACCGCGTTACAGCTTTCTATGGTAGCGGCAATTCTAATCGCACCGGAGGTCTCATCCGTTTTTCATGGGTGGGTTTATTTTGTGCGGGCCTTGTGGTGGTCAGCGGCAGGAGCGGCGGTATTAGCAACGCTGGTCTATATCCGCGCCGGTTCTAAATTCATCGAACAGTACGAACAGCACAACGGTCATTGATTCATAAACATTGATTTTACATAGTAACCATCTGCGGGCCGGGTTTTAGATTGGTTGATTTTCCGTTCCAGAAGAATTTTCCTGTCAGGCCCGGCGGCAAAGTTATGCTGCCTTTGATGCCGGTTTTTCCGTTGCGTTCAAGCTGGACAGTAATTTCTCCGAGCGGATGAGGCATTTTACCCTCGACCCATGTTAAAGGGCCGAGGTGCGGTTCGATTCTGACGGATTTGAAGCCCTCTTGGGCCGGCTCGATGCCGCATACGGTCGCGAGTAAATCATAATTGGGGCTTGCGCTCCAGGCGTGGCAGTCGGAACGGGTCGGTTCGGGATTTTCCGCGAAAGTTGTAAGGCCGATTTTGAGCATATCGCGCCAGGGCTGGAGCATCTCGATGTAGCGGTCGCCGAGGCCGACTTTTTTGGCGGCGCGGATGAGGTAATAGCGGTAATAAAAAGTGCACTGGGTGAGGTCTTTTTCGGAAATGACTTTTTCCATCAGTTGTTTCTGTTCGCTGGGCGGGACTAAATCGACGAGCACGGCGAGGATATTTGCGTGCTGGCTGAAGGTAGTTTTATCCCGCCGTAAGGCGTCCCTTACGGGAGGCGTGTCGGCCAAAAGGCCGCGTTTGTCGTCCCAGCAAAGTTTGTAGGTGGATTTTTTGAGCGAATCGGCAAGTTTTCTGTAATGGTCCGCGAAATACTTTCTGCCGAAAGCGTCATTCAGTTGTGCGGCATAATCGAGGGCGTAAACATATTGAAGCGTGAGGATGGAAGAGCGGCCCTGAGCGTCGGTTGGGGGTATGCCGCCTATACCCTTGTTTGTGTCCCATTTCCAGGCCCAGTCAACGAAATTCCACCAGGGGGTTGCGCCGAGCATTCCAGTTGAGTCGATATATTTTTCGTGCCAGTTCAGGACGGAGTCGATGCCGGGCAGGAATGATTTTACGAATCGGGGGTCGTCGCGGTGCATCCAGTAATCGTGAACCATCGCAACCCAGAAAAGCGAATAAGGCGGGATAATCTGCATAGATGAGCAGGGATACCTGCTCTGTGTGAGACCTTCGGGGACGCGGGAATCATCGTAGGCGGCAATGGCGTTTCGCATCAGGCGGTCATCGCCGGAGACGTAAAGCGATATAAGCGCCTGGATGCGGGTGTCGCCGACGTACTGGAGCTGTTCGTAGTAGGGACAATCGAAATATGTTTCATTGGCGCAAAGGCGAGCGGTGCGCCAGCCGACATCCCAGATATTTTTTATGGATGGGTCGCTGCTGCTGAAAGACGCATTTTCTTTGAATGGGTACGCGGTGAATCTGCTGAGAAAATCGTTGATTGTTAAGGGGTTGTCTTTGGTCTGGATATCCATCTGGAGGTATCGCCACGTTCTGAACCACAGCGTGCTGAATGTGCGATTATCGCCGCCATCGGGCAGGAAGGTGTCCGCGAAGCCATAGATTTTTCGGCCTTCTATTTCATCGCGGTTTCCTTTTTGCATTTTGGAATCGAAGAGGGCTTCGCTGTAGGTTAAAACAATTTGCGAGTCCTTGCCTCCGCTGACTGAAAGTTCAGGATAGGCGGTGGTGAGGAAGGTCTGGTCAAAAAGGATTGTCGCCTTAGTGTTCGGGGGAATCGTCAGTTTCTGTTGGCCGTCGAAAAAGTTATCGTTGATTTCCACGCCGGCTGTTCTTCTCACCTTGTCGATTCGCTGCAATTTGTCTTCCATCAGCGGGATTGTTCGGGGCACGAGCATCCAGGTATTGTTGGTAGCGACGCCGGGTGGCACGGCTTTATCGAGCGAGCGGATTTTGGGCCAGTCGTTGTCGTTGAAATCGGTCTGCTGCCAGCCCCAGGGGTATTTATCCGCGACTATTTTTTCGCCCGGGCCGACAAAATTGAAGGAATTCAGTGTGGGGCTTACAGGTGAGTAAGCGAGGTTTTGAATGACCTTCCATTTCTGGTCGGTGTTGACGAAATTGAATTTGGGGTCACCGGCCTGGAGCACAAAAGCGGTTCGCAGTGTCATCTGCGCACCGGGGATAAGTTCGCCGAAATTCCAGACGACAGCGGCGATTGCGTTTTTGCCTTTTGCAAGATAAGGGGCGATATCGACAGTTTCGTATCGCCAGTGCATAAGGTCGCCCCGAGCAGGCCCGCGGCAGACGCTTTGGCCATTGACGAAGAGGTGATAGCGGTTATCGGCGGAGACGTGAATGATAAATTTTTCGGGCTGTGAATCGAGGTCGAAGGTCCTGCGGAAGTGATACACGCCGTAATCCTTCAGCGACGCCGTCGGATGTGAAACCCACGATGCCTGCCAGCGTTTTGTTAAGAGGTCGGGATTAATATTCACATCTGAGGCCTGTGCGACAGCGGATACTTCGATGAAAGCAATTGTTGTTAAAAATAATATCTTCTTTGTCATTTGAAATCACCTGCAATTGCTTTGACTGTTTATTTTTCCGGCTCGATTACGACGGCTGTGCCGTAACAGAGGACTTCAGTACCACTGCCGACCACATCGGATGCGTCATATCGCAGGCCCACAACAGCGTTGGCCCCCATTTCACGCGCGTGCTCCACCAGCAGCTCGTATGCCTGCTGCCGGGCCTGTTCGCACATCCGGGTATATGCCCCTATTTTTCCTCCTATGATGTTCTTTAATCCTCCCATAATTCCCTGGGCAATCGTTGGCGAACGGACGATGATGCCGCGAACCACGCCCTTGTATTCCCTGATTCGGAACCCTTCAATTGTGAAAGTTGTCGTTACTGGCATTTGCATTGGATTTCTCCTTTCGACTGTACTATCGCTTTTTATTATTGCTTACCTCGGCGTAGTTGTGCCGTAAGCCCGGCGGACAAGTCGCGGATTGTTCTTACTTCGCTGTCAGGCATGAGCATTGTGCTTCCTTAATCATTTCTCTTTTATCTTTTCTAACCACCCCTCCATGTTCTTGGCCTCATCCAGCATCCCTATCTTCTTAAACAAATTCAGCCCTTTCTCCCAATATTCTCTTGCACGTTTATAATTTCCTTTTTGTTCATAAACCGTCCCTAAGTTGGTATACGTAATCGCTATTTCCTCAGGGATTCCAATCTTTTCAGCAATCTTTAGTGATCTTTTGTACATCTCTTCCGCCTTGTCTAATTCGCCCTTCGTAAGATAAATATTCCCTAAGTTTCCGTATTGTTTTGCCATTCCATTATTATCGCCAAGCTTTTCACTTATTTCTATGGCTCTTTTTATAATCTTTTCTGCCTTTCCTAATTCACCACGCTTTCGATAAATCACACCTAAATTGCCGTAAATAATTGCCATCATATCAAGCAGACCAAACTCCTCCGCAACCCCTAATGCTTTTTCGTACATCCCTTCTGCCTTGCCTAATTCCTCTTTTTTTTCATAAACAACACCTAAGCTAGTAAATACATTCACAATGCTACTTGGTCGTCCCAATTGTTTCTCAATATCCAGCACCGTGATATACATTTCTTCTGCCTTGTCCAATTCTCCCCTTTTCCGATAAATCAGCCCTAAATTACCACACTGATCTGCTATTCCATGAATCAGTCCAATATTTCTATAAATACCCAAAGATTTTGTGTGTGTTTCTTCTGCCAGGTCTAATTTCCCCCTTGTGTGATAAACTATCCCTAAGTTGCCTAAAATTGCCGCCTGTTCCTCCGAATCTTTCGTCACAACTTCCAATGCACGCTCTGATAAACTAATCGCTTCATCAAATAAGCCAAGACTAAACAAAGGCGTATAGCACTCAGATACGAATACAAGGACAAATGCTTCTTTCCCTTCCGATCCTAAAACATGCTCAGACAACCTCACCGCCGACAATTCATCTGGTTTCGTCTTTTCTTTTTTTGCCCTTTTTAACTTCCCCCTGTAAATTTTCGCTGCTCGCTTATGATATTTCTTCTTCTCCTCGCTCATTTGCCCCACTATGTAATCCGCTAATATCGAATGGTATATTCTCCTGCCTCCTGCTTCGTCTCTCAAAAGTCCCCGCAGATATTTGTCATTTTGCAGCCGTTTCTTCGTTGTTGCATCTAACTTACTCACATATTCCACCACATCATCCGGCACCGCCACCTCCAAAATAGCGTATGCTTCAAATAACTTCATTGCCTCTACACCTGTTTCACATACCTTCTTCCATTGTAGCTCTGCGAACTTTGTCGGCTCCGCTTTTTTCGGCAATTCCTCCAATTTTGTCCCTTGCTCAACCAAATCCAGAGCCGCCCCAACCGCGTATGGATGCCCTTCGTAACGCTTCAAAATCTTTTGCAATTCTGGTATCGAGACCGGCAAGTTCGCCTTCCTACAATCCACCAACTCGTCAACATCTTCCTCACTCAAGGTATCGAGAATTTTATCCGGTATCCGAACTACGTTATCAAGTCCATCTATTACTTCGCTTCCAACCAGTGCGTCTTCCGTCCTTTGTGCAAAGATAAGCTTTATCTTCTCCGGCAAATTTTTTACCACAATCGCCCACGTCTGGTCGCTGTCTTTGGCCATGTATTTTTCAGGGTCAACAATGAATATCGCACGTCCATCCTTCGGCATACGCCTTGAAATAAGTTCCAGTCGCTCCAAGAATTGTTGCCGCGTGTCTTTGGCTGGATCTCGACGCAAACTCGCCATAAGTTCAGCCAACTGTTCCCCTTTCGGCACAAACGTCTTAAACAGCGCCAGCCATTGCCGTTTTCTTTCCGGAACATTATCAAAGCTCCCCGGCTCTGTATTTGCCGCCTCAAAGGCATTATCCATCATAATCGCCATAGTTGAATCAGGGCTATCCGTAGGCGTTACCTCATATCGCACGAACCCGCATTTAAGTGTGTGATGTTCACCTGCCAATTTCGCCATTCGATTGACAAGCCAGGTCTTACCCATTCCCCTGTTGCCCACGACGATAATCGCCTGTCCCCGCGGGTCTTCAAGAGCCTTTGTAAATTCGTTGAGTTCTTCTTTTCTTCCTACGAATATCTCGCTGTTGGCCATTAACCTTGTCTCCTGATTCAGTCGGGCCAGAATAAATATCTTAGAAAATCACCTTCAAGCTGCCAAAATTTCTCTTTTTTATTGAATTGCATTGTAACGAGAAATGAGGTGGAAACAAGGGTAACCCGGCAATAAAGTTGCCGGGCTAAACAAATTGGCGGATAAATGTTGTCCAAACATAGTTCTTCCGGTTTTGTGGATGATGTGGTATAATGCCAGAAATATGACTCAATCCAGACGTGTTGTGAAACATATCGTGTGGTGTCATTTCGAGCGAGCCAAAGGCGAGTCAAGGAATCTTTTTTTTAATAGATTTCCCTTCGTGTCTCCGTTGCGTTCCGATGAATCCCTAAGGGACAAGTCGGGATTAAGGTTGAAATGACAGGTAAGAAACAATGTTTTTTTTAGGATTAAGAGATGTTTAAGACATTTGGACTGGCCGACCCGTTGGTGCGGGGGATATTGGCCACGGGGTTCACGGCTCCAACAGAAATTCAGTCGAAGGCGATTCCGGCGGCAATCGCGGGCAAGGACATCATCGGCTGCGCCCAGACGGGCACGGGCAAAACAGCGGCGTTTGTGCTGCCAATTTTGAATCGACTAAGCCACGAGCAGGCGGGCAAAAGGAAGGTTGTTCGCTCGCTGATTTTGACGCCGACGCGAGAATTAGCGGTGCAAATCGAAAAGGCAATACGCGACTATGGGCGATTCCTGCATTTGCGGACATTGGCCGTCTATGGCGGGGTGAATATAAACGGGCAGTTCAGCGCGCTTCGGCAGGGCGTTGATATTGTTGTTGCGACGCCTGGCCGGCTGCTTGACCATATGAACCGGCGGACCATCGAACTCAAGCACATCGAGGTGCTGGTTTTGGATGAGGCGGACCGGATGTTTGATATGGGTTTCATCAAGGACGTGCGGAGAATCATCTCGGCGGTTCCCACGAATCGCCAGACGATGCTGTTCTCGGCGACGGTAACGCCTGAGATAAGCAATCTGGCATCGGGTGTGCAGAGGTCGCCCTTAATGATTCAAATCGGCAGGCCCCGCAACCCCATCGAGACAATCAAACAGCATATTTATATGGTCGAGAGGGACCGGAAAATCGGTCTTCTTTTGCACCTGCTCCAGAATGGCCAGTTATCCAGCGTGCTGGTCTTTTCGCGCACCAAGCACGGCGCGGACAAGATTAACCGGCATCTTGAACGAGCGAACGTCGAATCGGTGGCGATACACTCAGGCCGAACGCAGAGCCAGAGACAGCGAGCGCTCGATGGTTTCAAAAACGGGGATTATCGCGTTATGGTGGCGACGGATATCGCGGCACGCGGCATCGACGTTACGGGGATATCGCACGTCATCAATTTCGACGTGCCCGGTATGCCGGAGGACTATATTCACCGCATCGGGCGGACAGGCCGGGCCGAGGCGATGGGCGACGCGATTACATTTGTTTCAAGTGAGGAGCATAAGCAGCTTCGGCAGATTGAAAGGTTCATCGGGAAGGATATTGCCCCCATCGAATGTCCCGGCTATACCTATGTTCACATCAGGATGGAGATGCCGAAAGTACAGCCGGGGCTGCACAGGGGCAGATTCTCGACTATGAGCAAAAGACATAAGCCACGCCGAAGACGTTAAACTTGCCACTAAGACACAAAGGCACAAAGGTTTTATGAGTCAAAAAGCAAAAATAAGAAGTTAAAAAAAGAAAAATTAGCGTCTCCCGTAAGGGATGGCCAAGCCATTGGTGCCTTTGTGGTTAGTATCGGCGAACGACCAAAGCCTCTTGCATTTTGCTAATAACGTTATTAAAATACACGATTCGTCTGGACTTGATTAAATGGCAGGGCAGCTATATTCGGCTGCCTTTTTTGTGAGAATTTAAGGAGTGTTCGTATGGGTTGGAATATAGCAATAGCAGGTGTGACCGGCGCGGTCGGGCAGGAATTTCTGAGTATTATCGAAGAAAGGGATTTTCCCTTTGATTCTATAAAGATGCTGGCAAGCAGCAGGTCCGCGGGCAAGACAATCCAGTTTAAGGGCAAGGAGTACGTCGTTGAGCAGATGACAGACAAAAGTTTTGACCGGGTCGATATCGCTTTGTTCAGCGCGGGAGCCGACCGCAGCAAGACCTTCGCGCCGGCGGCGGTGAAGGCGGGCGCGGTAGTCGTCGATAATTCGTCGGCGTTCAGGATGGTCCCTGGTGTTCCGCTTGTTATCCCGGAGATTAACCCGCAGATGATAAAGGAGCACAAGGGCATCATCGCGAACCCGAACTGCTCGACCATAATCGGTATCGTGCCGGTGTGGCCTTTGCACAGGGCAAACCCGGTGAAACGTATGGTCGTAAGCACCTATCAGGCGGCAAGCGGGGCGGGCCAGGCGGCGATGCTGGAGCTTGAGCAGCAGTCGCGTGAGATACTGGCGGGCAAAAAGCCGACCATCAAGGTTCTGCCTTATCAGCTTGCTTTCAACGTGTTCAGTCACAACTCTTCGCTGGATGCCACCGGCTATAACCAGGAAGAGGTCAAAATGGTCAACGAAACCAGAAAGATATTCGATTGCCAGGATATCGCAGTTACCGCGACCTGTATCAGGGTGGCGGTGTTGCGGGCGCACAGCGAGAGCATCAACCTCGAATTCACCGACCCGATTACGCCCGATGAGGTTCGGGATTTGCTTAAGGACGCACCGGGTGTTTCACTTATGGACGACCGTGAGCATAATCGCTTCCCGATGCCCATCGACGCGACCGGCAAAGACGACGTCTTCGTCGGTAGAATCCGGCAGGATTTCTCGATACCGGAAAACCGCGGCATAAATATCTGGGTTGCGGGCGACCAGCTCAGAAAAGGCGCGGCACTTAACGCGATTCAAATCGCTGAAAAACTGCTTTAAAACCACGAAGACACCAAGGCACTAAGAGTTTATAAGTAAAAATAAGAAACTTGGTGTCTTTGTGACTTTGTGGCGAAAACGATGGCGCTGCGTAACGTAAAACTGACGGTATCATACGACGGCACGAGCTACCACGGCTGGCAAATACAGCCCGGTAAAAGAACCATCCAGGCGGAGCTTGCCAACGCGGTGAGCGAACTGCTTGGCTGGCGCACGAGGGTAACAGCCGCATCGAGAACTGACGCGGGCGTCAGCGCAAAAGGGCAGGTCGCGTTAATTCAAATCGATTCGCCTATCCCCACAAAGAATCTCGCCAAGGCCATCACTGACCGGCTGCCCGATGACATTGCTGTTACTGAAGCGGTTGATATCCCTATGGGCTTCAACGTCATAGGCGACCCTAAGTGCAAACTCTACCGTTATTCCATTTTCACAGGCAAAGACAGGCCGGTCTTCGAAATTCATCACTGCTGGCACCTTGTTGCGGCGAAGCTCGACGTTGCCCTTATGAATCAGGCGGCCAAATTGCTTATGGGCAAACAGGATTTCAAGTCATTCGCCACGGCGGACGACCATCGAACTGACAGCGTCCGCACAATCTTTCGCTGCGAGGTGTATTCGTCGAAATTTCCGCCTCAAGAGCCGAGCGATGCGCCGATGGTTGGAGACGACTGGGTATTTATCGATGTCGAAGGCGACCGTTTCCTTTATAATATGGTAAGGAATATCGTCGGGACGCTTGTCGAGGTCGGCGTGGGCAGGATGAAGCCGGAGAAAATACCGGAAATCATCGAGGCGAAAAACCGGCGGGCCGCAGGCCCAATTGCCCCGCCCGAAGGACTTTGTCTTATGTGGATTAGATTTTGAAGATAGTTCACATCATAACTCGGCTCATACTCGGCGGGGCGCAGGAGAATACGCTGATAACCTGTAAGCTGCTTGCCGAGCGGGGCCACGATGTTACGCTGGTAACAGGGCCGGCTCTTGGGCCGGAGGGCGACCTCTACGAATTTGCGCACAACCAGAAATTCAATTTCATCATCCTCAACGACCTGCGTCGCCAAATTAACCCTCATTATGACATACCGGCGTATTTTCAAATAAAGGACATCCTGCGGGAATTGAAGCCCCAGATTGTTCATACCCATTCGGCCAAGGCGGGCATTCTTGGCCGATACGCGGCGCATTCGCTCAAGGGCAAATGGGGAGCGGGCCTGCCGAAGGTTGTTCACAGCGTTCACGGTTTGGCTTTTCATCCTTATCAAAGCGCGACGCTCAATAAAGTTTACATCGCCATCGAGAAGGCCGCAGCGAAACGCACCGATTTTTTTATAAGCGTGGCGGACGCGATGACGAATCAGTCGCTGGCTGCCGGCATTGGTTCGCCAGACAGATATACAACCGCCTATTCCGCGATCGAGGAGGACGATTTTCTTCGGCCGATTTCCGATGAGCAGAAAAAGCAATTCAGGCAAAAATACGCCATACCGGAAGATTCTATTGTGCTTGTAACAATCACACGCCTTTTTAATCTCAAGGGCCACGAGTTTATAATCGAATCCGCGAAGAAGCTTGCCGAGCAATTTCCAAAAGTAATCTGGTTATTTGTCGGCGACGGGATTTTGGCGGAAAAATATAAAAGCTGGATTGACGGCCTGGGTCTTGGACACAGGTTCAGATTCACGGGGTTGCTGCCGCCGAAGATGATGCCGGTGGTGTTGCAATCATCCGATATTCTTGTTCACTGCTCGCTGCGGGAGGGTCTCGCTCGGACGCTTCCCCAGGCGATGCTTTGTAGAAGGCCCGCGATATGCTTTGACCTCGATGGCGCAAGGGAGGTTGTAAATGAAAACACGGGCCGGCTGATTGCTCCGGAAAATGTCGAGCAATTAACCGCTGCCTGCGCGGAGTTGATACAGGATAAGGGCCTTCGCGAAAAACTGGGGTTGCAAGGACGCGAATTTGTGAGGGAAAAATTCAGTCCCGATACGATGGTTGATACAATCGAGGGCGTTTACCGGCGGTTAGTTTCCTGATTTTTTTTGTTCGCCGTCTTTTTGGTTTCGCCTGTGCTTTTGGCTTCCGATTTTGCCGGCGTCGTAGTCGTTTCTTTTTTCTCGCCGCTTTTTTCCGGCTTTTCTTTCTTTGCGGATTCCTTGTAGTTTTCACTTCTGTAATCGGTGGCGTAAAAGCCGCTGCCCTTGAAGATGAGGCCGGCTCCCGTGCCGATGAGGCGTTTGAGGGCGAGTTTGCCGCACTTCGGGCATTTTCGCAATGATTTGGAGGTTATGCCTTGCATTTGCTCGAACAGGTGTCCACATTTGTTGCACTTGTATTCGTAAGTAGGCATAACTACTGCGTGTCCTTTGTTTCCGGCTCTTCGGGCTGCGGTGCCGTTTGGGGTGCGGGCGTTTTGTTGACGACGACCCTGCTTGCGCGAATCAGCCGGCCATTGAGTTTATAGCCCTTCTGCAGTTCTTCGAGAACGAGGCCTTCTTCTTTGTTGTTTTCGCTGCGATGCGTAATCGCCTCGTGATGCACCGGGTTAAACGGTTCGCCTGCCGATTTGATTTGCTCTATTCCGTGACCCTTCAGGACATCCAGCATCTGGCCATAAATTATTTGCACGCCTTTCAACAGTGTCTCGTCAGCAGCGCCGCAGGAGGTATTGGCGAGGATATACTCGAAATTATCCAGGACCGGCAACAGCGACTTCACTATTTTGTCTTTTTCGTAAACGACGTTGTCGGTTATCTGTTTTGCGGAGCGTTTTTGATAATTGTCGTAATCTGCCGCAATCCGTTGCAGCTTGGCGAAAATGTCGTCCTTTTCCTTTTGCAGCGTTTCCGCCTGCTTGCGCAATTCCTCTAATTGTTTTTGCAGTGTTTCCGCACCCCGCGCCGCCTGTCCTGAGCTTGCCGAAGGAGCGGGTTCGGTCTTTGGCTGTTCCTGCTCCGCGGCGGGATTTTGTTCTTCTTTGGGTTTTTCTTTCTTTTTCGGGAACATTGTTAATTGCCGCCAAAATATTTTTTCAGCCGGTCCACAAAACCAGTAGCTTTCGGAAACACGCTCTTGTTTTCTGTTTTCGCAAATTCCCGCAGCAGCTCTTCCTGTTTGACGTTCAATTTCGTCGGCACCTCAACGAGTATCTGCACAAGCTCATCGCCGGTTCGTCTTGTCCGCAGGTCGGGCAGGCCCTGGCCTTTTATCCGGAATACGCTGCCGTGCTGGGTGCCGGCAGGAATCTTCAATTCTTTCATACCATCCAAACTCGGCACCTCAATCGCCGCACCCAGAGACGCCTGTGTGAAGCTTATGGGGACAGCCGCAATCAGGTCGTTGCCGTCACGTTCGAGAAATTCGTGCGGTTTAATCCTGACGTAGCAGTACAAATTGCCCCTGGGGCCGCCGTCGCGTCCCGGTTCGCCTTCCTCGGCCACTCGAACTCCCTGTCCCTCGTGAACGCCCGCGGGTATCTTTACGCTTACGACTCGCTGCTTTGGCATATGCCCGGAACCGTTGCACTGCCTGCACGGGTTTGTAATTACCTCTCCGGTGCCCCGGCATTGCGGGCAGGTCGAGACCATCTGGAAGAACCCGCCGCCCCTCGCGATTTGGCCGCTGCCTCCGCAGGTTGGGCATGCCCCGGGCCTGGCGCCTTTTGCGCTGCCTGTGCCGTTACATTCGCCGCACAAATCCTGACGCGTGAATTCGATTGTTTTTTCCGTCCCCTTGGCCACTTCCTGCAGGGACAGCTCGACCATTGTCTCAAGGTCGTAACCTCTTGTCGGGCCTCGTCTGGCGCCTTTGCGACCACGTGCCCCGCCTCCGAAAAGGTCGCCGAGGTCTCCGAAGCCGAATATGTCCTCGAAGTTGCTGCCGATATCCTGCCAGCGCATATGCGAATAGTCGCGCACGCCCGAGCCGCGAAGACCATCGTGGCCAAACTGGTCGTATCGCTGCCGTTTTTCGGGGTCGCTGAGGACTTCGTATGCCTCGGCGCATTCCTTGAATTTCACCTCAGCTTCTTTTTTATTGTCTGGGTTTTTGTCGGGATGGTGCTTTATCGCCATCCGCCGATACGCGCGTTTTATTTCGTCCGGCGAGGCGTTTTTCGCAACCCCTAAAACCTCGTAGTAATCACGTTTGGCCATTGTTTAGTATTTCGTATTTTGTATTTCGGCTCACTCGACGAAATACGGATTATCTTACGGAACCGGCAATCGGCTCGGCGTCTTTGTCGTCGTCTTTCAAATCGGTAATCAGCACGCTGGTAGTCAGCATAAGTCCTGCGACCGATGCGGCTGTTTCGAGGGCGGTCCTGACGACCTTGGCCGGGTCAACGATGCCCGCCTTGAGCATATCCACAAACTCGCCCTTGTTCGCGTCGTATCCGATATTCTTTTCGCTGCCTAAACGTTCGAGCAGTTGTTCGGCTATGACGTCGCCGTACTCGCCGGAATTATCCGCTATCTGCATCGTGGGCTTGCGCAGGGCCTGGGCGATAATCTCGAATCCGATTTGCTCGTCGCCCTTTGCCTTGCTCTTTTCTTTTTCGACCACGGCTATCGCCCGCAGGAAAGTGATTCCGCCGCCGGGAACAATACCTTCCGCCGCCGCGGCCTTTGTGGCGTGCAGCGCGTCGTCGAGGAGGTCCTTTTTCTCTTTCATTTCGGTTTCAGTCGCCGCTCCCGCCTTGATTACCGCGACGCCGCCGGTGAGTTTTGCTAATCGTTCCTGCAGCTTTTCTTTATCGTAGCTGCTCGTTGTTTTTCCCATCTGGTTGCGTATCTGTTCACATCTTGCCTGTATGTCTTTTTTGCTGCCGGCGCCTTCGATTATCGTTGTGGTTTCTTTATCAATGACGATTTTCTTGGCCTTGCCAAGTTGCGACAACTCAATCTTTTCTAATTTTATACCGAGGTCTTCGCTGATTACCTCGCCGTGAATCACTGTGGCCATATCCTGGAGCATCGCTTTGCGTCTGTCGCCGAACCCCGGCGCCTTGACTGCGCAAACCTTGAGGACGCCCTGCAGGCGGTTAATCACAAGAGCCGCGAGCGCTTCACCTTCCACGTCTTCTGACACAATCAATAATGAGCCGCCGACCTGCGCAATTTTTTCGAGCAGGGGTATTATTTCCCGGATGTTCGAGAGTTTCTTTTCGTGGAGCAGGATATGCACGTCTTCAAGCACGCATTCGAGTGTTTCGGGATTGGTCATAAAGTAGGGCGATATGTAGCCGCGGTCGAATTGCATACCCTCGACGACGCTGACTTCGTTTTCCGTGCCTTTGCCTTCTTCAATCTCTATGACGCCGTCTTTGCCCACTTTCTCCATTGCTTCAGCGAGCAGTTTTCCGACTGATGCGTTGTTGTTGGCGCTGATTGTCGCCACCTTGGCAATGTCATCGCCTTTCACCGGCGTCGAAATCGACTTTATGAATTCGCTGGCCTTGGCGACCGCTTTGTTAATGCCTCGTTGTATCGCCATCGGGTTGACGCCCGCGGTAACGTATTTGAGGCCCTCGGTGTATATCGCCTCCGCTAATATCGTCGCCGTCGTTGTGCCGTCGCCTACCTCGTCGGCTGTTTTGCTCGCCGCCTGGTTGACCATTTTGGCGCCCATATTTTTGAAGGGCTGCTGCAGCTCGATTTCTTTGCTGACGCTTACGCCGTCTTTTGTGATTTTGGGCGAGCCCCAGCTTTTCTGCAGTATCACGTTCTTGCCCGTAGGCCCTAATGTAACTTTCACGGCGCTGGCCAACTCGGACAAACCTTCCTTAAGCTGCTGCCTCGCCGCATCATCAAACATCAATTGCTTTGCCATATCTTCAACCTCTCAATCAAAAATCGATTTTGTGTTTTCTATGTCATTTCGAGCGAGCCGAAGGCGAGTCGAGAAATCTGATTTTTAACAGGTTTCTCCACGTCGTCCCGACAAGTCGGGACTTCGGTCGAAATGACCTTTATTTTTATTTCTCGATAACTCCGAGGATGTCGCCTTCGTGGAGTATGACGTAGTTTTCGCCGTCAATCTCAATCTCGTTGCCTGTATATTTGGCGTAAAGGACCTCGTCGCCTTTTTTGACGTTCATTTCGCCGCGTTTGCCGTTGTCTAAAATTTTGCCCGGCCCGACGGCGATAATTTTTCCTCTTTGCGGTTTTTCCTTCGCCGCATCCGGCAGTATGATTCCGCCCGCGCTTTTTTCTTCCGCTTCCGACTGTTTTATAACCACTCTGTCATCCAATGGCGCCAACTTCATATCCAATTCTCCTTCTATTTTCAGTTATCTTAAATCCTAACTTTTTTCTTTGTGCCTTAGTGTCTTTGTGGCAAAAATTTACATTCCGTAATCGTCCATGCCGCCCATGCCACCCATACCGCCCATTCCTCCCATGCCGCCGCCCATTCCACCCATACCGGGATGCTGATGTCCCTCTTTTTTATCCTGCGGCTTTTCCGTAATAACGCAATCCGTCGTCAGCAGTAATCCCGCAATACTCACAGCGTTTTGCAGGGCGATTCTCGTTACCTTTACCGGGTCGATGACGCCGGCAGCTATCAGGTCTTCGTAGATGTCTTTATCCGCGTTGTAGCCGAATGCGCCTTTGCCTTCCGCGACTTTGCTGACGACCAGGTTCGCCGTTGCGCCGGCGTTTGCCGCTATCCAGTAGCAGGGCATCGTCAACGCCTTGGCGACGATGGCGGCCCCTGTCTTCTCATCGCCGGTCAATTTCAGCGCTTTTATCGAATCGATGCAGCGAATCAGCGCCACTCCGCCGCCGGGGACTATTCCTTCCTGTATGGCTGCCCTTGTTGCGTGCAGTGCGTCTTCGATTCTCGCCTTTCGCTCTTTCATTTCGGCTTCGCTTACTCCGCCGACGTTAATCTGGGCGACGCCGCCGGTGAGCTTAGCCAAACGCTCCTGTAATTTTTCCTTATCGTAGTCACTGGTGGTTTTCGAGATTTCATCCTGTATCTGCTTGATTCTTCCTTTGATTGCCCCCTCATCGCCCGCGCCTTCGACGATAATCGTGTTGTCGCCGTCGATTGTTACCTTCTTGGCCTGACCTAATTGCTTTGCGCTGATGTTTTCAAGCTCGATTCCCAAATCCTTGAATATCGGCTCTGCGCCGGTCAATACGGCGATATCTTCGAGCATTGCCTTGCGTCTGTCGCCATAGCCCGGGGCTTTTACGGCTGCGCATTGTATAATCCCTTTTAATTTGTTGACCACTAAGGTCGCCAGCGCCTCGCTCTCGACGTCTTCGGCGATGATGAGTAAAGGCCTTTTCGCTTTTGCTGATTTTTCCAGCAATGGCACTAACTTTGCCACGCTGCTGATTTTATCTTCGTAAACTAATATAAAGGGTCTCTCTAATTCGCAAGTCATATTGTCGGGGTTGGTAATGAAATGAGGCGACAGGTATCCCCTGTCAAATTGCATACCCTCGACGAAATCGACCGTTGTCTCGAACCCTTTGCCGTCCTCGATTGTGATGACGCCGTCTTTGCCGACCCGCTGAAAAGCGTCCGCCATCTTGTTGCCGATTTCGCTGTCGTTGTTTGCTGAGATTGACGCGACGTTGACGATGTCTGTTCTCTTGCTGATATCAACTGGTTTGGCGAGTGTCTGCAATTTTGCTACCACGGCTTTTGACGCCTCCTGCATACCGCGGTTAATCGCCATCGCGTCCGCCCCGGCTGCCAGGTTTCTGAACGCCTCGGTGAACATCGCTTCGGTCAGGACGGTCGCTGTGGTTGTCCCGTCGCCGGCTATTTTCGAGGTCTTGCTGGCCGCCTCTTTGACAAGCTTGGCGCCCATATTCTCGTTTTTATCCGATAATTCGATTTCTTCGGCGACGGTTACGCCGTCTTTTGTGACGGTCGGCCCGCCCCAGCCCTTATCGATAATCGCATTTCGACCTCTCGGCCCCAGGGTTGCCCTGACCGCCTTGGCTAATTTCTCAACGCCCTTCAATAACCCTTGTCGGGCCGCAACATCAAACGCCAATTGTTTCACTGCCATTGCCTGCTCTCCTTATAAATATCAACAAAACCTTGTCTGTCTAAATCCTTGCTCACCGCAGAGACCGCAAAGCTCGCAGAGATATAGTTTTTAATTTTTTCTCTGTGTTCTCAGCGTTCTCGGCGGTAAAAATCACCATTCGTTACTTTTAAATCACTTAGTGCCTTAGTGTCTTAGTGGCTGTAAACTGCAAATGATATACCAAACCTGTCCATAATACCACCCCTTTAGTTTAACTCCTTTTCAAATAACAAGTTAAGGCACATAAGTTAATCTAGCCGCTGTTGTTGCGAAACCACTTTTGGCAGGCCGGCCAACCCGTCGCTCGCCATTCTGGCAGGGTGCTGGTATAATCGCATCAATGTTAGCTGAGCAACTGAAAGAGATTTACGATTTGCTATTTAAGCGGTTCGGGCCGCAGGACTGGTGGCCGGGGGATACACCATTTGAGGTTATTGTTGGCGCGATTCTTACCCAGAATACCAACTGGACCAACGTCGAAAAGGCAATCACTAACCTGAAAAACGCCAAACTGCTTAGCCCCGATAAGCTGCATCGGCTCGATATTAAAAAACTTGCTGAGCTTATTCGGCCAGCCGGGTACTTCAATATAAAGGCGAAACGATTGAAAAACTTCCTCGACTGGTTTTTTGAGAATTATTCGGGCAAGATAGAGAATTTAGAAAATGTGCCAACCGCTGAACTTCGTCAACAACTGCTCAGCGTAAAAGGTATCGGCCCCGAAACGGCCGACTCGATTTTGCTTTATGCTTTGAATAGACCTGTCTTTGTTGTCGATGCCTATACCGCCCGAATATGTTCTCGTCATCATCTTATTGATGAAGGCGCTGATTATCATCAGATTCAGGAAACCTTTGAATCGAATCTTCCCCCTGATATTCAACTCTTTAATGAATACCACGCTCTTCTTGTGCATCTTGGCAAGGATTTTTGTAAGCCGACGCCAAAATGCGAAGAATGTCCGTTGAATGCTTTGCCGCATAGTGTTTGATTCACCGCTGAGCACGCAGAAAACGCAAAGAATTTTCAATCGCAGATTACACAGATGGAGACGGATTTTTACTAGTTCCTGCCCTCGTTAAAAGGCCCTTGAGCCATTCACTCGCTTCTGGATACTCTTCACAATCAAGCACAAACTCCTGTCCACGGGCTACCGTGTTCAACAATGTGCTTCTATTATTTTTTTGCCACCGGGCCAAGTCCTTGTGATAAGTGAGAGGGGTTCTGCCTTTGTCCGGATAGAACCATGCTGGCAACTCCCAAAGAGACGGTTTTTCGGCAGATTGCGCAGTCAATTGCCGCTCTTTAGAGAAATGTGAGAAGATGCCTGCCCCGGCGATTTCTTTTGTAGCACCACCGGGAAGATTCAGATTGCTACGAGAAATATACACAGTATTGTTCTTATCCGCCGACCGATTGAAATGCGGGTGGTATTGAGCCCATTTATATTTTGTTATGTCCACGTCATCCACCCGTAAAATCTCGCTTATTTGAAGCCAGCCCCAGATAATATGACGTGACTTTGAGGATTTAACCCATTCAAGTTTGCCCGACTTGACAACGACAGGACGAAACAGCCCGAAAAACAGAAAAACGTCGCCTTGTTGCACTCCGCTTTTACGGAGGTGTCCTTGTGCGGCACCTGTCTGGCCTAATAACGGCTTCCAGCGAGCAAGGCGATTCAAACTGGCTCGATTTAAGTCGGGGTCAAGATGAGCATTATCTGAGGCGAGTATTTTACCGCCTGTTAAATCGGATACGATTTTGCCGAGATTATATTCGTGCCAGTTAATATCTGAATAGCGGATTGAAGAACCACTGTCCGGTATCGGCAGCGACAATATTCGCCCATCCGGAAATATCGGGCTTGGCTTACCTCCTGAAGATGAATCGAAGCCCTTTCTGCTTAGGATGAGCCGCATGAGTTTCCTGTTTTACATGAATTGTTATCCTCTTCCCACTTTGTCGGTAACGCACAGCGTCCTCTTTGCTTTTTATCAATGAATTTCAGGAATCTCTTTATAACATCTTCGGAGAATCTGTTCCTATGACCTCGACCGGCCTTTAGACAGCGGAACTCTTTGGGAAGTTTGATTGCGTTTCTTCCGAAGTAGTGGAATCTTTTTGAGACAAGAACGTATTTGCCGGACAAATCGTGTTTCTTTGCCTCTTTGTCTTCTATTTCCCTGTTTTTCTTGTTCGAGTGTTTCGACGGGAGCTGCCGGTATTTCCCATTAGACATATACTCGTAGATATTGTCCCCACACTTGTTCTTGGTATTTCCTGCATTGTAGTCAGGTATTTTGGCTACGAATCTGCTGTCATGGAAATAGTCTTTGTGCAAAAGAATCTCTTTGACCTGCATAGCATAGATAATTTTATACTCGGGCTTAGAACTTAGGCCAACTATCCAATCTCCGACATTTGCGGTTCTTCGGATTGCTGGCTTGCAACAAGCAAGCGTACAATATCCCCAGAATGGATTGGGTGCGAATCCCGCATCGTGCGTAACAATATAGGAAAACAACTTCATTTTGCGTTCCTCCAAATTATATTCTTCATCCTCTAACACGCTAAGTATTGTAAACATAAAATAAGTGTAAATCCAGTGTTAATCCGAAGCTGCATAGTCACATTAAAAGTGCAGCCTTTTAATATGTTGGCATTTGCCTTATAAACAGAACCGTTTCTCTCATTCGGATCCATAAATAATACCGCCTACAACTTTTATCTGCCGGGGAAAAAGACAAAACAAGAAAAAAGCTACTATATCATTCTACTAATATAATATCAAGCGTAAATCGAAATCGTTATCGAAATCGTTAAGGCCATTTACGCAGTTAAATGAACGGGCCCACATCATCTCATGCTTTCAAAATCATATTAGGATCTATTTCTTTTTTAATTTCGTTATTTCCATTTTTAAATCATCTATCTCTTTTTTTAATTTTATGATTTCCGTTTTTAAATCATTATTTTCTTTTTTTATTTTAT
>PMZJ01000038.1:59345-92034 GCA_003170415.1 Phycisphaerales bacterium | reverse complement strand
GTTTATGAGCTTTACGGCCTGACTCAAGAAGAGATACGGATTGTTGAGGAAAAAAATAAACAGCAATGAGATTAAATGAACAAGAAATAAAATGTGTTGAGCTAATTGCCAAATGGTTTGGCGAAAACAAACGTCTGATTAACCGGCCGGAAGCAATGAAAGAATTGGGTGTTGATGATGATACTTATGAGGTTCTTATAAGAAGAATGGAACACATAGGTGTTATTGAAAAACCTAATAGCGTGCTTGGTCAAGGTGGATATGCCATTGCGTTTCGGCCGTCGCCATACGTTATTGAAGTTGCACGAGAAATTGAGGCTCAAAAAAAATTAATGCAAACTCCTGTGGATATTGTCGAGCAATTGAAAAACCGAATTCGACAGAATCCTCTGACGGCGTGGCCGATTATTATAATTTTGGCACTTGCGTTTCTTATCCCCGCATTAAATCAATTTTGGGAACTGATTACAAAGATTGTGCGGCTTTTTCAGAAATGAATAGAATCAGCTGCAATAGTTAGGACTTATTCTGACATTGAAAAAAACAGCGTCAATTAGCGGAACTTGTCCGCCGTAGGCGGATCAGCGTCAAAATTCTTCGTGATCTCCGTGGTAAAAATGCAGTGTAAATCATGTGCCCATCAACGCTTATGAATAACACGGTGACATTTTATGCTCGTTTTTTGTTCGTTTTTTAGCCCTAAAAACACCATCTTTTCAACACGTCTTTTTGCCGTAACCTCTTTCCTCGCAATGGCTTAAATTCTGGACACAAACGGTTGTATAAAACAGTTGTATGAAACAGTTGTTCGCCAAAAGCGCGCAAGTGTTTTTTGACCAATCCCGGAATTTTTGAAATTTTTTCTATTCCTTTTCCCACAACGACTTAAGTGCATTTCGAGGCATCCCCAAAATCGGAATTTTCGTCAAAAGCGCGCAAGTTCGCGCCATATATAGAGGGATGTAGTCTCTCTCTTTGGTTCGAGTATCCAGTATCGAGAATCAAGTATCTAGTATCGGGAATCAAGTATCTAGTATCGAGAATCGAGGTTAAAAATGCTGAAATCAAAATATCTTCCAAAATCAAAATATCTTACAAAAAAACAAAAGGGCGTTCTTGAGGATTTGTTTTCCGGCTCTCTCACTGTACAGGAGGTCTTGGAAAAATGGTATGTCACTCGGCGGACTTATTTCAGATGGCATGCGCAGGAATTTTTCGCCGCAGAGTTTAAGCGATTGATGAACCTCGTCCATTCTGAATCCGACTTGATTTGTGCTCGTTATTCAGCCCAGGTCGCGATGAAATTGGTTAGTTTGACCGTCGCTGAAAAAGATGAAATCGCTCGCAAGGCCTGTATGAATGTGATTAATCATCCTTCCCGTAAGACAAAAAATCTAACCGTAGCTAAAAATCTGCCCACCCCTGAGGAGGAATACCCGCCTCTCCCGCCGGAAGTTGCAAGCCGACTATTAGCTGCCCTGGCGAACGAAAAAGACCTCCCCGTTCTCTCCCGATAGGGATGGCCAAGCCAAGCGGTAAAAAAACCGCGAAAAAAGTCATAAGTCGATATACCAGTATATAAGTATATACGCATATACTTATATACTCTCGCCTCTGTAGCTAACTCCAAATCCTCCGTAAAAATTCTCCGCGCCCTCTCGTAGCAAAGCGAAGATCCCAAGGGTTAGCTGCATTGTTTAGCAGTCAGGGAGCGATCAAAAAACCGCAATAGCGGGCTAAAAACAGGTACGTTTTTCGAAAAAATTCAAAAAAACGGGCTTTTTTTTGGCCATTTTTAAGCGTTTTTCCGCGTTTTTGAGCCCAAAAACACGGTTCCGAAGATATACCGGATCCATAAACAGTTACTTCTTGAAATGAATACCGCAGGCGGTTTGGGTGATATGTTCGGATTCGGTGCGGGGGTATTTTCGGCAGTTGAGGGAGCGGATGGGGTAAATTTTGCATATTGCTTTGCCTTCGGCGTCGAATTTAAGCCAGGGACAGACATTCGGGAGTTTGCAGCAGGCGCCGCAACGTAGGCAATGGCCCCGGCGGGTCTTTGAGACGGGCAAAAAGGCGGTTACTGTCCGCTTGAGTTTGGCGGCCCAGGTGTTTTTGGGGGATTGTTTTACTTCAGTAATAGCCATAATCAGGGTATAAGTATAGCGTTTCGGCGTGCAAATGCAATAAACAGTCGGGCAGATACGTCTAATTATGTGAAAAATGGCCAATTATGGCGCAGCTTGATATAGACCGGGTAATTATAGGATGCAATAAAGGCGACGAGGGGTGCTTTACGCAGCTCGTCGATATGTATGGAAAACGGTGCTTCGGGTATTTTTACCGTTTGACCGGCAACAGGGATTTGAGCGAAGAATTGCTTAGCGAGCTATTTGTAAAGTTAGTGGAAAAGATAAGCACCTACCGCGGCGGCAGCTTCGACGGGTGGATATTCACGATGGCGTCGCATATCTTTCACGACCATTTGCGATTTAAGCAGCGGCAGACACGGCTTCTGGACGAGCACAGCCGAAGGATAAGGTCGCAATCGGCGGGCATCGCAAGCGGATACGACGGCGACGCCGACAAGATGCAGATAGTGCTTGGGGAATTGGACAGTGACGTGCGGGAACTGGTAATGATGAGATTTTACTCGCAGATGTCATTCAAGGAAATAGCGGAATCGAGGCGGGAGCCGATAGGGACGATATTATCGAAGGTGCACCGCGGATTAAAGAGATTGCGGGAGTTGATGGGATAACCATATATGAATAATTCAGCGAATGAAAATTTGAGAGAGCTACTGGCCGGCTTTATGGATGAGTCGGCAGCCCGGCAGACGGCTGAGGATATAGAAAAGGGTGAAGAAATTCTGGGGGCGAATCAAGCGCCTCAGCCGGATGAACGGGTACTCGCCGAGGTGAAGAAAAACGTCGTGGCCGCCTTAAGACGACGGCGAACGGTCGTATTCCAGAGAAGAATACTGGGTGCGGCTGTCGCGGCGGCAATTGTTGTGGTATCGGTTCTGACCCTGATACGTTATGGCGACCAGACCAACAGCCAACAAACCAGAGTAGTTGCAAAGTCAGTATCAATACCGTCACGGGTCTGGGAAGGCGCGGACGACGCGGATGTAACCGTGCTGAAAGCGGAAATAGATAATATACAGAGTGAGTTGTCGGGGGCTCAATCTGATGACGGCGGTAACACGAGCACAGCCGTCGGGGATTTGGAAACAGAATTAATCGAAATTAACGGCGATATGTGGAAAGGATAAGGATATGAAAATCAACGTATGGAAAACAGTTTTCATCGCCTGCTGCGTACTGGTGATGACGGGCTTGAATCAAGCCAGAGCGGGAGAACTCGCACAGGAAGAGCAGATTGCTGCTGCCCCCCCGGGACCTGGTGGGCCAATGATGGGCAAAGGGCAATTCGAGCCGACACCGGAGCAGATAGACCACATATTGGCCGAGTTAAAAGAGAAAAATCCTCAAGAGGTGAATGAGCTGACGAAATTACGCGAAAAAGACCCCAATGCCTTCAGGATTGAGCTGCGAAACACTATGCGAGAACAGTTTATGTCGCGTATGATGGGACGGATGAGTGAACAAGGCAAACCATCCGAAAATGCTCAAGGCAAACGGCAGCCCCAGCAGGGACAGATGCCGATGATGCAGGGGCCGGGCGCGGAATTTATGCGTGAAAGAATGCAGGAAAAAACCGACGAATATCTGAAATGCCTCAAGGAAAATTATCCTGACGAAGCAACAAAGCTGGAGCAGATCAAAAAAGATAATCCTGAACAGTTTATGAGAGCGATGATGATTAGCGGGAAGAAATACGGAAGGATTTGTGAAGCGGTTCAAGATGACCCGAATCTTGCCAAAGTGCTGAAACAGCAAATGGAACTTAAAGATAAACGGGCGGAATTGCTGAAACAAATCGGGGCGACGACGGATGAAAAGCAGAAAAAGGCGATGACCGCTGAGTTAGAACAGGTTGTCGGCCAGCAGTTTGACCTGATTGTTAAGCGAAAACAAATGGCCTATGAGAATCTGACCAAGAAGCTGGCGGACCTGCAAAAAGAGGTTGACCAGAAAAAGACAGAGGCGGAGAAATGGAAGAGCAAGGATTTCAAAAGCCAGAAGGTTAAGGAACGAGTTACTGAGCTTCTTAACGAAAAGGAAAAGTTTGAGTGGGACAACTGATTGTAGATTTTGAAGTGGGTCCCCTGTTGCTCGCCAAGAAAGCGGCTGCTCGGGGATGACGCTTCGCGTCAATTGCGGATTTAAACGAGGCCTTGCGAGTTATTCGCAAGGCCTCGCTGTTTTTGCTATTTACGCAGGCGTTCCTGTTCGAGACGGGTGGCTTTTTTGAGGATGCTTTTTTCGGACGGGGTAAGGGATTGTATCCCGTGGTCGTGAACTTTCTTGAGGATGCGGTCAACCTCGATGTGCAGCCGGCGTTCGGATTCGATATATTTCTCCCATTTTGACGCCTTGAAGCGTAATTTAAGGGCGGTTCGCCAGGAATCGGAGAGAACGTATATCGCCCCCACCGCTATGCCCGCGAAATGACAGGCCTCGCCGCCGGCGTTTGCGCCTTTGGAGAGAACCGTAAAAAAGGCGATGCCCATAAATATAACCGCGGCAACGCGAATTGGTACAGGGAAGATAACGATAAATACGACGAAGTGAGGAAAGAGAATCGCGCAGGCAGTAAGAACGCCGAGGATTGCCCCTGATGCACCTACCATCAGCCCGGCAGGCAAAAATCCGGCCATAACCAGAAGTATATAAAATAATCCCCCTGCCACGCCGCAGGAAAGGTAAAACGTAAGAAATTTTTTGCCGCCCCACTGACGCTCAAGCGATGGGCCCAAGAAAAACAGGCCGAGCATATTGAACAATATATGATAAAAACCCGAGTGAAGAAACTGATAAGTAATCAGTCGCCATAGTTGAAGGGTAAGCATCGGCGTAGCAGGTATCAGGGCAAAATACGTTTGAAGAAACGTCATCCCCGTCCCTTCCTGGGATGAGAAAATGGTATTAATTAAGAAAACAGCGACGTTGATAATGAGCAGCCATTTTACGACAGGGGTTAAAGACGGGAAGCCCAGGCGCATCTGCGGCGCATAACCCGGCGGCGAGTCGTTTTTCTCCTGGGTGTAATCTCTGTCGTAAAGCCCCATAGTATCCTTAGAAAACCACTGTTTGGTGATCGATACTATTATATCAAAAGCTCGCGAATTGTTCAGGAAAATCAGCGGGCTTTGGATGATTGTATATCAGCAGGAAGTTTCTGGAAGATGAACATCAGGACAACGCCGAAAATCAGCATGTAAATGGACAGGTTCTGGGAAATAGTGCCGCCCTTGTAAATCATCCACCGGCCGTATTCAAATGGGTTGTCGTCACGCAGAGACTCTTCAAAAAAGCGGACGCAACTGTAAAGGATAAACATAAGTGCGAAGGTGCTGCCCGGCTTTGTGAGGGGTTTGAGGAAGTTTTTGGTTTTTTGGGCGTTTTGTGTACTTCTCCAGAACAGGTATAGTATGCCGGCGATAACAGCCGCGTCTGCGGATGAATACAATTCCGTAGGATGGACTGCTAAGCAGCGATAAGGGCCTGTTGTTGTAACCATTTCTTTTTGCTGCGGGGTCAGTTGGTCATAAGATTTAAGTATCCCGGAATTAAAGAAGTCATCCGGCAGTTGCAATTGGGGTAAGGAGCGATGTCGGGCGGGGTTTGGCTCGACCTGGCTTGTGTAGGCGAATGAGCCGTATGGGAATCTGACCGCCCAGGGTAAATCACATGGTTTGCCGAAACAGCAGCCGTTGAGAAAACAGCCCATCCTGCCAAAACACAGGGCCAGCATAAGCCCAATTGCGAGAATATCGAGATATTGGCGGGCGGGCAGCTTGTGATATCGAAGGTAGAGGACAATTACTGCGATAGCGGCGATAACGCCTCCCAGAAGCTCAAGCCCCCCTTCCCAGATTGCAAATACGCTCACCAGGTTATATTTGAAGATGTCGAAGTGATGCAGAACGTAGAATACGCGTGCGCCGATAACACCGGCGACAAGGGAATACAGCGAGGCGTTGGTAATCATCTGCGGGTCGGGCGTGATATTTCTGCTGAGGCGCCTGATGACGTGCACAGCCACAAGAAAACCAATGACCAGCATCAGGCCATAGCTCTTAACCGTCAACGACGTAAAAGGTATTCTGAATAGTTCCCGGAGCATTTACGGAATTTCCGATTTATTGTTTGATTGCTTTTCGTTTTTTGTTGTGTTCGTCAAGCAGTATAACCTTTGGTTTAAGTTTTTTTGCCTCCGCCGGCGTGCAATAAGCGAAGCTGAAGATTATGACTATATCGTTTTTCCTCATCAGTTTTGCCGCGGCTCCGAGGACGATTATCTGGCCCGAGTTTGCCGGCGCCGGCACCGCGTATGTCTCGACCCTGCTACCGTTGGTCAGGTCAGCGATGAGGACGCCTTCGTAAGGTAAGATTCCCGCGGCTTTCATCAGGGCCGAATCAATGAGGATGCTGCCGGGGTAGTGAAGCCGGGTATCGGTCACGCGTGCCCGGTGCAGTTTCGATTTTAACATCTTTAGGAGCATTGTTATTTGCCTGCCTTCTTATAAAATTAAAGACGATTATTATACATCATCTTGTCCGGCAGTCCACTGTCAGGTTGTCAATCAGCCGGGTCGAGCCAAACCGCGCCGCGATGGCAATCAGCACCTTTCCTGTGATGCGACTAACATCCTGAAGGGTTTCCGCATCAACGATACTTATGTAATCGATGCTGCTGAGCGATTTTGCGGCGATAATTATCTTACGAATTTTAGCGATGATTGTTTTAGGATTTGTCCGGCCCGCCTCAATCATTTCGTGGGCGGTCCTGAGTGAGTGGTGTATGCAGGTCGCGTCTTTTCTCTGCTGCGGCGACAAATACCGGTTTCTGCTGCTAAGCGCAAGGCCATCGGCACCGCGGACCGTCGGGCAGCTAATGACCTTGAGAGGAAAATTAAGGTCGGCGACCATTCGCTTTATCACGGCAAGCTGCTGGGCGTCCTTTTGGCCAAAGTAAGCAACGTCGGGCTGCACGATATTGAAAAGTTTTGCGCAGACGGTGGCGACTCCACGAAAATGCCCCGGCCGAAAACGCCCGCACAGGGATTCCGAAATTTTATCCACGTTGACCCAGGTCAGCTCTTCTTCCCGGTACATTTCCTTCGCATCGGGGACAAATACCACGTCAACGCTGTGGTCTTCGCAGATTCGCAAGTCCTCCCGCAAGGGCCTTGGGTATTTCGCGAGGTCTTCTTTGGGGCCGAACTGCGTCGGGTTGACAAAAATACTGACCACGACAAAGTCGCCGTGTTTGCCGGAGCGTTCGATAAGTGATATATGTCCCCGGTGCAGCGCGCCCATCGTGGGGATAAGGCCGATTGTTCTGGCCGCGTTGCGGGCGGCACTGACGAACGTCCTGAGTGATTTAATGGTTTTTATGACTTTCATTTCAAACCTATTATCCGCACGCAAGGTAATATTTCAACTGCCTGATGAGCGAATCTATCGTCTTTTTGTCGAAGCAGTCGAAATTTGACAGCCGGACGACCGGGCAAACCTTCCAGTCGCGTAAACCCTGTTCGTAACCGGCGCCGACTGCCTCAAGAAAACTGCTTTCAATTCGCTGTTCGTATGGCCTGCTTCGCTTGTGAATCCGCTCAAGGCACTGCTGGGGCGGGTTTTGCAGGTGTATCACTAATACCGGGTCGGCAACTGCGGGCGACACAATCGAATAAAATTTCTGATACAACGCTAATTGCTCGGCGTTCAAAAGCAATTTTGCGTATATCTGCTCTTTTTTAAAAAGGTAATCGGTAACAACGGGCTTCCCCTTTTCAAGTGACACCGGCCTCAACTGCTCAAGCCGCGTAAAAAGGAAATATAACTGGCTGTCGAGGGCAAGGTCCTGATTGCCCGCGTAAACTTTGGCCAAAAACGGATTGGTATCGTATGCCTCGAAGATTGCGGGACACTTAAAAATGTCTGCGAGTATTTTCGTGAGCGTGGTTTTGCCCGCGCCGATATTGCCCGCGATACTGATAAGTTGCGGCATATCAGGCCTGAGAACAAAATCGCCGCCGTTCAGCCGGCTCGCGAGCATATCAACTGTCTCATTAAGAACAGGATGCTCCAGCTTAGGATTCAACTGGCGAAGACCCGAAAGCACAAACGAACGCAGGTGCATCTGCGAATGAGGAACTGTAAGCGTATCGCTATTTATTACCTCGTCGCCGAACAGCAGCAAATCCAAATCTATGGTCCTTGACGCCCATTTTTCGCCCCTCTGCCTGTCAAGCGAGTCCTCGATGTTAATCAACTGCTCGTGAAGTTTCCAGGCCGAAAGAGGGGTTCTAATTTCCGCGACGCAATTCAGATACTTCGGCTGGTTGGTATCGCTTAATGGTTTGGTTTCGACAATGGCTGAGACCCGCTCGACCGTAACATCCGGCGTTTCGCGCAGCAATTGCAGGGCCTTATCGATATAGTTTTTCCTGTCGCCGAGATTGCTGCCTAAACCGATGTATGCGATGGTCCGGCTCATTTTATGGTGAGCTTGTCGAATCCATTGCCTATGGCCTTGATTCGCGCAAGCGCCTCGACAACATCAGGCGGATTTCCGAACGCCGTCAATCGCACGTAACCCTCCCCTGCCGGCCCGAATCCCGCGCCGGGGGTCGTTACAACGTGCGCCTTATTGAGCAGCAAATCGAAGAATTGCCACGAGCCGACGCCCTCAGGCGTTTTCACCCAGATATACGGCGCGTTAATCCCGCCATAGACCTGGTAGCCAAGTCCCGTGAGCGACTCGCGAATTATCTTCGCATTGCTCATATAAATATCAATCGTTTTGCGAATCTGCTTTTTGCCCTCGTCGGAATATACCGCGGCAGCCCCGACCTGCGTAACATACGATACGCCGTTAAATTTCGTGCACATTCGCCTGTTCCAGAGCGGATTCAAAACGACGCTTTGCCCGGCCCTGGTGAACACCCGAAGCTCTTTTGGCACAATAGTAAACGCGCAGCGAAGCCCCGTGAACCCCGCGGTCTTAGAAAAACTCCTGAATTCAATCGCGACGTCTTTTGCGCCGTCGATTTCATATATCGAATGCGGTGTCTGCGAATCGCTGATATACGCCTCGTATGCGGCATCAAAAAGAATTACGGCTTTGTTCTCTTTCGCGTAATCGACCCATTTTTTCAACTGCTCTTTAGTCGCTACCGCACCGGTCGGATTATTCGGAAAGCACAGGTAAATCATATCTGCCTTCTCCCTCGGCACGTCGGGGACAAAGCCATTTTCAGCCGTGGCGGGCATATACACTATTTTCAAATACGTCCCCTGCCCCGCGACCGCACCCGTCCGCCCCGCCATTACGTTGGTATCCACGTAAACCGGATAGACGGGGTCCGCGACGGCAATGATGTTATCGAGGCCGAAAAGCTCCTGTATGTTGGCGGTGTCCGATTTTGCGCCGTCGCTGATGAAAATCTCGTCGAGGTCAATACTGACGCCCCGCGACTTATAATCGTTTTTGGCGATTGCCTCCCTGAGAAAAGCGTAACCTATGCCGCCGTCGTCGTAGCCGCGAAACGTCTCTTTTTTGCCCATCTCATCGACGGCCTTGTGCATCGCCTCTATCACCGCCGGCGCAACCGGCTGCGTAACGTCGCCGATTCCCATACTGATGATTTTCGCATCGGGGTGCGCCTGCTGGAACGCGCGTCTGCGTTTGCCGATTTCAGGGAACAAATATCCCGTCTGTAATTTCAAAAAATTCTCGTTTACCGTTATCATCTTGTCTTTTCCTGCCGGGCTGTATAAAAAGTTCTGCTCACGTCTCTCTTACACAGGGATTTTAGGGCTTGGCGGATTCCACGTCAACAAAACGAATTACTTTTTCAGTATCAAACAGCAAAACAGGCCGAGGAATTGAGTTCGCCCTTTCCCGAAAAGCGACGATTGAGCAAACGACTCGAAATTCTGCCGGGTATAAAACGGCTCCTCGAAACTGTTAAGCCAGAACATCGTCGCTTTCAGCCGGCCGCATTCCCGTTTTATCTCGTTCAGAATGTCTTTGGGCGTATCGCTTACAATGTCGTATATAAGTGCGAAACTGTTGTCTTTCAGGACGCGATAAATCTCATTGAGACACGCCGTCGGCTCCTTCCAATGATGCATCGAGACAGTGCTTACGACAATATCGAAGGACTGGTCAGGAAACGGGATGCTGCTTGCGCTGCCCTCTTTAACTTCGATGAATTCCGACAGGCCCGCCTCAGCGACGTTCTGTTTCGCCTGTGTTACCATTGCGGCAGACGAGTCAATCCCGACCAGGCGCATACCCGGGGATTGCTGATGCAGTTTTAACAAGAGGCGCGCCGGCCCTGTGCCGATATCGAGCAGCGTCCCATGCGAACAATGGCTCAATATATCTTGGGCCGCAAGTTCGTAGTGCTTCATAAATATCACCGACGAGCTAAGGGCGTTATAGAAAACCGAGGCGGGCCACGGTATCCCTTCGGGGTGAACAAGTTTCATTAACCGTCGCATAAGTGTTAATTTTGCCATAATCATTTCTCCGCGAGCCAGCTTGGGCCGAAAGTAACATCGACTTTCAAAGGAACGTCCAGCTTAATAGCGCCGGTCATTTCTTCGGCAATCCACTTTGAATGCCGTTCGGCTTCCGCGGTCGGCAGCTCGAATACCAGCTCATCGTGGACCTGCAAAATCATTTTAACAGGCAGGTTTTCCGCTTCGATTTTACGCTGGATATTGACCATAGCGACCTTAATCAAATCGGCTGCCGACCCCTGTATGACCGTATTTACGGCTAACCGCCTCGCCTGCGCCTTTTTGCCTGGGTTCGGACTTTCAAGGTTGAGGATCCTTCGCCGGCGGTGCAAAATCGTCTCGACATAGCCGTTCTTCGTCGCCTGCTCGACGACACTATCCATAAATTGGCGAATGGAACTGTACCTCGCGAAATAATCGTCGATGAACTTTTTCGCCTCCTGTAAGGTCAGCCCCGTTCCGTGTGCCAGGCCGAGAGCGCCCTGCCCGTAAATTATCCCGAAGTTTACCGCCTTGCACCGCGAACGCATCTCGGATGTAACTTTTCCGATAGGAACATTAAAAATCTGCGAGGCCACAAAACGGTGAATATCGAAATCCCTCGCAAAGGCCTCCCGCAGCGCCTTATCGCCCGAAAATTGCGCCAGCAGGCGAAGCTCTATCTGCGAGTAATCCGCGCTGAGGATGCAATCGGTTTTGTTTTTGGGGATAAACGCTGAACGTATTTTAGCGCCCAAAGGCGTGCGGATGGGGATATTCTGCAAATTGGGGTCGCTTGAGCTTAGTCGCCCCGTTGCGGTTATTGTCTGGTTGAATGACGCGTGAACCCTACCCGTGCGCCGATTCACAAGATAGCCCAGCTTATCAACATAAGTATTTTTGAGCTTGCTGAGTGTGCGGTATTCGAGAATTAGATTGATGATGGGGTGTTCCTCGGCAAGCTCATCCAGTACCGCGGCATCGGTGCTTTGGCCTGTTTTGCCGGAACGCACGGATTTTAATCCGAGCCGGCCAAAAAGAACCTCGGCAAGCTGCTTGGGTGAATCGATATTAAACGGTGCGCCTGCCGTCTGGTAAATCTCATCAACCAGCCGATTAATCGACGCCGTTATGTCCTCCGACATATCCGAAAGTATCTCCGTATCCAGCGATACCCCGTTATATTCAATCTCCGCCAGAACGGTTACTAATGGCATCTCAACATCGTAAAATAATGGCTGTATCTGAGGCCTTTTTTCCAATTGCGCCGTGAAATACTGATACAGCCGCCAGGTCAGGTCCGAATCCTCGGCGGAATACTCGCAGGCCGCCCCCGTATCGACCATATCAAAACTGAGCTGATTTTTCCCCTTGCCGATGAGTGCGGATATCGGGATGCTCGTAAGCCCAAGAAAATCCAGCGCCATATTATCAAGTGAATGACTGTTTCGCAGCGGGTCGAGACAATACGATGCGACCATCGTATCGAAATACACACCCGCAAGAGGCAATCCAGCGTTTCGCAAAACCAGCATATCGTATTTGATATTCTGGCCGATTTTTTTAATCGCCTTGTCGGCGAATATCGGCGATAGTTTCTCCCGAACCATCGCTAAAGGCAGGCGTTTTGCCCCCATCGGCGCACGAACCGGAATATAAAACCCGGTCTTCGCCTGCCAGGAAAAACTTATGCCCACCAAATCCGCCCTCATTGGCACAATAGAAGTTGTCTCTGTATCAACGGCAAACGTTCTCTGCTTTTTCAGCTTCCCGAAAAACTCCTCGAATTTTTCCGGAGTATCGATAAGCTGATAATTATGTTCCGCTGTCGCCGCCGAAACAGGCCCCGCCGACACCGGCGCTGTTTGCGGCTGCTGCGTTTGAACCTGCTGTTCGGATGAGGAAAGTCCCATTTGCGTCAGTATCCGGGCAAAACCAAGCTCGTTAAAAATTTGCGTCAGCCGTGCCTCATCAACCGGCTTCACCGCAAATGCCTCGTAATCAATCTTCACGGGAACATCACAGTCAATCGTTACTAAGCGTTTGCTGAGATGAATAATTTCTTTCGATTTGCGAAGATTATCGCCGCGTTTGCCTGTGATTTCGTCCGCGTGCGCCAGCAGGTTATCTACCGAGCCGTATTTTTGTATCCACTCCATCGCCGTCTTGGGGCCTACGTCCGCGACGCCGGGGACATTATCCGCAGCGTCCCCCTGAAGAGCCAGAACATCGATAAACTGCGCAGGCGCAATTTTCATCTCCGCCTTAACCCAGGCCTCGTCGGTTACTTCGCCCGTCTTTATATCATATCCAAAAACATGGTCATCAATGAGTTGGAGAATATCCTTGTCCTTTGTGCAGATATAAACGTCGATTCCCTCTTTCGATGCCTTTTTAGCAAGTGTGCCGATTATATCGTCTGCCTCAAAGCCGTTAACTCGCAGCATAGGGATATTCATCGCCGAAAGAATCTGCTCGATGCGATTTATCTGCACCGGCATATCGATTGGCATAGGAGGTCTATGCGCCTTGTAATCAGAATACATCTCATTTCTGAACGTCGGCCCCTTGCTGTCCATCGCCACAACGAGCATATCGGGCTTTTTATTTTTCATCAGCCCAAGAATGGCAGATGTAAAAATATAGGTCGCCTTGGTCGGTTCGCCCGATGGGCTGGTCAGCCGCTGACGCATTGGTGCGAAATACGCGGCGTAGATATGCGCGTGGCCGTCGATTATGTAAAGGTTTCTGGACATTAGACAAAACTCTATTTGCAGACGGGGTAACTGTCAAGCAGGATTGTTTTTATCACGGCCGCCCCGATTACTCAGGGCACACGGGATTTGTGGGTAGTTTTAGCATCGGTTACCGGGAAACAGTGGTGATTTTATCAGGTTCATTTTCGCCAGGCGAAAAATCAGGCCCGTCCACAAACAACCCAAACCGTATTTGGTGCTGCGTACGAAGTTAATCGACGACGCCTCCGGGAAGTATTTCGTCGGGCAGCTTACCTCGGCTATCGTGTACCCAAACCACAGTATCTGGGCGAGCATCTGGTTATCGAAAATAAAATCGTCGGAATTGACATCCAGCGGCAGCCGTTCCAGCAACTGCCTGGAAAAAGCACGGTAGCCGGTGTGATACTCGGACAGCTTCGCCCCTGTAAGGATATTTTCAGCCAGCGTAAGGAATCGGTTTGAAACGTATTTATAAAAAGGCATATTGCCCGCCAGGGCGCAGCCACCGAGGATTCGCGACCCGAGAACGCAGTAGTAAAGCTCGTTTGCTATCATAGACGCCATCGCGGGTATCAGCAGCGGCGTGTACTGGTAGTCGGGATGCACCATTATTACGATGTCGGCGCCGTTTTCGAGGGCAAGTTTATAACACGTCTTCTGGTTGGCCCCATACCCGCGGTTTTGCGGATGCGTATGGATAACGGTATGAGGCAGATTCGACGCAACCGCAACGGTCCCGTCCCTGCTGGCATCATCGACGATAACGACAAGGTCAACGATTCCCTGCGCCATCACCTCATCGTATGTTTTACGTATGGTCTTCTCGGCGTTATACGCCGGCATCACGACAACAACTTTTTTATCCGCGAACATAAGAACATTATAGCGGTTTTAGAACTCGTCAGGTAGGGTAAATTCACTCCTGCCTTTTGAATACAGCGACCCAGAATTGCGATTCGGGCGACGGGTTTTTCGCATTGTTGTTCCAGTAATAAACCGTCTGGCCGGACGGTTGAATATCGGCCACGCCGACGAGTTTATAAAAATTACTAACATACGGCTCGAACCAGTTAAAAATATCCTGTGTGGAATTGGGCTGGACAAGCCAGGAAGTGGTGACCCTGACGAAAACCATAAATGCCGGCTTGGCGGTTTCAATTTGCGTAATCATCTCCTGTTGCATTTTGCCGGCTGCCTGGGTTGGTTCCATAAGCGGATAGGTGTAAATATAAGAAGTGGCCGAGCGTCTGCCGGAATAGAAATATATTTGCGGCTCGGAGCCGACGACCGCCACTGTGTCGTTCGGACCGGTGTTATTACGGATAAATTCTGCTATCTGCAGCGATTCAGGGAACGGGTTGGCGCCATAAACCATTCGACAAACAACATCCGGGGAATTGTCAAATAAATACACACGTTGATTATAAAGTGAATATCCCATAACAATCGAACCGATAACGATGGTTACAATCACACGCAGCAACACCGGCATTATCCTTTGAAATAAACCGTCAATAGCGGAAAACGCCGCGCCGGCTAAAATCGCAACTGCGGGCAGGAGAAATATGAAGTAATGTCCCCTGAAATAAAAACCAGGACAGACGGCCAGAAACGAAAAGACAAACAACCCAATTGTAAACACTGCCCATTGACGGTATCGCTTTATAATAATAACGGCAAATAAACCCGCAATCGCAAGAACCCATATAGGGTACGATTCTTCAAGAATTAAACCCATCTGCTCATTTAAAGTTGCCCATGCGTAGGACAATGAAAGCGATGTTGCGTATTTGCGAGCGTATGTGAACGTCCAGAACCAGAACTTGTCAAAGGTGCCGTTGCGCCAGAAGAAAAAACAGACAAGAACGAAAGGAGTAACGGCGCCCGCGGCGAAGACAATCTGAGCAACAATGACTTTTATCCATTTGATGGGTTTGTTACGCAAACCGGAATAAAGCAGATACAAAGCGGCAAAAAGGGCGAAGAAAATGCCGTGCTGTTTGATAATGAACGCCAGGCCGAAAAGCAGTCCTGCAATCAGTAATCGAACATACCCGATTTTGTCGTCGGCTTTACAAATAAGCAAAAGCCCAACAAGCGAGGGCAGAACAACAAAATGCTCCGCGTTCGCCCAAAGCCCCGTTACCTGCGATATCATCGATGCTAAGGCATAAACGCCCCCCGCCATAACCCCGGCAACGGACCCGAAAAATCTCCTCGCGAGCAAAAATATGACGAAAATTGTCCCCGCGTTGAAAACCAATAATCCCAGATGAATCCCCGTTTGTGTCTGCCCGAACACGGACATTATCATCGCATATACAACATAAATCCCCGGCAGCTTCATACTGTATGCCGAAACATAAGGCGGAACCCCTTTTAACATTTGTTGTGCTATGTAGGCGTATTCGCCCTCGTCACGCTCCAGAGGTATAGAAAGCAACCGGCCTCGAATAACGGCCGCGGCGATTATAACCCCGATAATCGCGACCCACGGCCATATAACAGAAACAGCGATGATGCCGTGTTTCTTCTCTTTAACCGGACCTGTCTGCGAACTCATGGGATTACCCTTTCGAAAATGACGACATTCCGTTCTTTTACATCAGTGCGGAACAGATGCTGGTTCGGGTTTTCTCTGTTTTCAAACTGTATGTCCGGGTAATCAATCACTATTCGGCGAACCTTTATTGCCCCCAAATTTTCTTTCAGATATTTGCCGACCTCCTCATCCCTGTCGCTGATAACATATTTACGAATTATCACCCACCGGGCCTTCTTCGCCGGCTCAAGGTCTTCGCCCGTAAGCCCCCCCACAATTCTCATCTTTGTATAAAACTTAAGACCCATATCGCCATATGTGATGGCCACAATATCATCAGGCGAACCATGCTCATTGAGATACTTCGCAATACCTTTTTCCGGCCCCTTATAATCGTGCGTGATTTCGTAAAGATAGTCCGTCATCTGGCTCGTCACGACCATCGCAATCACCACAACCACGGCGAACATAAAATGCACCTGCCATGCGGCGTCAATAACAACCGCCGCCAGAAGAATCAGCAGTACAACCGATGGGGCTACGTATCGTAAAAATGGAAACGGGGTTTTAAGCGAAACTGCTATTATATTGAGCACAATAAAAAAAACAGGCAGTAACAATCTCTCCCACACCTGCCGGCTGGGCATTGGAAACCGGCCCGTTTTGACACGAGTGACAATATACCGGACCGCCAACACCGCAAACAGCCATATTGGAAATACATAAATCGAAAGGTCCTTGATATAATCCCAGATAAAAGCGGTAAGCACCCGTAATAACCCCATTTGCTGATATGGACTTGCATATTTCATCCCGGAAAGCCAGATTAGCCACGGTATATTGACTAATATGACCAGCGCAGCCACTTTGCTCAGTGTTTTAAGTCGGTCGCGATGGAAAATCACAGCGTGCAGAAAAACCGCCGGGAAAAATATCGCCACATAAATATGCTGACTGTGAAACAGCAGTGTCGTCGCGGCAAACAGCAGCACAGAATCGCGTTTTCTCCCTTCCAGCAGCAAAACATAGGCGTGCAACGAAAGCAAAGTAAAGAACATCGCCATACTGTAGTACCGGCACTGCCTGCATAAAAGCAGAAAAGGAACCGATATCGCCAGCAATAACGCGGCAATCGCAGGTATGCGTGTCCCCGGCCAGACCGCCCTCGCGTAATAATACAGCAGCACAACTGTCCCTAAGCCGAAAAGCACAAAAGGCAGCCGCGAAACAAACGTGCTTACCCCGAATACCTCGTAGAATCCCGCCAGCACGTAAAATGGCAGCCACATATGCCAACGCCAGATGTAGTTTTTCCCGTATTCCGCGCCGCCTTCCTGTGAAAAATAATTCTTCCCGTCATATCCGCGGGGAACGCCATCCGTCAGTATCGTCTTGCTGATAAGAGCCGTCTGCGCCTCATCCTGCCAGAGGTTTTGATTGCCCAGATTCGCCAGGAGAAGAACTGCCGAGCCGATTAAAATCCCAGCCAGAATTATCCCCTGTCCCTGCATGGTTTGCCAATAACTGCTCTTCGTTCCTGCCGTATTACCCATATAAACAGTTTAATCGACCCCCTCACATAATTCAAGATTGCCTCCCTTGCATTTCCTTTGCTAAACTCGCGATTGACAATAACCGGCTATTATGGTAAGTTTGTAATGTTGTTAAGGTGAGTTTATGGCGTTAAAACAATCTACATTACGATTACTCGCACAGGCAAAGCACATTATGTGCCCCGCTGCCATTGCGATTATTATTATAGGAGACATAACCAAGCTGCCCTGAGAGCGTCAAATATCGATTTATAAAGGCCTTTCAGGGTAGAAATCCTGAAAGGCCTTTTTCGTTTATATAAGGCGGGGCTTATCCCGCCAAATTTAGCCCCTCAATTTATTGAGGGGTTACTAACATTGACATTAACGAGCGTTCGATTTAGCATAACAGTTTTACTTTTTTAAAGGTATTGAAATGTCCGACGACAAGAAAAGTTACAGCCAGACACTGAACCTGCCGCAAACGACCTTTGCGATGAAGGCCAACCTTGTTCAGCGCGAACCCCTTATGCGCAAGGACTGGCAAAAACGCGACTTCTACGGCAAAATCAGGACCGCACGCAAAGGTTCGCCCCTGTACATCCTTCACGACGGCCCACCCTACGCCAACGGCGATATCCACATGGGCCACGTCATTAACAAGGTCCTCAAGGATTTTGTCGTCCGCTACAAAACAATGACCGGCTTCGACGCCCCCTACGTCCCCGGCTGGGATTGCCACGGCCTCCCCATTGAATCGAAGGTTGTTACCGAACTTGGCGATAAAATCCGCCAACTGAGCAAACCCGAAATCCGAGGACTCTGCAAAAAATACGCGAGCAAATACATCAAGCTCCAGGGTAAACAATTCCAGGAGCTCGGCATCTTCGGCGATTTCGAAAATCCGTATCTCACCTTCAAACCATCCTACGAGGCGGGCGTCCTCGAGGTCTTCGCCGAACTCGTCGGCAAAGGTCTCGTCAAAAAACAACTCAAACCCATCCACTGGTCCGTCGGCTGCGAAACCGCACTGGCGGAAGCGGAGTTAGAATACAAAGACATCGATTCCCCAAGCATCTTTGTCAATTTCCCCGTCGCCAAAGACAGCATCCCCCGGCTGACGGAACTCGGTCTGGTAACAGCAGAGCAATCACAGAACGCCAAAGTCTGCTTTATGATTTGGACGACCACACCCTGGACGCTCGCTGCCAATCTCGCCGTCGCACTGCACCCGCGTCTCGAATATGTAACACTCGACTACCAGCTTAATGGCAAACGTTTCGTCTCCGTAGTCGTTTCAGACCGCCTCCCCGCTGTCGTCGCGGCTGCGGGATTAAACGAAGGACAATATAAAGTCAGCCCAAATAAAGTCCTCGGCTCCAAACTCGAGGGTCTGCGATACATCCATCCCTTCGTCGAAACCAACCCCACCGATAAAGACGCCTACAAGGTTATTCTCGCCGAATACGTAACAACCGAAGACGGCACAGGTCTTGTCCATACCGCCCCCGGCCACGGTACCGAGGACTATATGTCAGGCCAAAAATATGGTCTTGCCGTTTATTCACCCGTCAAAGACGATGGCACTTACGACAACACGGTCCCCGAATGGCTTCGGGGCAAAAAGGTCCTCGAAGTCGATAAGGAAGTCATTGACCACCTCACCAAAACAGGTCTGCTCGTAAAACAGCAGAAAATTACCCACAGTTATCCACACTGCTGGCGAAGCAAAACACCCGTCATCTTCCGCGCAACCGAACAATGGTTCGTCAGCGTCGATAAGGAAATCCCCGGCCTGGGCAAAACCCTCCGCGCTCTCTCCCTCGAATCCGTCAAAAATGTCCGCTGGATCCCCGACTGGGGCCAGAAACGCATCGAAGGTATGCTCGAATCGCGTCCCGACTGGTGCATCAGCAGACAGCGAAGCTGGGGCCTGCCTATCCCCGTCTTCCTTAATCCTCAGGGTGAAACCCTTTTGACAAAAGAATCCGTCCTCGCGGTTTCAAAACACATCGCCGCCAAAGGTTCCGATAGCTGGTTCACCGATTCGCCTGAGCAAATTCTTGGCTCGGACTTCAAACTGCCCCCCGGCTTTTCATTCAACGAGCTGAAAAAAGAAGAAAACATCTTCGACGTCTGGTTCGAAGCCGGATGCAGTTGGTACTCCGTCGTCTTAAAAGCCGGCTGGCCCGTTCCCGTTGACCTCTACCTCGAAGGCAGCGACCAGCACCGCGGCTGGTTCCAGTTGTCGCTTCTACCCGCTCTCGGCGCAATCGGCAAAGCGCCTTTCAAGGCCGTTCTCACCCACGGCTTCACCGTCGATGAAAAGGGTATGAAGCAATCCAAGTCCCTCGGCAACTACGTCAACGCTCAGGATGAAGTCGCCAAATACGGCGCGGACGTCCTCCGCCTCTGGGTCGCCAGCGTCAACTATCAGGACGATATGCGCTGCAACGACGAACTCATCGGCAAAACCCAGGACGCCTACCGCAAAATCCGGAACACCATCCGCTATCTCCTCGGCAACATCTACGATTTCGACCCCGCCAAAAACGCCGTCGCTTACGACAAAATGTTCGAAATCGACAAATGGGCTTTGCAACAATTGCAAAAACTAATCGCCGGCGTCACCAAAGAATTTGACGACTTCGCCTATCATCGCGCCTTCTCCCTGCTTTATAACTTCTGCTCCGTTGAGATGAGCAGCATCTATATGGACCTGCTCAAAGACCGCCTGTATTGCGACCCCGCCGATAGCCCGTCTCGCCGAAGCTGCCAGACCGCTCTCTACAAAATCCTCGACTCGCTCACGCTGTTGTTCGCCCCCGTCCTCGTCCACACCGCAGAGGAAACATGGGCTGCGATTGGGCATAAATCGCAAAACGTCGAGAGCGTTCACCTCGCGCTGCTTCCCAAAGTCGACCCGGCTATCGACTGGCAGGCATCCGAAGCAAAATGGCAAAAGCTTATGTCCCTGCGAGACGCCGTTCTTCTCGCCCTTGAGCCGTTGCGTCGTGATAAACTTATCGGCAGCAATCAGGAATCCAGCGTTACTATCCGCTGCGACAATGAAACCGTCGCCGCCATTGAGCAGTTTGGCCTCAAATCCTTCGCCGCCCTTTGCATCGTAAGCGAGGTTAAGCTCGAAAAAGCCGATGGCCCGACTCAGGTCATTGCCCGGAAGAGTGCTCATCAAAAATGCCAGCGATGCTGGAATTACTGGCCCTCCGTCGGCCTTGACCCGCAGCATCTCGACATCTGCGAACGTTGCGCCGCAACTTTAAAGCAGTTGTAGCGAAAAAGGGGTCAGCCTGCCCTGAGCGGAGTCGAAGGGGAGCCGTTTTTGCCTATTTGTCGGCAGACCGTCTCAAAAACCTGCTCGACGGTTATATGGGTAATATCGTGTCTCGGCTCGTAGCTGTCCGCCTTCATTCCACGTTCGTTCGGCTCAATTGCCACGATACATTCGGGCCTTCCGTATGGACACACCCTTGCCGGGTTCGTCGGCCCGAATATCATCACTGTCGGCACTCCCGCCGCCGCCGCTATATGCCCCGGCCCCGTATCATTGCTCACGACCAACGACGCCTTCCTCATTAACGGTATCAGCTCACGCACCGTTGTTTTACCCGCCAGATTTGCTAAGCGTATCTTCCCGCCTGTTTGAATCGCCTCAATATACTCCCGCTCCCCTTGCGAACCCGTCGCCACAATCTGCATACCAAATCGAGAGCTGATTTTATCCGCCAATTCCGCGAATCGTTCAATCGGCCAACGCTTATTCGCCTGTGCCGCCCCCGGAACAAGCACAACGTATTTGTCGTTTACACCCTGCGATTTCAAAAGTTTGTCGATTTTTTCCGCCACCCCCGCATCCTCAGACAATTTGAATTCCGCTTCACACTGCTTCGCCCCCGCCGCGGCAACCATCTTCAAATAATAATCAACCAAGTGAATGCTCGAAGCATCCTGCGAAATTTTATCCGTGTAGAACAGATGTGCCAATTCCCTGCCTTGTGCATTTCCGAATCGCCTTTTGCACCCCGTCACCCAACTGAAATATCCCGTCCTGAAAAGCCCCTGAAAATCAAAAACCAAATCGAAATGCTCAGCTTTAAGCTGATTTATAAGCAACCACAACGCATTAAAACTCTCGCCGCTGCACCACCATTTAGCCAGTTGTTTACGGTCAAATAAAATAATCTCGTCCAAATCCGAATGTCCCCGCAATAGCTCCGCAAACTCCGGCCTCACAAGCCACGATATTCCCGCCTCCGGAAAACTCCTCTTCAGCGCCGACAACGCCGGTAGCGCTAAAATTATGTCCCCCAGTGCGCTCGGCTTTATAATCAAAATCCGTTTCGGCTCTTCACCCGTCATTTCACGTGCTCGTTTTCTGCTTCAAACGATACTTCGCTTGTGCCTTCTGCGCAAGTCGCCGATAGATGTCCCCTCGCCCCTCATCGGGTATCCTCACCTCATCGCAGTATATCTCGAAGGCCCGCAGATAATCCGTCCGTGTAACGCCCGCTAATCCCATCACCGACGCCGCCAACTGCCACAGCCCCTGCATCTGCCTGTCTTCGCTGCGGGACAAATACTGTTTAATCCCGTCCACGTCGGTAATCGTAACTTGATACTCCCCGTCGCCGTCCTGATTAACGACAAAATTAGTTGCCTTGGCGTCCCTGTGCCATAAATTATTCTTATGAAGCTCCGCGAATATCTCCGCCATTTTCCCGCAAACCTCCCGCATTATCCAGTACCGCTCCTCGCCCTGTGCCCGCATATTCCTCAAAAACTCGTGCAGGTTTGTCCCCTCAACGTATTCGCTGATATATATGCTGTCGTCGCAAAATAAAAATCTCTTGTGATACACCGCCGCCAATGGCGCCGCAACCGGCAGACCATATTGTTTCATTTTGACCGCCGCGATAAAATTCCGTATCGCGTGCGCTGCCCCCATCGACCTGAAAATTCCCCGAATCCCCCCGCCGCGATGCCGCCGCTTTATCACCGCCTTAACGCCCCTGCCCCCGATATCCAGGTACTTAACCGTAACGCTATTTAACCCATCGCTCTTCAGCGTTTGTTGCGCCCCCTCAAGCAGCTTTCCCGGCTCAGCCAATAACTTCTCCCATCCCGATTTTGAAAATTGGTCTTTGCCCGCGGCGCGAACCGCAACCCATCCGCGCCATCCGCCCCCCGGCGCAACTTCCGATATCTCGATTAAATTCCTCATTACTGTTTCAACGTCGTGCATACATCTATTTTATGCGTTTATCTCCGTTTCGGCAATTGCTTAAATTCCAAATATTAATTATGCTGTCCAAAATGAACAAGAAAGGAAAATACGTTTACGACTGGCCAAGACCTATGGTTACTGTCGATGCCGTGGTTTTCGCGGTGACCCCCGACGCAATTAAACTTCTGCTCATTAAACGAGGCCACGAACCCTTCAAAGGCAAATGGGCTTTCCCAGGCGGTTTCATCGGTATGGACGAAGAGCTTGATGACGCCGTCGCCAGAGAACTACAGGAAGAAACGGGCCTCACCGGGGTCCGCCTCGAACAAATGCACACCTTCGGCAAACCAGGCCGCGACCCAAGAGGCAGGCAAATCACCGTCGTCTATATGGGAATTATCAATCAGGGGCTTGACCGTATAAAGGCGGGCGACGACGCCGAACTGGCGCAATGGTTTGATATTCATAAACTCCCGGAAAATATGGCCTTTGACCACAATGAGGTCGCCAAATTCGCCATTGAACGCCTGAAATCAAAAATTAAAAATCATAAATCATAAATGCGTAACCTGTTCGTTGAACGTTCGCAGCCGCATATCGATTGCCCCGATAGCCCACTCAATATAATGCGGCTTGTGCGACGGACCGTTATGTGCCTCGTTCATCAGTCCTTCGCGGACCGTGTGCAAAAAATCCCTTATTATCTTCGGGCTGATTTCCGTGGGATTCGCCGCCCACGTCTTTAATGCCTCGTATTCACGCCTCAGCTTTGCGCTCTTTTTCAACTGTTCCGCTGTCAGGTAATCCGCCGGGTTATACGCTAATTGCAAGCCCTTCAGGCACATTATCAACGGCTCATAATTCGCCCGCTGTTCCAGCCGTATGAACTTATACTGCTGTGTATATGCTGTCGCCGACGATGGCGTCTTGTCCCCTCCGCCGTCTGAGTCCGCACCAACGAACCACTGCCGCTGGCTCGTCCTCGCGAATACAAGTTCTTCTCCGCTTGTAATCTCGTCGCGACCCATCCGCGAAATCCACAGCCGGCCCGTCTTGCTTACCTCTGTCCCTCCGCCCAATACCAGCAAACACTTCACAAACCCCAGTGGCAAAATCTTCTGTTTGCCGATTTGACGCCTCCGCATCTGAAATGACAAATGCAAACTGTGTGGCTTAACATTGTAAAATGCCGTAATCTCATTTATCAGTTGATTCAACAGCCACGGGCACGCCGTCGCGGGCCTCGACAATTCAAGTGCAACGTTCAATCGGCCGGGCGCAAGCTCCAGAAAGCCCTGACGCCTTGCCCTGTCCGCCGACCCGCTGTTGTCGTCGATATACCCGCCTGATTTCCACGCCAAAATGTCCAGTTGAAAATCGCAAAAATACCGGAAGCAGTCGTATGCCGGGTCCTCTTTTTTCGACTCATCAGCGTCCGGCTCCACAACCGCCGCCCCCACGTTGCTCAGTTCCGTCTCGCATCCCATCGGCACCAAACCCGGCTGAAAATTCGACCGTATCGAGTTCAATTGCGTCTCCACAACCCTCGCGTCAAACAAGCTCCTCGCCGCCCTCACCGCGTATTTAACGTAATCTATCAGGTCGTATTTCTCAAAAGGCATCGTCTTGAGGCATTGCTTCATTACCATTTCAACCGCGGAGATATTGTTGTTGATTATCTGCAACGCTATCAGCAAACTCACAGACCTCTTGAAATACCGCTCCGATGAACGCATATGCTCAAGCTCGAAACGAAAATTCGCCTGGATTCTGTCGTCTAATTGATTGAGAAGAACCTGCTTAACAACAAGCGCAAGATAGTTGTTGATATATTTAGCCGCCTGCGGGTCTCCATACAAATGCCTGATGCTCGGCCTCGGACGATTTAACTCGTGTTCCAAAAAATAATCGCTCACCGCGTCCGTTCGATAATGCGTTATCACCAGGTCCCGTTCCGTCGTCGCCAACAACTCCCGCTCGGCAAGCCGTTCAAGCTCCGCGTCGATGCTCTTGTCCCCGGGCCTCGTCCGCTTCTTAAGAAAATTGTCTATCCTCTTGCGAAGCCAAAGCTCATGTATCAGGTTGACGTGGAACCGGTCGCCGAACTGTTTCTTCATCGCCTCATGGCTCACAAGATACGCCTGCGCCGAAACAAGTCCGTGCGCCGTATGTACCCGCACCGCCTCTCTTTCGTATCGCTTCCCCTCATACCGGTCGATTTCCGCCATTGCCCCCGCCGGCACATTGTAAATCACAAATCCCTCAATCTTCGCCCCCGGCGACTCAACCGCGTAAAAATACACGTTATCCGGGCTTACCTTCTTGTGCCCCGCCAGAAACACCGGCTCAGCCAGCAATGTATGCGCATCCGCCTTGCCGCTCTTCCGCGTAAAACTCATCCCGCACACCGACTCGAATATCTGCGGGTCTCGCAATGACCCGTAGATAAACAGATTCGTCGCCGTTTTCTTCTTCATCTTTCCCTTGCCTCTGACCATTTTATTCTTTAACATCCCGCCGAAGGCGTTTCCGCATCTAAAATCATAAATCCGAAATCATAAATCATAAATCCCTTATTGCCCCTTCCTTATTCGGTTGTACAGCTTAAACAATTCCTTAAACGCTCGTATTATAACCGTCAATTTTGCCCCCGTCTGTTTGCCCGCCGTTCGCGGATAGTGATGAACCCCAACCTCTGCTATCCTGTACCCTCGCCGCGTCGCACGCGCCAGTATCTCCGCGCTTATCAGCGCGCCGGCGCTCGACATCGTCATCCCATCGAATATCTCCGCGCGAAACAGCTTAAATCCGCAATCAATATCCCGGATATTCATCCCGAACAACAGGTTTACCAACCTCGTCCACATCCATCCGTTCAGTTTTCGAATAATCGGGTCTTTGCGGTCCAGCCGATACCCGCACACAATATCATTATGCTTTATCAAAGGCAAAAGCAGCTTTATCTCGCCAATATCGAACTGCCCGTCCCCATCCGTAAAAAATATCAGCTCTTTTTTCGCTGCCCTGATTCCCGACTGTAATGCGGCCCCATATCCCATATTGTGCGGATGATGTACTACGCGGACTCGACTGTCCTCTGCCACAATCGCGTCCGCCCTCACGCCCGTCTCGTCCGCGCTGCCGTCGTTAACAATGATAATCTCGAAATCCGCCCCCAGCCCCTCAAGTACCTCTACCGCCCGCTTTGTTGTCCGCCCAACGTTGTCCTGCTCATTATAACACGGAAAAAACACGCTTATCGAAATCTGTCGTTCAGTCGTCATCAAATAATACCATCCATATTTTATCAATATATTTAGCCCCCCAATTTATTGGGGGGGTTACTACTGTCATTCCTAACCAACGCGAGGAATCTATTAATATATTTTATCGTCCAAAGGGCTTCCTTAACTAAACACGGAGCGAAGCGACGAGCCCGCTTCGGAAACTAAACGCTTATTATACCCTCTTCCGTTCCGTATCCTCCATTCTAAATTCCCAATTCCTTACCCCCCGATTTACTTCATCATTGGTCATTGGGTGTTGGATATTGGACATTCAATTCAGTTCTCTGCCTGCCCCGGCAATCCGTAGGCCGGGGAGCAAGCGTAGGCATCTAAGGATCGGCAATCGTCAATTATTTAATCCGCAATCGGCAATCTAAAATCGAAAATTATTTACCACCTTTTGTCCTGCATCGTTTCTATTACCCGTTGCAGCTCTGCTTTCTCCCGCTCGTAGGACTCAATCGTCTCTTTATTGGCTGCCGGCTGCAAATAACCCATCGCCATTAGCGCGCTCAAGGCCCTGAAATAATACCCGTCGCTGCTAAGATACTTCTGCTTGTTCGCGTGGAAATCTTCCAGCACCTTTTGCCAGAACGTATCAATCTGCGGCCTGAATTGCGGATAACGCTCGTAATATATCTGTATCAGTTGCATGGGCGTCCGCGTCGGGCTTTCCTCAAATGCGCTGATAGCGCACTGCAAGCCCCTCGTAATCTGTTCCGCAGTGCTGTTGAATACCAGCGCGTTGTGCGCTATCATAATGTCACGATAACACTTCTCGGGATATATCGTGCTCCCGTCCTCGATGCCTTTGAATATCTCAAGTCCGCGGGGCGTCGATATGTCAACGAATAATTTCTGCTTGTCGTCAAGATATACCAGCCGCCAGCTCGAATTGTACTCAAGACCCTTCACAAAAGGCGTGTCGAACTGATTACTCGGCATCAATACCACCCATACCTTGAACTGTTTCAGTCGGCTGTCTAACCATTCACCCGTTTGAACATAATCATCCGTCGTAAAGTTCTGATTTCTGATTCTGACCTTCTGAACAACGGGACCGCCGGACATAATCTCCGACCAGATTATGTAAGCATCATAGTTGTAAGCCGCCTGCGCCCTGCCGTCCATAAAAAGCTGAAGCGGTGTGTGCCCGTTCGCACCGGGTGTCTGGCCCCACGCGATAAAACCGCCTTCTGTCCAGTAGTTGAACATATTGCCGCTCATCTTATTTTCTGTTATGAACCGGCACGCGTCGAATGGTTTCACCGCCGATGCTGTCATCCTTATAAATGCCGACGTCAGTTTCGTCTCCGTCGGCCACGGGTCGATATACACGTTTTTGAATTTAAGCCCCCACCATGTCCCAAAACCTATCACTGCCGCCGCCGACCCGGCAAGCAAACACCTCTGTAGCCCAACGGACATCCGGGGCAATGTCAGCCGACCATACTTACGAAAATTCATCGACGCCGCGACCGTCTGGATAATCTGGTCAGCGAGCAAAGCTATTAAAGGACACGTCACGTATCCCGCAATCGGTATGAACCGCCGGGACCGGATTGCCATATATACTGTCATCGCCGCTATCACAACCAATGCGAGGTCTATCTTTGGCGATTGATATACGCCCTCTGCCGGCGCCAATGTCACATCGCTGCTTGCGGATATGTCCCTAAACATGGCCTTCGCATAGGGCGCCGCTAACCACGCTACTATGCAAAATGCGTTTACCCCATAAAGAACGGGGAATAAATTGTCGTAAGTGATATCTAAGTTGGCCTCATACACCAATTGCCATAATCGGTGCAAATTCACAAACTGCTCTAAGTGCCAAATTGGCTGGGTGAATTTGAACGGATTCACGGTCGCAGCCGAAATAAGCAGCGTTACTATCGCCGCTGCCAGCACGTAAACTATATTAAGCATTGAATACGCCGGCTTCTTCGAAATCCGCGACGCTATCGCGAACAACCCGCAATAAAACGGCACCGTCACAAACGGAAATATATATCTGCCCGTGTATCCCTGCGAGGCGTCCGCCGTGTACAACGCAAACAGCCCGAACGGCAAAATCAAATATATAAAGTGTACGTTTACGAACACCGACGCCCATAGTATCCCCACAAACAGGCCGCTCAACAAAAAACTCGCCGGGCTTGCGTCCGTAAATGAAAACGAAATCATTGTTGCCCAGATTACCAGTAACGCCCCCGCGAATCCCAACATATTCGCGATAACATTGTAGTTCTTCTGCTGATTGCCCCCCTGCATCTTTGCCGGCTTATTCTGCTGCTGCTTCGGTAGCAACAGCCGGCTGAAAACCCATATCACCAGCAACCCTATGCCTGCCACCATCATCACCAAAAGCGGAAATGCCGTCCCCACAGGGTTGTCCCACCGAAACGCAGGCCACCACTCATGAACATTTCGCCAACCTTCGGCGTTTGCGCTGATGCTGATTTGGAAGGTGTGCGTCAGGTTGGTAAAATGAAATGGGCTGAAAATGATGGAGGCGATAAAGGCAATGGCGCCGGCGGCAATGGTATGCCATAAAGCCTGAGGGGTAGTTCCGGGAAGCAGGTTCTTCGACGGGGTTGCCTTCAGCTCCAGCTTGACCGCCGCCTTTCTCCAGAGTATCCCCAGCAGACGAATCGCGACAACAGGGGTAAGCGCCATAAAGACGTAAATATAGCCGCCGTGGACGTTCGCCCAGAATATTGTTGCGGGGACTATCAGCCAGATATAAAGATAGTTGCGGTAAATCGACAGGACAAGGATGAGCATAAACGCCGCGACCAGGAGATTCGAGAAACCAGCGGGCCTTATATCCAAAAAAGAGCGTCCTATGAACATGGCCGCGCAGGCCAAGGCCGCCGATAGCGCGGGGTGCGCGCCCATAATCCTTCCCGTATAGTAAACGCAAATCACGGTGAGGATGTATATCGTGAACTTCCAGTACATAAGCGTATTGAAAGACAGCGAGGGGCCATCGGCAAAAGGCGAATGATATGCGAGCCAGTGGAAAATGACGTGTGTGAGCCAGTTCTGATCTATCCAGCCGGTGGGATGCCAGTACTTGAGGGTATCGATGCCGACCTTACCGGCAATCGTCTGCGCCCAGTCGGGCCAGGTGGCTATCTCCGCGGCTGTCGGGCCCTGCCTGTGCGAATTGGCGCTGAACGGCTCATTTGTATCGACGCCGTGGTTGTAAAAGTGCCTGCCGCAGGCGAGAGCTACCCAAGTATCGCCCGCACCTACCATGTGAGTGCTTGCGTGAAGGGCAAAAATGAGCATCGCGATAAGGCCGATGGCTCCCGCCGTTTTGCCTCGCAAAAGCGAAGCCGGGGGGGCCGACATCTGTTTGTTTTCCTGTATCAAATCCGCCATAACTCGTTCCTTTAGCCACAGATTCCACAGATTACACTGAATTATTTACATAACTCATTATTCGCGAAGGTGTTAGAATTCTGATTACACCACCAGCGCAGAGGCATAATACGGCCTTATATGTATATCGTCAAGAATGACGTAAGTTCGTAAATGACAAAGGCATAAAGTCATTTTTGATTTTTACCCGCCGCAGGCGGGGCGCGAAAAGCGATTATTGACGAAAGACGGGGTTTGGGGTAGAGTTGGAAACAGGTCGAATAATCGTAATTCAATAAGAAATAAAGTCTTAGGGCAAAAAAATGCCAATAAGCCTAAATGAAATAAGAAGCAGGGCTTTGCAGTTTTCTAAGGAATGGAAAGATGCAAACAACGAGAAAGCAGAAGCTCAAACCTTTTGGAACGAGTTTTTTGAGGTTTTCGGAATAACAAGAAGACGCGTAGCCAGTTTTGAAGTACCCGCAACAAAAACTGACGGACAAGGGGGATACATCGATATGCTCTGGAAAGGCAATTGCCTCATAGAGCATAAATCACGCGGCAAAGATCTCGACCGGGCTTGTCGTCAGGCATTTGATTATTTCCCAGGCCTAAAAGAAGCAGAATTGCCCAAATATGTGATAGTTTCAGATTTTGCCCGTTTTCGAGTGTACAACCTTGATGAAAGCACTCATATCGAATTTCTGTTAGAAGACCTTTCCCGGAACATACAGCATTTTGGTTTTATCTCCGGCTATCAGAAAACAACTTACAAAGAAGAAGACCCAGTCAATATCGAAGCAGCACTACGAATGGGTAAGCTGCACGACCAGCTAAAAGAAATCGGCTACGAAGGGCATCATCTTGAAGTTTATCTGGTGCGCCTCTTATTCTGTTTGTTTGCGGACGATACTGGTATTTTTGAAAAGGATTGTTTTCAACAATATATCGAACAGCGAACCAGTGAAGACGGCAGTGACTTGGCTAATCAACTGGCTGGGCTTTTTCAGGTATTAAACACGCCCAAAGAGAAACTCCTTAAAACGCTTGATGAATCGCTGGCACAATTCCCTTATGTAAACGGCAAGCTCTTTGATGAAGCCCTGCCAATAGCGGCATTTAATAAAGACATGCGGCAATTGTTGATAGAGTGCTGTTATCTAGATTGGGGTAAAATATCTCCCGCCATTTTTGGCTCACTTTTTCAATCGGTAATGGACCCGGAAAAAAGACGGAATATCGGGGGGCATTATACCTCTGAAAAAAACATTCTTAAACTTATAAAACCGTTGTTCCTCGACGAACTTTGGGAAGAATTTGAAAGCATCAAAAGCAATCCGAATAAACTTAAAGAATTTCACAAAAAGCTTTCAACGCTTAAATTTCTCGATCCCGCCTGCGGCTGCGGAAACTTTTTGGTCATCGCTTACAGGGAACTGCGTCTGCTTGAAATACAAATATTGAGAGGCTTAATAGGAAAAGAGGAAAAACTTCTAAAAATTGATATGCAAGTTTTGATCGATGTCGATCAATTCTATGGAATTGAGATTGAGGAATTCCCCGTTCGCATATCTGAAGTCGCTTTATGGCTCATTGACCACCAGATGAATATGCTGATATCCGAAGAATTCGGACAATATTTCGTTCGCCTGCCCTTAAAGAAGTCGCCAAATATAATAAACGGCAACGCCCTTCAAATCGACTGGAAAGAACTTATAAAGCCGGAAAAACTTTCATATATCCTCGGCAATCCGCCGTTTGTTGGCGCGAGGCTGATGAACGAAGAACAAAAAGCTGATATGGCGGAAATATTTGAAGCTCTCAAGGGCTTTAACAATCTCGATTATGTAAGTGCATGGTATTACAAAGCCGCTTTATATATTAAAGGCTTTAATCATATCAAGGTTGCTTTTGTTTCAACAAATTCCATCACACAGGGCGAGCAGGTCGAAGTATTATGGAAGCCGCTTCTTGATAAATTCGGCATTAAGCTTCATTTTGCCCACCGGACTTTTAAGTGGAGCAATGAGGCAAAGGGCAATGCCGCCGTCTTTGTTGTTATCATCGGCTTTTCTAATTTTGATGTTAAAAACAAAATAATTTGGGATTATGAAACGCCCAAAGCCGAAGCACACGAAATAGTAGCTAAAAATATAAATCCATATCTTGTCGATGCTGCGGATATATTTGTTGTCAGCCGTAGAAGGCCTTTATGTAATGTTCCTGAAATATCTTTTGGGAATATGCCTAATGAGGGTGGCCACTTTTTATTAGATGACGAAGAGAAACAAAAAATTATTTCTGACTTTCCATGTTCAGCTAAATTTATTAAACCGTTGTTAAGTGCAGACCAATTCATAAACGGTGAAAATAGATGGTGTATTTGGCTTCTGGATGCCGAACCGGCAGAGGTTAATCAATGTGCCGGCGTCAAACATCGAATTAATCTCGTTAAGCAGATGCGAGAAAACAGCAAAAGAGAAGCAACAAGAAGATTGGCTGAAACACCCAGCTTATTTGGCGAGATAAGACAGCCAAGAAAAAATTATATTCTTATTCCAAGGCATTCTTCAGAAAGACGAAAATATGTTCCGATGGGATTCTTTTCACCAGACTTTATTGTAAGTGACAGTTGTCTTGCTATTGATGATGCTAAATTGTATCACTTCGGAATTTTGACATCAGAAATGCACATGACATGGATGAAATATATTTGTGGCAGAATTAAGAGCGATTTCAGATATTCTAATTTACTTGTTTATAATAATTACCCATGGCCGAAGAAGGCGGATAAAAAGAATATAAAAGCTGTTGAAGAAAATGCTCAGCAGGTTTTAGATGTTCGGGCAAAATTTCCTGAAAGTTCTCTTGCGGATTTATACGACCCTTTGACGATGCCTGCCGAACTTGTTAAGGCTCATAAGGAACTGGATAAAGCAGTTGACTTGTGCTATCGCCCGCAACCTTTTACAACTGAAGCCAACCGGATAGAGTATCTTTTTGCTCTTTATAACGAATACACTGCACCGCTGACTGCGAAGAGAAAGAAGAAAAAACCCGCGAAATGATTATCACAAAAGGATTGAAACGGGGCTGATATAACGGCGGACGACACGTAGCGAAGCGCAGGGCCCGCTTCGGCAATCGCAATAGTTGAAGGAGAAGGACAAAATGCCAAAGGCACTGGAGCGTAAATTAAAGGCGGAGGCAAAAAAGAAGGGCCTCAAGGGCAAGCGAGCGGACGCATACGTTTACGGGACAATGCGCAAAACCGGGTGGAAGCCGGGGAAATAACACCCTTCTTCGCCGAAGCGGCTACGCAGGGCAGGCAGA
>PMZJ01000038.1:6922-59310 GCA_003170415.1 Phycisphaerales bacterium | reverse complement strand
CCAGTTTGTAAACGCCGACTGGAAGAGGTTCAATCCCACAAACGCGGTGAAAAACAGCCAGTACGGCGAATGATAATATGCCAGCAGAACGCTGACTAATATAAAAAAGCCCGCTATTGCTCTTAATAATCGTTCAATATTCATAAGTTCATCCCGCTAATGCAATACAAAAACTGTTTCTAACCTTACTCTCTTATATATACGTATGGCGGGGAAAAAAGATTGTCTATTTTTTGCCACCCTGCCCGCTTATGGCGGGTAAACTTCGGATGTCTGTCAGTTGGTCAATATTATTCAAACAACGTTAAAATAGATAAGTATTTTGCCTTGTAGTGTCAGGTTCCGGCACTGTTTAGATATCTTTATAAAGATTGTCCGGATGGGAAGCCGATATAATATTCGGCGTAAGCGGAAAAAATTTAAGAGCAAATCTATCAGGGATATAAAAATGAGGACCCAAATAATAATACTTGCCGTCTTAGCTCTAACAATGTCCGGCTGCAGCTCTACGGCTACCGAACGAAAGCTGGGAAAAGAGGAAGCTGCAAAATGCAGGACGGAAGCGCAAATCAATCAAATAACAAGACAATTCGTAACCGGAGCCAAGGAAGTACTGGAATCGAAAAAGGAAAAGTTAAGCAAAGAAGAACAGGTGTCTTTGGACCTCAGCAGCCAGGCGGAACGGCTTTTGGGCGGTGAGCCGATAGAGAAAATGGACGTCAGCACATTACTGGCTTTGAATGATCCCAATAATAAAGCATTCGATAAAGCAAAATATAAGCAGATAATCCTTGAAAATAAAAATCTGGTGACTGATATATTGAACGCTCAATTAGATAATCAAATTGAGATAACGGCGCTGGAATACCAGCTTACAGGGAAGGGAAATTCCCTGTGGAACTGGATTAAACATCTGGGCGTAAGCGCCATTATTTTGATGATTATCGGAGTCATATTACTGCTTATATTCGCCCCGAACGTGCTCGGATGGATAATCGCGAAGATTCCATCTTTGATATTCTACCTGGGAGTGACCAGCGCCCGTGTCGTTACAGCATTGGTTAAGGGCGTTCAGAAGGCACGCGCCCAAATCGCGGAGCTGCCCGAAGGTGCAAAACTCGATAAGTACGAGATACTTGATATGATTGACCGCGGGCTAAAAGAAGAAGCTGATGGTGAAACTACAAATACGGTAGCCGTGTTGAGGAATAAATACAATCTTGAAAGCATCTCCCAGAAATTAAAAAGCAATATTGCAAGCATCTCTAAAAAAGAACGGATTGATAAAACAACATAATTCGCCCCACCTATGGCGGGTAAGTAGCTAAACGCGGCAAGTTTTATTACCCGGCAATAAAGTTGCCGGGCTAAACATTGTTGAGACGCACAATTTCTCCGAAATACTTTTTGGCGGCGGCGTCATAGACGCAGGCGGCGGCGGTTTCATCATCGAAACGGCCGAGCCAGATTTTTTTGCCGTTATACCTGATGTGGACAGACCATTTATTGCGCTGCTTGTCGAAATGGACGCCGATGAAACGGGAAGAGGTGTTTTTACGTTTTCGCCTGTTGCGCATATTAACGGCCTGGGTTACGACACGGAGATTGGCGCGGCGGTTGTCGAGGGAATCGCAATTACGATGGTCAACGACGAGGCCAGGGGGCGGGGACATAAGCTGCCTGTGCAAATAAATTATTCTTGAACGCAGGTCATTAGTTAATGCGCTACGGGCGGCGTAAAGGTTTGAGCCATTGCCGTGGACGAACCATTTGAAGTGCCTGATTAGATAATAGTCGCACGGCTCGACAATTGTGAAATGGCCCAAGCCGAGATAAATTTTGCGGAAGGTGTAGCCGAAACGGAGCAGGCGGTAAAATAGTAATGGTGAAGTGAAAATAAGGTCGAGCCAGTTAATAATGGGTTTCATAATTCTCCCCTCTGCCACTAATGGCTTGTCCATCCCTATCGGGAGGCACAAAGACACCAAGTTTTTTGTTTTAATTACAATCCGAAATGGAACGTCTGTTCCTGATGCCTTGCCCTGCGGGACTACTACTTGCGCTTCTGCGCTACTACGCCGACCCGGCAGTGCTGCCGACCCGGCGATTCGGAATTCTATCAAACAAGATGAGGATATTCAAGGAAAATCTAACTTTTTTAAAATAATTTATTTTTAGAGCGTAAGTAGTTGTTAATAAGGAAGTTACAGAAGGATATTAAAATGCTGGTTCCCATGCTGTAACCCCCCATCTTGCTTTCAGTAGAAAGCAAGGGGGCAGGTTTACCAATTTTGGGTCAAAGCAGCGAAATCCAGAAAATCAACTGTGCCGCTTTGGTTAGTGTCCATACCTTCGCACCAGTCGGGCGATTCGCAGGGCTGGAGCCAGTTACTCGCGAATGCCGCCAGAATATTAATTTTTTCCAGATTCAGCGCCGCATACGCGTCAACGAGGCCATAGCCGAAAATATCGTCTCTGCCCGGCGAGCCAAGGTCCTGAGCGGAATCGAAAAGAATATTAGAAACCTCCGAAGGGGTTATATTGTAATGTGCAGCGGAGAAGATTAAAGCCGCGACGCCCGCGACATGGGGACACGCCATCGAGGTACCGCTGTAATAGGCATACAAATTCGTATCGACCGAAACCGTACCCGATATGTCCGACTGGGCGAGCGTCTGGAGTGTGGTGCCGTCGGCTTGTGAAATCGATACAACTACAAGAGGAGTTCCGCCATTTAAACTAAAGGCACTAATAGAATCGTTACCATTGTCTGAGATGATAACACCGATGGCGCCTTTGGACTGGGCGTGTGCGACTTTTGCGGCGAATGTGGTGGTGCCTCTGAGGATAAGGGCAATGTTTCCAGCGACACTATTGGGGCAGGTATCCTGCTGGTCGTTGCCGGTAGCAAGGCCGCAATTGCAGATTGAACCGCTCACGGTCCCGGCGGCCGTGCCAAGTATTGGATATGACACGTGGTCAGTGCTGCTCCATACCACATCGGCCGTTGCATCGGTAGAGTTAGTTTCGTCAACCGGACAAACAGTTGAGTACACATTCACTCCCGGTGCCGCAAGAGCGATAGTTGAGCCATAATTTGAGAAACTCGCTATGTTTTTGTTCTGGTCAATTGCCGCGACGGAAATTACCGAAGACAGAGAGGCCGGGTAGAAAGGCGTGTTTACGTCATCATTTCCTGCTGCTGCGACCAGCAGCGTGCCGGCTGCGAGTGCGTTGCTACAGGCGGTATCCAAAGCCGATGAGTAGCTACTGCTGCCCAAACTCATGCTGATTACTTTGGCGTTGTTATTGACTGCCCATTCAATGCCGGAGATAAGCCAGCTTACCTGGCCAGAGCCGGTGTTATCCATTACCTTGGCGATGAGTAAATCGGCCTGCGGGGCGACCCCGACAACCCCGATATTGTTATCCGCGGCCGCGATAGTGCCGGAAGTATGGGTGCCGTGGCCGGCAAAATCCTCCACGGGTATTATTGCACCGGTTGAGTCAGTCGCGAAACTATTCGAATCGACTACATTGCCCCTGTCGGGGTGATACATAGTTATGCCGGTATCCATAAGAGCGACCCGGACGCCTGCGCCGCTGGTTCGCGACCATACTGCCGGGGCGTTGACCATAGTAACGCCGTAAGGAATGGTCTGTGAAGAAGATGATGACAAAGCACTAATGTCTGATGATGAATAAGCATTGGTGTCGGGGAAGCCGAGGGCGTAAATTTTGTAGTCCGGCTCAACGTACTCAATATCGGGATTTGCCAGAAGCTGTTTGACCTGGTTGGCATCGAGATGAGCCGCTACGGCGGGGATAATATTGAAGTCGCGCACTATGGGGAACGTCGGGTGGTTGAGCATATTTTGCTTTTGCAAATGGCTCTTGTAAACGATTATATAATCATCTGCCTGCGCTTTGACGGGCAGGACGATTAGCGGTAATGCCGTAAAAAATACAGTCAGCAGGATATTTGTGCGTGTTATCGCCGTTCCAATATATTTTTTCATAAATAAACCGTCCTAATTTAAAAATCCTACCGCACTATGTGATATTATACAGGATAAACAAAAATATTGTTCAACGGGCAAATGATTAATCCTTATAAAGTAAAAAGAAAGCCCCCGAAGCGCAGGACTTCGGGGGCTAAATTTAAAGCAATTTGGGTTGAATTTACGATTTGAGCCAGTTTTCGATACGGTTGATGCCTTCGGTGATATTCTGCATCGAGGTAGCGAAACTCAGGCGGATATTTTTATCGCAGCCGAAGGGCAGACCTGGGACGACAGCCACATTGGCCTGCTCCAAAAGCGCCTTGGCGAAATCCAAACTGCCCTTCAGTTCGATGCCGCCTTTTGTTTTGCCGAAATAAGCGGAGACATCGGGAAAGCAGTAGAATGCGCCGGTTGGCTGGGTACATTTGACGCCTTTGATGGCGTTGAGACGGTCAACCATATATTTGGCGCGTTTTTCGAATTCGACGCGCATTTTTTCGACTTCGTTATTGGGATCTTTCAATGCGGTGATGGCGGCATCCTGCGCGAAGGTTACGGGGTTGCTTGTGGAGTGGTCCTGAAGTCGGCCCATCGCTTTGATGACGTCAACGGGGCCTGCGGTGTAGCCGAGTCGCCAGCCGGTCATTGAATAGGTTTTGCTGAAGCCGTTTATGGTGAGTGTGCGGTCATAGGCGTCTTTGCTGAGTGCGGCGAAACTGATGAATTTTGTGCCGGCGTAAACGAGACGTTCGTAGATTTCATCGGAGAGGACTGCGACGTCGGTGCCTTCGAGGACTTTGGCGAGCGCGGCCAGTTCGTCGGGGGTGTAGGTGAAACCGCCGGGGTTATTCGGCGAATTGAGGACGAACATCCGGGTTTTGGGGCCGATGGTTTTTTTCAACTGTTCGGGGGTAATCTTGTAGCTGTTCTGCCGGCGGGTCTTGACGACCCTCACCTTTGCCCCTGCTAATTTGATGGCTTCGGTATAAGTGAGCCAGTAAGGCGTCGGGAGAATCACGACGTCGCCGGGGTCGAGCACCGCCTGCATCGCGTTATAGACCGAGTGCTTTGCGCCGATATTGACGACAATTTGCTCCGGTTTATAATCGAGTTTATTATCCCTGAGCAATTTTTCGGCGATTGCTTTTTTAAGCTCGATGGTTCCTGAGGCGGGGGTATATTTTGTTTTACCCGCGTTGAGGGCGGCAATGGCGGCATCTTTGATGTATGTTGGGGTGTCGAAATCGGGCTCACCCGCGCCGAAGCCGATGACGTTGACGCCCTGTGCCTTGAGCTCTTTCGCCCTTGCGGTTACGGCCAACGTGGCTGACGGCGGAACCGCTTGTGCCCTTTTGCTGACTTTCATAATCATATCAGTCATCCTTATAATAAGTTCGTAAAGAGCGATATTTATAACCTGACGTGGAATAATTCGTCAATATCTAAATCAATTGGGACTTGACGGCGTCGAGGATGAGTTTTTTAGCGTTATCGAGCGGGCCGGGGAGGTAGGCGCCTGCGGCGGCGGTGTGGCCACCACCATCGAATTGGCGGGCGATTTTGCAGACATCGACAGCCCCCCTGCTTCGGAGTGAGCAGCGGATTCGGCCATCTTTTAATTCGACGAATAACGCGGCGACAACGACAGAGCCGATGCGCTGGCACTGGTCGATGAGGTTTTCGGTGTCTTCGTATTTGGCGCCGGTGGTTTTGAAATCCTGCAGGGTGAGGAACTGCGAGGCGTATCGGCCATCGAAATGCAATTCGAGCGTATCCTGCATCGCGGTCATCAATTTGAATCGCTGGGGAGTAAAGGTCTGGTAGATGCGACGGTAAATATCAACGGGGCTTGCGCCGGCGTCGATTAGGTCGGCGCAGTCGCGGAGGCATCGGCTTGTGGTGTTGCCGAAGTGGAACCAGCCGGTGTCGGTGGCGATACCGACAAAAAGGGCCTGGGCGATTTTGGGGGTGATGGGCCAGCGGGCGAATCTTAACAGGTCGAGGACGACGGCGCTCGCGGCGGCGGCGGTCGAATCGACGAGCTCGACATTGCCGAGACCGTCTGAAGTCGCGTGATGGTCAATAACGAGGACGGGGGTATCGGCCTGTTTGAGATATTCCTCAAAACCGGGTAACTGGCTGTTGCTGTTGGTATCGACGATGATGATGAGGTCGAATTTGTTTTGAGAAAGCTGGTCTTTGGAGAGGTCTTTGCCGAGGACGGGAGCAGGTTTGTCGAAGAGAAAGGCATACCAGTCGGGCAGTGGGGACAGGAAGAGAATCTGAGTTTTTTTGCCCAGCGTCGAGAGCGTTTCATTCATCGCGACGCAGCAGCCGGCGGCATCGCCGTCACCCTTGGTATGGGTAGTAATCAGAATGCTGGATGATTTATTTATGAGTTCGACTGCTTTTTGAAAATTCTGGTTATTCATACGATTTGACATTATAGCTTTACCTGCCCAGTATTTGAAATAGTATATCGAGATGTTTCGCGGCAAGAGCGACGGGCATCGCAGGTTTGGCTTTGCGGGCGAGACAATCGAGGAAGTGATTTATCAGGGCGGGGTCGTCGCCGGGATGCTTTGACATATCGACCTTATAGACGGTGCGTTTTTCGACGCGATTTTTGTTAACCCAGAACTTTTCAATTTGCGGCGACTCCCATGTTGGCATAGAAAAACGAAGTGAACCTTTTGTGCCGAAGATGCGGGTTTCGTTGGGGACTTCGCAGTGGACGCCTGAGCCGCGTTCGTAGTAGTACGTAAGGCCTGTGTCGAATTCCATAAAGGCGGCGCCGTGCTCTTCGACGTCGGATTTGATTTTGGGGCTGGAGAAGATTTTTATGCCGTTTCTGGCGAAACGTTTGATTCCGGCAAGTTTTGGGCGGTCGTCGAGTAGGCCGAGATGGAAAGAGAGGTCATAAACACCCCAGTCGAGGAACGGGCCGCCGCCGGCGAGGGATTTTTTCAGCGACCAGACGCCGCGTGGATTGTACTCGATAAAAGTTCTTCGCATCAGGTGATTGTGGTGGATGTGATAGACATCGCCGATGTCGCCGTTATCCAGCATTTTTTTGACGAAATGAAATTTGGGCTGGAGGCGCGTGTGCCTGGCGGAACATTCGAGGATGACGAGGTTTTTGTGCTTTAGGGTTTCTTTAACGAGCCGATTCATTTGCGAGCGATTTATCACAAGCGGCTTTTCGATAAGGACATGTTTGCCCGCGCGCATCGCTGAAACGGCGGCGGCAAAATGCTCAAAGGGCGGCGCGGCGACAATAACGGCGTCGATATTGTTGTCCCGCAGGATGTCACGATAATCCGCGGTACCGTTGGGAACGTTATATTTTTTTTGTTTTTCAGCGAGGACCCGTTTATCAACGTCTGCGAGCCAAAGGACGTTCGCTCCTTTTGTATTGAGAAAAACGTCGAGATGGATGCCGGCAATCATACCCGCGCCTATTATACCTATATTCGGTTTGTGTTTCATTTCGCGTTCCTTATGGCTATGAAGAGATAACAGAGACGATAGCTTCCTGGAGTTTTTTGCGGCGGAATTTTCTGGGGACTACCCGCAGGTTGTCGGATTCGATGGTTTCGCCGCCTTTGAGAGGCGCGCCGAAGGTTTGATTGCACCATTCGGCGAGGGTGGGGACGCGGCCGGTGAATTTGGCAGACCAGTCGAGGCCGGCAGTGGAGGCAACGGTGGTCATCAGGACGCCTCCGCCCATAATCCAGCCGACGCCGGCGGGATGAATATGCGTTGGGAGGCGGTCAAATTCGTCTTCTATTTCGCCGACAAGCTCCTCAATTATGTCTTCGAGGGTAATCATACCGAGGACGACGTTTTCGGCGGAAACGATGATAACGATGTGGGTTTTTTCCTGTATCATCATTTCGAGCAGTTTCGAGAGAGGCATATCCTCCCTGACCCTGGTGATGGGGCGGGAAATACCTTTGATGGTCGGGTCGGAGGGGTTTACCCGCAGGGCCGAGACAATATCCTTGAAGTTGAGGTAACGCTCGATTGTCTGCGGGTCGTTTTCGACCATACAAATGGGGAAACGCGTGTGCATATCGAGGTGCGCTTTGACAAGGGCGTGGGACAAAGTGTTGCCGACGTAAATCATAGATATGTCCTGTGCGGGAAGCATAATGTCGCGGACGAGGTGGCTGGAGAGGTGAGCGGCGGCAAGAACGATTTTTTCCTCACGTTCGCCCATAAGTTTGGACGTGCGCGCCAGCGAGACGGCGGCGCGAAGCTCGTGGAGCCAGGGAAGCTGTGCATCGCGGGTTTCCGGCTGCATTCTGGCAATGGCAGCGACGATTTTTTTGACGACAAACTCGATAACAGAGACAAGGGGGTCGATGATTTTCGCCAAGATTTTCATAAAAGGCGAAAGCCGCAGGACAATCCATTCCTTGTTGCTTAGCGCGAACATCTTTGGAACAAGCTCAACAAAGACGATGGTGACAAGCGTCAGCGGGATAATAACAAATGTAACGGCAGTGACCTTTGCCAGCGCCATCGAGATATGCCAGTGCTGGGCAAGATATGGAGCAAAGGCGTCCTGCGCACCAACGCCACCAGTGGCGGCAGCAATAGTAGTAAACAGTGTAACGCCGAGCTGGATGACGGCCAAACTGGCCTCCATGCGGTCCTTCATAAAGGCGGCATCAGTTGCGCCCTTTTTGTGCTCATTGACGAAAATGGCAATCCTGGAACGCGAGATGGTGGCGAGACCCATTTCATACGCGGTAAATATCGCGTTCAAAATAAGCATTAAAATTATTACGCCAAGCTCATAACTGAACATATCAATTCACCTTTATTAGTGTTGTTTGGCCAGGATTTGTTTTGCTGAATCGCAATCTTTGGCGATTTGAGCGGCGAGCGCCTGGGGTGATTCGAAGCGATGCTGCTGCCTGATGCATTTGACGAAATCCATCGCCATCCATTGGCCCGTCGCGTCGTCGAGTTTGGTATCGAGGACGTGCGCTTCGATGAGCTGGGCGTGCTGGTCGCCGAAGGTAATGGCCTGACCGATGCTGAAGACAGAAGGCAGGCGGTTATCTGAACGGCAGACATCATCTTCGTCGGCACCGATGAGACAGTAGCCGGCGTAAACGCCTTCCTGCGGGATAATCTGAGAGGGCATTTTCATATTGAGGGTAGGGAAGCCGAGTTGTCTGCCTTTGCCTCTGCCGGGAACGATTTGGCCAATGAGGCGATAATGTCTGCCGATAAGGACGGCGGCGTCGGCGACGTGGCCGCTTTGGAGCATATAACGGATTGTGGTGCTTGAGACGCGAACGGACTGGCCCGTCGGGAGTTTGACGAGCTTTGGGGGGACAACGACGACGTTAAAGCCGTCGGGTTCGGCCATTTGTTTTAAGGTATCGATATTCCCGGCACGGTTAATGCCGAAATGGAAGTCATCGCCCTCTACCAGAGCGGTAGGTCGGACGTCTTTTAGCAGGAATTTATCCACAAAATCTATCGGTGAGAGGCGAAGCAAGCTGGTTGTGTCTCTGAGAATAATGAGGTAATCGACGCCGCAGTTTTCCAGCAGATGAATTTTGAGAGGCAACGGAGTAAGGACGCCGGGGGCTTTTTCGGGGTGAAGAATAGCGACGGGGTGGGGTTCAAAAGTCATCACGGCAAGAGAGGTTCGCTCGAGCATCGCGATATCGCGTGTAACTTTAATGTTCTGCTGGTGCCCGATGTGGACGCCGTCGAAGTTTCCGATAGTGAGGACGCAGCCATCGGGCAACTGACCAAGCTCAGATACAGTTTTCAGGACTTTCATAATCAGGGACTATCATATCTGGTTCGAGCAAAAAGTGAATAGTAAAATTTTGGTGCGCAGAGAGCGATTGCTATTTTGCGTTCTGGAATTGGAGTATGTCGTCGTCTTTTGAACAGCCGGGGAATGTTCTGGTGAGGTCTTTGAGGATATCCTGGATTTTGTCGGGTTTTCCTGTTTTTTCATAACAGAGCGACAGCATTTCGAGCGAGGCACGATAGTATGAGAACGAGTCACAGGCGAGTGCGGCGGGCGATTCGGGGCCGAGGATTCTAATCAGTTCAAAATGAGGGATGGCCCTGCGATAATCCTTTTCGAGGACAAATAACATCGCGACCCTGAAATGCGCGACTTTATTGGCAGGGTTGGCGTTAATGGCATTGAGGTAGGTAGAGACGGCGTTCTGGATGTCACCCTGGCTTTTGTAGGCGCCGCCGAGTATGTTCCAGGCGCGGGCGTTGTCACCATCGAGGAAGATGGCCTTTTGGCACTCCCTTTCGGCATTATTGAACATACTATTTGAGGAGTAGGCCTCTGCGCGGGAGATGAGACGGTTAATAATAATTGGTTTAAGGGCGAAGAGGGCGACCAGAACAAGCAGGATACTTAAAGGCCATCTTGTCCGCGGCTTAGCGAGCCAGGGGTCGGCGAGCATACTTTCAAGTTTGTCGTCTTCAGACATCATAGTTAAATTCACTCAGGCGATAACAAGATAATAGATTCCGAGCGTAATCAGCATATTGCCCGCGATGAAATCAATGTGGTCTTCGACGCGCTGGATTTTCATTGTCAGGAACATAATCACGTCGGTTTTGACCAAACTTGCGGACAGCGCGACGGCGAGGACAGGCAAGCTCTGGCCGAGGGCGAAACTGACAAATATCAGTACGGAATACTGCGCGAGATTATGTGTAACGACCAAACTGGCGAGCATAAGGAGCAGGCCGGCGCTTGTCGGACAGGTTGGTATTTCGATAAGGGCGAAGAATGTTCCGAAGAAAAACGCGCGGAAAAATGTGGCGTGTTTGAAACTTTCGCGGAACTGGAGGATGTTAGGGAGACGTTTGATTTTGAGCAGGCCGGCGATGAACAATCCAAAGACGAAAAGCAGGAAGCCGAGCAGATAGAATATGTACTTATTGCACTGGATAATCGTGAAGGCGACCCGACCAACCATTCCGAGAAACAATCCCAAAACGGTGCAGGCAGTGACAAGGCCAAAGATAAAAAGGAAAGTAACGAACAGGGCTTTTTTCTTCGATTCTGTCGCCCCGGCGATGAAACCGAGCGCCACGGGGACACGCACAATTGTGCTTGAGCTAAGCGAGGTGAGGACTCCCGTCACAAAGACGACAGAAACAATCAATAGCGGCGTATCAGAAATCAACTTTTGGATATTAGAAATCATTCAAAAAAACCCTTTTCCATACCAATCAAAACGCGAATACGACAATAGTTTTTCGGACTAATCAGAGAGGGACTTAAGCAAAGGAATTGCACAATTTGAGACAAGAAACGGGTAAGACATCCGGCGTATATGGCATATAAGATTAGTATTTACAAGATGTTACACAAACAACACAAAATTATGTAAAAATGTTGTTGCAACTCAGTTGCATTTAGTTATAATGGCAGACAACGTTAGAAACGATATTGCGGATTTCAGACGTTAGAAGCGGTTGGAATGGCGTTTTGTATTTTGAGATAGTTTCTTATCTATCAGGAGCTTGCGAATTTATGGAAGCTGTTATATTTTCAATCGCAACATTTTTCTCCACTTTTATCGGCGGATTGTTCTCTATCAAATTCAAGGACAAACTGCACACCATTATGTGCTTCACCGCGGGGGTACTTGTCGGCGTTTTCAGCTTTGACATTATGCCGGAAATAATAAACGAGGTCAAAGAACATAATTTTGACCCGACAGGTGCGATGATTGCTTTTGTGGCCGGCTATATGATTTTCCACGTCCTCGAAAAAACCATCCTTATTCACCACGCCCACGAGGAAGAATACGCCGACCACAAGCATCCGCAGGTGGGAATCCTTTCCGCCCTTGCACTTGCAGGCCACAGCTTTATGGACGGCGTCGGTATCGGCCTGGGTTTTCAGGCCGGCTCTTCAACCGGCATCCTGATAGCTATCGCAGTCATATCTCACGATTTCACGGATGGTATGAACACGGTCGCATTAGTATTAGTGAACAAAAACAGTCCTCGAAGGGCCAAATGGTTTTTACTACTCGATTCCATGACCCCGATTCTGGGGGCTGCTTCGACGCTGCTTTTCACCCTGCCGCCTTATTTCCTCGTTCTATATCTGGGCTTTTTCGGGGGTTTCCTGATGTACATTGGCGCAAGCGATATTTTGCCGCAGGCGCACAGCAAACATTCTTCCCTGAAAATGATTGGCCTCACCGCATTAGGGCTGTTATTTATTTTTCTTGTTAGCAAATTCGTTTAAGCTGACTTCTGCCCAACCAGTTGACAATTTGGACGGCATAGAAAGAAACAATGAAATCGCAGTTAAAAGAAAGAATAGACAATCTTCTTGATTCGGCGAAGTTGAAGCGAACGGGGCCGAGGAGGACGATTCTGGAGATTTTGCTGGCTGGCAACAGGCCGCAGACGGCGGATGAGATTGTTTCGGCTATGGGTAACACAAGGCCTAATAAGGTAACGGTGTATCGAACACTGGAAAATATGGTCGTATCCGGCCTGGTGCATAAGGCGTTTGTCGGAGAAAGAAGCCAGTATTACGAGCTTGCAGACAAATGCACCGAGCATCAGTGTCATCCGCACTTTGTCTGCACGGGCTGCGGCAGGACAAGCTGTATGCACGACGTGTCGGTTTCAATGGCGACAAGCGCACCGGCTGGTTTTGTGATACAGCGGCAACAGGTGCGATTAGAAGGTTTGTGTCCGGAGTGCGCATAGGAACGTCTGTAATGAGCAAAACAACGAGAACGATACTGATATTGACGGCGACACTGCTCTTCTCGCTGCTTGCGACACAGGCCCTGCTGTTCATACATCTTTTATGTGAAGAGCACCACGCCGGGCACGATTCGCACGAATGCCCGATTTGCCAGCAGTTGCTTTCGCTGCCCCATAGCATAACGGTCGAAGAACAAACAGCTATTATTCAGTATCCTGTTTGCGAACAGAGTTTGATATTTCATATCGAAGTTGCGTTCGCGATTTCAATACCGGGTCTCTCAGATTCTCGTGCCCCGCCGGTTGTCTCCTAATCCAGGTTAATACCACATTTGTTTTTCCCGCCAAAACCATTATCGGTCAGTTGCGGGGACTTTCTATTATCCTATGGATTTATGGAGACAGGCAAATGAATACACGAGCCATCAAGTATGGTTTCTATTTTTTAACAATCCTGTTATTTGCCGGCGCAGGTCGAGCAGAGCAGGTAAATGCGGCTGACAGTGAAATGCAGTCGTTACGAGGGCAGGTGGCCGAACTTCAACAGCAAATGAAGGACGCAAATGAAAGGCACACCGAAGAGATAAAATTGCTCAGAGAAGAAATCGAGCTTTTGAAAGAAAACCGGAGCGGGACAGCAAAGGGAAGTAATCAGGAAACGAAAGCGATTGAGCCAAATCAACCCGCTACGGCGGCCACCGCGTATATTGAAAAACCGCAGGCCGCGGCCTCGTCGGGCTTTCAGAGCTCTAATCCTGATATTTCGGCGATAGGCGATTTTATTTTTCACGGCGGGCCGACGCCCAGAGGCGAAACGCCTGATACTATCGCAGGCAGCAAGACCGCAAAGGCCCAGCTCAGGGAAGTTGAGTTCGGATTTTCCAATCCTGTTGACCCATACGGACGTGCGGATTTAATTCTAAGTATAGAGAGGCAGGATGACGGCTCCTATAACCCTGATATTGAAGAAGGATATTTCACATACACAGACCTGCCATACGACCTGCAGGCAAGGTTCGGCAAATTCTACTCGGTTTTCGGAAAAGCCAATATGTTTCATACCCACGCCATGCCCTGGGTTGACAAGCCCAACGTAATCAGAAAATTCTTCGGCGACGACGGATTAAACGACGGCGGTGCGGAGCTTTCGTGGTTAGTGCCCAATCCGTGGGACAATTATATTCAGCTTACGTTTGACGTGCAAAACAACGGCAACGACGCAATTTTTGCCGGGGACGAGGCGCACAGTTTGATGTATGTTACACACCTGAAGAATTTCTTCGACATAGACAGAGCATCCAGCATTGAACTCGGCGGCAGTTTCGCCACAGGTGACAATGATGCAAACACTGGCGGAGGAAACCGGTCAAATGTGGAAGGACTGGATTTGACCTACAAATGGCGGGACCCGCAATACGGCCTTTATAAATCGCTGACGTGGATGAACGAAATTTTGTTCAGCCAGAAGGAAGAAGGGGCCGAGGACACGGTGAACGCGCACGGTATGTACAGCTCGCTGGAATATCAGTTCAACAGGGAATGGAGCATATTCGGACGCTACGATTATACTCAGTTTCCCGACAGCAGCAGCTTGCATGAGAATTCTTACACAACGGGCCTGACGTTTCACCAGAGCGAATTTATGTTCTGGCGTGCGCAGTTTGAGCATACCGACGGTGAGAATTACGCGGGCAATGTAAACAGAAATGAGATATGGCTTCAGGCGGACTTCCTAATCGGGCTGCATCCGGCACATCAATACTAATAAGAAGGAGACAAATTATGAATTCGATTAAATTCCAATGGGCACTTTTATCCTGCTTCATTTTGAGCGTCTTGTTTATCCTGCCCCCCTGCCGGTGTTTTGGTGCGGACAAATTAAATGTTGTAACAACGACCACAAACCTTGCTTCAATAGCAGAGTCGGTGGGCGGCGAACACGTTTCGGTTACCTCCATCGGGAGCGGAGATGAAGACCCGCATTTTATTCAGGCCAAACCAAGTTATATGATGAAGGCCAGGAAAGCGGACCTTTGGATATGCGTGGGCATGGAACTGGAAATCGGTTATGAGGGTTTGATTCTTCAGGGCTCGCGTAATCCGCGGATACAAATCAACACGCCGGGCCATTTGGACGCTTCCGAAGGAATTATGAAACTCGAAGTTCCCACCGGCAAGGTGGACCGTTCTATGGGCGACGTTCATCCTTTGGGCAACCCGCATTACTGGCTCGACCCTTACAACGGCAGGATCATAGCGAAAAACATCTGCCAACGCCTCAAACAGCTTGACCCCGAGCACGCTGGAGATTATGACCGTAATCTGGCGGCGTTTCTTTCAAAGCTGGATACCGCTATGGCCGGATGGGTTGCCAAACTCAAGCCATTTGAACATTCAAGAATTGTCACCTATCATCGCAGTTGGCCCTATTTCGCCAATCGATTCAACCTTGACGTGGTGGCGGAGCTTGAGCCGAAACCGGGAATTCCGCCGGGACCGAAGCACATCCTCGAAGTAATAAACATAATGAAATCGGAAAAGGCCGGGGTCATTTTGATGGAGCCGTTTTATAACCGCGATGACGCGGAGGCAGTGGCAAAGAAGACCGGCGCAAAAGTGGTCGTTGTTCCCAACGCCGTCAATGAACAGGTCAAGGATTATATAGCGATGCTGGACAATGTAGTTAACCGGCTGAGCGACGCATTAAGCGAGGCGTCAAAATGAATGGGATGATTGAATTGCTGTTATTGCCGTTCGTGGCGTGCCTGATACTTACGGGGATACACTGCTACTTAGGCATCCACATCGTATCTCGCGGCGTGATATTCGTGGATTTGGCTTTGGCGCAAGTGGCAGCACTTGGCAGTACGGTGGCGTTATTGGCCGGATACGAGCTGCATAGCACAGAGGCGTATCTGATTGCCCTTGGCTTTACCTTTGTTGGCGCGGGGTTGTTCGCTTTGGGACGGGTTCGTGATGAATCCGTCCCACAGGAGGCAATCATCGGGATTGTGTATGCCGTAAGCTCCGCCGCGGCAATTCTTGTCCTCGACAAGGCACCCCACGGCGAGGAGGCGATAAAGGATATGCTGGTCGGGAGCATTCTTTTCGTAACGTGGCCCCAGATATTAAAAATTTCAGTGATATATATAGCCGTGGGGTTACTGCATTTTCTGCTAAGAAAAAAATTTCTGCTAATCTCAATGAATCCGTCACTGGCCCGTGAGAGCGGCCTGTGGATTCCTTTCTGGGATTTTATTTTCTACGTTACCTTTGGTTTTGTCGTAACAAGTTCGGTGCGTGTAGCGGGTGTGCTGCTGGTTTTCAGTTACTTGGTGGTTCCGGCAGTTTGTGCAATGTTTTTTGTAAGGGGCGTGGCGGGCCGGTTATTGATTGGCTGGGGGCTTGGGTTTATGGCAAGTGTCCTGGGGCTTTATGCCTCGGCAAAATGGGATTTGCCCACAGGGGCTTCCGTCGTAACCGTATTCGGGATAATACTGGCCGTCTGCGCAGGCGCAAAATGTGCGGCCAACATAATGATTCGCCGACATCAAACTGTGGACAACATCCCCCTACCGGATTAACATAGGGGGTATGCAGATTTATCCGTTAAAGTTTGGGCCGATATACAAAGAACGAATCTGGGGCGGAGATAAGCTGCGCGAGGTGTTCGGCAGAGAGATGCCCAAGGGCAAACGCATCGGCGAAAGCTGGGAGCTGGCGGATTTGCCCGCAGATAAATCGAAAATAGTCAACGGCGAACTGGCGGGCGAAACGATTGAATCGGTGATTCGTAAATATCCGCAGGAGATAACCGGGGCGGAACAGTTTAAGCTGCCCTTTCCGCTGCTGATAAAACTTCTGGATTGCGGAGATGTGCTGAGCGTTCAGGTTCATCCGGATGAGGCAACCTGCAAGCGTATGGGCAAGGGGGATTTCAAGACGGAGTGTTGGTATATTATCGAGGCACAGCCGGATGCGGTGATTTATAAGGGACTGAAAAAAGGCACAACAAAAGAAAAGTTTGCGCAGGCGATAAAAGACGGGACGGTAGAACGGCTGCTCAATAAAGTGCCGGTAAAAGTCGGCGAATGTCATTTGCTGCCCGCTGGGACGCTTCACGCGATTGGGGCGGGATTGCTGATAGCGGAAATTCAGACGCCATCGGATACGACATACCGTGTGTTTGACTGGAATCGCGTGGATGACAAGGGTAAGCCGAGGCAACTTCATATTGAGGAGGCGATGGAGAGCATACATTTTGACCCGTCCGGCGACAACCTTTCGGTAGCATCGGTGGGGCGACTCGTTGACAGCAAGTATTTCAAGATTGACAAGGGACATCAGGCGAGAAACTGCGAAGTGCTGCTTTCGCCTGGGAAAATGAAGATGATTATGATTATGAGCGGGTTCGGGACGATTGTCTGCGGAGGTCGGACAGTTGACTTCAAGGCGGGCGAGACGATGCTTATCCCGGCGGCATACGGCGGAGTGATGCGTTTTTCGGCAGAAACGGAATACCTGACGACAACGATATAAGACAAGGATGAGGTGAAACAATGCGGGTCGTAATGCTCGATAGGATTTGGAGAATCACATTTGCTTAAGCCCAGCGATAATCCGCCGATAAGTTGGCCCAAGGGGAAAACACTTCGCGAGTTCGCGGGTCGATGGTGGGTTGCGCATACTAAAAGCCGGAATGAAAAGGCGCTTGCGGATGATTTGGCAAGCAAGGGAATCAGTTATTTTCTGCCGATGACATGGAAGGTCAAAAAGATTCGGGGCAGGACGATAAAGTCGTTGTTGCCTTTATTTGGCGGGTATTTGTTTTTCTGCGGAGAAGAGAAGCAGCGAGTAGAAACATTAAAAACAAACAGGGTCGCGAACCTGATAGACGTCGCAGACCAACGGCGATTAGTCGAAGAGCTGTCGCAGATAGAGCAGGCAATTGCCGCGGGAGCGGATTTGTCGCCTCACGATTACATCAAGGTGGGCCAGCGATGCAAAGTAATAGGCGGTGCGCTGGCGGGGCTGCAGGGAATAGTGGCGCAGGCAAGAAACGCGATGCGGCTGGTGCTGCAGATAGATATGCTTGGCCAGGCGGCCAGCGTCGAGATAGGCACGGATATGATAGAGGTTGTTGACGAAACCGAGGGAAACTAAAAAGGAGAGTCGAGTCAGATGAAGGTTTGCGTGGTAGGAATCGGGTACGTGGGGCTTGTTACGGCGGGATGCCTGGCAGAAGCGGGCAACAACGTTGTATGCGTTGACAACAATGCGAAAAAAATCGACGGGCTGAAGAAAGGCACAATACCAATTTACGAGCCGGGGTTAAGCGAGATAGTTCAGCGCAACGAGAAGGTAAAACGTCTCGAATTCACGACGGATTTGAAACACGGGGTGGATAATTCGCTGATAATATTTCTTGCGGTGGGGACGCCGTCGCAGTCGGACGGGTCGGCGGATATATCGGCAGTATTGGCGGTTGCGGGCGAGATTGCCCGGATTATGCCTGACTACCGGATTGTAGTGTCCAAGAGCACAGTGCCGGTGGGAACACACAAAAAGGTAGCCGAAGTGATGAAGGCCAAAACGAATAAGCCGTTCGATTACGTGAGCAACCCGGAGTTTTTGAAGGAAGGTTCTGCGGTTGAGGATTTTATGAGCCCGGACCGAATAATAATCGGCACAGGAAAAGAATCTGTTCGGGAGACAATGAAGCAGCTTTACGGCCCGTTTATGCGAAAAGGCAACCGGATTATATTTATGGACCCGGCGTCGGCGGAGATGACGAAATACGCGGCCAACGTGATGCTCGCGACGAGGATTTCGTTTATGAACGAGATAGCCGGTCTGTGCGAAAAGATGGGGGCGGACGTGGAATCGGTGCGACAGGGAATCGGCAGCGATTCGCGAATAGGCAGAGCGTTTTTATTCCCCGGAGTCGGTTACGGCGGAAGCTGTTTCCCGAAGGACATCCGCGCGTTGATACACGCAGGCGAGCAGCAAAAAATGGAGATGAAGATGGCCAAGGCGGCCCAAAAGGCCAACGAGGCATCGCAGGAGAGATTCGCGGGCAGAATACGCGACTATTTCAAAGGCAAAGGTGTTACGCTTGCGGTATGGGGACTCGCGTTTAAGGCGAAAACCGACGACGTGCGGGAATCGCCGGCCATTAATTGCGTAAATAAACTATTGGAACAGGGCTTTAAAATTCGAGCTTATGACCCTGAGGCAGGGGTGACGGCTAAGACGGCGCTGGGCGGCAAAATCGAGATATTCGAAAACGGGTATGATGCGCTGGATGGCGCAGATGCGCTGGTGATTCTGACGGAGTGGCAGGAATTTCGTAATCCGGATTTTGAGGTAATCATTAAAAAGCTCAAGAAGCCGATTGTTTTCGACGGCAGAAACCTCTACGACCTTGACGTCGTAAAAAAAGCGGGAATAGAATATCATAGCGTCGGCAGGCCAACCGTAAAGTGATGCGATAAGGAAGCATTTAATGGAAACGGTCATTAAAATCATAGGGACAGTGATTGTTTGTGTTGGCTTAGTTTATCTCATCAAGCCGGAGATATTCAGGGTGATTATGAGATTCTTCGCCAAAGGCAATCGGCTGTACATAGCGGCTGTGATAAGGTTCGCGCTGGCGATAGTTTTTTTCCTCGGCGCCCGACATTGCGGCATAAAATGGGTCATCGTGCTGTTCGGTTTGATTTTCCTGCTTTCTGGGCTGTTGATTTTTATGCTGGGACTTGAAAGGGCCAAAGGCATTATAAGGTGGTACCAGGGGCAGCCGAGTTTCGTTTACAGAATCGTAGCAATAATAGTTTTGAGCGTCGGGTTAATTATTACATATTCGGCTTAGGGTAGCGGACATAGATTTATGAAGGCGATAGTAACGGGAGCAGCGGGTTTTATCGGGTCGCATTTGTGCGAACGACTGTTGAAAGACGGATGGACGGTCGTCGGGGTGGATAACTTTGACAATTTTTACGACCCGCAGGTAAAACGCAGCAATATCAAGGACTGCCTGAAAAACAAGCAATTCAAATTAGTCGAGGCCGACATTCGCGATTCGACAGCTATGAATAAGGTCGCGAGTGAAGGCGCAGACGTAATAGTTCACCTCGCGGCAAGAGCGGGTGTGAGGCCCTCGATTGCGCAGCCGGCGCTTTACGCGGACGTGAATATAAACGGGACGGTAACACTGCTCGAAACAGCCAAAAAGAACAATATAAAGAAGTTTGTGTTCGCCTCAAGTTCGAGCGTATATGGCAACAACAGGAAAGTGCCTTTCTCGGAAGACGACAACGTTGATTTCCCGATTTCACCATACGCGGCTACAAAAAAAGCGGGCGAGTTAATTTGTCATACCTACCATCACCTCAACGGAATAGCGATGACTTGCCTGCGGTTTTTCACGGTATATGGGCCGAGACAAAGACCCGATTTGGCAATTCACAAGTTCGCCAAGCTCATAGAAGACGGCAAACCGATACCCGTTTACGGCGACGGGAGTATGATGCGGGATTTTACATACGTTGACGACATAATCGACGGAACCGTGGCGGGCATTAACGAGTGTGCGGGTTATAACATCTATAACCTCGGCGAATCGAGACCGATAACGGTCAATAACCTTATTAGCGAGATTGAAAAGGCGTTGGGCAAAAAGGCGGTTATAGAGCGACTGCCCCTGCAGCCGGGGGACGTGGAGCGGACATACGCAGATATTACAAAAGCCCGCAGGGATTTGAGGTATAACCCAAATACCGGTATAAGTGACGGTTTGAAACGTTTCGTAGAGTGGTTCCGGCAGTAAAAACCGCAAAATAACACACAAATCATTTCGGTTTTAACCGTTCGGATAAACGATTTACCTTGATTTTTGGGCCGTTTTGGGCTATAATACAAAACATCGTTTCATACTGATTGCCTATGGAGGATGGTTTGGGCCAATATACTCGAATGTTGGTATTAGGGGGGATTATCGTTTCAGCATTTTATTGTGTGCTGACACAGAAGGCCTACGGTCTGGAAGAATCAACCGGGCCCGGCGGGTCTAATTCAGCGGCGGTACACCAACTCGGCGATACGGGTGAAGGCGTTAATATCGGATTCATATCGGTTGGCAATGTGCGAACCACACATGAGGCGTTCAAAGACGCCAACGGCGTTACCCACGCTTTCAATTACAACTTCACAGGCGACGGTAATTCGATTATCGCACACGATACGCAATTGGCAGGAATAATCGCGAGCAGAGGCGGAGCCGCATATCCGAACGATATCGGGGTCGCCCCTGGTGCGAATATTTACTGTGCACGGGTTGTGAACAATAGCGGAAGCATTTCAAGCACCTGGGTTGTTAATGCACTCGATACGCTAATCAACACTTATAACTGCCGCGTTATAGTTACCGGTTTCGAATTCACAGGAATCGACCCCGATGGCAATAATCTATGGACCCAGCTTTACGATTATTACGCATATCAGTATGGGGTGATTTTTATAAACGCCGCGGGCAACGAAAATACTTATGTCGCGATATTCGGCGACGCGTATAACGGCATAACCACGGGCGGGCTTCGGCTTAATGACCCGAACAATCAATATGAATACCGAATGGCTGGTTCCGCGAGCGGTTCAGGACCTACAACAGACGGCAGACGCAAGCCGGATATAACAGCACCGTCACAAAGTCAAACGGTGCCGACATCGAGCAGTGATACTGCGTGGACAACGGTGGGGTCAACAGGCGGGGAAACAAGCTGGGCGGCACCTCATGCCGCAGGAGCAGCGGCGCTGTTACTGGAACTTGCGGACACAACGCCGGGACCTAACGACAATAACAGCGTAGTGATAAAGGCGGTCATCGTAAATTCGACGATGCCTAATATCGAGGACAAAACTGGTGCCGAAACAAATCCCGCGGATTCAAACGATACCTGGCAGGCGGACAGAGGTTATGGTCGGCTTGATTGTCTTCGAGCTTATCAACTGCTGGATACAAATGAGGTTGAGCCGGGGACAACAACAACACAAGACAAGGGCTGGGGACTCGGTCAGATTGGGCAAGGCGTTTCAAATGTTTACACAATTCATATCCCGACGCGATGTCGGCTCATAGCAACAACGACATGGCAGCGAAGAATGCTGTGGAACGACAACGATTCCGATGGGAATGTTGACCCTGGTGAATTGACACCTTACTTGGCCAATCTTGATATGACTGTTAAAGGGCCAAATGAACCAAATGCGATTTTCAACAAGGCAATGTTCGGTTACGACGAAAGCGATAACCTGATAAAATGTGATTTGCTTATACTAACGCCCGGCGATTATACGATTGAGATTTCCAATAACTCGACGACTGATGAGACAGCCAATTACGGTTTCGCCTTTGAGCTTCATCCGATTATGGCGGGCGACCTGCCGCAGGTCGATTACATTGTGGACTACAACGATTTATCAACTTTGACCGCGGACTGGCTGTCGGAAGTTTCGCCGCTTGATTCGCTTTTGTCTCCCAACGGCATTATAGATTTTGCCGACTTCGCGATACTGGCACAGGACTGGCTTCAAATCGACCCCTTCTACTATCAATATTGAAGCCGTTATAAAGCCATAATGAGCGAGCCAATTTGATAAACAGCAAAGGTGATGATATAGGCCAGCACGGTGAGGGAAACAAACTGGAAGGCGGCCCAGAACCAGGAGCTGGTCTCCGAGCGGGTGATGGCAACAGTGGCGAGGCAGGGAGAGCTAATCAGGCAAAAGAGCATTATGCAAAAGCCGACAAGCGGCGAGTAATCGGCCTGTAAATGCTGACGGAGCGTTGTAGCGGAGGAATCGTCGTGGGAAGAGACGGCGTATATGATGCCCAATTGCGAGACAAATAATTCTTTTGCCGCAGTTGCGCCGATGAGGGCAGTGCCGATTTTCCAGTCAAAGCCGAGGGGTTTAATAGCCGGTTCAATTGCCTGCCCGACTCGGCCAACAACAGAATTCGCAAGTTGCGCCTGCCGGATTTGGTCTGAGGACAGGCCTGCAACAGATTGGTCACTGACTCTTGGATAATTCATCGCGGCCCAGAGAATAATGGAAAATGCGAGAATAATCGTGCCTGCCTTTTTGAGGTACATCAAGCATCGCATCCAGGTATGAGTAGAAAGGGATTTGAAGGTGGGAACACGATAAGGCGGCAGTTCCATAACAAAATCGGTAGTATCGCCTCGGAAAACCGTGAGACGCAAGACCTTTGCGGCAATGACGGCCAGAACAATTCCCGTAAGATAAATCAGCCACAGAACCGGCCCTCGCCAGTTTTTGGGGAAGAAGGCGGGAATGAGAAGCCCGTAAATCGTCAGGCGTGCGCCGCAGCTCATCAGGGGCAAAATCATAATGGTTGTGAGGCGATTGCGTTTATTTTCGAGGATGCGGGTCGCCATAATCGCGGGCACCGAACAGCCGAAGCCGATGAGCATAGGGATGAAACTTTTGCCGTGGAGACCGATTTTGTGCATCAGCTTATCCATAATAAAAGCGGCTCGTGCCATATAGCCGGAGTCCTCGAGGATGGCGATTGCGAGAAAGAGAATGAGGATATTGGGGAGAAATACAAGGACACCGCCCACGCCGGGAATTACGCCGTCGATTGTCAGAGAACGCATCCAGCTACCCGCGTGCGCCGGCCAGATAAAAGCCAGCGATGACGAGAGCCAGCCGAAAAATTGCTCTAACCAGGCCATCGGGTAAGCGGCAATTGAAAACGTTAAATAAAAGACCAGATACATCATCAGCAAAAAAATCGGCAGGCCGAATACGCGGTGGGTAAGAACTGCGTCGGCAAGGTCGCTTGTGGTATGAGTAAGCTCAACGGTTGTTTTTACGCTTTCCTGGCAGGCGCCGGAAATAAAGCCGTATCGTCTTTCGGCGATAATTACCTCGGGGTCATCACGGAAAATAGTTTTTAGTTTGGCAACGGCATCGCTAACAACATCAATAAGCCGGCTGTCCTTAATTTTGGCAATTATATCGCTGTCCTGCTCGATAAGTTTGAGAGCAACCCAGTGGGAACCATATTTTACGGCAAGGGCCGGCTGCTCCGAACGGACAAGCGGCTCGATTTGATTCAGCGTGTTTTCAATTTCGTCGCTGTATGTTATACGATGAGTCCTGGGCTTTCGGGAAGCGTTTGCGACGGCGACAATCGCATCGAGCAAAGCAATCCGCCCTTTGGTTTTGCTGGCGACGGTGGGGACAATCGGGGCTTCGAGAAGCTCGGAAAGCCGGGCGGTATCAAATACAATGCCCCGCTGCTCGGCCACGTCGCTCATATTGAACGCCAGGACGAGCGGCACGCCAAGCTCGATGAGCTGGGTGGTGAGATATAAGTTTCGCTCGATGTTGGAGGTATCGATGACGTTGACAACTATGTCAGGTTTTTCATCAATTATAAAATTGCGGGCGACCAGCTCCTCTGCGGAGAAAGCGGTCAGGCCATACGCACCGGGCAGGTCAACAAACACGATACGAAAATCCCCGTGCGTACACGTCCCCTGAACCGTTTCGACGGTCGTGCCCGGATAATTGGCGACGTGATGGCTGGCGCCGGTCAGCATATTGAATACGCTGGTCTTGCCGCTGTTCGGGTTGCCTGCTAACGCAACGGTTATTTTTTTAAGCTTGCTGTCCGTCATATTCCACTGAGTTCAAAGTTAGGAACGCCTAACTTGTAAAGCAAAAAAAAGAATATTCGGGCAAATCACGATACCATAATCTTATCCACTACCCCCCTGCCGAGGGCCATCTTCGAGTTTTTGACGCTTATGACAAACGGGCCGGACCTTCCGTTGTGAATCACTGTCACCTGCGTGTTGGGCAAAAGCCCCATCGTAGTCAGGCGGACTCTCAGCCCCCTGCCCCCGTCGATTCTTATTATGTTGACGGTTTGCCCTTCCGCAACTTGCGACAATGGTCTTGTGATAGTAGTTTCCATAACTTACCTTTTTGTCCGTTGCCGGACTTTCTTTTTGCTTAACTTCGTAAAATCCCTCATACGGGATATTATGACCGGGCCTAAAAGGTGTTCCGCCTTGCAGGCCGCTTTCTGCGCAATAGCCGCATCGACGCGAAGAATGTTCACAAAAAACGACTTTATGATTTCGTGCCTTTGGGCGACGCGTCCCGCCTGAGAAACGCCCTTCTGCGTGAACGTAACACAACCATATGGCTTGTAATTAACAAGACCTCTTTGAGCGAGCAGCTTTAACGCCCCGGTAACGGACGGTTTGGCCACGCCAAGAGTTCCAGCGATATCGGTGCTGCGTGCTGTACCCGAAGCGTCAGCCACGTTCAGGATGGCCTCAAGATAATCTTCCTGAGAAGCGCTCAAACCGTTGTTTTTTCTCGCAGTCGCGCGTTTTATCTCAATCATATACTATCTATACGACGAAAAAGTTAGTTATGGCTAACATTTTTGCATGGCCAGCCGGCTTTGTCAAACATTTTTCGGGTTTTTTTACGGTTTGTATCGCCGTCGCAAGGGGTGGAAAAAACTTGTTGAGCCAAAGAGATGATGTTAGAATAGCTGCAACGGGGCGTGGCGCAGTTTGGCTAGCGCACTTGCATGGGGTGCAAGGGGTCGCAGGTTCGAATCCTGTCGCCCCGATTTTGGCTGGCTCCTGCCAGCCAAAATAGAGCAGGTGAACAGCGGAACAGGTGAGCAGGTGATAACTACCGGCTCTCGCCGGAAATTGGTTTAAGCAAAAAATCGGTCGGTTCACCTGCGGTCTACTGCTCAACTGTTCGACTGTTCAAAAGGAAAAACAGCAATGGCTTTTATGTTTGAAAAACTGGAGGTCTATCAAAAAGCCGTTGATTTCGCAGACAGGATAACCAAGATTACCGAACAATTCCCGCGTGGATATTATTTTCTCACGGATCAGTTGAACAGAGCCGCTTTGTCTATCAGCACGAACATCGCCGAAGGCAATGGCCGGTTTACAAAAGCCGACCGCAGAAACTATTTTATTATTGCACGTGGCTCCATTCACGAATGCATTCCTCTCATCGAAATCGGCTTTCGCAGAGGATTGATAAATAAAGAGATACGCAACCAGTTTTGCGGAGAATTAGAAACTATGGCAAAAATGATAAGTGGTCTAATTAAAGGGTTAGACAATAGATAGCAAAACAAATGAACGGATGTCTCCTGCTCACCTTTCACCTCTCAAATTTCTCTTATGGATTTAGGGCCGCAACAAATCGGTAAACTGCTGATAGTCCTCGGGGCGGCAATCATCCTGATTGGGGCGTTATTTTTATTATTGGGTCAGCTCGGTTTTTTCAAACTGCCCGGCGACCTGAGTTTTGGCTCAAAAAACTGGCGGGTATTCCTCCCAATAACAAGCTGCGTTATAATTTCTATTTTGCTTACGCTGATTTTCTGGCTGATAAGTTACTTACGCCGATAAATCGAAAGACAAGCGAAGCATATTGAGGGCGGTGAGAGCGGCCCTGGTGCGAATCAAATCCCTCGTATAAGAAAACAGGCATTTTTTCGTTTGGCAATCATCGCCGTTGCAGACGCTGATATACACAAGGCCGACGGGCTTTTGTTTGCTACCGCCCGCGGGACCTGCGATACCGGTTATAGCAATCGCGAAATCCGACTTTGCTTTTTGCCTTGCGGCCATAGCCATAGCGGAAGCGACCTGTTCGCTGACCGCGCCGTGTTTTTCGATGAGTTGTTTTGGCACACCGAGCAGTTCTGTCTTGGCCTGGTTGCTGTAAGTTATCCAGCCACGGGTGAAATATTCGCTTGCTCCGGGGACATCGGTAATAAGTTTTGTCAAAAGCCCTCCCGTGCAGGATTCAGCAACGGTGATTGTCTTGTGATGTTGCGTCAGCCAGTGCCCTACTACTTCCGGCAGCGTCTGGTCATCGACGCCGAAGATGAGGTTGCCAAGAAGCGAACGGAGATGGTTAACGTCTTTTTTGGCCATTTGCCCGGCTTGTTTTTTTGTCTTCGCGGAGGCCACGACGTGAAGCGTAATTACGCCCCCACTGACGGTTATATTTATTAACGGGTTTCTGCCGCGAGTCATAATATCGCCGAGTTTTTCCGCAAGGGCAGATTCGCCCGTGCCAAAGCACCGGACTTTTTTGACAATGGTAAAACCGCCAGTTCCCTTCTTTGCCAAACGAGACAGGACAGATTTTTCAAGCATCTCTTTCATCTCGACCGGCACACCGGGCATAGCGAAAAAGAGCTTTTTCTTCATTTTGGCAAAAATGCCCGGCGCTGTGCCAAACGGGTTTTCGAGGGGCGATGCGCCTTTTGGAACGCAGGCCTGAATGGTATTTTTTTCCGGCATAGGCAATCCCCTGTCGGCGAAGAATTTACGGATGTCCTTCAATAAAGCCGGTTTGACCTGCAGTTTGACTCCCAATAATTCCGCGAAGGCCTGTCGAGTGATATCATCATCTGTAGGCCCCAGGCCGCCCGTAACGATAACGATATCCGCGTCTTCGGCTGCGCGTTTGAGGGCACGGACGATTTGTTTTATATCGTCGCCGACGGTGTAAACGCCGACGACAGGTACACCGATTGAAAGCAAATGACCGCAGATATACGAACAATTCGTGTCGGTCGTGTGGCCGTTAAGAAGCTCATTGCCTATACTGACTATGCACGCTTTAATCATAGCATTTATCTTACAAAGTAATCATTGCCTTGACGACGCCGTCGCGGTAATCGGCGACAAGGTCAAACGCCTCTTTTGCCTGTTCGAGTTTGAAACGATGGGTAACGAATGAGTCAATCAACGCCCTGCCGGAAGCAATGAGCTCCATTGCTTGCTCGGTACAGCGATTTTGTCTGCGGACGTTGATAATGGTGATTTCTTTTCTTCTGATATGGTTGATGGGGAAACTGACGCGGTCGGATTCGTGGATACCAACGAGCATCAAAACCCCGCCGGGCCGCAGAACTTCAACGGCCTGGTCGATTGCGTTCTGCTGACCTGCGCACTCGCAGGCGATATCGACGCCGGGCGGTTCCCGCTGAAGAATGTCCTTCACAACGTCCCCTTTGTCCGGATTGCCTGCCCAGGTTGCGCCGGCCTTTTTTGCGAACTCAGCGCGATAGTCAAGTTTGTCGGTCATATAAACGGAGCCGGCGCCCTGTATTTTCGCGGCGGTTAAACAGCTTAGGCCTATGGGGCCTGAGCCGAGAATGACTATTTTGTTGCCTTTGGTTAAACGGGATTGCTGAATGGTATAGACACCGATTGTGAACGGCTCGCAGAGGGCGGTCTGTTCGTGAGTCAGTCGGCCATTTGTCGGCAAACAGCAATCCTCGGGCATAACGATATATTCACAAAGACACCCGGCCAGCTCACCCGGAACGCCGAGAAATTTCAAGTTACAGCAGGTATTCTCTCTGCCCATTTTGCACTGGGGACATTCGTGGCAGGAGACAGCGGGTTCAACGGCGACGGCATCACCCGGCCTGATATGTTTTACCTTTTTGCCGACTGCCTCCACAATCGCGGAACATTCGTGCCCGACCAAATAAGGATATTGCACAATTTTGGAACCGATTCTGCCCGCGAGATAATAATGAACGTCGCTGCCGCAGACCCCGACGACCGCGACCTTCAGGAGAACATCGTTGTCGTTTTTTATTGATGGCCTCGGCAAATCGACTATTTTCATTTGCCTGATACCCGTCAGTACAGCCGCCTTCATTACAAATTCCCCGGCAAAACAATTGTCGCCGCTCCGCTGTTGCGGCCGGCAAAATACCCTGTTGCTTATAGCATAAATTTCGCTGTTTTGCCAGTAGTCGCGATGTTAAAGGTTTGAAGTTTATCAGATGAATTGTTATATTGTCGGGCACGAGAAAATCTGGCGCCCGTAGCTCAACTGGACAGAGTGCCGGGCTTCGAACCCGGAGGTTACAGGTTCGACTCCTGTCGGGCGCAGTTATTTGCCACTGAGGAGAAATCTACCTCGAATCCCACCCCAAGGTGATTGCGTTCGTCCCCGGTAACTCACTATCTCGGCCTTGCAGCAGAAAGTCCCCAGGCGAGCGTTAGTTACGGGGCGAGGAAGGCGTCTGCCTCAGAAGCCGGCAACTCTACGCCCCGATAGGTTTGCGTGTTTTGAATCGTGTAGATATCGTCCAATGATACGTCAACTGTGCGGCCCTTCACGAACACAACCGAGCCGTCGCAGAACAGAACGTTTTGACCTCTGCCGCCGTGATTCGGGCTGTTTTGCTTCAACAATGCTTCACAGATATTGATATTCAATGCCTTCTCGGATGATGATACATTTGCGAATATGGGGCTCACATCAGCAATTATTACCTGCCTGCCCATTTTCTCCAGCCCCGCCTTCGGGCAGCCGATGCGGAAACTGTAGGTAACAAGATTTCTATTCGGGAAATCGTTGTATTCTTTGGCGTTGCAACTGAAGCTACAGGAAGGTTTAGTCGCGGGGCACATAAAATCGGTCGGCTTAACATAACCGTTCTTTACCAGGACCCACATCCTGCGCGTGTTTGACACGTTTTCCGGCCCCTGATAGGTAACTTTCCACCACGGGTCTCCCGGCGCTGATGCGAGGGTCGGTATCTGGCCGTTGTTGTCGTTCCTGTAATTGCTCAGACCGTTAAACAAACCCGCCATTTGAGACCCGCACTGGGTCTGCCAGTATTTCTGATGGGCGTAATTTGAAGCCACCTTCCCGCCGGTGATAAGGGCGCTACCCACGATAACAAAGACCGCCGCTGTGGCTAATCGGCCAAAAATATTATGCCACAAACCCTGTTTGGGTTTTTGCTCCGCCTTAAGAAGCTCATTAAGCCCCACCCGACTGGTTCGCAGTGTCTGTTTGATACGCCAGAGCGTTCCCTCCGCCAGTTCATCAGGACACTCTTCCGGCGTGATGCTTTCAAGGGGTGATAACGATGCTTTTATTGAAGTGACGAATTTCGCTGCCTGCTCGTTTGAGAATATTAACTCTTGTGCCTTTGATGATTCCTCTTCTGATGTGATTCCCAAACAGTAATCGAAGAGAAGCTCTTTTTGCTGATTATTTATCGACATCATTGCGTCTTTTTGCTCCTAACGGCTGCCTTCCAATCCTTGGCAAACCGGCCTACCGCCGTATGCAACCGGCTTTTCACCGTGCCAATAGGGATACGCAGGACGTCGCTCATTTGTTTGTAGGAAAAATGGTTAAAATACGCCATAACCAAAATTTCTCGCAGATTATCCGGTATATTCGATATAACCTGTCTTACGTTGGCGGCAATTTCGCCCTTTTCGAGGTCGTCGTAAGGTCTTTCCTCCTCGGATGTTAGGACGTTGAGCATATCGTCAAACGACATTTCGTCGGAATCGCTCATAGTGCCGATGGACACAGTCGCGGTTCTTTGCATTTTTCTCAAGGCGTCTTTGGCCTTATTCGCGGCGATGGTGTATAGCCAGGGGCGAAGAGGCCTGTCCCGGTCAAAACTATCCCTGCTGGTAAATAACTGCAAAAAGGTCTCCTGGAAGACGTCATCGATGAGGTCTGTACGATTGAGGAAATTCCGCAAAAAGGCATATAGGCCGTTTTTGTATCGGCCAACGATTTCCTGAAACGCACCCTCCTCGCCTGCCGCGGAGCGGTCTAATAGTTCGCCGTCACTTAGTTTTGTGAAATCGGTTGCCATAGTATCTCTGATCTGTTTATTCAGACAATCAAGGACAAACCCGCCTACGACAAATAAACCACGCCTACGGCGGGTAAAGGTTGGCATTATAACATTTTGCGGGCAACTTAAAACCCTTTTATCCGCAAAATTCCCGCCTTCCTAATAGCTTATAACAAAATACACAAATTTTTTCAAAAATGTTAGATTTTCCTTGACTTGCGGGCATTGTTTAGTAAAATTGCAACCCGCTGAGTCAGGAGCTTGGCGTAATAGCGCAGAAGCGCAAGGCATCAGGAACAGAAGTTCCATTTCGAACTGTAATCAAAACAAAAAACTTGGGATTTCTGGATCCCCGACTGCGGAACCAATGGGGCGGGTTCTCGGGGATCTGCGCTGCGCTCCGAGGAGAGGATTATGACTACAAACTTAACAGTAAAGATTCCGGTTTGGCTTGACCTGTTTTTTGTGTGGCCTTTGATGTGGTATCGCAGACGTAAATTCGGCTATGACTTTCGCAGGATTTACCTCGGCGAGGACGAATGGACAATTCTCGACCAGCAGGATTATTACCGCTTCGGCAATTTGAAATGGACCATCAGCGGAAACGGAAAGAAATTCTACGCCACCCGCTTCCTCAAAATAGCCCCCGGCAAAACTAAAACCCTGCGTTTACATAGAGAAATTATGAACGCACCTGCCGACCTTCTCGTTGACCATATCAACTCCGATCCATTAGATAACCGCAGGGCAAATCTTCGCCTCGCCACCCATTCGCAGAATACCTGCAATCGCCAGATAATCGAACCCAAAGGTTCATCGCGGTTCAGAGGCGTTCAATTTAGAAAACGCAGAGGAAAATGGGTCGCCGTAACCTATAAAGATAAAAAAATGATATGGATCGGCACCTTCGACTCCGAAATAGACGCAGCTAAGGCATACGATGAGGCCGCTATTAAGTACCATGGCGAGTTCGCGAGGCTTAACTTTACCCCGTGAGATGATTTTTCTATCTCACCGGGGTTTCTCGTAGCGCAGCGAAGACCCCCGCGTCTCGTTTTACAAAGCCACGCCTTGCGGGGCAAAGTAAAACGGCGGGGGCAGGAAAATTCACTGTCCGCTGAACGCTGTACGCTACTCTAAAGACCTTGACCAACTATGACCAACAACGATTCCCGCCATTTGGCGAGGTCTCGCCGCAGGCGGATTTACGCTAAAAACGGGACTTTGCCGAATCTGTTCATGAATCCTCTGAATCGTATCAGTTTGCTAACGTATAAAAATTATCTGTCCAAAGATGACAGTAGATTGCGTGCTTGATAGCTGCCAGACTCCATGGCTTCATCAAATAAATCCATTGCACGTCGACGTATACTATCGTTAGTATTGCTGTTATAGACAGCAAGTATTAAATTAATAAGGTCATCATCTACACTCCAATAGAAATCGTTTGGCTTATCCTTATCCATAGTAAACCTGTGAAGTATCTTTTCGCCAATTTGTAAGGCAAATTCAGGGTATCTTTGGCAATGCGTGATACAATATTTGAGCACCTTTTCGCCGCTCATCCCTGAAAAACGCTTAGTTACAAATTTGTTTATAAAAGAAACTATCTTTTTGCAATCAGGTGAAGGCAGATGTTCAAAAGCCCACCCGATAGCATCTGTGACCTCATTATTTTCTATTTTGCATAATTGTCGAAGATAGGCCAAGCACACGTCTTGCAGTTTAGGGTTGTCAACATTTCGCGCAAATACTGATCCTGCACCTTTTGTGAACGCTCGTGAACGTTTCATGTAATCTTGGAAAACAGTTTTAACTTGTGGGATCTTGAAATAAAGCAGCATTGAACATACTTTTGATGTCACTTTTAGTAATACCTTTTTGTCGTTTATCCAACTACGTAGAATTCCACGAGCATCTTTGTTTTCAAAAAGTGCGAGTGCGGCAAGTTGACCTGCTGATTCGCAATCCTTATCATTCTCGCTCTCTGCCATTATCCTAATATATTTCAACATTGTATGTGTATGACTATATAGGGCGTAATAAATGAAATCGTGTGAGACATTATGCTTAAGTAATTCTACTCTGTTTTTTATGGCAGACTCAAAGATTTTTACTATTCTACTTCTGTCAAAATGCAGAATGTTAGGCAATACATGGATCAGGCATGCTCGAACTGCCGAAGATTTGTCTTTAGCCATTTCTTCTAAAGTACTTAGTAGTTGCTCCATGTTGCATTTGGTGTTTTGACTCATACAAATGGCATAAGAAATAACCGCATGTCCACGAACTGTATTTATGCCATAGTCCAAAGGATTTCCCCCATAGTATTTGCTTCCACCGCTAGCTTCTTCTTGCCACATCTCCCGCTCTGGATCGGGAGATGTTAAAGCCGCCTCGCGTATGTACTCGATAAGGTCATTTGGAATCTCTTGTTTAGCTCTCTTCTCCAAAATACGGCACATGCTGCGTTGTATTTCCGAATCAGATCTTCGCAAATGGATGACTTTTCTGCATGCATCAAAGAGATTATGTGGCTCTATGCTCGATTCCCCCAATCCTTCAATAAGAGCACTAAGGTAGCTTGATGAAATCGAGCCATCAAAACGTTCAATCAGACTGATTAGGCTTGGCTTTTCTTTTACAACAACTTGAAAAGTACGAGAAAGCTCAACGACGCCACCTTTTAAAAAATCTTCTCTTGGACTTCCCCAACCTGTGCTGTCGTCATACTTCTTCATCGCCTTAATCCAGTCTTCATCGGACATAATTCCACATTGATCATTAGGTATAGGTGATCTGACCATTCCACTTCGTGGTCGCGTAGGTTTTGAAGGTTTACGATTTGGAAATTTCCCCTGTAATTCTTGTTTTCTTCCTCGGCCTTTCTCGGATAAAAGATCATCAGGTACTCCAAAAAGCAAGTCGAGTTGTCCAACACCGTAGTATTCTTTGCAATCTGGTTCTTTCTCCCACGAAGGATAATATTCCAAGATAGCTCTTTCTAACTTTCCTCTTTGAACCGCATCTAAATGAGGAAATATCGCCGCCACCAGTTTCCGTGAAATATTCCCACCGGATAACTCCTCTGGAATATCAAATCGTATTGGGTCAGTAAGCAAATATCCTAAAGCCCATAAGGCATATCTATTAGATCTGCTGATTAATACACGAGCGAGAACTTGATGCAACACTAGGTGGCTTGTTTGCGATATTTCTTCTGAATGAGACAAGAAAACTGGCTGATCTTGGTCCGCAACATTCTCCAGACTCTTCTTCAGACCATCGATAATGTAGTTGGAAGGTTCACCAGACCTTGCCGAACTAAATGCCCAAATAAATACCGCATCGCGTTGCCAACCATCTTTATCTGTATCTTTAACAAGTTTTGGTAATACCTTTATCAGCCACGGCAGAATTATCTCTATATACAATTTCGGGCAATCTTTTGAAGCTTTTATTACAAGTTTTTCAACCCAATGCCATTCAAAAGGCATGAGTTTTCTCGCATATTTATCAAAATCAAACGATTCCTTAACAGCTTTTGACAAATTATTAGCGTTACTTCCGGTTTCTAGTATAGAGGTCGTGTCCGTTGATGGCATAGTTTCTTTTGACCATTTCTCAAATGAACGCTCTAAGATTATCCCAGATACCTTACATGCCAGTTCGATATTCGTATCTACGAGATGATATATTATTCCATTAATCCTATCCCCTGGATTAGGATTGTTGCTACAAAACTCAATTAATACATTCGCTGCTGTGTCAGAATCCCATTTTTTGTATTGTGACAAACACCATTCAATTCTGTCATCCCATTGTGAAGAAGATCCTATTTTGGGCTTGAGGGCATTGAATACTTCTTCGCCCTTCTCATTCATTACCGAAATAAGAAATGCAATAACTTGATTTATTTCTTTGTCCGCCAACTGAAATAAATTGTTGAGGTTGGATTGTACTATTCCAAACCATTCAGCATTGTCCTTAGCTCCACTTAAAAATATGATAAGCCGTGTATTTGTCTGGATACATTGCAACCCAATCTCTTTTTCAGCCATCGTCAGATTTCTTTGTTGTCCAAACCAAGAATACAATAACTCTGTTAGATGGTATCGAATCTTCTTGCTATCTGAATAATCCATTAAAGTATTGAGTTCTTTTAAATAAAGCCGCTCATCAGTTCCACGAAGATGAGTCAGCGTCTGTACCATTTGAGGCCGTACAAAAAGACCTTGATCACTACTATATATGGTCTCTGCTAATGATGTATGTTTTGAAACAAAACGCCTAGCATAACAATAGTCAAAAAATGATTGATGGAAAAAGCCAACTTTGTAACCCTCTGCGGTCAATATTCCTGCACTTTGCAAATATCTCACTGCATTAGAATATGAATCCAAAACAGATATGGGTTGATGGATTTGCTGAGTTGCATTGATATTATCAACCAAGGCATAAATAGTATCTTGTAGTTCGCTAGTATCAACAGGACAATTGCGCGCATGCGCAACTTTTAGATTCCATAACTCATGATATAAATCTTGGATTGTTGCGAAGGATTCTATTGCTTCATTACGTAAGATCTTTTCGCTAACTACCTCGGTATAACTTAAGAGATGTTGCGGATTTTTCAATAGTTCCAATTCCTTGGATGTCAACTTCTCGTATTTAATTTTTATTTTTGTTAAGACCTCTTCAATTTGCGGACGATCTAAGGGCTTTATCGTGAATTCTTGACCAGTCACTTGCCGCAATTTGGGATCAAACTTCCGATCGAAATCCCTACATGATACAACGATTCGGACATTCCTTATTCTTGCAACTCTACCGATGAGACGAATCATTAAATCTAAGCAGTCCTGACTTCTCGCAAATGTCTGACTCAGCGCATCTAACTGGTCAACTAACATAACCGCCGTTTTGTCTTTGCCAGTAAGAGACAGCATCGCTTCTGGTGAGTCAGATATGTTTAGAGCCGACTTAAGTTGGTCTTCGTTTGTGATTGAACTCAGTGTATCCGCTTTTATGGCGAGAACTGGCATACCTTCTTTTTCTAGTCTCTCTAATAAATCCTTCATAATCACCGATTTGCCAGAACCGGCAATGTCTATCAGGAACGCCACTTGATTACTTTCTGAAGTTGTTTTTATCCATTCAAACAAGTGATTGGTCTCTGGACGTTCTAAGTGAACACCTTGGATATTAGAGCGATATAACCTCAAAGTCCCAGATGCCTTCTGAAACTCGTTGAGGATATCTTTTTCAGATATTACAGACATATGGTATAAGCCGTTGTCTTCGAGTTTCTTTTGGATTTTTTCGTAGTTAATAATAGCGCTTGGATTATTTTCTATTAGATCTTTTATCACGCTGATAAATTTTTCGGGGGCTTGATACTGTTGGCAAGCATAATCCCAAATGTATCTATCTGCTGTATCATTGGTTAGATGGATACATTCAACTTTTTTTAACATCTCCCATAATTCACCGCAATCTGCTTTAAGATTTTCGGATATGCATTTACAGTCCTTTTCAATTTGCTGAGTCCAATTGCTAGTAAATTCTTTTGTTGATATCGCCTGTCTCGCATATTCAGCAAGGCCATTTAGTGGTTGTGCAGGTAAATTTGATGTCAATCGAAGTCGGCATTCTGGTGTGTTTCTGTACTGTCTAAGAAACTGCTCTAAAACCCCTTCATTAATGAGTCTTAATATGGTCCAATCTGCATCCTTAGTATTATGCTTAGCTTGGCAATAATAATTCTGTCCTGTGCCGTCGAGAAATGACATGTCATCTGTGAAAATAGTTTTTGGTGTTTGGCTTGGTTCTAGTGCCGACGATAAAGGCTGATATCGAAGAGTCTTAATCTCCCCACGGAGCAGCCTGGGTATCTCATATAATACTACTTTTATTTCATATCTGATACCATTTAGCGTAGCTATTCCACCTTGGCTACTCATTACAAATTCTCCAAACAATTTTCCCCCCTCTCTTGTTTTCGCCAAAGCAACTATAGTTTTTCGCAAACGAGGAGTCAATCGATTGTTCTGGGTAATTTATTGCGCAGAATTCGCCGTGCTCAGTGGCTAAGCACTTTGACTGGCATTTTGCAGGCAAATTTGGGCAATTTTTTTAAGATGGGCTAAGCGGGGCGGAGAATCGGGGAATGGGCCCTTCGACGCGCTACGCTTGCTCAGGACAAGCAAGAGCGTTATTGAGACAAATCTGAGCAATAAGCTGTAAGTGGCGTAAACCGGGTCGCAATATTGGTGAGCCGGCGAAGCGGGCGTGGAATTCATCTTCGGTAAGGTTGAGAAGCTCATTCAAATCAAGGTTGGCACGCTCGGGATGGAAAACAAACTCCTTGTTGGCACAGGGCGGGGCATTTAGCTGATAAGGACAGGCAAGCAGGCATTCGCCACAGCCGAAGAGATGATTGCCGATTTTTGGGGCGAGGTCTGCGGGGATATCGGTATTTGATTCGATAGTCAGATAGCTGATACATTTAGTGGCGTCGAATGAGCCATCTGATTTTAACGCCCCTGTCGGGCAGGCAGCAACACATTTGCCGCAGTCGGGGCAGGAATCCTTCAACGGCTTATCAGGGTCAAGCTCGAGATTGGTTACGATTTCTCCCAGGAAAATTTGCGGGCCGAGGCGAGGATTGATGAGCATACGATTTTTGCCGATGATGCCGAGTCCCGCCCTTACAGCCAGCGCCCGTTCGAGCAGAGGCGAGGAATCAACACAAATTTTAAACTGCATGCTCGGACAGGTAATTGAAGCGATAAAATCCGCGAGCTGACGCAGCAATTTTTTTATAAATGGGTGATAGTCATCATATTGCGCAAAAGCAGCGACAAGACCGGAAGACGCTGTCCTCTGTCCTCTGTCCTCTGTCTTCTGTCCCGGCGGTTTATAACCCAGTCCAACAACGATAACGGATTTTGCGCCGGGCAGGAGTTTGGAGGGGTCGGTGCGTTTTTCGAGGTTTGAGTGCAGCCAGGTCATCCGGCCAGCGTAGCCGGCATCGAGCCAGGCGAGAAGGCGATTGACCTGCTCGCCTTGCAGGGGCGAGGCATCGGTTACGCCGACGAGGTCAAATCCGAGTTCCAGGGCCGTTTGCTTTATCTTTTCATTAAGCGTCATTTTTTGCGCATACTAAACGGGTGTAACTTATATTATATCACAGCTTATGACTGTTGTGAAGCCCAATAGGAACTAAAAGCGCATTGTAAATCTGGGGTAAAGCAATTATATTGGCGTCAAAACAGTATTTATGGAGACAGACAAGTGGAGCAGGGACTGACGGGACTGATTGGCGGGTCGGGGCTGGGTGATGTGCTGGCCGGCAAAATAGAGGACGTGAAGTTTTGCGACGTGGCGACGCCATTCGGGAAACCCAGCGACAGGATTATGATTGGCAAGATAGGCAAAAGGCAGGTCGCGTTTATCAATCGCCACGGCCAGGGCCATAAGTTATCCCCAAGCGAAGTCCCATACGCTGCGAACATATTCGCCCTCAAGAAGCTTGGCGCCCACGTGGTAATAGCGACGTGCGCGGTGGGTTCGCTTCGCGGCTCAATCCGCCCCGGCGAGCTTGTGATTGTTGACCAGTTTATAGACAAAACATTCAGGCGGCAGAGCAGTTTCTTTAACGGTTATGCGGCGGTACATACCGAGATGACACAGCCGACGTGCGAGCGACTGGGGGGAATTATCGCGAAAGCGGCGAGAAAATTAGCCGTCCGGACACATCGCAAAGGAACATACGTCGGGATGGAGGGGCCGATGTTTTCGACGAGGGCGGAGTCGCTGATGCACAGGATAATAGGCGGGGATTTGATAGGGATGACGGCGATGCCTGAGGCAAAATTAGCCAGAGAGGCCCAGATGTGTTATTCGCTGGTCGCGCTGGTTAGCGATTACGACTGCTGGAAGCCGCAGAAGAAGAGAAGAGATAAGCAGGAGCTCCTGCGGGAGATAATCGGGAACCTGAATCGGGCAGGCGGTAATTGCCTGAAGCTGATTGAGGCGATACTGGTGAACAGGCACAAGATTGTTTGCGAGGATTGCGACTGCAGACGAAGTTTGGATTTGGCGGTGTGGACGGACGCAAAATCGATATCCTCAACGCAGAAAAGAAAGCTCGCAGTGCTGTTCGAATAATCCGCCGGAGAGCCCCTCGGGTGAATCAGGAGCAGAGGTTTCGCACGGCGGTAACACAATCCGGGGAATTGTTTTTCGGGTAGCGTTTCTGCATCGCGGCGGCGACAAGCCCCACGAACATCGGCTGGGGACGCAATGGGCGGGAAGTCAGGCAGGGATGGGCCTGAGTGCCTACAAAGTAGGAATGCCCAAGCAATTCGAGAATTTGCATAATGGGTTGTCCCGGCGCTTTGCCTGAAAAAACAAGGCCTGCTTTTTCGAGTGTCTCGATATATCGCGGGGCGACTTCGTAACGGTGCCTGAATCGCATCCTGACGGAACGGGCCTTTGCGAAGAGCTGCCAGGCGAATGTATCTGGTTTGAGTTCGATATCGAAGCCGCCGAGGCGCATATTGCCGCCGAGGCCCTCGATTTTCAATTGCTCCGGAAGATAATCTATAACGGGTTCTTTGCAATCCGGCTCAATCTCGGTGCTGTTTGCGCCGGTCAAGCCGCAGACGTTTCGGGCGAATTCGATTACGGCCATCTGGAAGCCGAAGCATATACCGAGATATGGAAGGTTGTTTTCGCGGGAGTGTTTGACGCAGCAGATTTTGCCCTCCGCGCCGCGCATGCCGAAACCGCCGGGGACGATTATGCCATCGACGTCGGCGAGATGCTCCGCCACGTTAGTATCAGTCAAATTTGTTGTCTCAATCCATTTTATATTGACCTTTGCGCCCAGCGCGATACCCGCGTGCTCAAGGGCATTGATGATTGAGGCATAGCTGTCGCGGACGGAGGTGTATTTGCCGGTGATGGCGATTGTTACGGGTTTCTGTGCAACGTCGATTTTGTCGGTGAAGTCGCACCACTGCGCCCAGCTTTTGCGTTCGTGCCGGAGGTTGAGGCGGTCTTCGATTTTCAGGAGACGCGCGACCTCGAAGTCGAGGCCCTTGTCGCGGAGCATCGCGGGGATTGTATAAATACTGGCGGAATCGTGCAGCGAGATGACCCGTTCGAAGGGGACATTGCTATAGACGCTGATTTTCTGGCGGACGGTTTCTGTAACGGGACTCGTGGCCCGGCAGGCGATGATGTCGGGCTGGACGCCGAGCTGCATAAGTTGTTTGATGCCTAACTGTGCGGCCTTTGATTTTTGTTCGCCGAGTGTTTGCGGTTCGAGAATATACGTCAGCGCGACAAAGCAGGCGCTGTTTGGGCCTTCTTCGTAGGCCAGTTCGCGCATCGCCTCGATGAAGTAGGCGTTTTCGAGGTCGCCTACGGTGCCGCCTATTTCCACGAATACAATATCCGCGTTTGTTTTCATCGCGAGATTTCGCAGGCGTAATTTNNTTGTTGAGGACGTCGTTAAAGATTTGGCCGGAGGTGCAGAAGTTCGCCCTGCTCAAATCCTGGTCGAGCATTCGTTCGTATGTGCCAAGGTCCATATCGCATTCCATACCATCATCGAGGACAAATACCTCACCGTGGCGGAATGGGTTGAGTGTGCCGGAGTCGATGTTGAGATAACCTTCGAGCTTTATGGGGGCGACCTTGAGGCCCTTGTCCTGCATCAGTTTGGCAAGACAGGATGAGAATATCCCTTTGCCTAAGCCGCTCATCACGGTACCCATAACGAAGAGATATTTCGTCTTGCCGGGCTTGTAGCCGGGCGGCATAGGCGAGAAAAATTCGCTGTCAGTTGATGTTTTGCTTACCGATGTCAACAGTTCGCTGTCTTTCATATTTCACCCTTGCCACAGAGATTACTTATAATTTCTTTAACCACAGATTACACCCTTCTTCGCCGAAGCGGCTACGCAGGGCAGGCAGATTACACTGTTTTTTTGCCACCGATAACAAACTTATTTATTTTTTTAGCCACAGAGGACACAGAGTTCACAGAGAAATCCTAATTTATTTTTTACCCAAAATAATCGGCTTGCATATTGCTTCTATATCCGAAATTATTTTCTCTAAACGCGGCACAATAGGATCGCTCCTTCCACAATAATAAAGAATATTTGTCTGTTCTTTCTTTTGTTCTCTAAGCGTTTTCTTATCCTCTTCATCACAATATGGTAATTCGCACCATATTTCTGCCAATTGATCAGCTGCACATTTTATATCGATGAATATCTGCCACAAGTCATCAAATGGTTTGGCTTTTTCTGCACCAAATCTTGCTATGAATTGATAGCGTTTAGAATGCAACTTACTAAACACTTCTTGTCTCTTCTCAAATCGTTCATAAACAACATAGGCCTTATCCCGAACTTGTTTTTGTTGAGGGGTTTCTCCTTCCTGGGGTTTTCTTGTTGAACCTTCGCCCTGAAAGCCATACAGACTCCTAATTGCACTAATGGCGTCTTTGGCCTCGTAGAACAGAGCCAAAACATCTTCTGCAAGTTCAATTTTACGTTTGCCCAAGAACTCTTTTCTCCAGGTATTAATTCCAGATATCGCTACCCCTGAAGCAACAACAATTGCAATAGTATTGATTATTTCTAAAACCATCTTTATTTCTTCTTGCGACAACTTATAACACATTTTTCTATGTGTCCTCTGTGCTCTCTGTGGCTAAACAACCCCGCCATAAATGGCGGGGCTAAACATTTCTTTTGTAACGTTTGACGAATTCCGCGTATTGAACAGGGGTGTCGATGCCGGCACAGGTATGCTTTACTTTGGCGACGAGTATATCAAAGCCATTTTCTATGGCACGCAATTGTTCGAGTTTTTCCAATTTTTCCAAAGGCGTCTGCGGCAGTTTTGTAATCTTCAACAGGAAATCTTTCCGATAAGCGTATATGCCGATATGACGCAAATAATTCTTTGTTTCACCTATACCGCCCTGCTGGCGGTCGTATGGTATGACGGAACGGGAGAAATAAATTGCTATATCGCAATTAGTTTTGAGTTTTGAGTTTTGAGTTTTGAGTTTCCAGCTATCCGCTATACGCTCTACGCTGCTCGCTACAACAACCTTTACGATGTTTGGGTCGGCGATTTGTTCTTTTGTCTCGAAGTCGGCTACCAATGTTGCCATTTGGCATTTGGGGTTATCAACAAGCAGCTTTGCAACGGTGTCGATATTCGCCGGGTCAATTTCGGGTTCGTCACCTTGCAAGTTGACTACTATATCAAAATCTTGCCCCTCCACCGCTTCGGCGATACGGTCTGTGCCGGAGGGGCAATCAGGGTTAGTCATAATACATTCCGCGCCGAAGGATTTGGCTGCCTGGGCGATTCGCTTATCGTCCGCGGCAATGATTACCCTGTCTGGTAATTTGGCAAGTTTGGCCTGTTCGTAAACATGCTGGATGAGGAATTTGCCTGTATCTTTGGCGAGAACTTTAGCTGGGAACCTTGTTGAGCCGTAACGGGCTGGAATACAAACTATGATTTTTTGTTTTGGCATCGCCAGTAGTTCGACCTTTCGGTACTACTCAGGGCAAGCTGCGCTCACCACAGGTAGTTTTTTTTCCAAACTACTGTAGTATCATATTAGCTGAAATGGCATTCCGTGTCAAGACAGGCAAGTTAAAAATTTGCGAGAATATTCAGGAAAGTCCAGGCAGGCAGAAAATACTTTACAAGCAGGCGATTAAGTGGAAAAATAGCCAACCGCTTGAAGGTATATGAGGCAAAAAAATCGACAGAACTACTACTGAAAAACCAGGAGAGCAAACCGATATGAAGCTACTGAAGAATTTGTGTATAGCGGCATTTTTGTTTGTCTTTTTGATGCCCTTCAAAACCGCAACAGCCGCCAGCGGAGGCGCAGCGTCCCATCTGCTTAATCTGTCCCCGATAGACATGGTCATAATCGCGATTTACTTTGTGGTAGTTCTCGCAATCGGGTTTTATCTGAAAAAATACGCCAGCACGGGCGATGTCTTTTTTATGGCGGGCCGGAAAATGACGGCCTGGATTGCCGGTCTGAGTTTCATCTCGGCCAATTTAAGCTCGCTGGAAACAATGGGCTGGTCGGCGATGGCGTACCAGTATGGAATGTTAGGTGCACACGCATACCTGATAGGCGCGATACCCGCGATACTGTTTTTAGCCATTGTTATGATGCCATTTTATTATATTTGCAGAACGCACTCCGTGCCCGGTTATCTGAAGCTGCGATACGGCGAAGGTCCGAGGGCGCTGGCGGGCATCTCGTTCACGTTCCTGACGGTGATGGTCAGCGGCGCCAGTATGTTCGCGATGGCGAAGATTCTGAACCTGCTGCTTGGCTGGAATATGAACGTGAGCATCTGGGTGTCGTCGATAACGGTCGGCATCTACGTGTTCTTAGGCGGCCTGCTGTCGGCGGTATTTAATGAGGTGCTGCAATTCTTCCTGATATGGCTGGGAACGCTTTTGGTTCCCATCCTTGGAATCATCAGCGCCGGCGGATGGACCAGGATGCTGGCAACCGCGCAGAAGAACGCGGCGATAATCCACCCGACGGTGCAGAACGCCGACTTCACCAGCTTGTGGCGCAACCTGGGGTCATTCGATACGAACCCGATGGGCATCGACTGGTTCGGAATGGTCTTCGGCTTAGGATTAGCTGTGAGCTTCGGCTACTGGTGCACGGACTTTTTGCAGGTGCAGCGAGTAATCATTGCCAAGGACCTGCGTTCTGCCCAGAACGGCACGGTCATCGGGGCGATGCTCAAGATGCTTGTGCCGATTATCGTTACCATTCCGGGTCTGCTGGGGCTGGCAGTGCTGCTCAACCCAAACGGAACCCCGATGATATTAGTGCCGGAGAGCGACCCGCGTGCCAACATTACTCTTCGCACGTTCAATGACGTGCTGCCGCTGTTGATGGGCCAGTATCTCGGTCCAGGCCTTCTGGGGCTTGGTGTGACGGCGATGATAGCCGGCTTTATGTCAGGTATGGCCGGCAACGTCAGCGCATTTGCCACGGTATGGACTTACGACGTTTATAAACCACTGCTGAACAAGAAAGCCAGCGACAAGCACTACCTGAGCATGGGCCGGTGGTGCTCGATACTGGGCGTGCTGATATCCATTGGCACCGCCTACGCACTGTTTTATTTCTCGAACATCCTCGAGTTTCTGCAGGTGCTGGTGTTCTTCTTTATCGTGCCGCTGTTCGGCACGGTCATCCTGGGGATGTTGTGGAAGCGAGCGACTCCTGCGGGCGGTTTCTGGGGATTTCTGGCCGCCATCATCATCTCGATGAGTATGTGGGTGTTCGTACACACGTTCCCCGATGGTTCCCGGCCGCATCCCTCGGTTCTCATAAGCAATAATGCCGTGGTATCAGTAGTAAAACAGAGCGACGATAAGATATCGCAGGTAATAGTCGAAAGCGGCCAAATCCAGACCACCAACGTCGCAATACCGCTCGAAGCCGGCAAAGAGCCGGTGACGTCGGGGCAGTATGTGGTGCCGCAGACAGGCGTTGAGCTGTCCGGCGTGGTAAGAGACGGTGCGGTCGCCAACAGCCTGCGAGTGCTCGTCCCCGACGCGGTGGAGGCAGACACCAAACAGCACACCAAGTTCGGCGTGGAGGGTATCCCCCTGGCGCTCAAGCCCGGCGTGACAATTAGAGCGTCATATATCGCGAAGAAATTCGACGCGGCGGCGTTCAACCCGGCCCACACAAAATACATAGCCCGCTCCGAGAAAGCCAAACCAATGGCAGTAAATATGTATAGCGCGTTCTGGTCGCTGATAGTGTGCCTTAGCGTAACGATTGGGGTAAGCATTTTCACCAAACCCAAGCCGGTCGAGGAATTGAGAAATCTTGTGATGGGCCTGACGGATATTCCGGATGAGGGACCGTGCCCGTGGTACCACCACCCGAAATTATGGGCGGCGGCCGTGCTCATCATACTGATAGCCATAAACATCATCTTCTGGTAAGGAGCAATATATGTATGACGAACATCAAATTCCTATCTGGTTCTTCATCGGCCTGCTGCTGACGATATATGGCGTCCTGATACTCGGATGCGGCATATACAACATCATCAATCCGCCTGAGCATCCCGTGAAGCTGGCAAATCTGCACATGGACATCTGGTGGGGCATTTTGCTTTTGGTTATTGGGCTGATTTACAGTATTAAGTACAGGCCGTCCAAAAGGCAACCTTGACCTTTTATAATTTTATATGGGGCTTGAACAGATATGCTTAATATACTGGAAGTGATTTTTCCTGAGCTTATGAAAGCGATTATGGAGATGGGACACGGCGACGAGATAGTCCTGGCGGACGGCAACTTTCCGGCCGGCGAGAAGGCCCTATACGCTAATATAATTCTTAAAAAAGGCATTTTATAATCTGGAGGATTAACGATGGCTAAAACAGCGGCAGTGGAACTGGCAGGTGCAAACGGCAAGCCGAAGGTCCCGGTGATTGGAGTTTTCGCGACCAGCGACCCACGTATAGATGAGGCAAGCCGGAAACGTTGCCAGAATATCGTAAAGATGACCGCAGACACAATAAGCGGCAAAGTGGTCCTGCCCGACAAAAAACCGGTGCCCGTTGTTTATTCGACTACATTAGTCGATGGCGAAAAGCAGGCGGATATTGTCGCAGAGCAATTCCGCAAAGCCGGCGTGGATATATTGGTCTGTGTGCCGGATACATGGGCATTTCCGCAGTTGACGGGCATATCGCTTTTGCAGCAGTTCCCGGCCAATACACCTGTCAATATAACCTGCGGCAACAGCGGGCCGAGGCCGGGGGTGGTTTACGCCCACGCGCTGAACGGCGCGATTAGCCAATACGGACGACTTTGCACGCTGAACGTCGGCAACTGGCCCGACACAGGCGCAAATCCCAAAATGAGCGAGCAGACGGCCAAATGGCTCATCGACTGGTGCTACGCGGCGGTGACGGCCGTAGGATTACGCGGCAGACGAGTCGTGATTTTCGGACACGACTCGATGGGAATGGAAACCGCCCTTGCTCACATAATACCGACGAGAAATACCTTCGGAATTGAGATTACCCGGTTAGATATGAAGCTGCTGGCGGATATGCTGCACAAAGAGGCATACGACAAAAAAGAACTGAAGGCGCTGAGGGGATGGATAAATCGATACGTTGGCGATCGGCTCGAACTGCGGGATGAGGCGGATAGCGCCCGTTTCAATATGAGTTTGGCGATGTACCTGATTGTGCGGGACATTATGGCGGAGCTTAACGCGGTCGGCGGCGGATTTATGAGCCAATTAGAATGGGGAAGCGACAAACGCGGACTGCCGCTGCCGGTAGCGGACGTTATGGAATCGCTTTTTAACAGCACGTTTGACCATAATGGCCGCAAGGCCCCCCTGCCTTACGCGACAGAGGCGGACGTTCAGGGACTTTTGACGATGCTGTTTATGACATACCTGTCCGGCGGGAACCCGCCATTATTTATGGATTTCAGGAAGGTTTGGGAGGCGTGGGAGATTAAAGAATTGGCCGACAAAATCGGCGTTGAGAATCTGGACGAAAACGCGGACTGGTCTATTAAGGGACTTGTCGATGGGGACAATTCGGGTAGTGCGGCTTTTGACTGGTCGGCTAAACCCGGCGCATCGGTAAAGGACATTATGGCGGGCGTCAGTATGCCTTTGGCGGATGAGTTTTATTTCCCCGGCGGGGGCAACTCAGTAACGTTTATGTCACCTGCGGGAATAGAGGGCATCGCGGGACGATTGGCCTATAGTTCCGGCCTGCCGGGATTTAGTTTGATTTGGGATGAGGCGCGGACGACAGAGGTGCCTGCGGAGCTTGGCAAGGCGATGTGCAACCTGACAACGCCGACCTGGCCTCATACGTTTGTCGTGCCCAAATTTGCCAGTATGGTCGAATACAAGCAATATCCCCCCGCCAATCATTTTCATATGACCTGGAACCTGCCCGTGGCGAGATTGCAATACTGGATGGATTTGACCGGCGTTTCGAGCGTTACACCCTGGGCAAACAAACCGAAATTTATCGAGGGCGTTGACCGCCCACAGCCATTGGTTCATTTGCTGAACAATAGATTATGAGACCATAGCGATAAAACGCTTATTTTGTAAATTTTTCAGGATTGGCTATTGACAAAAAAGCCGGAATGTGGTAGAATGATATGATAATGCAGAATAACTATGGTAAGTTGTTTGGTTGGTGGCGGCCTGTTGGATAAATCCGGCGGGCAGGCGGGAAAGCTGCACTAAGAAAAAACAATAAAATCAAAGTAATTTACGCGGCCTGTTGGAATAAAAACAACAGGCCGCTTTTTTTATGGCCAGAAAAGACCTATATCTTCATAATAAGGACACGAAGAATGGATGACTACAGACAAATAATTGAAAACGCGAAACCGGGGGAGATAATCCCGATTGTCAAACGAATCGAGATGGCTGACCCGATGGACTTTTTCGCCAAGATAAGCGACTACGGACGGACAAAGAACTGCTGTCTATTGGAATCACGGGAGTATCTGGCAGGCAGCAGCGCACTTAGCTTCGGGACAGCCAAGCCGGCGTTATACCTGACAGGCAAAGGAAGGGAATTTGAAATCAGGGCATTGACCAAAACCGGCAGGAGAATGATTAAATACCTGACATTCGACCCCAAAAGATTCGGCTTTTGCGAAACCGCGGACTTCAACGCCGAACGGATTAAAGGCACAATCAGGAAACCCGCGGGATTAGTGGATGAGCAGACGCGCCTGACAAGCACAAACCAGATGGACGTCCTGCGTGCGGTAGCGTTCTCATTTCGGCTGGCAAGCAAACCGTTCCGCGTAACCTGCGGATTGTTAGGCGCGTTAAGCTACGACTTTATCGACCAGTTTGAAAAACTGCCCGCCAACGAAACCGACCTTTTAGGCAACCCGGATTATGAACTTTACTTCGCGGACAATATCTTCCTGGTGGACCACGAGCGAAATGAGGGCTATGTGGTTGTTAACGTGATAATAACCAACGGCAACAGGGCAGAGGTAATAAACGAGGCGCAGGAGTGTTTCGACTACTATGAAAATATCGCCCGGTTCGAGACACCCAGGGCCAAAAAATACGAAGCCCCCCTGCCGAAGCCATCGACCGATACAAACCAGAAGGACTACGAGGATATGGTGCGGTCCGCCAAGAAGCACATTTTAGATGGGGACATTTTTCAGGTGGTCCTGAGCAGGACGAAGATTGAGCCGTGCGCCGATGAGCCGCTGGACGTTTATAAACGATTGCGTGAACTGAACCCGTCGCCCTATATGTTTTACATAAATACGCCGAATACAACGCTGCTGGGGTCAAGCCCCGAACTGAATCTGCGGGTAAGCGGGACGGAAAATCGCAGCGTGGAAATCAGGCCGATAGCGGGAACAAAGCCGAGGGGCAAGGTCAACGGCAAACTCGACGCGGATATCGACTTCCGATATGAGGCGGAACTGAAAATAGACCGCAAAGAACTGGCTGAGCACATAATGCTGGTCGATTTGGCAAGAAACGATATCGCCAGGGTGGCAGAACCGGGGAGCAGGGTTGTAACGGAACTGCTGACGGTAGAGAAATACGAATCGGTGCAGCATCTGGTGAGCAACGTCAAGGGAACATTAGCAAGCAATCTTGACGCGTTGAACGCTTATCTTGCGACGATGAATATGGGGACACTGACCGGCGCGCCGAAGATAGAGGCGATGAAGATTATCAGGCAATTAGAGAAGACAAAACGCGGATACTATGGGGGAGCGGTGATGTACCTGACGGTTGACGGCCAATTCGACAGTTGTATTACGATAAGGAGTTTGCAGATTAAGGACAATAAAGCGTATATTCGGGTCGGGGCGGGGATAGTTCACGACAGTGTCCCCAGGACGGAATTCGAGGAGACGGAGCACAAAGCCGGATCGTGTATGCGGGCTTTAGCAAAGAAATAAACGAGGATAAAAATATGAGCGATAAAAAAAGAAAGGTTTTATTCATCGATAATTTTGATTCGTTCACGTATAACCTCGTGGATGACTTTTGCAAGCGGAACTGTGAGGCGAGGGTTTACCGGGCGGACACGTCAATTGAGGACTTGAAAAAAGTGGCCGATGAGTTCGAGCCGGATTTGTTAGTGATTTCGCCTGGGCCGGGGACACCCGCCACGTCGGGTGTAACGCTTGCGGCGATTGATTACTTCAAAGACAAGCTGCCGATATTCGGGGTATGCTTAGGACACCAGGCGATAGTGGAGTATTTCGGGGGCAAAATCGGGCACGCCCCTGAGCCGGTGCACGGCAAACCCTCGCGGGTAACGCACAACGGGAAAGGTGTATTCGCCGGGGCAGAAAATCCTCTGCAGGCGGGACGATACCACAGTTTGTGCGCATTGAGTATGCCGGAATGTTTAGAGGCAACGGCTGAATTTGAGGGCGTGAATATGGGTATCAAACACAAAACGCTGCCCATATATGGTGTGCAGTTTCATCCGGAAAGCATCCTGACGCCGGCAGGCGGCAAAATCATCGAAAATATTCTGAAAATCGCTGAACAACATTCAAGCAAGCAAAGGGTTTGAATATGGCTACGATAGCCGAATACATAGAGCCATTGCTCCGAGGCCAACACCTGACCTTCGAACAGGCGGGCAAAGTCCTCGATATTATTTTTGAAGGCGAGGTGCCGGAGATTCAGATTGCGGCGTTGTTGACCGCGATGCGATGCAAGTCGGCAACCGCCGCGGAATTTGCCGGGCTTGCCAAATCACTGCGTGCTCATTGTGTCAAAGTTGACCCCGGCGTTGACAACCTCGTGGATACCTGCGGGACGGGCGGAGCGACAGTAAAGACGTTTAACATATCGACGGCGGCTGCACTTGTCGCGGCGGGCGCAGGGGTTCGCGTCGCCAAACACGGCAACCGCGCGATAACCAGCAAGTGCGGCTCGGCGGATGTCTTCGCCGAACTTGGCGTCAATATCGAGGCGGGGCCTGATACGGTGGCTCGCTGCATAAGGGAGGCGGGAATAGGATTTATGTTTGCGCCGAAGTATCATCCGGCAATGAGATACGTTCAGCCGGTGCGCAAGGCGCTGGGATTCAGGACGGTATTCAACATATTAGGCCCCCTTGCCAACCCCGCTGGTGCGCAGGGACAGGTTATGGGCGTGCCTGAGCAGGGTCTGATGCCAATAGTTGCGGAGGCGCTGCATTTGCTTGGCGTCAAACGTGCGATGATTGTGCACAGCGATGGGCTTGATGAAATCAGTACGATGGTGCCGACAAAAATTATGGAACTCAAGGCGGGCAAAATAACCGAGTCGATGCTGAACCACGCCGATTATGGGATTAAAAATGCCTCGCTCGACGACCTCAAAGGCGGCGATGCCAAAAGCAACGCCCAGGCAGTAAAAAATATAATAAGTGGAAAAGAAACAGGGGCTAAAAAAGATATTGTTGTGCTAAACGCGGCGGCGGCGATAATTGTGGCCGGACTGGCTGAGGATTTTGGTTCTGCGATGCATATCGCCGGGCAGGCAATAAGCAGCGGCGAGGCGACGCGACGGCTGGAAAAATTAGTCCTGGTTTCAAAGGGTTGAGAAAGGGACATCTATGAGAATGGCGGCGGTCAAAGTGAAAATATGCGGCTTTACGAACTATGACGACGCGGCAGCAGCGGCGGAAATGGGCGCGGATATGCTGGGTTTCAATTTTTACCCAAAAAGCCCGCGATACATAAAGCCAGCGGACGCGGCGAAAATCATAGACCAGATACCCGCTTTCGTTGACATTGTGGGCCTGTTCGTCAACGACACCTTCGAACACATCGAGCAGGTAATCGACGAATGCCACCTTGACTGGGTTCAGTTTCACGGCGACGAAACGCCAAAATACTGTGAGCAATTCGGGACGCTCAATGTGCGGACAATGAAAGCGATTCGCGTCAAGGATGAAAAAGACATCAAACACGCGGAAGAATATTACACCGACGCTATTTTACTCGACGCCTTTGACCCCAAAAAATACGGCGGAACAGGGCTTGTCTTTGACTGGAACATCATAGGAAACATCAGCAAACGCGTATTCCTGGCGGGAGGCATCAACGCGGAAAACATCGCAAAGGCGGTCGAGCTGGGAATCTACGGCATCGACGTTTGCAGCGGTGTCGAGAGCAAACCAGGCAAAAAAGACCACGCCAAAATGCGAAAACTTTTCGACATGATTCAGGACTTGCGAGGTTAATAAACGACTATGAAATACAAAGGCAGATTCGGAGATTATGGCGGTTTTTATGTGCCGGAGGTTTTAATACCAGCCCTCGAAGAGCTTGAAAAGGCATTTTACCAGTTCTACAAGGACAAGGGTTTCGTTAATGAGTTGTCGCGGTTGATGGCGGACTACGCGGGCAGGCCAACGCCCCTGTATCACGCCAAACGCTTCAGCGAATACGTGGGCTTCAACGTATATCTCAAACGCGAGGACCTGCTTCACGGCGGAGCGCACAAGGTCAATAATACACTGGGCCAAGGGCTGCTCGCCAAATATATGGGCAAAACAAAACTCATCGCCGAAACCGGCGCGGGCCAGCACGGCTTAGCCACCGCGATGATTGGCGCGTTATTCGGAATGGAAACAAAAATATTTATGGGCGCTACCGATGTCGAACGCCAAAGCGTCAACGTCCATAAAATGAAACTTTGCGGCGCTCAGGTCATATCCGTCAAAGGCGGCACAAGCACACTTAAAGACGCGATAAACGATGCCCTTCGATACTGGACCGCGAATGTAACGGATACGTTTTACCTTTTCGGCACAGCCGCCGGGCCTCACCCATATCCCACGATTGTGAAACACTTCCAGAGTTGCATCGGCAAAGAGGCACGTCGGCAATGCCTCGCCAAACTCGGCCGGCTGCCTGATATGGTACTGGCGTGCGTCGGCGGAGGCAGCAACGCGATAGGCATATTCTCAGGTTTTCTGGATGACAAAGGCGTTCGGCTCATCGGCGTCGAAGCGGGCGGCAGAAGCTTATCCAGCGGCAGGCACGCCGCGTCAATATCCGCGGGAAAACCCGGCATTTTGCACGGGGCAAAGGCATATCTCCTCCAGAATGCTGAAGGGCAGGTAAACGACACTGAAAGCGTCAGCGCAGGACTCGATTACCCCTCGGTCGGCCCCGAACATTGCTACCTCAGCGATATTGGCAGAGCTACTTACGTCGCAGTCGAAGACAAAGACGTCCTCGATACATTTGAATTGATGTGCAAAATGGAAGGTATTTTACCAGCGCTGGAAAGCACACACGCTCTGGCTTATCTGGTAAAACAGAAAGGTAAACTGCCGGCGAAGACAATCGCGGTCGTGAACCTCTCTGGCCGAGGCGACAAAGACGTTGGTATCGTTGAAAAATTCAGACCAGTGAAGGATTAAATAATTGCTGATTTCGGATTGCGGATTGCGGATTGATAATAAGGATTGAAAAATGAAATCTTATAAACAGGTTTTTGCGGAACTAAACCACGCAGCGCTGATACCATTTTTCGTTATCGGCGACCCGGACTATAAAACAAGCTTGAAGATTGTCAAATCGGCCATCGACGCCGGCGCGGATATCCTCGAATTAGGCATACCATTTTCAGACCCAATCGCCGACGGCCCCACTATTCAAAAAGCCGATATCCGCTCGCTTAAAAGCGGTATGACTGTCAAAAAATCGATCGCCTTTATCGCTGAAATTAAAAAATATAAGGATATACCCATCGGTCTTCTGATGTATTACAACCTGATTTTCCAATACGGCACGGAAAAATTCTTCCGCGACTGTTACAA
>PMZJ01000038.1:0-6857 GCA_003170415.1 Phycisphaerales bacterium | reverse complement strand
CTTTTGGGCGTAACAGGCAGCCGAAAAACATTATCTACTTCAGTCAAAGGCCTTATCAGCAAAATCAAAAAAGAAACTAATGTCCCTGTTTGCGTCGGCTTCGGCATCAGCACCCCCGAACACGCCGCAAAGGTCGCCAAATCCGGCGCAGACGGCGTCATCATCGGCTCTAAAATCGTAAGTTTGATTGAAGATAACCTCAAAGACAAAAAGAAATGCCTAAGTAAAATATCGAAGTTTATAAAAAGAGTAAAGTCCGTTATTCCAGAATCCTGACTACCCCCCTGTCGCCATCCACCTGGATGGTCTGACCGGTTTTGATTATTTTTGTCGCGTTGCCGACGTTTACCACGGCAGGGATGCCATATTCACGGGCAATAATGGCTCCGTGTGAAAGTAGGCCGCCCTGGTCCATAACAATCCCGGCAGCGGGGATGAAATACGGTGTCCAGCCGGGGTCGGTAAATGGAGCGACGAGAATTTCACCGGCTTGAACCTGCTCGTTATCGTCGGCTCTCAGTATTACCCGTGCCTTCCCGCTGACAACACCGGGGCTTACTGCCAAACCGCCTAACAGATTGGCGCCGGCATTCACATCGGCCGGGACATACGTGTCGGGGTTAAATCTCCCAAAAATTACGTTGGGCGGCGATATTGTTTGCCATTTCTCATAATCAGCCCGGCGGGCGGCAATAACCTGTCTGATATAAACCTCTGACCGGCCCCGAGTCAACTGTCTAAGTTCCTCCAGCTTAAGGAAAAAAACATCATTACAATCCGCTATTAGAGAGCCGGCCGCCAGCTTTCTGCCAAGTTCGAGCTGTATAGAGCGTATAGATGCCATTAGTTTTATGAGTTCGCTTTTAATGTTCTCGCGAAAAGCCGAACCATATTGAGCGCGAACAAGCAGATGGTTGAAAACAGCCCCTTTGACAGGATTTTTTAGTTTCTGACGGCACTTTTCCACAAGCTGTTCTCTCTGCTCGACAATCCTCCTGCGGTTTTCCAGCAGATTGGACTTTTCCATGGAGCCAAGATAACTACGCAAAATTCCCAGGATATAATCGGGCGTCTCAGACCATCGCCTGTTATAAAACTCAAGCTCGCCTCGGCAGTGATGGCCGTGGACTTTCATAAATCGCTTCCACTCAGTTAAAAACTCCTCGCCTGAAGGGCTTTTAACAAGCTCCTCGTGCACAATGTCCCATTTGGCATTCGATTGAACCAGTCCCTTCAGGGCTGTGCTGTCGTTGATTTTCACGGCCAGCCGCCAAAGGTCAAGTCCCGCTTCCGCGTCTGCCATATTGCCAAGGCCCGCAAGCAATTTTCCTGCACATGATTGTTCATCGGGAAACCATCTCTTGCATACAACTTCGAGGATTGGAAAATATGCCATCCAGTGACACATACAAATAAAATCGGATACTTTGATGATGCCCTCAGGGAAATCGTTAATGGCCTCCGTCAGGCAGTCAGCCAGCCGTTCCGCGGACAATCCGGCGGCGTCAATACAGACCCATTTTTCGTTTATCTTCCTCGCGTTGGCGAGAATGGACTGAGATTTGCGGCGTGTATTGCAAAGCATCGATACTGTTAGCAAAGGAAATCTCAGAATGAACCTCACGCGGTTGTGTTTGATTTTGGGCAGGTCTTCCGTTGGTGTATTTCTGAGTTTTTCAAGCATCAATACCAGCTCCGGCTCGCTTCCGGCAAACGCTTCCCAGTTCATTTTGTTCATAATCCTGAAGTGCCTTACGACAGCGGTCCATAGGCCGGCGTTAAAATAAACCCGACCGGCAATCAGCTCGAATGTCGGGATATCGCCTTTATCGATGCACAGCACATCAAAGAAAGGTTTGAATATCTTCTCTTCGAGGGACCCAAGCATCCATGATGTGGCCGGCGTCACCACATCAGGGATTACCTCCTTCGCAGCAAAACTGCTCCAGATTTGGCGGTCTTCCCAGGATTTTGTCTTTGAGATGGTGGTAATGGGTCTGGACTGAAGCAGAAAAATATTGCACTGGTGAATCGCCCATTCGATGTCCTGGGGACAGCCGAATTCGCTCTCGGCTTTTATGGCCAGCTTCGCGAGTTTTTGAGCCGTCTGTTTGTCGATGCAATGGGCGGATACCGTTTGTGAAAGGACGTTAAGCCCCCTTTTGTCTAAAACAACACGGTCAGGAGTTACCTTGCCCGAAACCAATGCGTCACCGAGACCGAGACAGGCCTCAATAACAATGCGATTATCATCGCCGGTAACAGGGTCAGAGGTAAAAATTACACCGGCGACATCGGCCGGAATAAGGGACTGGACGATTACAGCCATTTCGACCTTCGAATGGTCGAAGCCGTTTTTTTGCCTGTAGCTGTATGCACGCTCGGTCCATAACGAGGCCCAGCACTTCTTTATGGCAATCAGGCAATCTTCGAGGTTGGAAATCCCAAGGTACGTGTCGTAAAGGCCTGCGAAGGAATGACCGGGCAGGTCCTCTGCTGTGGCCGATGAGCGAACGGCCAAACGGCTGGCTGCGAGAGTATTGTAATGCGATTCAATTTCAGCGGCAAGTGAGTCATCCATCGGCGATTCAATGATAGCCCTGCGCACATCAGCCAGGGGTTTGGCAATGTCGAAGCTTTCAGGCCTGCTAAGCGATAGAAGAGCGCTATCAATCACCGCCTTAAGGGATACAGCGCCAATATATAATCTGTATGCGTTGGCAGCAATACAGAAGGCATCAGGAACAGGCAAACCCATGCGTTTAAGACGCCAAAGGCCGACCGCCTTTGCCCCAACAATCGACTGGTCGGAGCCCCTAACACTGTTCAGAGGCATAATTAATATATTGCGCTTCATCTTCTGCGGCATCTATTATAGCACTTAAGGGCCATAATGGCAAAAGTGCAATCAGGGAATACGTCTGATAAATCAGAGGAATTTTTTGCACTTTTTTCGTGGCTAATAGTATAACTCTGAAATAAAATATGAAGCTGAACGTATAATCAGAAAACCGAATTTGAAAGCAATATTTCACGGAGGGCACTATGAGCAAGTTACTGTATATCAAAGCGTCACCGATGGGCAAACTGTCCTATTCCACGACTGTCGCGGATGCGTTTGTCGAAGCGTATAAGAAATCGCATCCGAAAGACCAGGTAAAAACAATAGACCTATTTTCAGCGAACATTCCTGAGTTTGATTTTGTCGCGGCTTCAGGCAAATACAAAGTTATGCGAGGCAAACCCCACAGTCCAGAAGAAAAACAGGCCTGGGATAAGGTCATCGCGACAATCGCGGAATTCAAGGACGCAGACAAATATGTTCTGGCCGTTCCTATGTGGAATTTCTCGATACCGTACCGGCTCAAGCAGTATATCGATGTGATAGTTCAGCCGGGCCAGACGTTTACCGTAGATTCGGGCGGCAACTACAAAGGATCAGTTACAGGCAAGCCCGCCTTTGTGGTTTTTGCCCGCGGCGGCGAGTACGCGAAAGGAACACCGGCGGAACAATACGACCAGCAAAGCAAATACGTCGAGTCGATACTGCGATTTATGGGTTTCACCGATATAAGGTCGCTTATGGTCGAGCCGACGCTTGCGGGCGGACCCGAAGTCGCCGAACAAAAGCGAAACGCCGCGATTGAAAAAGCAAAACAAATGGCCGGCGAATTTTAACCATAAGAACAGCGAATCATTTAGCCCGACAGCATAAGTCCAGCCGTACCCATAAATTATTTGTAAGCACGAGGTTGTCATTAATCTGCACCTGCAGGTTGGTGATTTGCTTGACCATATCCTTATTCAAATCACCGATGGTCTTGTCAACGTTCTGATAATCCTTTTTAAGGTCCTCAGCGGTTTTATCGAGGGATTTAACGCTCTCATTGAGCTTGACGCTGCTTTCAGCGACGCTGCTTTCGAGTTTTTTGAGCCGATTTTCCGCTTCCGCATCATACTCTAATTTTTTCAGTTTTGCCCGTGATTCCACTTCTCTCGTCCACACCTCTCTGTCATCCTGCACTCTTTTTATCGCCTTGTCGATATCGGCTATTTTTTCACTGTCCGCGCCGCCCGCCTGCAACGACTGTTTGGCCTTTTCGTAACAGCGGATTGCCTCAATGAAATCATCGGGGTCATCCACAAAATCCCATGTCCTGGCAGTGAAGTATTCGGCAAGTCGGCTGTAATACTGCCACTCAGGCATCGACCTCGTCCTCACTGTGCGAGTATCGACTTCTCTTTTGCTGTAGGTCTTGGTGATAACTGTGCTTTCGAATGGCTGTTCGATGATAAGCTGTGTGGGGTCGTCACTCAGCAGTTTGCCCGATACGGTATTGCCGTCTCGCATATAGAAATCAACCATCGTTACCGATTCGACTCTGGCCTTTGGTTTTGCGATTGTAATTGGCGCCTCAGAAACTGGAACCGCAGGACGAACCGCATCTCCTTTATTCGGCTCGTCAACGCTCGCGGCAAAACCGTTGAGCAGCAAAACGAGGGCTATCACTGTAACCATTAGAAAAATTATGCGTGTCATTTTTATGTCCTCCAAATATAAACTTTCACTCAGACGACCGCGATTATAACAGATTTACAGCGTGCCGAAAGTGTTTGTTCGATTTACGCAGATGTTTACCCCCCAGGTTTACCCGCCGCAGGCGGGCCTGCCTGGGGGTCGTTTTACCCGGGGTTATTAACCAGCAGATATGCTTGTATGAGTTCGGCAACGCTCCAGGCCTGGGCAAAACACCCTTTTGGTCTTTGCGGCGGGTCGCCGTCGAATATCTCGCAGATATTGCCTATGCAGCCATCGCCGGCCAGATGGGTCAGCAGCGGTTCAATGAATCGAGCGGCGGCCTTTTTGGTTTTGCTGTTAGAGCCATTGACTTTGAGATACGCCGAGACAAACGGGCCTATGAGATAAGGCCACACCGTCCCCTGATGATATGCACGGTCGCGTTCGGACTGGGGGCCTGTGTATGTGCCGCAGTACCTGTTGTCGTCAGGGGACAGCGTTCGCAGACCGAATGGCGTGAGAAGTTTTTTCTCAACGATGGCCACGACCGCCTTTTGCTGGGTGAGCGGCAATGGCGAGAAAGGCAGGGACACGGCAAATATCTGGTTCGGGCGAAGCGTCGCGTCAACCGTCCCGTCAGGCAAAATACAATCGTTCAGCCAGCCCCATGATTCATTCCAGAATAATTTGCAAAAACTTTTTCTGACAATATCCGCCCTTGTGCGCACGGTATTCAGCAGTTGCTTGTCTTCGCTCTTCGTATCCGTCAAATACTGTGAAAGCAGCATCAGCGCACTGAACCAAAGCGCATTGACTTCTACGGGCTTGCCGTATCGGGGCGTGAAGGCGACGCCTTCGTATTTGGCGTCCATCCAGGTAAGCTGGGTACTTCCGTCGCCCGCGGTTATGAGGCCGTCGTGGTCCGCGTGGATGCCGAATAGTGTGCCGTGCTGATAAGAGTTGATAATCGAAATAACAGCCGGCAGAAGCTGGTCCCGGAAAGTCAGGCGGTCGCCCGATGCCTTCAGATACGCAAAGGCGGCGTTTATAAACCACAGTGACGCATCGACGCTGTTAAAGTGGGCGACGTTGGAATAGTCGTCGAACCGGCTGGGTATCATCCCCCCAGATGCGGCCCCGGCAAAAGTTACAAGAACCGATTTTGCCTCGTCGAATCGCCGCGCCGCCAGAAGCAATCCCGGCAATGATATAAAGGCGTCCCTTCCCCAGTCGGCAAACCACGGGAAGCCCGCGAGAATCGTTGTGCGTTGCGTATTGTCTATAACGCGTCTCGCTATGAACTGGTCTGCGGCAAGATAGAGCGTCTCCAGCGTTTTATCGTGTTTGGCCGGCGCGATTACTTCATTGCGGTGCGCGGCGAGTTGCCGTATGACCTGTTCGATATCCGGCAGGACAAACCTCCCCGGCTTATCGCCCCTGCTGAGGTTGGCCCAGAAGACCAAAGTAGTCGGCGAATTGATATGACACCTGAAAACGCCGGGGCAGAAAAGGTCTTCGGCAAAGTCCTGACCTCTTTCCCTGTCGGCCCGATACTGGAAATTTAACCACCATTGCGCATCCTCTTCAAAAATCGCGTCGGGGCAATTCAAAAGTAACCGGCAGCCTGCGGTGAACTTGTCGAATCCGGAATCGGGAGAATCGTGACGGATAAGCAAACCATCCGCGACTGATTTGGCTGTAATATGGGCGTCGGACTTCTGGAGCGAATGAAAATCGCGCAGGGCGACAAGCGGACGAATGGTAAAATCAATCGGCTGCGGGACCTCGTCAAATTCGTAAACAACAGCCGCCGTGTCTTCGTCGCGCAGCAAATAGACGGATTTAGTCAGCCGAAGCTCGCCAAGCTGGTAATGAAAATGTGCGCCACAATCCCGGCTAAATCTCTTGAGACGCATATACCCGTCGGGCAAAATCCTGCCCGGAAATTCAACGGTGCCAAGATGAAACACGCCCGGCCCCAGAAATATCGTCTCAAGGCAGTTGGACAACGCCAGTATCCTGTTTGCGGGCGGGTCAAGGGCGCCAATCAGCAGGCCATGATAGCGCCTGGTATTACAGCCCACGATGGTAGATGAGCTGAAGCCCCCGCGCGTGTTGGCCAGAAGCCATTCCTTTTCCAGCAATCGCTCAATCGGCACACCCGTCGTATCCACGGATATACCGCAATTATAGTTTGTTTTTTGAAGTGCCAGCATATCATTATCTATCAATATATCGTCCCCCTTGGCAAGGATAATTTAATCTCGTTTTCGCATCGGTTAGCCACCAGGCCCGCCTTGGGGTAATCCAAATAGTATTTAGATAATATGAAGGTCAT
>PMZJ01000043.1 GCA_003170415.1 Phycisphaerales bacterium | reverse complement strand
GTATCCACCCAGATCCAAATTCTCCTGAAACAAAGGATATAGTGGAAATACGAGACATTAATCACTTTCCTATAGCTGTTTTAATATGTGACAGAAATGATTATTCACAGATCTACCGCGCCGAAATATATTTTCCTCCAACGAATAAGATTATATATTTTCGAGAATGCGGCAATTTTGATTCAAATGGGTTTCCACATAACATAATTGAAATAAAATATGACAAAGACGGCAATCTAATAAAAAAATCGGTTTATAGAATTATAAAGATTGAATTAAATCCTTTGCTACCAACCGATGTGTTTAAATTTCATCGGCCGGACAATTATAAAGTAATGGACAATCGGACCCAAAAACCCTAAAAAAACAAAGTCGGGAAAGACCTCAACGACCCAAAAAACAGCCAAAAACAGGACTGCAGCAATACGAATTAAAAAATAATTATGCGCAGGCGGCAATCGTCTGTTTTGCGGATTAGTTATCGGTATGGCTTTACTAGCTGGTATGCTTGTTAATAATGCCTTCGGCTGCGGCCCGATATGTGGTGTGTGCGAAAAATTGATCTTTGTCGGGGGCAATTGGCTATGTGTTGACAAGTGCTACCCTCAGTCGTGCTGCAACGGCACATGCTATGACGGGCAAACCAAGGAGTGTTGTGATGGCAGGAGTCTTTGCAACTGGAACGACTGTATGAGTTGTATTGGCAATGGTTCCGGCACTTGCGGGTCATGGTGTGACCCAAACAAGTGCGAAACCTGCGATGGCCATAAGCATTGCCTGCCTTGCAACGGCGACACGTGGATTTTCAGTCCACTGCTCTATCGCCTGAGCTAATTGGGGAATAATGGGGGTAGTCCCACAGCAGCCGTTTTTTTGCGATGGTTCCGACTTATCTGTTGGTTTTAAGCCCCTGTTATCCCCACGGGTAAACGATATTTTTCCGGTTTTGAAGAAAAGCCCCAAAGTCACACCAAAAGAGTGGCACAAAAGAGTTGACAAGAGGGGGGGGCGGTGATAGTTTTGTGAATAGTAAAAATTTGTGGCCCCGTTGTGTGAAGGATTATGCGGGGCAATGGGAATTTATGGAGAAAAACCGTTCCGCCATTGGCGAACAAGTTGTAAGGAGGTCGAAGAATGGAATCTTATCTGAGATTTTCAATTATTGTTCTTGTATGCGGTCTTTGTGTGCCAGTAATCGGGGCACAGCCGGGTAATACCACCCAGGCGAATGTGTCCGGGGATGCAGAGGTGAATGCCCTGAATTTGCCGGCGTTCCCGTTTCTGGCAGAGATAATTGGTGATGATGTTTATGTTCGGTCAGGCCCGGGCACCCAGTACTATAACTGCGGCAAGGCCAGGAAAGACGAGAAGGTCAAGGTCGTCGGCAACAAGTTTAGCTGGCTTCAGATAGTTGCTCCGGCGGGTAGTTACTCGTGGATTTCAAAGCAATATGTCCAAATCGACCCGCAAAACAATACCAGCGGGACGGTTATCGGGGAAGCGGTTCGCGTTTATGCCGGCTCGGACGAGGTTCAGCCGATGCACTCGACGTCGATGCAGTTAAAGCTCAATAAGGGCGACAAGGTAACGATAGTCGGCGAGGAAAAGGACGGCTACTGCAAGATAGCTCCTCCAGAGGGGGCATATTTGTGGGTGAGCAGTCAGCACGCCAAGCCACTTGGGACGCTGATGGCTCCAGCCCAGACCACGACCTCGGTGATGCCGACGACGGCCCATCCAGTGCCGGCGACGCCTTTCCCGACGAATTCCGGTTCGCTGAAGCCGCAGGTGTTTTCGCCGAATGAGCCAAATGATTCGAGTATGCCTTCACCGGCTCCCATAACACTGGAAGAGCAGAGGATGAGCCAGGTGCAGGTCCTCAAGGAAAAAGTTGAGGCAGAACGCACAAAACCGGCGGCGGACCAGAACTTCGCGGATATCAAAAAAGAGCTTATGGATGTTGCGGGCGACAAGCAAAGCCCCAAATCGGCGCAGAACGCACAGAGTTTGCTGAAGGTGATTGAGAGATGCGAGCTTTCGCAGGAGATTACCAAGGCGGTAAAGGTTCAGGAAGAGCTGTTCGGAAAGACGCAGCAACAGATAGAGAGCGCAAAAAACGAGCAACTTTCGAAGTTAGTAGACAAGAGCATATTCGCGGTTATCGGTAAGCTTCTGGAGTCGCCTTTGTTCGCGGAGACGCCCGGCGAGAAGTATTACCGCGTGGTTGACGAAAACGGCAGGACGCAGTGTTACGCCCGGCCCACCGGCGCGGCGGCGGACGTGGATTTGAGTAAATTCGTCGATAAAAAAGTCGGACTTGTGGGGACAATCGAGGCGAACACCGAAATGGGTGAGGCGGTAGTGCATTTCACGAATATAGTAGAAATTCAGTAAAGGCCGGAATAAAAAAGGGAGACACGGCGATTTAAAGTCGGCTTTTGTCACCCGTCTCCCTGTTGCAACGTGTCTTTTTGTCCCGATTTAACGGGGTTGGCGAATATCGCCTGCCTGCACATGCAACAATAGTATAGTAGCAAAAATTCCCTGTCGAGTCAAGTAAAACCGGCATCAAAAAGTGTCGTTTGGGCGAGGGGAGAAGGTTTTAGCGGGGGAAATAATATCTAAAGAAGCGAAGTCGGGCGGGGTTGTTTTTGGTTGTAAAAAACAAGACCATTCTTTATACTTGTACAACTTAAAAAAAACCGTGAGTTAACATTTTCGGAGCAACAAAATGAGTTTGATGGTATGGTTTCGCAGGTATAACAAGAAAATAATGGCATTTGTCGTCATTGCGCTGATGATTGTCTTTACAATTGAGCCGCTGATGAGTTACTTCAGCTCGGCGAGGACAGGCGTGGGGAAGGTAATCGCCTATTACGGCGACGGCAAAAAGATAAGCAGGCAGGATGTAGAAATAGCGAACCAGCAGATTGAGATATTGAGGACGCTTGGAATAGAACAGCTACTCAGGCCTGAGAACCCGCGTTATGCGTCAACGCAGGACCTGCGGATAATTTTAATCGGGGAGCTGATTTTTCCGGAGCGTTCCAGCGCCGTCGAATCAATCAGCCGGATAAAGCAAATTGTGAGCATGGGCAATTACGGCGTGTCCGATAAACAGATAAATGAAATTTACACGAAGCCGCACCCTGCCAGTATATACTGGGTTTTGCTGACCAGGGAGGCCCATGAGGCGGGGGTGCGAATGCCGATAGAGTACGCAAAATCGCAACTCGAGATGATTATACCCCAGCTACACCGTGGGGCGACATACTCGCAGATTATCGGCGTGATAGAGGAGCGAAACCGAGTTTCCGAGGAGCAGGTGCTCGATGCGTTCAGCGATATGATATCGGTCATCGAATACTGCAAGACGATTTGCGCGACGGAGGACAGGACAATTCAGCAGGTTCTTAACCAGACAAACCTGCGGCGGGAGACCATCGACGTCAACTACGTTGTATTTGGAGCGGACACGTTTGTGGATGAGTCGTTTAAGCCGGGGGCGGACAAGGTGGAGGAACAGTTCGAGAAATATAAGGGGAATTTTGTCGGCGAAGTAAGCGAAGGCAATCCATACGGTTTTGGCTACAAACAGCCCGAGCGAGTGTGTCTTGAGTATATCGCTTTGCGGCTGAATGACGTTGCCTCAACGGTGACGCCATTGACGCAACAGGAGGCGGAAGAGTATTACCAGCAGCATTTATCACAACCGCCTATTGCATATACAGCCTATTCAGATCCCAATGACCCCAATTCGGAGTTAGTGCGAAAAACCCGCAGTTACGCGGAAGTGGCGTCGGTGATATCGAAGGGGCTTTATCAGCAAAGGGTTGATTCGAAAGCTGAGCGGATATTGCTTGAGGCCAAGTCGATTACCGAGGCCAATTTATCGGGAATAGAAGCTGAACAGAGCAAGTTGACCGATGAACAGATTAAGAAGGGGTCGGTTGATTACGCGAAGGTGGCGGCGGAGCTTAGCGAGAAGTACAAAGTCAAGGTGTACGCCGACAGGACGGGGTTGTTGAGTTCATCTGATATCCAGGACGATAAGAATCTCGCTCCTCTATACGTTGGTGGGGCAGGCGTTACGGAATTGACTTTATCGAAAGTGGTGTTCGCGGTCGAGCAGTTGAAGACGAGTGAGCTTGGTCCTCTGGATGTGAAGGCACCTCGGCTTTATGAGAATATCGGCCCGCTGAAAGACGCCCGCGAGATGACGGGGGGTTATGCCGGTAAAAACATGATGCTGGTTCGAATCGTGTCGACTGAAAAGGCGGCTGAGCCGGAAAATATAAACGAAAAGATTAATAGACTCAGCGTTCGATTCGACCGGCAGGACGCGGCCGGTGAGGACTCAAACACGATAAGAGAATTTGTAATTGAAGACCTGAAACGACTCGCGGCTATGGATAAGGCCAAAAGCAAGGCGGAGGAGTTTGTTGCCTTGGCGGCGAAGGACGGATGGAATAGCGCTGTCGATAAGTTCAACAGGATTTACGGCAAGGGCAAAGACGACACCAACACGATATCAGGCAAAAAACATACATTTACGTTTGACACGCGGAGCGGGCTTCGCAGAATCAATAATTTGGAGATTGAAACCCTCATGACTCGCTACGAGGGCAACCCGACGGCCCGCGTTCTTGTCAACGGGGCAAAGCGGGAAGGCATGCTTGTGGACAAGCTTTACGCTCTTGTGCCGGAGGACAGCAATACGCTGGCCAAGCCGGGGACAATTGTGGAGTACAAACCCGGTATGTGCTATTACTGTCTTGAGAGTATGACTATTCACCGGCTTTATCAGGAAGAGTTTGATATGGCCAAGGCGGCGGAGGTTGTCAGGGACGAATTTGTCGATGCTCAGGCGCTGGCGTTTATACATTACAACCCGAAGAACATAGTGAAGCGTATGAAGTTTGTGGAAATACAAGAGCGGCAGGACGTGGCTGAGCCCAATTCGGTTCCTGCCGACAATAATAGAACGGACAAATAGCCGTGACGTACCGTAAAATAGAGGAAAATCCGTGGCCGCTTATGTTTTTGGTGGGACTGGCGGGGTGGTTTTTGCCGGGCGGCGGATACCTTGTGCTGAAAGAGACGTGGCGTGCGCTGATAATATTTGTGGCGATAACCGCAACGTTTGCAGTGGGACTGTATATCGGCTCTATTGGTGTGGTTGACCCCATCGGTTACAAGTTGTGGTATGTGGTCCAGATGATGAGTTCGCCGTTAGTGGCGATTATCGGGTATTATACCCAGGGCGGCGGTTTCCCGGTTTACGGTCGCCCCAACGAAATGGGCCAGATATATACCAGCACAGCGGGACTGCTTAACCTGCTTTGCATTGTCAATTCCGTGTATATGGCGTATATTCGCAAGACACAGGGCGAGGAGCAATAGGTATGCTGGCACTTGCGGCGATTGTGATGGCGGAGTTCACTATACCTGAGGAGATTGGGACCAATCCCCGGTCTTTACTGCTGCTTTTGCCCCTGCTGGTGTCGATAGCGGTGGTATATAAGGCGACCAAAGTGTCGAGGGTTTCGGCGGGCAGCTTCCTTAAAGAATCGGCGCTGTTGTTCGGCTCGATACTGGTCTTTATGGTGATAACGGCGCTGGTACTGATGGCCGTGGCCTGGTTTGTTGTCGGGTAATCGCAGGCATAACCGGATTATTCGGTTTCCTGGGAATAATTCTTGATTACACCAAGCTCAATAAGGGCGTTGAGAGCGGCTTTCTGCTCGGCCTCTTTTTTGTTATTGCCCCAGGCGCTGGTAAAATGGCGCTGGTTTATCACTACCTGTGTTTCAAAGCATTTGTTGTGGTCCGGCCCTTTTTCGTCCAGAAGCTCATAAGCCGGCGTTGTGTTGAAGTGCTGCTGGGCGAACTGTTGTAAAATGGATTTGAAATTGCCCTGTGCCTGCTCGATGTGGGCTTTTTCGATGATGGGGTCGAAGTTTTTCAGGATGAAGGTTTGTGCCGGCTCAAAGCCGCCGTCGAGATAAATGGCGGCGATAAGGGCTTCGAGCAAACCCGCAGCCAGCGAATGAGTAAGCGACTGGCTGCCCGCCATACCCTTGCCGACTTTGAGGAATTTGTGCAGGTTAATCTGGCTGGCGACCTGGGCGCAGGTCCCGCGGGAGACGAGCATGCTTTTCATTTTTGTGAGGTCGCCTTCGAGATAATCCGGCGAGCGGTCAAAAATAGTTTTGCAGATTACCAGTGCAAGGACGGAGTCGCCGAGGAATTCGAGGCGTTCGTTGCTCATTGCCCGCTTATCGACCGAAGAGGCATGCACGAAGGCCTCGGCCAACAGGTTGCGATTGGAAAACCTGTAGCCGATAATCTGCTCGATTTGGTCCAGAATTTCCTGTTCCATCAAAAAAATCCTGCTTTTGAGTATCATCGCGAGCAGA
>PMZJ01000016.1 GCA_003170415.1 Phycisphaerales bacterium | reverse complement strand
GAAAGCGAAGATTTTAACACGCAGAAAAAAACAATGAAAAAAAAATTAGACGCTGATTTGCCTGCATAATCATGGAGGAAAATGCTTGAAGATTGTTTAAATCGTAGGTATTCTGATTTTTTGTGTTTGTATTTTATTTGCCGTGAAGTTTTCTCGGAAGGATGGGCTTTGTGGGGTTAGATACACAAACCAGTCAAGTCATCGATGATATTGCCAGCAAATCTGTTGTAGAATTAGTAGATTTGCACAGAATACGAGTTGGCATATCGCTTGATCCTGAAAGAAAAGCAAGATTAGGGCAGTTTCTTACACCTTCTCCGGTCGCCAAGTTCATGGCTTCTCTGTTTCAGCAGAAAGAATACGGAAACATCCGTCTTCTCGATGCGGGAGCAGGAATAGGATCGCTTATAGCCGCTTTCACAGAAGAGTTTTGCAATCGGACTTTTAAACCCTGCTCTATCGAGGTTACTGCGTATGAGTTGGAATCTATACTCTTTGATGAACTTAATCTGACTGTTGCGGAATGTCGGAAGTCCGCTTCTACAGTTGGCATCAGTTTCGGGGCAGAAATCCTTAAGGAGGATTTTGTCAAAGCGGCAGGTGCAATGTTATCGCCATTACTTTTAGAAAAGACGGCGAAAAAATCATTCACTCACGTGATAATGAACCCGCCTTATAAGAAAATTCGAAGTGATTCAGAATACAGAGCACTTTTCGAGAAAATGGGAATAGAGGCAGGAAACTTATATGCCGGGTTTATGGGTATTGCCGTAAAGTTGTTGGAGCCTAACGGGGAATTGGTCGCAATTGTGCCAAGAAGCTTCTGCAATGGGCCATATTTTAGGCACTTCAGGAAAGCCTTTTTTGACACTATAACACTCAAAAAAATACACACATTTGAATCGAGGGAAGAAGCATTCAAGGACGACGAGGTTTTACAGGAGAACGTTATCATCCATGCAATAAAAGGATGCAGACGAGGGCAGGTGGCAATAACGGGAAGCTATGGCCCTGACTTCGAGAATATCACATTGCGCAATGTAAATTATGGAGATGTGGTCCGAGATGAGCCAGGTGACTGTATCGTGCACATTGCTGCAAATGACATCGATGATTATGCAATTGACAGGTTGAAGTCGCTACCATATTCCTTGGCTGAAATTGGAATTGAGGCATCTACTGGGAGAGTTGTTGATTTTCGTTGTGAAGAGAATCTCAGATGGAATAAGGAAAACAGATGCGTTCCCTTGCTTTACCCGGCCCACTTTAGCTCTGGATTTCTTGAGTGGCCTAAGGATACGATCAAGAAGCCCAATTTTTTTGTCATGACGGAGAAGACGGGCAAATTACTTATGCCTGGAGACGGTTATTATACGGCAGTGAAACGATTTTCACCAAAAGAAGAAGTACGCCGAATCGTCACGGCTATATATGACCCGACAAGAATTACCGCGGAATACGTGGCTTTCGAAAACCATCTGAACATAATACATGCAAATGGTAGTGGCCTTAGTGAAAAGTTAGCCAAGGGGCTGGCAGTTTTTTTATCTTCTACTCTGGTGGATATCTACTTCCGTCATTTCAGTGGACACACCCAAGTAAATGCAGCCGATATACAAATGCTTAGGTACCCGAGCAGAGAAATACTAGAGCGAATAGGCGGCTATGTGGGCAATAGCTTTCCGAGTCAGAAAGAGATAGACGATCTTATCGAAAAGGAGTTACACACGATGTCTAATTCAACTAAACCTAATCCTGTAAAAGCAAAGATAAAGAAAGAGGAAGCATTATTAATACTTAAAACCTTAGGATTTCCTCGAGCGCAATTAAATGATAGGTCTGCTTTAACGCTTCTTGCGTTGATTAATATGACGCCCACAAAAGCATGGTCTCTGGCAGAACAACCTCTTATGGGCATCACGCCAATTATGACGTTTTGCCTTGAGCATTATGGAGTAGCATACGCACCTAATACGCGAGAAACTTTCCGAAGACAAACAATGCATCAGTTCGTTGACGCGGGTCTTGCAATCGCAAATCCGGACGATCCCAAACGCCCTGTAAATAGCCCAAAGTGCTGCTATAAAATAGAGCCATCAGCGTTCGAGTTGTTGAAAATGTATGGAATGAAAAAATGGGACGCTTATTTACGAGAATATTTGAGCCGTAAAGGTACTTTAGCAAAGAAGTATGCCCGTGATAGGGAGATGACGAAAATACCGGTGCAACTGCCTGACGGTATGCATGTTGAACTGACGCCGGGAAGTCACAATGAACTCTTGCGGAGTGTGGTCATGGAGTTCTGTCCACGTTTCACGCCGGGAGGAAAGGTGATTTACATCGGAGACACTGGTGGAAAATGGAAACACGCAGATTTCAATGTGTTCAAGGAACTCGGTGTCGAAGTTGATTCACATGGGAAAATGCCCGATTTAATGATTTACTATGTAGAAAAGCAATGGGTCGTTGTTGTTGAAGTTGTGACAAGTCATGGGCCAGTCGACGCAAAGAGAAGAGGCGAGTTGAGTAAGTTATTTAATCAGGTGAAAGACAAGTTGGTATATGTTACGGCCTTTCCGACTAAGAGCTTGATGGCCAAGTATTTGGGTGAGATATCGTGGGAAACAGAGGTATGGGTAGCAGATAATCCCGATCATCTCGTTCACTTCAACGGCAAAAGATTTCTGGGGCCATACCAAGAATAATTTTTTTTGTGGCAAAGCAATGTTAACCCCTTCGACTGCGCTCAGGGCAGGCCGGGAAATCCTATCGTGCAACTGTGATTCACAAATTACCTATATTGCCAAAAAAATCTGGCGATTCTCTAACTATTTTTTTATTCCTTGCGGCAAAAGGACTTACCGATTTCGGGCGGAAAAATAAAGTTTCGTAAGTGCTTAAAATGCCCAAAAATTCACCTTATATATAGAGGCGCAAGGCGTTGCCTTGCGAGAGAATAGATATTGGAAAGTAGAGCAGTAGAACTGAGGACGGATGACTGAGGTCGGAGGACGGCCAATTTGTCATCTGTCTTCTGTCTTCCGGAAAAATAGTAGCGCAGAAGCGCAAGCAATTCGGGATAGATTCCCACGTTTCAGGCCTTGAGGCCAAGACAGGTAAATTGAAAAAACTAAAAAATTAGTGTCTTGGTGCCTTAGTGGCAAAAAATTTGGGAGAAATAAGCATGTCTGCACAATTAACAAAACCAATACCCGTTTGGTTAGACCTCGTTTTCGTTTGGCCCGTTTTGCTTTATCGACAATGGAAATATGGTTACCCTTATCGGAGGATTTATTTAGGGGAAGGGGAATGGACGATTCTGGACCAAGAAGATTACTATCACTTCAGGGAATTCAATTGGCGTCTTTTCGGGAACGGATGTAATTTATACGCTGTTCGAGACGCCAAAATCGAACCCAAACGGACAAGGACGGTGTATTTACACAGGGAGATTTTGAAGGCGCCAAAGGGACTTCTGGTTGACCACAGGAACGGAAACGGTCTGGACAATTGCAGAGGAAATATACGTCTGGCGACATATTCACAAAATAACTGCAACCGGCGAAGGGATAAATCAAAATGCACATCGCGATATTACGGGGTTTATTACGAGAAACAAAAAAGAAAGTGGGTTACTCGAATATATTACAAGGGTAAAAGTTTATGGTTAGGCGGTTTTGACAATGAGATTGAGGCAGCGAGAGCATACGACGCGGCGGCAAAGAAATACTATGGGGAGTTTGCCCGCCTAAACTTCTCGGAGTGAAACGGAGATTCCCGAGAGATGCCAACCTTGGCGCACAACAGGGAACCCAACACGGAAGCGGTAAAAACCGGCCTCAAAAGCAAATTCGTGCGGAAATTTTCGAGATAAAGAAAAACAGGTCAAAAGGCCGAAGAAGCTGATATAGCCGTGGATTTGTCGTAGCGCGGCGGATACGGAAGGAATGAGATTATGGAAAATCAAACCAAAAACGCAACCATTACCGAGCAAACAGGGGCAAAAACCAAATACCAAAGCCAGCCATTCAATCCCAAAGCGACGTTACTTTTGGACGTGCTGCCCGCGGAGAGCAAGCCGGGAGAATCGCCCGAAAAATTATCGCAGGGTCTTTTGTCGAACACGGAGGCATCGGCAAAGTGGACGCAGTTCGCAAAAAGAAAATGGCAGCTTGTGTCGCTGTTGACCGGGATACTTTTGATTGCGGCTGTCGCGATAATCGGGTGGCTGTATTCAGAGACAAGCGCGACAGCAACACTGCAAGCTGAGAACCAGTCGCTGCGAGAACAATTGAACCTCGCGGGCACGCAGATTACGGAATTGAAAAGTAAAATGGAAGCGTTACTGAATCGCAACATCGAACTGGCTAACGTGAATACGAATTCAAAACCGCAGACCGTACCGTCTGTTGCGTCAAGACCTGCCGCGGCTTTGAGACAATCAGCTTACAACGGAACGACAAAAGCGGAGCTTATGGCGGCGATGGGCGAACCGGACCGAGTTTACAACGCTCGCGGCTATGAGCAATTGGTTTACTTCGGCAAAAAACCGGGGCGGTTCTGGCTTATCGACGGACACGTTGTTCGGGTCGGCGGATAAAAAACTCGACCGAGGGGCAAATCATCAGGAATAATCACAGGTTATATTCTTTTATTTTGCGGTAGAGGGTGCGCTCGCCGATGCCGAGCAACTTAGCGGCCTTCTCGCGGTTGTTGCCCGTTTTGGCAAGCATATCGATAATGGCCTGTCTCTCGATTTCATTTAACGGCATATCCGAGGCGGACTTTGCCTGTGAATTTGAACCACCCGGGAGCTGTCGAACGCGATTAATTTCAGGAGGCAAATCCTGCACATCGAGTTTGTCGCGGTCGGACATAACGACCATAGTCCTGATAACGTTTCGAAGCTGGCGGATGTTGCCCGGCCACTCATAGGAAGCGAGGATATTCGCCGCGGCATCGGTAAAGCCGGCGACTTTCGAGCCGGTTTCGCCGACGGCCTCCCTGAGGAAGAAATCAGCGAGCAGCGGGATGTCTTCGCGTCGTTGACGCAGAGGCGGGACAGAAACACTGACGCCCTTAATCCTGAAATAGAGGTCCTGGCGGAATTTTTTCTCCTCGATGAGATTAGTTATGTCGTGGTTGGTTGCGCTGATGATTCGAACATCGACAACGACGGGCTTGTTTCCGCCGACGGGAATGACCACGCCATCTTCAATAACCCGCAATAATTTCGCCTGCATATTCAAAGGCATATCGCCGATTTCGTCGAGGAACAGAGTGCCTTTGTCGGCAATCTCAAAAAGCCCCTTGCGGTCGCCCGCCGCGCCGGTAAAACTGCCTTTGACGTGGCCGAAAAGTTCGCTTTCGAGGAGCGTTTCTGTAAAGCCGGCACAATTTATGGGCACGAAGCGTTTGTTCCAGCGATTCGAATTGTCGTGGATTGCCCTTGCGAGCAATTCTTTGCCTGTGCCCGATTCGCCCTCGATGAGAACGGAGATATTGGTGGGTGCGACGCGGCGAAGTACCTCGAAAATACCGGCCGTCTCGGGGCTGTTTCCGCGGACGCCGTCGAATCGGAAGTCCTCATCAGAAGCACGGCCCTGAATGTTGGTGCGCTTCATACGAACTACCTGTCGGGCTGCCTGTTCGACAAGGGAACGAAGCTGGTCGATGTTGATAGGTTTGACCAGGTAATCGTAGGCGCCGTGCCGGATGGCGTCTTTGCAGGTATCGATGGTCGCGTACGCGGTAATGAGTATGACTTCGGTTTGGCCGAGTTTTTTGGCTTCCTGGAGGATTTCGAGGCCGTCGATATCGCCGCCAAGTTTCAAATCGGTAACAACCACATCGATATCCTGGGCGCGGATGATTTCGAGCGCGTCCCGGCCGGTATAAACCGGTATTGCTTTGGCGCAGCACTTCTGGAGCGCTTCCGCCATACCGTCGGCGTGGTCGCGCTCATCGTCAACAACAAGGACAACGGCGTCTTTAATCATTGTTTGCCCCCCGATGAAGTAAGAGGCAGCGAGATTGTGAAAGCGGTCCCTTTGCCGGTTTCGCTGACGACGGATATATCGCCATTGTGGGCGTCGATTATTTTTTTCACGGTGGCGAGGCCCAGTCCCGTGCCGTCCGGTCGGGAGGACTGATACGGCTCGAACAGATGCGAGAGTCGCTCGGCCGGGATTCCTTTGCCTGTGTCGCTTATCTGGATTTGGGCCAAGTTCCCAACACGGGCAGTTCGCACCATTAACTCGCCGGCGGCGCAAATGGCCTGCTGGGCATTGATGAAGAGATTAAGAATGGCCTGCTTGAGCATGCCGGCGTCGGCCTGGCAAAGAAGCGGCTCTTTATGGAGGGCCTGACGCATCGTTATCGAGTGTGCGGCTGCCTGCGGAAGGTAAAAGTCGAACATATCGGCAAGGACAGAGTTAACGTCGATGCCAGACAGGTTCGGCTGATTTCTGTCGGTATAGCGAAGAAAGCCATCGAGGATTTGTTCGAGGCGGGTGGTTTCCTTGTCGATTACGGCTAATTTTCTGCGGGCCCGCGCCAGACGCTGGTCGAGGTCGGAGGATTCGCCTGCCTGGAGCTCTTCATCGACGAGGCGAAGGTTGACTTTGATTGTGGAAAGGGGGTTTTTGATTTCGTGGGCAATCACGCCAAGCAAACGCCCAAGCTCTTCGGCCTCGGTAGCACCGGCAGAACCCGCCGCCTGCGATATTGGTTTGTCAGGTGCGTTTTTCACGATTCGTAAACCCGACATTTCAAGCAATACTCCTCACCGCGGGAACAAGTATCAAACACAATGAGGTTTATTTTTTCTGGTCTTTTTTGTCGGACAGGCCGAGTTCCGCCATCGCCGCCTTGCGAGAGAGTTTGAACCTGCCCTGGTCATCGACAAGCAAAAGCTTGACGGGGATTATATCGCCGAGTTTGCATACGGCGTCAACGCTCTTGACGTAGCTATCGCTCAACTCGCTGACGTGGCAGAGGCCCTCTAAGCCGGGGATGAACTCTACAAACGCGCCGAAATCCTTGATGGAAACGACTTTGGCGGTGGGATAAATGGTGCCTACCTTGGGCGCCTGGGTCATCGCTTCAATCATTGCCTTTGCCTTGAGGTGGCCGTCGCCGCCTACGCAACTGATGAATACGGTGCCGTCATCCTCGATTTCGATTGTGGTATCGGTCTGCTCCTGGAGGGCCTTGATGTTTTTGCCGCCCGGGCCGATGATTTTGCCGATAAATTCGGGGTCGATTTTAACGGTAACAAGTTTCGGCGCGTAAACGCTAAGCTCCGGCCTGTGCTTATCGATTGTCTTAGACATAGTGGCGAGTATTTTGAGCCGGGCTTGTTTCGCTTTTTCCATTGCCTCGACCATAATGTTATGCGGGAGGCCGTCGGCTTTAATATCGAGCTGGACCGCGGTAACGCCCTCGGTGGTTCCGGCGACTTTGAAATCCATATCGCCGTGATGGTCTTCGTCGCCGATTATATCGGTGAGCAAAACATATTTGCCGTCGTCGGCGGTGACAAGACCGACTGATATACCGGCAACCGCCTTTTTAATCGGGACACCGGCGTCCATCAGGGCGAGTGAGCCGCCGCAGACCGAGGCCATTGAGCTTGAGCCATTCGATTCGGTAATATCGGAGATGATTCTTATCGTATAGGCGAATTCTTCTTCGGGAGGCCTGACCATTTCGAGTGCGCGTTCGGCGAGGGCACCGTGGCCTATTTCGCGACGGCCCGGGCCTCGCATCGGCTTGACTTCGCCGACGGAAAACGGCGGGAAGTTATAATGCAGGGCAAAGCTCTGGGAATATTCGTCCTGGAGGCCGTCGATAATCTGGGCATCCTGAATTGTGCCGAGGGTGATGCAGACGAGGGCCTGTGTTTCGCCGCGGGTGAAAAGGGCTGAGCCGTGGACGCGGGGCAAAAGGCCGACTTCGCAGGTGATGGGGCGGACATCGTCGTAACTTCTGCCGTCAAGGCGTTTGCCTTTGAGGGCGAGGTCGCGGATAATTTCGCCTTCAATTTTATCGAAAATCCGACTGACCATTGTCTGTTCCTGATTTTCGGCAGAATCCGATTCCGACTTGCAGTATTGTTCGACGAGACGGTCAAACAATTCCTTGACGGCGACTCTTCGCTGCTGCTTAACCGGGATAAGTTTGAGGCCGCGAAGTTCATCGGCGATTTGTGAGCGTATTTTCGAGCAGATTTCTTCGTCGATTTCGAAAAGCTCGCCCGTTTCCTTCGGGACGCCAACTTTCTTTTGAAGCTCCTCGATTAGTTCGCAGACGATTTTTACGGTTTCGTGTCCTGATTTGACGGCGTCGGCGATAACGGCCTCGGGCAATTCTTTGGCGGCAACCTCAATCATATTGATAGCGTCTTTTCGGCCGCCGACTAATACGTTCAAATCGCTCTGCTCCATCTGCGTCTGGGTGGGGTTGATAACAAGCTCGCCGTTAACGCGTCCGACACGGCAGGCGCCGGTGGGACCGTTGAAGGGAATTTTACTGATGGTCAGGGCCGCACTGGCTCCTATCATCGCCGGAACATCAGGGTCGTTTTCCTTGTCGGCGCTGAGGACTGAGGCGATAATCTGAACTTCGTTGAAATAGCCGTCGGGGAAGAGCGGCCGCAGAGGCCTGTCAATCATCCTTGAAGTGAGTGTTTCCTTGGTGGAAGGTCTTCCTTCGCGTTTGATGAAGCCGCCGGGAAATTTTCCGGCCGCGCTGTGTCTTTCACGATAATCAACGGAGAGCGGAAAGAAATCGATATCTTCGGAGCGAGGCGGCGCGACGACTGCAGCGACGAGGACGACTGTTTCGCCATAGCGGACGATAACAGCGCCGTCGGCCTGCCTGGCGATTTTGCCGGTTTCGATGGATAAAGTTCTGCCCGCGATTTCTCTTTCGACTTTGATAAGATTAAACATAAGCTACCTCATAAAAAGCCAGGGCGCATCGCATAAAAACGGCGTGCGGCGATGGCAGGTGTTTTGAACTATTTCCGCAAGCCGAGCCGGGAGATGATGTCGTGATAGCGTTTCGGGTCTTTTTTGCCGACGTACTTGAGCAGCGACGCCCTCGTGGCAACCATCTTGAGCAGGCCGCGCCGGGACGAGTGGTCCTTGCGGTGGCTCTTCAGATGCTCGGTAAGCTCGTTGACTTTTTCGGTCAGCAAGGCAATCTGCACGTCAGGCGAACCGGTATCGCCCTGGTGAAGTTCGAAGTTATGAACAATATCATTCTTTTTCGTTTTTGCCAGCATTTTTCAAATAAACCCTTTCTTTGGAACCCGGTTTGGCCTGCCGGGGTCGTGATTACAATCTGTCTTAGAGCCAAAAGTTGTAAAACCGGCATTTTAGCAGTTTTTGGGCGGTCTGCAAGAGGCAACTGGTTAAAAAGTGGAATAAAGATGCGATTTGCGTCAGGGGGCGTTTCCAGATAACCACGCGGGTTTACGATGGGAACGATTACGCAATAAGGGTACCAACGGCGGCGGAGCCGTACTGGGAGAAGTCGTCTGTTCCGTATGTCTTGACTGCGCCCTCTTCCATAAGGTCCCAGAGGTGGTAAACGTCGCTTTTGAGAAATGCGTTAGCGACTTTTTCGTCGAACTGGGTGCCGAGCCGTTTTTCGATTTCGGCGACGGCTTTTTCGACGGTCATTACTTCCTGATAGACGCGTTCAGAGGTCATAGCGTCGAAGCTGTCGGCAAGGCCGACGATTTTCCCCATAAGGGGAATCTGGTCGCCCTTGAGACCTGAGGGGTAACCTTTGCCGTCAACGCGTTCGTGGTGACAAAGGACGCCGGGGATGATGTCTCGCATCTGTTTGATGCCGCCGAGGATGTTTGCGCCGATTGAAGGGTGCATTCTCAGTTTGTTTTTTTCGCGTGCGGTGATGCGTCCGGTTTTGCAGAGCAATTTTTCGTCTATGCCTATTTTGCCGATGTCGTGAAGGAGGCCGGCAAGATAAATTTTGTGGATTTGCTCCTGATCGAGGTTTTCGTCTTCGGCAAGTTGTTCGGCAATCCACTTGGAGATGAAGGCGACTCTTTCGGAATGGCCCCGTGTGTAGCGGTCTTTGGCGTCGATGCTTCTGGTCAATGCCTTGAGGGAGCCGATGAATAATTCCTTGAGGTCGCTGAAGAGGCGGTTGTTCTCGACGAAGACGGCGCATTCGCTGGCAACGGAGGTGAAGAGCTTGGCGTCGGTGGAGTCGAAATCGGGTTTGTCCAAACGGTTAACGGCAACGAGCATACCGATGACGTGGTTTTCGCCGCGCTGTCGCGGGCCTGCTTCCTGCGAAGAGCTGTTTTTGTTTTTACCGGACAAAGGGACAACGATGACATTGCGAATGTTTTTGGGCCATTCGTATCTGAAAGGCGCATCGACTTCGCTATCGAGGAGCACCTCTTTGCCCTTGTTCATTTCCTGCTGGAGCCGGGTGTAGAGAAGCGAGGTTGTGCGGTCGTCGATATCGATGACGCCTGCGCCGGCGATAAGGACAAAACGGGACTTATCATCAACGGTTTTTTCCTGGAGAATGGCGATGCCTTCGACGCTGACGATTTCGGTCAAGCTGTCACAGGCCATCTGGAGAAAGTTTGCGTCAGGTTCGACGATTTCCATATTGGTGCTTATTTTGTAGAGCAGGACCAGCTCTTCGTAGGTCTGCGCCAGTTCGGAGCTGATCATATCCATCTGCTCCGTGGATTTTCGCTGGGAGATAAATTTTTCCGTAAACAGGCGGAGGAGTTCCGAAAGAATGGGCGCCTGCTGCTGGTTGTTCATATCGGGGGTTGCGCCAAGATCTATGACCGCAGCGAAGCCGGTCTGTTTTTTAGTGCCCGCCAGAGGAACAAGAATGGCGGAAAGATACCTGCTGGCGGACGAAGGCGAGGAATCATCATGGAGTTCCTCTTTTTTATTCGGAAGATTTTGGAGGCAATCGCGGGCGATTTTGGCTAATCGCACGGGGTCGGTTTCAAAACCGCCCGTCTTGCAGAGCAGAAGAGGTCGGCCCTCGAAGTCGCAGACGGCGAAATTGGCGCCGAGCGAGGCCAGCCGAGCTCCAAAATCCTTCAGCTCACGCATTTCAGGTGCTGTCAAACCTGCTGTTAATGTGTCGGGCATAAACGGCTCCGTGTATGGGGTGGGGTCGGGCAAATACCAAACGCGGTAATCCCGGCACTGCCTCCCCCGTGCCAATCATCACGTTCGATTTACCAACTCCTTCTGGTAGAGGATGTCTTCTATATTTCGCAGCAGCTCTTTGGGACTGAACGGCTTGGTGATGCACTGGGAGACATTCAGCCGCTGCTGGTTGACATCGTCTATCGCGAAATTTCTGGCCGTCAGGAGAATAAAAGGGATATTTCTGGTGGTTTCGTTTTCGCGGAGTTTTTCGAGAAGCTCCAGGCCGGTCATCACGGGCATCGCATAATCAGCGATGATAATGTCCGGGTTTTCCCGGCAGGCCAGGTCGTAGGCCTCCTGGCCATTGCCGGCGGTTATCGGCTCATAGCCATTGTTGCGAAGTTTTATCGCGATGACGTGAACTATATGGATTTCGTCATCGACAACCAAAACTTTTCTCGGTGTCATTCTTTGGCCCTTTCTATGCCCTGCTTGACGTTTATTAGACAGTCAGCGATTAGTTTATCTGGATATTCTTCGGCCTGTGCGGGAGGGTTCTTAACCTGTATAAATGTAAGGAAATTCGCCATAGAGCAATGTTTGGCAGGCAGAAAAGCCCTTTCTGCAAACTGGTAAGGCACAAAGGCGGGAAAGTTATTTCGGAGCAGACGACGATTTCGGGAACAGTCAAGGGCCGATAATAAACGCCGACGGCGTTTATTATGAGACGATGCAGGCGCAATGTGAAAAAGGTCAGGAACCGGACATAAAACAAAGGCAGGCCATAAAAAAGATTGACTCGCTGAAGGAATGTTAATCAGCGAGTTCATCTTTTCCCGTCGCCCAAATGAGATGGGTGGCTGGTTAACGAGTGTGATTATAAAGCCGCGTGTGCGGCGGAATCGTCGGCCTTGAAGTCGCCGGTGGCGATATTGATGACCCATCCGGCTTTACCGGAACCGGCGGTACTTTGACCATTTTCGAACCGGACGCTGCTGTTGCCGTTAAACGGGTTTTCCGGCATGGTCTGGATATAAGGCCCGCGATTATCGGCGCCCTTCATTGAGACAGCTCGTTCGAAACTGGCGTAGGTCTCAGTTGGCGGGAGCTGTTCGTTGTGCTGTATTTTGTAGAGTTCGAGCTGACAACGAACCGTTTGAAGGTCGGACAGGAAGCGGGACTCTTCGACTCCTGTACCACGTGCGCTAAAATCTGGAGAAAGGATACCCGCGCCGACGCTACAAATAGCTACCACCAGAGAAACCCGAATCATTACAAAACCGATTCTCGCTTTTGTCATTACAATTCACCCCACAAGCCGTGCGTATAAAAAAAACGAAACGGCTTCCCCCGTAATAAACCGGACTCGAACACAAAGCTTGCCCGCCGTATGCCGTAAGGCATCCCTTTCGGGATTTGCGGCGGGCCGGTTAATTCCCCCTAATGCGGCCCCCCAGCCGGTCCCCTGATATAATGGCTGCATCCCCCTGTTTACTTAGATGTAGCCAGTGTTCACCTAAAGCATAGGTAATTTAATCGGAAGTGCCAAATTTTTGACGGTGCAATATGGGACTAAATACGATTATTTTTACGACAAGGACCGAAAAATACCGCTTTGCCCAGATAAGCTATCTTAGAAATGTATGTAGTCGGGGGCGTTGATGACGCGGATTGTTCTGGCGGTCGGGCCAAGATGAGACAATTCTATTTTGATATAGTTGATGCCCGCGAGGGCCTGCTCGATTTTGTCGGCCCATTCGATGAGAACAACTGAGCCGGGATGACAATAATCATCGAAACCGATTTGCTCGAACTGGACTATTGAATCGAGACGATAAGCGTCGATATGATAAACTTCAAGACGACCTGAGTATTCGTTAACTAAAACAAATGTTGGGCTGGTAACTTCGTTGGCTGCGTCTTCAGCGCCGAGACCCGCTACTATCCCCTTGATGAGATGTGTTTTGCCGCTGCCCAACGGACCGTAAAATGCGATTACCTCCCCGCCCTTCAGTTGCGAGCCAATCTTCCGGCCAAACTTGACGGTCTCATTCGCGGAATTTGTAGTAACATCAATAGTCATCTCAAATAACCAATCATTTCAAATGGTCATAGCCAGAGGGCTTCAAGTCCGTGATTTTGCCATCGGGCATTTTTATCTGCATTTTGCCGGCGTTGGTAATCGTTCCGATTCTGGTAATTGGCACAGAATCATTCCACTGTTTCAACAACTTAACGCAATTGTCTTCGGCCAGGGTAAAAAGCAATTCAAAATCCTCGCCGTCATTGAGCGCAGAGAAAAAGGGGTCAAGCCCCTTTTTCGCATCGTGCGATATGGGGATTAAGTCAGCGTCAAGAATCGCACCGACCCGGCTTTGGGTGCAAACCCGATTGAGGTCGCTTGTAAGGCCATCGCTGATATCCATCATCGAATTGAGCTTGACTAATGACGTGATTTTGAGGGCCTCTTTGACACGCGGCGTAAAATTCAGGTGTTTACCAAGCAACGCCCCGCCGAGTGTGCCGGTAACACAGATTGCGTCGCCGACCTTTGCCCCGTTTCTGCGAACAGGCGGATTACCCGCTGGTCTCGACAGCATCGCGACGTTGATTGCGAATTTACTCGCGTCGTTCCACTTGGTAATGTCGCCTCCGATGAGGGGACAGTTGAATTTATCGGAGGCGCAGATAATCCCTGAGTGAAGCTCTTTAAGCTGTGCCTGGCCAAAATCAGCGGGCAAACCCACACTAACCACGGCTGCAACCGGAATCGTCGCCATCGCGGCGCAGTCGCTCAAACTTGCTGCCATTGCCTTATAGCCGACCTGTTCAAGGGTTGCGGTTTCCAGGTCGAAGTGAACGCCATCGAGGAGCATATCGGTTGTGATGAGAACCGAGACGCCGTCGGCCAGACGAACTTCGGCCATATCGTCGCCGATACCGATGGGGAAATCACGGGCGGGCAGGTTTCGCTGCCGGGCAAACCAACCGGTAATGATGTCTTCGCCGTTACTCATCGCTTGGCCAACTGTTTTTGCCAGAAGGCGATTTGTTCTTTGGCCTGTTTCGGGCCTGCTGAGCCAATCGTAACGTATTTCGCGACAACATTGGCTGCGCCGAGCGATTTATAAACGTCGGCCTTTATTTCCGGAGAGAATTTTTTGAACTCGGCGAGTTTCAGGTCAGCGAGGTTAATACTCTGCTTTTCACAATGCGCAACCAGAGAGCCGACGATGCCGTGCGCCTGGCGGAATGGGACACCTTTACGAACGAGGTATTCCGCCAGCGAGGTCGCGTCCAAAAAGCCGGCGTCAAGACCTGAGGTAATTCGTTTAGTATCGAAGGTCGTATGCACAATAACCGCGGAGACCATATCGAGACACTGGCTGATTGTGTCAGCCGCGGAGAAGATATGGGTTTTGTCTTCCTGCATGTCACGGTTGTAGCCGGTGGGCTGCGCCTTTAAGAGAGTGAGCATACCCATAAGTGCGCCGTATGTCCGGCCTGATTTGCCCCGAACAAGCTCGAGGGCGTCTGCGTTGCGTTTCTGCGGCATCATACTCGACGACGTGCAGAAACTATCGGCGATGTGAACAAAGCCAAATTCGTTGGAGCAGAAGATTATCAGGTCCTCGCTCAATCGAGACAAATGCGTCGATATAAGGGCGCAATCGAAAATGAACTCCGCACAGAAGTCCCGGTCGCCAACGGCATCGATTGAGTTATAAGCCATATCGGAAAAACCTAATTGTTTGGCGGTGGACTTTCTATCTAAAGGCAGAGTCGAGCCGGCAATCGCGCCCGCGCCGAGAGGCGAAATACTGACCAACTGCTGACAATTGCCCAGACGGATAAAATCCCGCTGAAGCTGCTCGACGAAATTCAGCAGATACGACGCGATTACAATGGGCTGCGCCCGCTGGAGATGGGTATATGCGGGCATCACGTCCTCGGTATATTTGGCCGCTTTGGCGGCAAGCGATTTTTGCAGGCCGGTGATTTTGGCTTGGATTGTATCAATCTCGTCACGCAGCCAGAGCCGCAAATCGGTAGCGACCTGGTCATTTCGGCTGCGGCCCGTGTGCAGCTTTTTGGCAGGCGACCCGATTTTTTTGACAAGGGCATTTTCAATCGCCATATGAATATCTTCGTATGCCTTGTCGAATTTAAATTTGCCCTCGGCGATTTCTCGCTCGATTCGCGCCAGGCCTCGTTTGATTTTCGCAAATTCGCTTTTGGTAATCAGTTTGCGTTGCGCCAGCATTTGTGCGTGCGCGATTGAGCCGGCAATATCGTATTTGTAAAGCCGTTTGTCGATGCTCAGGGACTCAACAAAATCAACCATAAGTCGGTCGGGTGCGCCCGCGAGGCGGTGTTCCCAGCTTTTAAGTTTAGTCATAGTTTATCACTCCAAAAATGGATTTCTTCGCAGATGATACGCCCCCCTGCCGGATGTGTCAAGCGAAGGGAAACTGGACTGCGGGCTTTATATCAGGGCGAGAGAATGGTAGATTAACAGGCAGTATGAAAAGCAGATGCCCAGTATGTCGCAAGGTTATGGATGAGACAACCCAGCAGAACAGCCGGGAGAACGGATTTTATCCTTTCTGCTGCAATCGATGCAGGATGTTAGATTTGGGCAAATGGTTTGACGGGGATTACAGGATACCGGCGGAAGTGAGGCCGGAGGAGGCGGAGGACATCAGCGAAGAAACGGCAAAAGGAGAGAGCGCCGCGTCGGAGCGGGATAAGGCCGAAAACGATTGACAAGCCGGAGTAACCGGCCAATAATACAGCCGCAGGATTGCAGCATTGATTCGGGGCATGTTGCAGGTCAATCGAAGATGGTTGAAAGGAATCTAAATGAGCAGCGAAAACCAGGCAGGCAGGATTCTCGACAGCTTGCTGTTTCCCAGGATATTGCAGAGCTTCCGTATGGCGATACAGCCGAGCAAGCTGATAATCGCGTTCTGGATGATAGCGACGACGGGCCTTGTCGGCTGGGTCATGGATTTGCCGAAGACGGTGGTGACAACGCCGGGCACAAACGGGGCTGAAACAGAGCTTAACCTTTTCCTGACTGCGCCGGAACAGGTCGATTCATATATCGAAAAATACGCAACAACAGAACATCCCAGGGGGGTGTTTTCGACGATGTGGGGTTTCGGGATTGTGAAATTCCACCACTCGCTTAGGGCTATTTTTGCATTTGACCTGTTCGGGGTTTTGAATAACGCCGAGGAGTGCCTGGGGGCGGCAAAGTGGGTAATCAAATATCATCCGACTTACTGTTTGATTTTCGCGGCGATAAATTTATGCATTGTTTCGGTCGGCGGCGGCGCAATATGCCGGATAGCAGCGTTACAATTCGCCAGAGGCGAGAAGCCGGGGGTGACGGAATCGCTCCGATTCAGCATAAAGAGATTCACAAGCTTTTTCGGGACGCCCATAGTGCCTATGATAATCGTGGCGATTGCGGGCGCATGCATAGCGATAATTGGTCTGATAAGCAATATACCTTTGGGGTTGGGAGAACTGGCAGTTGGGGTTTTGACGCTGCCCGCCCTGGCGGTCGGAGCAATTATAGCAGCGGTTGTGTTAGGAGCGATTGGCGGTTTCAATTTGACGTTTCCTGCGGTGGCGTATGACGGTTCGGACAGTTTGGACGCGGTCAGCCGTTCTTTTAACTACGTTTATGCCAAACCCTGGCGACTGGGGTTTTATACGGCGATAGCGGTGATTTACGGGGCTATTTGTTATATTTTTGTTCGATTCTTCGCGTTTCTGCTGCTGTGGTCAACATACAGGGGACTTCGTCTGGGGGCCATTACACAAAGCGCCCGCGGGCTGCCCGATAAAATTGCCGCGATTTGGCCTGAGCCAAGTTTCTCCCGGCTGGTGGCATACTCATCCGCTGCGGGCAACTGGTCGGAGTCGGCGGCAGCGTTTCTGGTATATCTATCCGCTCTTGTAATCGTCGGGCTGGTGGCGTCCTTCATAATCAGCTTTTACTTTTCATCGAACACCGTGATATACGCGATGATGCGAAACCAGGTTGACGACACACCGCTGGAGCAGATTTACACTGAGGTGGAGGAAACAAAAGGACAGCCCGCCGAGCCCGCCAAGGTTGAACAGTAGCCGTCGCAGTTCAAAAATGGTATGATGCTTCAAACGCCACACCAACTGTCCGATAAATATGCGGGCAGAATTTATTGACAGCCCTTTAAGCGGCCAATAGAATCACCTCCGCAGATTATGTTTGATGCTTGGCCTGCCGATAGTAAGTTATGACTGAACCAAACTCAGATATACAGACAAAATACAAAGCCACAAATCCGGCGGTTTCTCAATCTGCGCCTAATATTCTGCTGCGGTTTCGCAGGTCTTTGATAGTGCTGGCACATCTTGCCGTATTCGCGGTGTCACTGTTACTATCGTTTCTGGTGGCCTCGAACATGCAAATCAGGGCGGAGTGGCTCGTCGGGCAGTATCCGACTCTGCTGGTATTCGTCCTTGTCATCAAGACGGCGATTTTCGGGCTGTTCAAGCAATACCGCGGCTGGTGGCGGTATGTCGGGATATCAGATTTGACGGGTATAGTCCGCGCGTCGCTTGTCAGCACAATGTTGATTTTCGGGCTGTGGGTGGCGGGGTTGTATTTCAACTCTGTGCGAAGAAGCATACCGAACGTATTCGACGTAAGCCAGGCCGTATTCGTGGTGGATATGTTCTGCACGGTGTTGCTGCTGGCGGGACTGCGAATGGCAATCCGGCTGTACTACGAGGAATTTCGCACGGTCGAGTCAGGCAGATTAAAGCGATTTTTGATTGTAGGAGCGGGCAACACAGGGGAGTCGCTTCTGCGTGAGATTCACCGAATGTCCGTGGCGGAGTATGAGATGGTCGGCTTTATTGACGACGACCCTGCCAAGCAGGGCATAAGGATACATGATGTACCTGTATTGGGGACGGTGGAGCAGCTTGCGGAAATCTGCACGGAGAAAAATATCGAGGAGGTCGCCATCGCAATGCCCTCGGCGACGGCGCAACAGCGAAGGCGCGTGGTGCAGGTCTGCCAGGGGACAAAAGTCCGTTTCAGGACCGTGCCCTCGATGACGGACATCGCATCGGGCAAATTCAGGGTCTCGCAGATACGCGACGTGGATATTAACGACCTGCTGGGAAGAGAGGCAATACAGCTCGACACGGATTTGATTGAGACGTTTATCAGGGGAAAAACGATACTGGTTACCGGAGCCGGTGGTTCCATCGGGTCGGAGATGTGTCGGCAGATATGCCATTTCGGACCGAAGCTGCTATTGCTTGTAGAACAGGCGGAGAATCCGCTGTTTTATATCGAGCGGGAGCTTCGCGAAAAATTTCCTGATATCACGATGACGGCAGTGGTGTGCGACATCACCGACCAGAGTCGAGTGGAAGGCATTTTTGAGAAATACAGGCCCGAAATCATCATACACGCGGCAGCACACAAACATGTGCCGTTGATGGAGGGCAACCCGGGAGAGGCGATTAAAAACAACGTCGTGGGCAGCAGAACGGTAGCGGACGCGGCGGACAAATTCGGCGCAGGCAGCTTCGTTATGATAAGCACCGACAAGGCGGTAAATCCCACCAGCATAATGGGTTCATCCAAACGGGTCGCCGAACTGTATGTGCAGGACCTCAACAGGACAAGCAAGACGCATTTTGTTACGGTGCGGTTCGGCAACGTGCTGGGTTCGGATGGTTCGGTTGTCCCCATTTTCAAAAAACAGATAGCCCAGGGCGGGCCTTTGACGGTTACGCATCCGGAAATGAAACGCTACTTTATGACGATACCCGAGGCAAGCCAGCTTGTGCTTCAGGCAGCGTCGATGGGCAAAGGCGGCGAAATTTTTGTGCTTGATATGGGCGAGCCGGTGAAAATTGTCGATTTGGCGACGGAATTGATTACACTGAGCGGTTTTCGCCCCGGCGAAGATATTGAGATAACATTCACGGGATTGCGCCCCGGCGAAAAGTTATTTGAGGAGTTGTCGATAAAAGGGGAGGACATGCAGGAGACGAGGCACCCGAAAATCGGTATATGGAAAAATATACCGATGGACCGGGACCGGCTGCGGGCGAAAATCGCGGAACTCGTGGCTCTTGCGAAAATAGGGGAGCACGCCGTGATAGCCGCGAAAATCAAAGAGCTTGTTCCCGAATACATCGGCGGCAACGGCAGCAAGACAAGTTAATCCGCCATAGCCAATCACCTCAAAAAAGCAAAAGGGCCGGCGATAATCGTCGGCCCCTGTTTTTTACCAATGCAGATTCCAATTAGTTTTCAGATTTCGGCGGGTCGTTTTCCCTCGGATGCGCTGCGGAGTAAACTTCCTTTATTTTGCCGGTTGTCAGATGCGTGTATATCTGGGTCGTGGAAAGTGACTGATGGCCGAGCAGCTCCTGGACACTGCGGAGGTCAGCGCCTCGGTTTAGCATATGTGTGGCAAAGCTGTGTCGCAGTGTATGCGGGCTGATGGCCGGGTCGAGGCCCGCCATTTTGAGGTATTTATCCATTTTCCGGCGGACGCTTCGTGTGCTGAGGCGTTTGCCGTGCTTATTGACGAACAGAACTTTGCCGTCGAAGTTGCCATTAAGCTGGGCTCTTTTGTTCCTGAACTCCATATAGTGCTGGACGATTTGCAGGACGGAGGAACTGATGGGGCAGATTCTTTCTTTTTTGCCCTTGCCCCTGATGTGAACGACTTCGCCGAGGAAGTCAACGTCGTCGAGGTTTATCGCGACAACTTCGCTGACACGCATACCCGTGCTGTAAAGAGTTTCCATAATGGCCCTGTCGCGGGCGCCGAGCCAGGTGTCTGACGGAGGTGTTTCGAGGAGAAGTTTTATCTGTTCATACTCGAGGAAACGCGGGAGCCGTTTTTCCTGCTTCGGCGTTCGGATGCCGACGACCGGGTTGGAGCTTACGCGGTTTCTTTTGACGAGGAACTTGTAGAAACTGCGAAGGGTCGCCAGCTTGCGTGCGATGGTGGCCTTGGAGTACTGCTTCTCGTTCAAGACAACGAGATAGCTTCTCACGGCGTTGACATCAACAGAAGCCAGGAGCCGGTCAACATCGACTTTTGGATGAGCCGCTACAGCCGTGGCTGTTCCGGAGTCGTGCGAACCGAGCCCGTCGTCATGGCCGTGTATTTCAGCCCCGGCGTCGCTGCGTCTGGTGAGAAATTCACCGAACTGCAGCAGGTCAACGCCATAGCACTTGGCCGTATGAGGGCTGAAACGTTTTTCGAACTGGAGATAGTTTAGGAAATCCTGGATAATTAAGCTGTCTTCCATAATTTGCACCCGTCATTACCAACAAAAAATTGCGGGCCACCGAGAAGGCCTCGCGGTTCAGGGTTTATTGTTTCACTTTTACCTTATCGCCGATGAGTTCGTCGGCCTGGCCGATAAGTGACTGAGTAAGCTTGAAGCTCAGGACGGCGGCATCGAACCAGTCGAAGTCGGTGCGCCCGCTCCTTGCCTGCTCAACAAGGACGTCGAGTAATTTATCCTCGGAACCGCTTTCATAACGGAAGATAAATTTCTGTTTGCCCTTTTTGAGAATGAGTTGTTTGCTTACTTTGTTCACAGCCACCAGACCCTTATTATGTTTTCCGCAACATACCGCCGGGGACGACGTCCTCCTTCACTTATCGGTCTTAATCCGGCCTACTTAAGATTTTTTTTTAACCAGAGGCGATAATATCGCCATTGAAGGAAACGCTATAGGAGTTTTATCGGCCAATAGACCGGCGGTCTTTACAAATTAAGGATGAATGTTGTGAGATTTTAGAGGGATTTGGCGGTCGAAATAGATTACGAGGCAGGTGGTTAATGCGCCTTGAAGAAGGTTTTGCCCTGCTTGTTCTCGGACCAAATCGCCCCCTGCTTTTCAAGCACGTCCAAATACTTCACTGCGTCATTGGGAATCAGACCGAGAGCCGAGCAGACATCGTTGAGTGAACAAGGTCTGCGTTTCAGCATTGATAACAGGGTTTGACTGATTTCGTCGGCAGCTTTGCCGCATCGGCTGGGGACAAAGTCGGCAATGACTTCGCAGTTGGTGGCCAGTTGCCGGGCAATTGCCTGGAGCTTGTCGGGGGCGATTTTTTCGACGCCCTGCTCGGCGGTCGGACGGACGGCGGTATTGAGATGGACCTTATCCGGGCGAATTTTTTTTATCGCCGAGGCGATTTTGACAAGCTGGGGGTTATCAGTATTGAAATGATCGATACAGAATACCTCGAGCCAGATTTGGCCTGGGTATTCATTTTTCAAGGCACACAAGCCCTCAACTAAGCGGTCGAAGGTAATCTCTCTGTGGGGGCGGTTTACCATATCGAAGGTCTGTTGGTCACCGGCGTCGAGAGAAGGGAGAATAACGTCGGCGGCCGCACAATCGGCCCGGACCTCAGGCAGATAAAAAAGTGTGCCGTTGGTCAGGACTGCTACGGGAATGGAGGTAATTTTTTTAATCCCCTCGATTAGCCGGCCAATGCCGCTGTGGAGGGTTGGTTCGCCTGAACCGCCAATAGTTATGTGGTCGGCCTGCAATCCGGCGTCGAGCAGCCGTTTCAGTTCCGCCAGAACGTCGCCGACGGGAACATATTCTTTGCGCTGGAGTGTTTTGCAGGTGGTTTTGCCGAGTTGGCAGTAGATGCAGTCGAGGGTGCAGGTTTTGAAGGGGACGATATCGACACCCAAACTGAGTCCCAGCCGGCGAGACGGCACCGGCCCATACAGGTATTGGTTTCTGTCAGACATTTTTCCGTCCGCCAACTATTTCGAAGATTTTTCTGCAATCTATGAGCAGGTCTTCAACCCATTCAATGGGCATAATAACAGCGGCGTCGGATTTTGCCTTTTGGGGGTTGGTGTGGACTTCGAGAAACAGACCATTTGCCCCGGCAGCAATAGCGGCTTTGGCGAGGATGGGGGCGAATTGACGCCGGCCGCCGCTGGCGTTGCCAAAGCCGCCCGGCTGTTGAGTGCTGTGGGTGGCGTCGAAGACAACGGGGCAGCCAAGCTGTTTCATAGTGGTGATAGCGGTCATATCGTTGACTAAGCGGTTGTAGCCGAAGAATGTGCCTCGTTCGGTGAGAAGGATTTTGTCGTTGCCGCAGGAGCGAATCTTATCTACAACGTTTTTCATTTCGTCGGGAGAAAGAAACTGCCCTTTTTTGACGTTCACGGGTTTGCCAGTTTCGGCGCAGGCACAGAGCAAATCGGTCTGCCTGCACAGAAAAGCGGGAATCTGAAGGGCATCGACGACCTTTGCGACTTTTTCGGCCTGCTCGGGCAGGTGAACATCGGTCATTACGGGCAATTTCGTCTGCTTCCGGACGGCGTCTAAAATGTCAAGTCCCTTTTCAATACCCGGGCCGCGGTAGCTGGATGCACTGCTGCGGTTGGCCTTGTCAAAACTGGCCTTATAAATAACAGCTATGCCCGTATTGGAAGAAATATCCGCCAGACGCTTTGCGATATCGAGGCAGATTTGTTTTGTCTCGATTACGCAGGGGCCGGCGATGAGAAACATCGGGGCCTGAAGGCCAATATCAACAGAACCGATTTTGAAACTTTTTGCTTTCATATCAGTCGTCTCATTATCAACATTATGCGGTCGGCTGTCAAATCCCTATTATTCGTTTCATAAGTTCCTCGGCTATTCGCTGATTTCCCAAGTTTAAGCTTGACAATGTAGATAGGGAGGGTAAATTCCTAATAGGTTGAGTCAGGTGGGTCTGTTTTCTGGACTCACAGGAAAGAAGAGAGAGTGATGAGAAGAAGGAAAGAGGGCGTTAGTTTTGTAGTCATAGTCAAAATGAGCATCTCCATTTCATTTTCCACAGCATCAGCCCTCACTTCTTAAAATCTATTCATTAACATTTTTGGAGGAGTTGAGATGAGAAAGTTAATTACAATTTGTTTAACTGCGGGTTTATTGGCGGCGGTTTTGGGCGTTACCGGAACGGCAAACGCCGTGTCAATAACCTTCGACGAGTTCCCGGTCGGAACAGTCATCAGCAACCAGTATGCCAGTGATGGGGTTCTGTTCCTTCCGGGCGACATAACACAGAGACTGCCGCAGATCAGTTGGGATGAGGCAATGCCGAACCAGCCGGTTCTGCGTCCTACGGGCGAGCCAGACTATTACGATTACCAAGGTGACTTCTGGATGCAGTTCACCATGCCCGCGACCTATGTCGAGTTCCTGTCGGGAGGCTGGAATACGCCTCAAACCGGGGTAATCAACGTGTATGATCCCGGCATGAATCTCCTGGCCAGCTTAACAAACAGGGGAACTGGAATAGAACTGATTAATATATCGGGTCTGGGAAATATTGGGAATATCTACTTCAACTCCATCAGCGACCCATACGGCGCTGACATAGATAATTTGGTTTTTACCCCCGAGCCGACAACGATATGTATGCTCGGGCTTGGCGGATTGGCTTTGCTGAAAAAGCGCAGGGCATAAAAAGCTCGAAAAGACAGCTTGTGTTACAAATCAAAGGGCTGTGTGAACAACACAGCCCTTTTTCTATCGCAATGCCCTTAAGATTTGCGCCCTGATACCCGCCGGCTTGGCGCCTTCGGGCACCATCACCCGCACCGCTTTGGGAATAATGGTTATCCGCACCGGCACGGCCGGGCCTGGGTCCCCGTCAATCTCAACCGCCAGTTTCGGATTCGGGGAATTAACGGTGATATTCTTACCCTGTCGATAAATGACGTCACCGCAGCGAGGATGCAGTTGCAGGATAGTCATAGCAGAATGTTTGGCTAAATGCGTCCTATGGGCGCACTTGTAAATACAAATATCGAGAAGCCCGTCACTGTAATCGGCTCGTTCAAGGATGTTAAGGCCAATGGCGTACCTAGAAATGTTGCCGACAAAGACAAGACAGGGGCCATCGAAAATCCGTTCGCCATCGACCTCGACGGTCATTGGGGCAAACCGATATCGCCAGAAAGTGCGCCAGAGGGGCCAAAAGTAATCGAAGTAATTTATGTGTCCGGTGCGATTGCCGCTGACCTCGGCAACGACCTCGCCGTCAAAGCCGAAGCCGGCTATCGAGGTGAAGCACCTGCCGTTGGCATTGCCCAAATCAAGTGCCCGCGTAAAACCCGCTTCGAAGGTTCGTATCAGCGTCGCAAGCGTTTTTTCAAGACCCAGTTCGTTGGCGAGGAGATTTTCGGTGCCGCCCGGAATGATAAGGAGAGGTTTATCGCTGCCTTCGAGGCCGTGTGCAACTTCCCTGATAGTGCCGTCGCCGCCCACGGCAACAACCATTGCACAGTCGGCGTCGCCGGCAGCATTTGTGGCCAGTTCGCAGGCGTGTTCAAGCGAGCGGGTAAGATTCATACGGACGTCGAAGCCCCTGCCCTTCAGGTATTCCTCGAATCGCCAGCCGGGGAGCTTCTCGCCGCTGCTGGCGCCGGATTTGGGATTGACTATGTATGCGATATAACCGTCGTCGGGTTTAATTGCGCTCATAATAACCGCTAAAAGAAAACTCTGTTGTTTTTCCTTCCGCGTCGCCGGATCTGTTTTTGCATCAATGCGGCGTAACTTTGGTGTATGTGCGGCAAATCCTCCAGTCCCAGTTTTTTCTGCACATCGGCGATTTTTTTCTCACTTGGCCCTTCGATTTCCACAAAAGTCCCCAGAAGAGGCAGTTCGTCCAGCGCAACCTCACAGCCGCCTAATCGCCAGACCTGGCGCTTCTTTTGATACACAAGGGTCTTTTTATATCCAATCGCGGCAAGAAACGTCTCCGCAATATCGGCGTCAGATATCCCGAATTGAATTTCCTGCCTCTGTTTGAATCGTCCTTCTCGCCGGGGTCCTTTGAAGGTTATTACGCCGGGGTGCCTCGGCTGCCCCTGGTCCATAACTTGTCGGCGAATCCGCAGCGCGCTGTCGGATTTTCTCAGTGACTTTTTAGCGTCGTCAAAGTAAGTATCGGTATGAACGGCCCCTCGCAGAAATTTGGCGTCACGGGCCTTTAACCGGCGAGCCACTTTTTTCAGCGAATCAACCTTCAATTTGGCTTCGATTTCGATATACATAAGTTCCCGATATCCGCTTAAACGACTATATTTACCAGTCGTGACTTGATTACGATTACCTTCTTCGGCTGTTTGCCCGCAAGGGCCGCAATGACTTTTTCACTTGCAAGTGCCTTTTGCTTTATCTGCTCATCATCTGCCTGCGCGGGGACAACAATCTTGTCTTTGATTTTGCCGTTGACCTGTATGGCTAATTCGATTTCGGCTTCTTTTACCAGCTCCGGGTCAAACTTAGGCCAGGGTTCGTAAGCAAGCGTCTTGTCGTGTCCGAGTTTTTGCCAAAGCTCCTCTGCGATATGCGGCGCAAAGGGCGACAGAACCAGCACAAACTGCTCAACAACCGCCTTCGGCAAAACGGGCTGCTTTATAAGATGATTGGTGAGAATCATCATCGAGCTGATTGCGGTATTAAAACCAAATGTCTCGACGTCGCCGCCGACTTTTTGAATTGTCTGGTGCAGCAATCGCGTTGTCGCCTCATCAGCTTCCACATTCTGAATTGCAGCGTTAAGATTGCCTGTGTCCTCATTAATAATCAGTCGCCAGACACGCTGCAAAAACCGGTGCACGCCCTCCACCCCCTGCATACTCCAGGGTTTGACCGCCTCTAACGGCCCCATAAACATCTCGTAAAGGCGCATCGAATCCGCGCCGTATTCGGCGACAACCTTATCAGGATTAACAACGTTGCCCCGCGACTTGCTCATCTTCTGGCCGTCTTCACCGAGAATCATTCCCTGGTTGACTAATTTTTTGAATGGCTCTTTGGTGCTGACAGAACCAATATCAAAAAGGAATTTGTGCCAGAATCGAGAATACAGCAGGTGCAAAACCGCGTGCTCCGCCCCGCCTATGTAAAGGTCAACCGACATCCAGTATTTTTCCTTCACCCCGTCGCATAAGCGACTGTTATTGTTCGGGTCGATATACCGCAGATAATACCAGCAGCTCCCCGCCCACTGGGGCATCGTATTTGTCTCGCGCAAAGCAATCCCACCGCATTGCGGACAGGTCGTCTTGAACCAGTCAGTCGCCTTGGCCAAAGGCGGTTCGCCCGTTTGCGGCGGGGTGTAGTCCTTAACTTCCGGCAACTTCAAAGGCAACGCTGATTCGGGCAACGCCACTATGCCGCACTTGTCGCAATGCACAAGGGGTATGGGTTCTCCCCAGTATCGCTGCCTGCTGAACAGCCAGTCGCGGAGTTTGTAATTGATTGCCTTTTTACCAAGCCCTTTTTGCTCAAGCCAGTTGATGATTCGCTCTTTAAATTCAGGTGTCTTCAGTCCCGTGAACTGGCCGGAGTTTATCGCCGTGCCGTCGCCCGCGAAGCACAACTTCCCTTCTTTTACAAGCTTTGTCTGCTCCGCGTCCGCCGGCTCAACAACCTGAATAATCGCAAGATTAAATTTCTTCGCGAATTCAAAATCGCGGTCATCGTGCGCAGGTACAGCCATAATCGCGCCTGTGCCGTAGCTGATGAGAACGTAATCGCTTATCCAAATCGGGATTTTCGTCTCATTGACCGGGTTGATTGCGTATGCGCCGGTGAATTCGCCCGTTTTTTCTTTCGCCAGGTCGGTGCGGTCGAGGTCGCTTTTGCGAGCCGTTTCCTCGCGATATTTTTTCACCGCGTCCTTCTTGTCCTTCGTCGTAATTATGTCAACAAGCGGATGCTCCGGCGAGAGCACCATATAAGTCGCGCCGAAAAGAGTATCTGGCCGAGTAGTGAAAACGCGGATATTATCATTGCGACCATCTATTTTGAAATCGACCTCCGCGCCGATACTCCTGCCAATCCAGTTACGTTGCATTTCTTTTATCGACTCAGTCCAATCGACTTCTACGAGGTCGTCGAGCAATCGCTCCGCGTATTCCGTTATCCGCAATAGCCATTGTCTCATCGGCTTTCGGATTACCGGGTGTCCCCCTCGCTCGCTCACGCCCCCTACCACTTCCTCGTTGGCAAGCACTGTCCCCAAAGCAGGACACCAGTTAACGGGCATCTCCGACTCGTATGCCAATCGATGGTCATCTATATATTTTCGCTTTTCAGCATCGCTTAGCCCCGCCGGTATCGGAAGCTCTTTAATCGGCCTTGCTTTTTGCTGTTTTTCGTCAAACCAGCTATTGAAAAGGTTCAGGAATATCCACTGCGTCCATTTGTAATAGTTCGGGTCGGTGGTATTAACTTCCCTGTCCCAGTCGTAGCTGAAACCAAGCGACTTGATTTGTTTACGCATACCATCGACGTTATTCTGCGTGGTCTTGGCAGGATGCGTCCCCGTCTTAATCGCGTATTGCTCCGCAGGCAAACCGAACGCGTCCCATCCCATCGGGTGCAGCACATTGAAACCCATCATCCGTTTATAGCGAGCGACTATATCGCTCGCGGTGTAACCCTCAGGATGCCCCACGTGCAGTCCCTGCGCACTTGGGTATGGGAACATATCAAGCACATAATACTTCGGCCTGGCATCGCAGTCGGCGGCCTTGAAGGTCTTGCCGGCTTCCCAGTTCTGCTGCCATTTCTTCTCAATCGCGTTAAAATCGTAAATACCAATTTTTTCGTCCATTGTCTCTTTGTTACCTTCTCGAATGTGGACAACTGTTATCGCTGCACCCGAAACACTTCTTTGACTGACCCTCTTTGACCTGCGCTGAGAACACCGAAAGCTGTTTTTTCAACTTCCCGCTGCCGCAATGGGCGCACTTTCTCTCGCCTTTAGTGCCGCTGCTTTCAAGTAACTCGGTTATCTTGCCGCAGTCATCGCATTTATATTCGTATATAGGCACTGTTTACCCCGTTTCTTCGGTTGATGCCGTCTTAAAAGGGTTTATGTTAAGATTATACTGGGGAAATATCAATACCTATCCGGTTAAGTCAACCCGGTGAGATTAAATTACCACTTTAGGATACATATAAGCACTGATGAAGGAAATAAACAAAGTTGCGGCAACAAGTACGCCGATGTCCAAAGGAATATGCGAAAGGTCGCCGGTGACAAGAAGCGCCCGGAGGCCGTCCACCATATAACTCATGGGGTTAACATTGGCAACTATCTGGAGCCATCTGGGCATAATATCTATGGGATAAATAGCATTCGAGGCGAAGAACAGAGGAAGGGTTACAACCTGCCCGACCCCCATAAACCGTTCCCTTGTTTTCACAATCGAGGCCATAATCATAGACATGCCCGTGAAGAAACCCGCGCCGAGCATTGTAATAGCGACGACGCCGAGAATAACAAGCGGCGTAAATCGCAGGTGGACGCTGAGCAGCAGTGAGAAAAGGAAAACTATAACCGCCTGGCTAAGCCCGCGAATACCAGCAGATATCATTTTCCCCCAAACGAGTGCCATGCGGGGAGTAGGCGTAACAAGCAATTTCTGGAGCAGTCCCATATCCCGCTCCCAGATAATCGACAGACCGTAGAAAATAGCGATAAAAGTAACGGATTGCGCGAGAATTCCCGGCGTGATGAACTGTAAATAGGTATAGCCGCCGGTTGGAATCGCCCTGATTTTGCTCATCGCCTCTCCGAAAACGCCCAGCCAAAGAACCGGCTGGACCGCCCGCGTGATAAGCTCGGTCGGGTCATGGAGCAGCTTCCTGACCTCCATCTCGGCCATTATATACGACTTTTTTGTAACTTGTGAAAAATAACCTGTCATTGTAATCGCGTATTATCTTAATCGATTTTCTCTTTGCCTTGCCCGCTTTATATCGCGGAAACTGCCTGTTTCCTGCAAGATGTCACCCGTGAAAAATATGAAAGCATCTTCGAGGGTGGCATCTTGTTTGCCGGTTTTTTCGATAAGCTGTGCGACCGTTCCTGTCACCACAATTTTACCGGCGTTCATAATGGCGATTTGGTCGGCTACGTCAGAGACCTCTTCCATATTATGCGTGGAGAAGAATATAGTGGTGCCGAACCGGCTGCGAAGCTCCTGAAGATGCTCCCAGACACTTTGTTTTGCGACGGGGTCGAGCCCGGTTGTCGGCTCGTCAAGAAAAAGCACGCGAGGATGGTGAAGCATCGCCTGGCCTACCTCGAGCTTGCGAATCATACCTCCCGAAAACATCCGGACAAGCGACTGAGAATGATCTTCCAGTTTAAGGAAGGCCAGCATTTCGCTGATACGTGCCTTACGCTGGCGTGAAGGAATATCGTAAAGCCGGGCCATTAACATAAGATTTTCGTATGCCGTGAGCGTCCCATCGACGGAAATCATCTGCGGAACATACCCGATAACCCTTCGCACTCCCGACGCATCGTGCACAATATCTCGCCCATCCACTATCCCTGAGCCGCTGGTCGGCGAAAGCAGCGTAATGAGCATTTTGATTGTCGTCGTTTTTCCGGCGCCGTTAGGACCGAGGAACGCGAAGATATCCTTTTCTTTGACGTTGAAAGATATGTCATTGACGGCGGCAAAATCGCCAAACCGCTTTACGAGATTTTTAACGGCAATAATGTTATCAGTATAAGGCATAAGCGTTCTATTAATTGTTTTTCTCGCCGATATGGCGAACGCGGTTCTTAATGGAATTTATATTATGACTACGGCGGGCAATAATCAACATCAATCCCGCCTCAGGCGTAACAGAATTTCGATATTGACGCTGATTGACCAAAGCCGTATTGGTCGATGAAGTATGGGAACGATAACCGGATGATGGTCGCATATTAAGGATAAGAAGTTTATGAGATGGATGACGCCGATTGTGCTGCTGATTGGGTCGAATTTGTTTATGACATACGCCTGGTACGGACATTTGAAGGACCTCAAGGGCAAGGCGGTTTTCATCGCCATCGTGGCAAGCTGGGGGGTCGCGTTTTTCGAATATTGCCTCCAGGTCCCCGCCAATCGCATCGGCTTTCAATACTTCTCATTGGCACAGTTGAAGGTCATCCAGGAAATTATAACTATGACCGTCTTCGCGGTGTTTTGCGTCTTATATATGAAGCAACCGCTCAAGCTGGATTTCCTCTGGGCCGGCTTGTGCCTGCTCGCCGCCGCGTATTTTATGTTCAGGGGCTTCACGTTGCCAAGTTAAAGGATAAATATGAGAACCGCTAAAATCAGAATCACGGTCTTGCTCCTGCTTGTAGTCGGACTTGTCGCCGTCGGCTATTTCGGGCGAGGATACCTCCTGCGGGAAATTACCATTCACCAACTGCTAACCGAAAATAAGCAGCTCAAGGAAGCAATAACAAACCTGACTACCGAGGAGCAGATTGGATACGCAAAGGTAATCAAACAGGAAACCAAAGACGGCAAGGTTTGGACAACGCTGCGATTCGTCGAGACGGCCAGAGACGACAAAACGAAAAAAATTCTCGAAAAGGACTACACAATCGAAGGCGACATCGTTCACTTCGACGCATTGATAGTGAAATTCGACAACAAAATGGTAATGGATGGCAAAGAGCGGGCGATGTACCTGTGGCGAAGAATCTACGGCGAAACTATGGCTCCGCAGAATGGCTTCGCGATTGAATCACCCGGCGCAGAACCCGCAAGATACGCCGATTTGTTGAGTCGATTGCCAATCAAACAAAGAAAGATGTTCTGGTCTAATATCTGGGATTTGGCTAACGATGCGGAAAAACTGAAACAGGACGGCATCACGGCCATTTACGGTAACGCCGTGTATTCAAAGCTCAAAGAAGGCCTGATTTACGTCTTCGAAATCAGCCCAACGGGTCAGTTGTATCCCGAAGTCGTCCCGGATATGTAACAAAACGTGAAAAAGGGGTCAGGAGCCCTGAGCTTCTCGAAGGGGGCCCTTTTAAAACTCAAACTTTCGCCATACTTGACAGTGTTTCCGCCTGCTGGGACAATCCTCGCAATATGAGCAAATATGAGCAAAACAGCTTATTCGGCGAGGACAAAACCGACAAAGCCCCCGCGGGCCGCCTTATCCGCGTGGCGTTCGAGTCGGGCATCGATGCCGAATTTGATTACCTCGTGCCCGACAAACTCTGGCCCATCGCCGTAGGCCAGCGAATCGAAACGCCCTTCGGAAAATCAAACAAGCTCGAAACCGGCTTCTGCGTTGAAATACAACAATTGGTTAGCCCCCAGGCCTGCCTGGGGGGCAAGGCAGAACACAAAGGCAAAAAATTCAAACTCAAGGTAATCTCGGCTGTAGTTGACAAAGAGCCGCTGGTTGACACCGGCCTGATGGAATTAGCTCGCTGGATTAGCGATTATTATGTATGCCCGCTCGGTATGGTGCTCGGCGCAATTGTCCCCGGAGCCGTCAAAAAAGGCGCAGGTGAAAAAAAACAAAAATACGTTTACTTAGCCGTCGCCCCGGAGGAGATTAACAAGACCACCGAGGAAATGAAGGGTAAAAAGCAAAAACAGATTGTTCAGCATTTGATAAACTCAAACGCCTTCGAAATCGAATCGGCAGTTGAGCTTGACGATTTACTCGAAGCCGTCGGCTGCACCGATGTCCCCGTCAAAAATCTCGTCGAAAAAGGTATTATCAAAATAGCACAGAGAACCGTCCTCAAATCCCTGCCCGCTATGCCCGAAGGTATGCTCATTAAACGGGAAAAGGTAATCCTCAACGATGACCAGCAAAAAGCCCTCGCGAATATAATCAGCAGAATCAACGAAGATAAATTCGGCGTTACGCTCCTCTTCGGCGTCACCGACAGCGGCAAAACCGAGCTTTACATAAAAGCAATCGAAGAAACAATCAAAAAAGGCAAAAGCGCAATCGTAATGCTCCCCGAAATCGCGCTGACCACGCAGACCATCCAGCGATTCAGCGCAAGGTTCGACCGAATCGCGGTTATGCACTCAGGCCTCACCGCCCCCCAGCGAAATACGCAATGGCACAAAATAAAATCAGGCGAAGCCAACGTCGTTATCGGCGCACGCTCCGCCGTCTTCGCACCACTCGCAAACCTCGGCCTCATCGTAGTCGATGAAGAACACGAATCAAGTTACAAACAGGACACCACTCCCCGATATCACGGCAGAGACGTCGCAATCAAACGCGCCCAACTCTGCAATGCCCATTGCATATTAGGAAGCGCAACCCCCTCACTCGAAACGCTGCAAAACTGCAAAACAAAAAGGGCGTTTTTCAATATGGTCCGCCTGCCCAAACGCGTGATGAACTTCCCCTTCCCAGAAATGCGACTTGTAGATATGAAGAACTTCGCCTCGCAACTGATGAGTGAGCCGTTGACAAATCAACTCACCGAAACACTCGCCAGAAACGAGCAGGCAATCCTGCTCCTCAATCGCCGTGGCTACAGCAACTTCATATTCTGCCCCTCCTGCAAACACATCCTGCGCTGCCGAAATTGCGACGTAACGCTGACATTCCACAAAACCACGGGCAGACAAATCGCGCCAATCCCCACAATCACGGGCAGGCACATGCACTCAGGCCTCGCAATCTGTCACTACTGCGGCTCACAAACTCTCGTCCCCGAAAAATGTCCCCTCTGCCGCAAAGGTATGACTATGATTGGCCTCGGCTCGCAACGCCTCGAAGAGGACCTCGCCCGAAAATTCCCAAACGCCAAAATCGCTCGCGTCGATAGCGACTCAATGAAAGGCGCCGACTACTACCGCGTCCTGCGTGATTTCAGCGAGGGCAAAATCAACATCCTCGCCGGCACTCAAATTCTCGCCAAAGGCCTGCACTTTCCCAACGTAACCCTCGTCGGCATCATCAGCGCGGACACCTCGCTTTATCTCCCCGATTTCCGCGCCAACGAACGCACCTTCCAATTGATTTCACAGGTCGCAGGCCGCGCGGGCCGTTCCGCCAAAAAAGGCATCGTCTTCATCCAGACGTTTCTACCAAATCAGCCCGCGATTCAATTCGCCCTCAAAAACGATTTCGAGGGCTTTGTAAAAGAGGAACTGACTCACCGAAACGCCTGCAACCTGCCCCCCTTCTGGCGATTGGCCCTGATTACCCTTCGCGACAGGACACACGAAAAACTCGAACTTGCCGCCAAACTGATGCGTGAAAAAATCGACCGCATCGTAGCCGACGAAAAATTACAAATCAGGGTTCGCGGTCCCATACAGGCAATCATCAGCCGAATCCAGACCTTCCACCGTATGCAGATAATTCTTCAGGCCCCTCAGCCCGCCGTTTTGCACAAGTTATTCACGACCCTCCGCAATTCCCCCCCTGTCCGCCCCGCCGTTACGATTGCTGCCGACATCGACCCCGTTGACCTTTTATAGGTTGCAAATCCACTGGCGATATGCTAAATTTCATATTGTTGCGAAAGCAGGGAAATTTGAACAGTAGAGCAGTTGGCCGCAGGTTCGCAGAATTATTTTCTGCTCAACTGTCACCTTTCTACTGCTCACCTGCTCTCTTTCAGCGGGGTGTAGCTCAGCTTGGCTAGAGCGCTTGGTTCGGGACCAAGAGGCCGCTGGTTCGAATCCAGTCACCCCGATTTCCTCAATTTTTGGCCGTTCGGCGAGAAAGCCGAATGGCTTTCTCTTTGTAATACAAAGACTTACGTCACCAGTACGGTTCAAACTCAAAATTTTCAGCTATAGTTCGCCAATTTTAATCCCTGTACTATAAAAAAACTCATCCGATGCTAAGGTGTTAGTAAATACAGCATAGCGTTGTGAACGGTTCATTTTGTTGAAGCAGGTCGATTTTTTACAGACCCTCGCTCTCGCCTATAATTTCCAAATTTATCGGAATTCATAGGAGACCTAATGAAAATTCGGAAAAAAGAAATAGTACGTTTTGTTGCATGGTACAACTCCAGGCGGTATCATGAGGCCTTGGGTAATGTGACTCTTGATGATGTTTACTTCGGCAGGCGAGATGAAATACTAAAACACAGAATCGCGGAAGGTTTGGGATTCGAAGCATTCTTCACACGTATTACAGGTCCACGCGAATGAAACTGGTTTCGTTTGGATTACGGAATGACGAAGGAATCATCCATGGAACCAGTTAGTTGGCCATCACAGAAATAGCGATCGGAAAGTAAGAACAACATGAGAGATATTTCGTTACGCTGGCAAACCTGGATGGCTAAGCAGACACGCCCTCGCGCGAGCGAGCCGCCTTTGCGGGCCGAGTTGCTCAGTGTCGAACAACTTGCTCGCCATGCCAGAGCATTGGCGACGGACCACCAGATCGTCACTCAACAAAGCTTCAATCGCCTGTTGGCTCAATTGGACGGAAACGAGCAGATTCTCCAGGCCTTCAATCACGAAACCCTCGCCGTAAATCCGAACCGGCGCATCACTCCCGCCGCCGAATGGCTGCTGGATAACTTTTACCTGATCGAAGAGCAAATCCAAATGGCCAGGCGGCATCTGCCCCGTGGCTACAGCCGGGAGTTGCCTCGCCTGGTGAACGGCCCTTCCGCCGGACTTCCACGCGTTTACGACATCGTGCTTGAATTGATCGCGCACGTGGATGCACAGATTGATGCGGAACCACTCAGTGCCTTCATCGCCGCTTACCAAACGGTGAGTTCCTTGAAACTGGGCGAGTTGTGGGCCATTCCCATTATGTTACGCCTTGGATTGATCGAAAATCTCCAGCGCATCGCCACCCGGCTGACCATCGCCCGGAAGGACCGTGATCTCGCGGACTTGTGGGCGGATCGTTTGCAGGAGATGGCGGAAAAGACCCCGTCCCACCTCGTCGTGGTGGTGGCGGACATGGCGAAAGCCGATCTCCCCGTCTCCAGTTCGTTCGTGGCGGAATTTTGTCAGCGTTTGTCGCGACAAAGCCAGGTGTTGCACCTCGCACACAGCTGGCTCGAACAGCGGCTCGTGGAACAAGGATTGTCTATCGAACAACTGGTTCATCTGGAGAGTCAAAATCAAGCGGCCGACCAGGTTTCCGTCAGCCACAGTATTGCCAGTCTTCGTTTCTTGAGCGCGATGGACTGGAAGGATTTCGTGGAGTCACTGAGTCTGGTCGAGACGACGTTGCGTTCCGACCCGGCCGGCGTTTACAGCGGAATGGATTTTTCGACCCGCGATAGCTATCGCCATTCGGTCGAGTTCCTTGCCAGGCACAGTCAGCTCTCAGAAGCGGACATCGCGAGGTGTGCAATCCAACTGGCCGCAGATAGTGCCCGGCAAAAGGGGCGCGAAGACCGAACCGCCCATGTGGGTTTTTATCTAATCGACAAAGGCCTGTCCATTCTGGGACGCACGGCAAATGCGCGGTGGCCCTGGCGAACGATCATCGAACGAAGTATCCAACATTTTCCGCTGACGTTTTATGCGGGCGGTATTGGGGTGCTCACTTTACTCGCCACTTTAGGGCTTATGCAGCAGACCCGAACGCTCGAAGTGTCGGGATGGAAATTCGTTTTCTTCATCCTTGTTTTCCTCCTTTGCGCCAGCCAGCTGGCCGTGGCGTTGATGAACGGCCTGTCCATGCTGCTGGTGAAACCCCACCTGCTCCCGCGCCTGGATTATTCTTCCGGCATCCCTCCCGATCACCGCACGATGGTAGTCGTTCCCACGATGCTAACGAATTTGCCAGGCGTTGATAGTCTCATCGAAACATTGGAGATTCATCATCTCGCGAATCGGGATCGACACCTTTACTTTGGCTTGCTGACGGATTTCTGCGACGCACCGGAGGAAATTCTGCCCGGAGATCAAGGGTTGCTTCAACGGGCGCGGGCCGGAATCGAGATGCTCAACCACAAATATTCATCCGACGGAAACGGCTTGTTTTTCCTGCTTCATCGCCCGCGCCGCTGGAATGCCGGAGAAGGCTTATGGATGGGTTACGAACGCAAGCGAGGAAAGCTCGCGGAGTTCAATGCCCTCCTCCGCGGCGGTTCTCGCGAATGCTTTTCCGAGATAGTAGGGGAGACGGCCATCTTTCCGTCCATCAAGTATGTCATCACGCTGGACACCGACACTCAGATTCCGCGTGATGCCGCCCGTCAGCTCGTTGGAATTATGGCCCATCGGTTGAACCGTCCCCAGTTCGATGCCGTGCGCGGGATTGTTACCGAAGGCTACGGCATTCTACAGCCGCGTCTAAGCGTTAGCCTGCCGAACGCTCGACGATCCTGGTTTGTCCGGCTTTTTGCCGGCGACATCGGAATCGATCCCTACACGCGGGCGGTTTCCGACGTGTATCAGGATATCTTCCATGAAGGTTCCTTCATCGGAAAGGGTATCTACGATGTGGACGCCTTCGCGCGAGCTATGGCCGGACGCTTCCCGGAGAATACCGTTCTCAGCCATGACTTGCTGGAAGCGTGTCATGCCCGCGCTGCCATCGTGAGCGACGTGGAATTATACGAAGAATACCCTTCCCGCTACAATGTGGACATTGACCGGCGCTACCGCTGGATTCGCGGCGATTGGCAAATCATGCAATGGCTCCTGCCGCGGGTTCCGGGTTCCGATTCCCGGCACATAGACAATCCGCTTTCGGGGCTGTCGCAGTGGAAGATATTCGACAACCTTCGGCGCAGCTTAGTCCCTGTTGCCCTGATGCTTTTCCTGTTGGGCAATTGGCTTCTATTGACTGAACCCGGCGTTCTTGGATCGCTGCTGGTCCTTGCTATCATCACGCTCCCCGGATTGTTGTCGGCGCTGGTCAATGGATTTCGCAAGCCGGCTGATTTGCCGTGGGCGATGCATCTGCGGGGAGTGGCCGGGGCGACCGGCAGGCAGCTCGGCCAGATATTTCTCATCCTGGCGTTCCTGCCCTACGACGCCTTCATCAGTTTAGACGCAATAGGAAGGACGCTGCTGCGATTGCTGGTGACGCACAAACGACTCCTCCAATGGCAAACGTCGAGTGATTCCGAACGGGCCACACGTGCCAACTTTACCGGCTTTTATGTCACCATGTGGATTGAGCCGTTTGTCGCTCTGCTGAGTGGATTCCTGCTGTTTTCGCAGCAGCCGGCTCAATTGCCCATGGCTCTGCCGTTTCTTGGTCTCTGGCTGGCAGCTCCGTGGATCGCCTGGTGGATCAGCCAGCCCATTGAATCCGCGACTCCGGATTTGACGGCAGAGCAATTGACATTTCTGAGACACACTGCCCGCAAGACGTGGCATTATTTCGAAACATTTGTCACCGCGAAGGAGAATTGGCTGCCTCCGGATAATTTTCAGGAAGTTCCAGCTCCGACGATCGCTTCGCGGACCTCGCCCACGAATATAGGCCTGTCGCTGCTCGCCAATCTGGCCGCCCGGGATTTGGGGTATCTTTCGGCGGGCGGCTTGATCCGACGCACGCAAGACACCTTCGCCACGATGCGACGACTCGAGCGGTATCGCGGGCACTTCTACAATTGGTATGAGACCCGAACGCTTCGCCCACTTCTCCCGCTCTATGTATCAAGTGTGGACAGCGGCAATCTTGCCGGACATTTGCTCACACTCGGCTCAGGACTGAGGGAACAGGCCGATGATAAAATTTTCACGCCTCAGATTTTTGCCGGCCTGCGTGACACCTTGAAAATTCTCAGAGATTTGGTTCACGAAAATGTTGAGCTGGCCAAGCTCGATACAGAATTGGAGAAAGCACCTTCCACTCTGCGAGAGGCGTTTGCTTTGTTGGAACAGGCGACGGGCCAGGCGACCATGATTGCTGTTTCGCTGGTGAACGAAGCGGACGAAATCAAAGGATGGGCCCAAACTCTGAAGCGGAATTGCGAGGAGCATTTGGAGGACATGCTTTTCCTCTCGCCGTGGCTGGTTTTGCCGACTCCAAGTCGTAGCCGTTCGCATGAGGACGTTCCCACTCCTCCATCCCTGGCTGCGAAAGAAGGCAAGGGGCTTATCGCGTCGTCAGCGACAATGCTGGAGGAGAAGCTTGCCCAACTCGACCGGGCATCAACCTTGCGGGCGGTCGCGAAGTTTGAGCAATCGCTCTGCCCGTTGATCGAAGCGGCATTGCAGGACCTCCCAACGGAATCTGCCTCATACAGGAAAGAAGAAAGAAAATATCTCACTGAACTCTCGCGCTGCTTGCATGAAGCCGGTGATCATGCCCGCCAGCGTCTGCTCGCACTGGAAACATTGGCCGGGCAAAGCGACGAAATGGCCGCTATGGATTTCACTTTTTTGTTCGACACGACACGGGATTTATTTTCCACGGGATTCAACGTCGCCGAACGACGGTGTGACACCGGCTTCTATGATCTGCTGGCCTCGGAGGCGCGCTTGTGCAGCTATGTCGCCATCGCTTTGGGGCAAGTTCCGCAGGACCATTGGTTCTCGATGGGTCGTTTGCTCGTCGCTTCGAGGGGCGAGCCGATCCTTGTTTCGTGGAGCGGCTCGATGTTTGAATATCTGATGCCGCTGCTGGTTATGCCCAACTATGAGAACACATTGCTCGATCACACCTGCAAAACTGCGGTGCAACGACAGATCGAGTACGGGAAATTGCACGGTGTGCCGTGGGGCATTTCCGAATCGGGCTACAACCGGACCGACGTTCACCTGAACTACCAATACCGCGCCTTTGGCGTGCCGGGCCTGGGTTTGAAACGGGGCCTGGCCAAGGACCTGGTGATCGCTCCTTACGCCACCGCAATAGCGCTGATGATTGCGCCTCGAGAAGGATGTGAAAACCTCCAACGGCTGGCGATAGAGGGGTGCGAAGGGGCCTTTGGTTTCTACGAAGCGGTGGATTATACGCCGTCACGTCTTCCGCCGGACGAGTCGAGCGCTATCATACAATCTTTCATGGCGCATCATCAGGGGATGAGTTTGCTGGCTCTGGTCAATGTATTGCGGGACTACCCAATGCAACGGCGATTCATGGCCTGTCCGCTGCTCAAGGCGGCGGACTTGCTTTTGCAGGAGCGTGTGCCAAAGACCGCCACGAGCGTGTTCGCCGAAGATTTGGCACTGGAGACATCGCGGACGCTTTCCGGTGAAGGCGAAAGCGTGATGCGTGTTTTCACGAATCCAACATCATCGGCGCCGGAAGTTCATCTTTTGTCCAATGGCTCCTATCATGTCGTCATCAGCAGCGCCGGCGGCGGCTACAGTCGCTGGCGAGACATAGCGGTCACCCGATGGCGGGAAGATGCCACCTGCGATGGCTGGGGAACGTTTGTTTATCTGCGCGATCTGGCGACGGGAGAATTTTGGTCCACCGCGTATCAACCCACCTTGTGCGAGACGAAAGGATATGAAGCCATCTTCACGCAGGCGCGCGCGGAGTTTCGGCATCGTCATGCCGGCCTTGAAGTTCATACCGAGATCAGCGTGTCGCCGGAAGATGACGTGGAGTTGCGGCGAATCACGATCACCAATCGCACATCCATAGTGCGCGTTATTGAATTGACCAGTTATGCGGAAGTGGTGCTCGCGACTCCGGCCGCGGACGCGGCGCATCCCGCTTTAAGTAATCTCTTTGTGCAAACGGAATTTGCGCAAAAATCTTCCGCTATTCTCTGCACCCGCCGTACCCGCTCCCGGGAAGAAAAGCCGCCGTGGTTGTTGCATCTGATGGTGGGTCAAGGTGGTAAACAGGGGGAAATCTCCTGCGAAACCGATCGCGTCAGATTTGTCGGACGCGGCGGAACCATGGCCTATCCTGCCGCGATGCAGCATATTTCGCCATTGTCCAACACCGTCGGTTCCGTGCTCGACCCCATCATTTCGCTGCGGCGCACAGTCACTTTGCAGCCCCATGAAACCGCCATTATTGACCTGGTTCTGGGCGTGACCGAAAGCCGGGAAACGGCAATGGCGCAGGCGGAAAAATATCAAAGCTCCCGCATGGCTGAACGCGCCTTCGACCTGGCGTGGACCCACAGCCAGGTGATCTTGCGCCAGCTCAATGCTACGGAAGGTGAGGCCCAAATCTACGGCCGGCTGGCCGGAGCGTTGATTTATGCCGACCCCACCCGTCGGGCCAACCCCGGCATGCTGCGCAACAACCGGCGAGGCCAAAGCGGACTTTGGAGTTATGGCATTTCGGGTGACACACCGCTCGTCCTGCTCCGCATCAGCGACACGGAGAAGATCGAGATCGTCCGGCAACTGATACTTGCGCACTCTTACTGGCGCATGAAGGGGCTGGCGGTCGAACTGGTCATTTTGAATGAGAACGTTTCTTCGGTTTACTTCCAGTCCTTGCACGACCAGATCACCAGTCTGATTTCGTCCGGAATTGAAGCGCAATTGCTGGACAAACCGGGCGGCATCTTTGTCCGGCGTCTCGAACAAATTCCCAACGACGACCTCGTGCTGATGCAATCTGTGGCGCGGATTGTCCTGGATGATGAAAAGGGAACCTTGGCGGAGCAACTGGAACAGCAGAGCGTGCTCGAACCTTTGGTTCCGATGCTGGCACCTACTCGCTCCGCATGGCCCGATTTACCAAGGCCGCTCCCTGCGCGGGAGCTTATCTTCAGGAACGGCCTCGGCGGTTTTACCCGCGACGGGCACGAGTATATTATTACCATTCAACCTGGCCAGATGACGCCGGCGCCGTGGGTCAATGTGCTGGCTAATCCCTATTTCGGGACTGTTATTTCCGAGAGCGGCGCTGCTTACACCTGGGTTGAGAACTCCCATGAATTTCGACTGACGCCCTGGAGCGACGATCCCGTCCGGGACACCACGGGCGAGGCCTTCTACATTCGCGATGAGCAGACCGGACGGTTCTGGTCGCCAACGCCGTTACCCGCACGCGGCAAAACACCCTATGTCATTCGCCATGGCTTTGGCTACACAGTGTTCGAGCATACCGAAAACGGCATTGCTTCCGAGTTGTGGGGCTATGTGGCAATGGACGCACCGGTGAAATTCACGGTTTTGAAATTACGTAACGTCTCAGGGCGTCCTCGCAGCGTGTCAGTCACGGGCTATTGGGAGTGGGTGTTGGGCGACTTGAGGTATAAAAACCTGTTACATGTGCAAACCGAAGTGGACCTCAAGAGCGGCGCATTGCTGGCGCGCAATTATTACAACACCGAATTTCCCGGTCGCATCGCGTTCATCGATGTTAACGATGGGACTCGCACCTTTACTGGGGACAGAAAAGAATTTCTGGGCCGGAACGGAAGTTTGTCGCAGCCGGCGGCGTTGAAACGCGAGCGCCTTTCCGGCAAGGTCGGCGCGGGACTGGATCCTTGCGGCGCGGTGCAAGTTGCTTTCGATTTGGCTGATGGGGAGGGGCGGGAAACGAGTTTCCGCCTCGGTGTCGGCCGCAACCAGGCAGACGTGCAGAACCTGATCCAACGCTTTCGTCGTGTGGACGCCAGCCGCGTCGTGTTCGAAGGCGTCTCGGCCTATTGGAAGCGAACCCTCGGCACAGTGAATGTGGATACGCCCGATCCCGCCGTGAATATTATGGCGAACGGCTGGTTATTGTATCAGACCTTGAGCTGCCGGCTCTGGGGCCGGACGGGGTTTTATCAATCCGGCGGCGCCTATGGATTCCGTGACCAGTTGCAGGACGTGATGGCGCTGGTTCATGCCGAACCGGCCCTGGCCCGCGAGCATCTGCTCCGTGCTGCCGCGCATCAATTCCGCGAAGGCGATGTGCAGCATTGGTGGCATCCACCGGTCGGGCGCGGCGTGCGGACACATTGTTCCGATGACTATCTGTGGCTGCCTTACGCCACCTGCCGCTACATCACGTGTGTCGCCGACCTCGGTGTGCTTGACGAAAAGATTCCCTTCCTTGAAGCCCGGCCGGTCAAGCCGGACGAGGAAGCTTACTATGATTTACCAAATCGCTCCGAAGAGTCGGCCACGCTCTATGAACATTGCGTACGGGCCATCGAACACGGACTAAAATTCGGCGAACACGGTCTGCCGCTGATCGGCTACTGCGATTGGAACGACGGCATGAATCGGGTGGGAAACCAGGGCCGCGGTGAAAGCGTCTGGCTGGCGTTCTTCCTCTACGACGTGCTGACCCAGTTCAGCAAACTGGCGCAGGCGCGTAACGACATAACTTTTGCCGAGCGGTGCCTCGCTGAGGCGCAGCAGTTGCGGAAAAACATCGAAGCGCACGGGTGGGACGGCGAATGGTATCTACGCGCCTACTTCGACAACGGCGAACCGCTCGGTTCGAAAACAAACCAGGAATGCCAGATAGATTCTCTGCCGCAAAGCTGGTCGGTGCTCAGCGGAGCCGGCGAGCCGCAGCGTTCCAGTCAGGCAATGAACGCCGTTGACCAGCGCCTGGTACGCCGCGACGCCCAACTGATTCAATTGTTTGATCCGCCTTTCGACAAATCTGCGCTCAATCCCGGTTACATCAAAGGTTATATACCTGGCGTGCGAGAAAACGGCGGCCAATACACTCACGCCGCGATTTGGACCGCCATGGCCTTCGCTCTCATGGGCGAAAGCGAACGTGCGTGGGAACTCTTCTCACTGCTCAATCCCATCCATCACGGCGGGACACCCAAGCAAATCGCCACCTATAAAGTTGAGCCTTACGTCGTCGCAGCGGACGTCTACTCGCTCGCGCCGCATACGGGTCGGGGCGGCTGGACTTGGTATACTGGTTCGGCCGGCTGGATGTATCGGTTGCTGATTGAAACCCTGCTGGGCGTGAACCTGGAGGGCGGCCAATTGCGTTTGGCACCCCGGTTGCCGAAAACATGGAAGACCTTCAAAATCCACTACCGCTACCGGCAAACCATTTATCACATCACCATTACCCGACTCGCCACGGATTCGGCCGACACGAATTCGCTCTTCATCGATGGACAAGAATTATCCGGAAAGACAATTCCCCTTCGGGACGACCGTAAGGAGCATGCCGTCGAAATGAAAGTCCGTTGACCGGTTAATCAACTTAGGGGGAGCAGTATAAAAAGTACTTACAAAACACCGTTTAGGACTGTCGAACCGATGCTCATAAGAGGCGAAAAGCCAACGAATATTAAGCATATTTCCTTGCAAGTTCTTGTACTAACTGAAGTTCGGTGTTATTATTTAGGAAGATTTCCAGAAAAGCGTTAAGCAACGGTTCAAACGAAGGACAGTTGCCCCGATTCGCCGATGCGGAGGCAGATTATGACAGAAAACCAGCAGCAAAATCCCGATACACCGAGCAGCATACCACCGGAGACGCTCAAGAGCGCGATGAAGGCCTTCAAGAAGCGACTCAAACTCACTGCCCTGGATGAAGATTCCAGTCTTGGACGCGGGCCGTTTTCGAGCGGGGCCAAAGGCGTTTACGCGATACAGCCGCCGAACCAGTTTCCTCACGAGGTCTGGCAGGAACTGTGCCGGCTGGGCCGGCTCCGCGACAGCGGCCACGGTATGTATGAACTCGTCAAAGAACAACAAGGATAGTGCCCACAGGGCAACAGATTGCCGATTGTCGATTGCGGATTTCGGAAAAACTCGGGATCAAAAAACGGTGTTTTTACGCTGAAAACGGTACTTGCCCCTCATTGGGACGCTAAAAACGCAACTTGCCCCTCGTCTTTTAGAAAAAAACCCCATTATTACACTGAAAACGGTACTTGCCCCTTGTTGCCCCTCGTTTTTG
>PMZJ01000037.1 GCA_003170415.1 Phycisphaerales bacterium | reverse complement strand
GGCAATGTTCGCCGTCACGTTAAGGTCTGTCCTCGGGTTGGCCGTCGATGCATCGGACCAGTTGACGAAGTGATACCCGGTATTCGGAACCGCCGTTACAACAGTACCATTTGCACCGTAGTTAACCACCTGTGAAGTATTACCGGTAAGTGTCCCACCAGAACCGGCCGAATAATTGAGTGTGAAGGTATTTATCGCAAAGTTCGCCGTCACCGTATAGTCCCCGTTCATTGTTACCGTAGTCGAAGCCGAAGTCGGACTGGCTACCTTGCCATTATTTACCGCTGTGCCTGTCCAGTTGACGAAGTGATAGTTCGTATTGGCGGACGCAACAAGATTGACAAGGTTGCCGTCGGAGTAATTGAAGACCCCTATGCCGGGCGTGGTTACAGTCCCGTTCCCTGAAGAACTACCCGTCAGCTGACGGGTAATCGTCGCAGGTGCGACTTTGACCACGTAACCAATCAACGAATGGTTGCCACTTGACTGAGTTACACTTGGGGTCTCACTTGCGCCTGTTGCGGACTTGTGCCCATCCATACCGTCATAGCATGTCACTGAAAGATCAACGTCTTTAGTCCAGCCGGTTGTTAAAAGATATGTACCCGCACCACTGCTGGCGGCACTTTCAATTACTATATCGCCGCTGCTTGTGGCAAGTGCAGAAGTCGATACCGTAGTATTACTTGTAACGCCGTTACTTGCGGTAGCCCCCAGAAGTGTCGTCTGATTAACGTTCTGAAGAAATGCACTGGTGTATGTAACACTGGAAGGTGCGGAAGTCCAGGTAGGAGTAAAGGTAGTGGTTGTTGCAGCGGTAATGTTTGCATCATTGAGGATAAATGCCGCAACGTATGCCCGGGTTGAACATGAGCCGATAATTTTATCGGTAATCTTCGTCATTGCCCGTCCGCCATAGGTAACACCGGTCAGATTTGACGCACTACTACTCTTAGCATGTGCGACGAAGACCAGTGCACGGTTGGTGCCTGTTTCCTTCGCGTGGGTCGTTCCTGTAGTCCACGAGCCAAGGATGCTGACGTATGAGCCAAGCGATGCGGTGTAATTCTGAGCCGTGTAATTAGCCGCTACATTGCTGTATGTCCTGCTGGCCGGCGTGAATGAATACCCGGCCTTCATCGGTGTTACCGTGCCGTAGAAACCGGCGGGGACATAGGCCGCGGCGTAATTCCCGCTTGCGTCGGTGCAAGGGTCGCCGGGCAGACCTAACATCTTTACGCCTGCAAGGGGCGAGCCGCCCGATGTCACTGTTCCTGAAACAGTATAATTTACCGTACTGATAAGGCCGAAGTTTGCGGCGACCTGCGATACGTTCGAGGCCCAGGCACAATCCGAAGTATCGGCATAAGTTATGCCCTGACGTATGCCGCCATCGGCATCGTTGTCTGAAGCCAAAAGTGTATCGATGACATTATTGTACTTGGTGAATGAATCAGCGCCCCGGTACTGGCTGACAGCATAATGACCCCAGGCATACCATCCATCCATACCGTATTCGTAGTCGTTGGTCGCGCCATTGGCTGCGTTAAGAGGCATATATGTGTTTGCAGTTTCCGCCCAGGCGGCCGCCCCGCCGGTATTTGCCGGGTCTTTATAATATGAGTTCAGAACGCCCCAGACAGCAATACCGCCTGAAACCGCCCAGCTTTCTGAGGCGAAATTTGCGGTATTGCCGTTAAGCCAGGTTCTAATGCTGCCTCCGAGAACAACAGCCCTGCTTTTGTATGTGGAATTGTTGACATTTACACCATATTGATAAAGAGCACCCGCGGCAATGCCGGTGCACAAAACATCTGTGGTGACAGTTGTGCAGGGGGTATAGCTAACCAGGGCGTTTGCACACGAAGTTGCGTAGGATGAGTGGTCAACGTATCCAGCCCTGCCCTGATAGACCTGCCTGTATTTCGTCTCTGCGAGCAGACCCCAGCCAATGTTATACGTACTGAAATAATTCAGTGGATTTTTAAGGGCACCGCCTTCAAGCCATGCCGGGTATTTGAGGCAATAAGTCCAGGCATTATTTATTCTTGTTTGATAGGTGGTATAGTCCCCAGTTAATTCGGCATAACGAGACCATATCCATATTGCTTCCTGTGTGTTATCGGATTCGACAGCAGTTGTGCAATCCTCCCCTTCGACTATTCCACCAAGGTTTCCGCCACTGGTTACCTGTTGAGTGGCAAGCCATGCGCATTCCTGCAGAAACTTAGCGCGATAGTCATAGGCCTGCGCAGTATTTGTAAATCCAATAACTGCGCATAAAGTCATCGCGCTGAAAACCGTTTTTAATATTGTGCATCTCTTTGCTGCCAACGATTTAATCACTTTGTCCCCCAACAAAAAAAGTGTAAATGATGGCCCCGTCCATCCATCGGCAGCGCAACAAGCATAACGCAACGCCGACACATACGTCCTTGCTGGAAAATGGTGTGTGTTCGAGTGGATTTGGCTTATCTCGCAACCAATCCGCTCGTGTTTTTAATCATCCGCCTACCCGCGATTGTCCATCCGCGAGAGTAAATAAAAAAACAAAGCCAGAAACAACTTTGGTTTTTTGTATACGTCATTAACTTAAAGAGAAGATATGATATGAAAGAATTATGTGTTGCCAGAGTTGCAGACAAGCACCTTGCACCAATGGGAACTCTTACACACCTGTCGTTGCAATAATTTTTCCTCACCCCAAACCCTCCCGAAAAATAACCAATCATCTATAGAAGTTATTATATCAAATAAGCACCATTCCAGTCAAGAGAATTCGTGGCGAGTTTACGTCCTATAATAAAGATGCGATACTTGAGGTAACTATAAACACGTATTTCAGTATTGCCTGACTAACCCCCGGCTTAGCGGGAGAATCGTTTTCTGTCGGATTCTTTAAGCAGGCGTTTACGCATCCGTATCGAATTGGGACAAACCTCAACAAGCTCGTCTTCCTGAATGTACTCCATAGCAATCTCAAGAGACATTTTTCTGGCGGGTCTTATTTTTGCTGCTTCGTCCTTGCTGGACGTACGCATGTTGGAAAGCTGCTTGAGCCTTGCGACGTTTACCGCTATGTCATCGTCTTTGCAGTGTTCGCCGACAATCTGGCCATCATATACCGTTTCGCCCGGCTCGACAAAAAACAGGCCGCGGTCATAAAGAGCATCGAGGGCATAAGCGGTAACGGGGCCTGTGGTGGTGGCAATCATAACGCCCGCTTTTCGCTGTGGAATCGCACCCCGCATCGGCTCATATCTTTCGAAGGTATGGTGCATAACGGCCCTGCCCTGAGTGGCATTCATCATTCTGGCATGGAGGCCGAAGAGGCCGCGGGAAGGAATTAAAAATTCCATATGAATAAAAGTGTTTGCGCCGCTTTTGGCGTCCATTTTAATCATTTCACTTCTTCGGTCGCCAACCAAGCTCATAACCGCGCTCTGGCAATCCGTGGGGCAATCCACCGCCAGTAATTCTATCGGCTCATGATTTATGCCGTCGACATTTTTAACAATGACGCTGGGTTTTCCGACGCAAATCTCATAACCTTCGCGTCTCATATTTTCGAGAAGGATACCGAGATGCATAAGCCCCCTGCCTGATACGTTGAATTCTTCGGGGGTTTTGCCCGGCTCGACTCTCAGTGCGACGTTATGCTGAAGCTCTTTTTCGAGACGTTCGCCTATGTGCCTGCTGGTAACGTATTTGCCGTCTCTGCCGGCGAAAGGCCCGTCGTTAACGCGGAAGGTCATCGTCATCGTAGGCTCGTCGACAGGAACGACCGGGAGTTGCGTGGGGTTATCCGGACAGGCGATGGTATCGCCGATACCAATGGGGTCAAGTCCGGAGACGGCGCAAATATCACCTGCCTGAACGCTTGAAACGACCTTGCGCGTAAGCCCCTGGAACTGGTAAATCTGCATAATTTGCTGCTGAGTATGAACACCCGCAGTGTCGATTACGGTAACATTTTGGCCTTCACTGAGATTGCCCGCGAAAACCCTTCCGATGGCGATTTTGCCTACGTAATCGGAATACTCCTGGTTCGTGACGAGCATCTGGAGCGGGGCATCAGGAATTGCTTCCGGGGGCGGGACATGTTTTATGATGGCTTCGTACACCGCCAGCATATTGTCGGTTTTTTTGGCAAGGTCCGTTGTTGCCCAACCCTGCCTGGCTGAGGCGTAAATAATCGGGAAATCAAGCGCTCCGTCTTCGGCGCCGAGCTGAACGAGCAAATCGAATACCTCATTGACGACATCGTCGGGCCTGCTGTTTTCGCGGTCCACTTTATTGATGACCACTATGGGCCGGAGCTTATTTTCAAGCGCCTTGGTCAGCACAAATCTTGTTTGCGGCATAGGGCCTTCAAAGGCATCGACGAGAAGCAGGACGCCATCGGCCATTTTGAGAACCCGTTCGACCTCGCCGCCGAAATCAGCGTGGCCCGGGGTGTCGATGATGTTGATTTTGTATTCGTCGCCCTCGGTATCGGTATAAAAAATCGAGCAATTTTTGCTGAGGATTGTAATGCCCCGTTCCTGTTCGAGGGGGTTGGAGTCCATAATGAGTTTGTTTTCGCCGCCCTGAAGCTTATCAAGATCTTCCGTGCGGAACATTCCGGACTGATAAAGAAGCTGGTCCACCAGCGTCGTCTTGCCGTGGTCAACGTGGGCGATTACCGCTACGTTACGAATATAATCTGAATACATCAAAAAACCCCAAAATAAGGAATCAACGAATGTTTAAGGAACCGACTTAATCCTTTTCGAGTGAGTGCAGTAGTATATAGCTATTTTCCGACGGTGTCAATACGAAAGTACGTAACAGCGGATTATTAGTGCAATTTTCAATCATTTCGGGACGCCAATTGACAAACCCGCTTGAATTATCGATAATCCTGCGGTTATTGTTGTTTGTTGATTAGCCGAAGTGGCGGAACTGGCAGACGCGCAGGATTCAAAATCCTGTCCTGGCAACAGGGTGAGGGTTCAATTCCCTCCTTCGGCATTGTTCGTCACTCGTTACTCGTCGCTCGTATCTCGATAAAGGATTTTCAGTTTCGTCCGCCAGAAGGAATGACAGGTTCTACTAAAATTCGATTCGTAAGTCCGTGGATAAAGGCGATTCTGATTTGCGCGGGATTTGCGGCGTTATATCTGCTGATAGCGGGCAGCAGCACGCTTTGGGACCGGGACGAGCCGAGATACGCGAGGGTAACGGTTGAGATGGTTGAGTCGGGAAATTACCTTGTCCCGACTTTCAACGGCGAGGTGTGGTTCGACAAGCCGATTCTTCTTTACTGGTTAATGTCGGTTCCTGTTCGGCTGTTGGGGCCGAGTGAAATCGCCTGTCGATTACCCGCGGTACTCGGAACGGCGGTAACGCTGCTTTTGACGTTTTTCATCGGGAAGAAACTTTTTGACGCGAAGTCGGGATTATGGGCCGAGGCGATTTTGGCAACGACGCTGCTGATGCTTTTTGTGGGAAGCTCCGCGCTGGTGGACGGCATCGCGATGCCCTTTATTGTCGGGGCTATGGCAATCTTCATCGTGAGGCAGGGTAACAAAATCCGAGCTATCGACGCTGCGGCAATCGGGGTTTTGATGGGGCTCGGGATACTGGCAAAAGGGCCATTAGGTCTGCTGCCTGTGTTCGTGATGGTTGTTGCGCTCTGGTTTGGGCGTGAGAATATCGGCGGCTTTATCCGCAATCTTCTTTTGGTTTCATTTGCGGTAATTGTCGCAGCGGGGATATTTTTACTATGGGCAATTCCGGCTAACAGAGCTGCCGATGGAGAATTATACCGGGTATTTTTCGGCCGGCATATTATTGGGCGTGTGCTTTCACCGATGGAAGGACACGGAGGGAACTTTCTTTTATACCTGCCGTATTATCCGGCGATGATGATTGCGGGATTTTTCCCATGGGTGATTTTCCTGCCGGGGGCATTTTCGGCAATTATCGGTAAAAGAATCGGAAACGCCGGAACACGAAACATTTTATTGAGCTGGATAGTAGTAACGGTCGTCCTGATGACATTCGCAGCGACCAAGCTGCCGCATTACATATTGTTCGCCTGGCCCGCAATGGCGGTAATGACAGGAGCAACAATTGTCGCATCAGGACAAAACGTCTTAAATGAACGTGACCGCAAATGGCTTCGAGGCGGTGTTTGGTTTTCAGGGCCGGTTGGATTAGGCATCGCCGCAGGTTTGATCGGTGTCGGGTATTTTATAAAAAGTGAAGGACTTATAATGCCCGGGCTTATTTGCGGAGCAATTGCACTGGTGATGACAATAATCTGCTGTTATTTACAGGTACGGGAAAAATTCGACGGCACGGTAAAAGCCATTCTCGCGGGTATACTGATTCTTGTTATACCGTTATTATTCATATTGCTGCCCGCGGTTGAAACGATTAAAATCAGCCCCCATATTGCAAAAGCAATCAGGGAAAAAACTGATAAGGATGTACCCGTTGCTATGTATAACTATGCTGAGCCGACGCTGAATTTTTATGTCGGAAGAAATATTACACATTTACGCAAGACAGATGACGTCGTTGAGTGGCTTAAAGGAACAGGAAATCGTGCGCTTATAATACCGAAAAAGGATTTCGAGGGTATCAGGCAAAACGCGGGTGATATCACTTTTGAAGAGATAGCATCAAAAAAAGGGGTTAACTATTCCAAGGGCAGGGAAGTCGAGGTTATCGCATTATTAATCAAGACACAAACCAGGCAGTGACAGCCGAGACCGGGAAAACGAACCGGGGAACGGTTGTAGTATTTTTGCTTACGGGCCTTTTGCTGGCCGCGGCAGCAGTTTGCTATTTTTTTGTGGATGAGCGAGTGTTCTCATATCTGCGGAACAATCCGCAGACGTGGCACAAAGACCTATGGGCTCAGGCGTTAAAACAGTTAGGGAGGAGTTACCCTTTAATCTGGCTTCTGCTGGTGTGGGTGTGGCTTACGGGAAAACACAAGACGGTAATTGTGTGCCTGCTGTCGTTATTGATAACATTGGCCGCGGTAACGGTGATAAAAGAGACGGTCAGGAGACCCAGGCCGAGAGACGTTATAACCACGGAAACAAAAGCCGGAGATGAAAAAGATATTTATCGAAGCTGGTCGTTTCCGTCGGGTGACACTGCGAGCGTATTCGCGGCGGTAACGGTTCTGGCGTTTGCGGTGAGATGGCCGGTTACAGTTCTTTTTGCCGTCTGCTGCAGCGGGGTCGCTATTTTGCGAGTCGTGGTGCTTGCACACTATCCTTCAGACGTACTCGGAGGGGCAGCAACCGGAATTTTATCCGGGTGGTCGGCAATCAGCATAAGAAACCTATACCCGGAAATCGAAAACATTTTCAAGGGACGAGAAAGGATGCTTTCTTTCATAGGAGTCATCCTTATTCCGATATTAATATGGCGTTTACAAGGCTTCGAACAACTGGTTATACTGTTGGAGTTTTACGCACCTATTGCGTTAATTAGTATCGTTGTTGACCGACGGCAGTCAAAACAAACTTGAACGGCGGACATAACTTGTATTTATGAAACAAATGGACGAGGAAAACAACTTTTTAATATGAGCGAACAAACAGACAAACTGCTATTCAAAATCGCCCGGCTGAGGGTTGTGGTTTCGCGTATTTTTGCCACGTTGGTAGCACTACTGGTGATTTTCACCACCCCATCTTTCCAACAAGGCGGCTTAGCGGACTTATTATCGGATACCACCGCTCTGTTCCTGCTTACGGTTTGCAGTATGGGTCGGCTGTGGGCGTTGTTATACATCAGCGGTAAAAAAACACAAGAAGTTGTCACGGACGGCCCTTATTCGATAGTTCGACACCCCCTCTATCTTTTCAGCTTTATAGGCGCCATTGGTATCGGTCTTGCATCCGACAATATACTCGTACTGGCGGCAGTAATTATCTTTTATTTGTCATATTACCCGTTAACGATTTTATCAGAAGAAAAAACCCTGACTAAGAAATTCGGCCAAGCGTATATCGACTACGCCAAATGCACGCCGGGATTTCTGCCGAAACTGTCTCTGTATAAAAGTACCGATCATTTTGCGGTTAACGCTAATATTCTTCTGAAAAATTTGGCGCTCGGGATGTGGTTCATCTGGATATTTATTTTGTTCAACGTAACCCAGACGCTGCAAACAATGGGTATTATACCTGTGCTCTTGAAGGTGCCCTGATACAAGAGAAGAAGGTAAGTGTGACAGGGAATAAAAAATTACGAGTGATATTGCTGTTTCTGGCATTATTGGCATTGCCTGCTGCCGGCGGTGCAATGGCAAATGAAAAGAGAATCGCCCTCAGCTAAGACCTGTCCGTAACGGAAACTCAAAAGAGGTTATCTTAAACGTGCTAAATGGGAAATCTAAATAACATCAAAGGGCTGGCCAGCCAGGCGATAAGCAAGTTTGGAGCAGCTAAAATCGTGTTCTTTTTTGGGGTATCGTGGCTGATTTTTGCCGCCTTGTGCATGCTGAGTGCTCCCCGGCAGATATTGGAATGCTGGTTGTTCGGCTTAGCGATGGTTGCGGCAGGCCTGATTGCCTGGAAACTTCTTGGCCCACAGAATGTAGTACTGTATCTGCTGACTTTTTTGATGGGTCTTTGCCTTTTCCGTATATGGTATATCGTAGGTATCCCCAACGAACTCAGCGGAGACGAAGCCCTGTATTGGCTATGCTCCAGAAATCTTGACTGGTGCTATGTAACAAAGGGACCAGGAGTAGTTTTTTGCATTTGGTGCACTCGGATGGTACTTGGTAATACGGAACTCGGCGTCCGCGCCTCGGCCATTATTCTTTCGTTCGGCAGCAGTATTGTTCTTTATCTGCTCGGCAGTCGTCTCCACAACCCGAAAGTCGGCGTCTTTTCAGCGATTCTGTTTCAAATAACTCCTATCTTCGCCTTCTACGGTATAGGAATGACCATTGACTCACCGTTTATTTTCATGTGGCTGTTGTCGCTGCTCCTGATGCACTGGGCGTGGAAAACCGCCTCTCTGCTGCCCTGGGGGTTGCTGGGGCTGGCCGTGGGGGTGGGTATCCTTTGCAAATACACAATGGCTATCTTCTTCCTGCCTGCTTTGCTTCTGCTGATGTTTTCGCCCGCAAGACGGCAATTGTTAAGCCCCGGGCCGTATTTGGCCTTGTTCCTGTGCCTGGCAGTCATCTCGCCCCTGGTTGTCTGGAATTTGAACCACGGCTGGATGAATTTCTTACACAATATCGGCCAAACAAAAATGTCTAAAGGTCTGCAATTCACGCCGGCGAGTTTCTTCGAATTTATCGGCTCGCAACTGGGCGTTGTTACGCCATTACTCCTGATAATGATGGTCTGGGCGACGTTCAAGCTTCGCCGACAGGACCCGATGAGTTTTTGGTTCTCAATTCCGTTATTACTCCTGTTTCTGATTAAAAGCCTCCAAGGCAAGGTTCAAGCCAACTGGGCTTTGTGCTGTTACCTCACCGGACTAATCAGCTTCAGCGCATACTTCCTGGCTCCTTTCTCCACGTTGAACATCCGGCGGCGAAGGTTGACTATCGCGGCAATCGCAGTGGCCGTCTGTTGTACGATTTTTTTGCACGTGGCCTGCCTGATTTCATTTCCCAGCAACCTGGATCCTTTCAAAAAAGTCCGCCGCGGCTCTGTTCAGCTTGGACACGAAGTTGCCCGGCTGTCACGGGACCTTAAACCGCAACAGTTTATTTTTTCAAACAACTATATGATTGCCTCTCTTCTGGCTTTTTACGTAGACGGCCACCCTACAACCTATTGTGTGAACTTGGGGCGACGGATTAACGAATTCGATACATGGCCGACTTTCCATGATCTGATGTGCTACGATGCGGTCCTGGTGCTCTCGAACGACCAGAATATGCCCGAGCAGCTTAAAGACAGGTTCGAGGGATACCAGAAATATCTCGTCAGAACGCGAAGCACTGTGGGAGGGATTGAGAATGTCTATTCGGTCTTCCTTTGCCACGACTTCAAAGGAATGGAGTGCATAGTGCCAAAGAGATACAATTAACGGAACAATTTACACGGGGATCATATAAATAATTTTTTGTTTCAAATACGCGAAATTAAAATAACTGATACCAGCGACTCCCAAAAAATACGGGCATTGGGATTTTAGACTTGTGCCTTGATAAGCTATTGTCATAATGGACTTTATAAACATTTTTCAGGAGTCCATTATGAAAGTCGAGTTTTACCGCATGACAAGCGAACTCAAAGCACTGTTCCGAAAGGAACTCAATCCATGTCTTGCCACACGTATCCGTGCAGTGTATCTGGCCATGATGGATAAGCCGGCAAACGAAATCGCTAAACCGCAAAGATTTTGTTCGGCGGGTGCATGATTAAGTCACTGGACTCAAAAAACGCGGGCTATACGGCGGACGCGGATATGCAAAAATGGCCCAGGTCTGTTGAAAAAGTGTTAGCCAGATATAAGGACGTAAAAATTGTTGTGCCGGGCCACGGCAATTACGGCGACACAGGGCTTATCAAACACACGATAGAGCTTCTTGATAAAATTAATAATCAATCCGCGAAGTAAACAGACCAATGCAGCAAAAATCCCGACAGCAAAGGCGTCTTTATTTTTTGATGAAGGGCGAGAGTTCGCGGAGACGGGCGATAATGGGCGGGATTTTTTCGACGGTGTAATTTACCTCTTCTTCGGTGTTGTATCGGCTCAAGCTGAAACGGATTGAGCCGTGGGCCGCGGTAAAAGGGACGCCCATAGCGCGAAGGACGTGCGAGGGTTCGAGCGAGCCGGAAGTGCAGGCGGAACCGCTGGAAGCACAGATGCCGAATCTGTCGAGCATAAGCAGAATTGATTCCCCCTCGATAAATTCAAAACTGATATTACTGGTATTGGGCAGCCGGCTTTCGGTATCGCCATTGACCATACAATCGGAACATTTTGCGAGAATGCCCTTTTCGAGTTTATCGCGGAGGGACTTGACCTTTTTATTTTCCTGGTCGAAATTATGCATCGCCAGCTCGCAGGCCTTGCCGAGACCTATTATGCCAGGGACATTTTCGGTGCCTGCCCGTCTGCCGCCTTCCTGATGGCCACCGAGCATAAAGGGCGCAAGACGAGTGCCCTTGCGGACATACAGAATGCCGACGCCTTTGGGGGCGTGCAGTTTGTGACCTGACAAGCTAAGTAAATCGATATTGCTTTTAGAAAGGTTGATGGGGATTTTGCCGACCGCCTGGACTGCATCGGTATGAAAGACGATACCTTTACTTTTCACCATCTCGGCGATTTTTTCGACGGGGAATACCACGCCCGTTTCGTTATTGGCAAACATAATCGTTACGATTGCTGTGTTATCATCGAGATTAGATCCCAGTTCCGACAAATCCAACCGGCCTTTCTTATCGACCGCGAGTTCGACAACGGTATAACCCTGGCTTTCGAGGTCGCGGCAAACAGACAACACGGCCGGGTGTTCGACACGAGTCGTAATTACCTTTCGCTTGTTGGGATGAGCAGTAAGTGTCCCCTTAATAGCGGTGTTATCGCTTTCGGTGCCGCAACCGGTGAAAATGATTTCGCTGGGGTCGCAGCCGAGGAGAGCAGCGGTTTTTTCGCGTGCTTCGCGAATTTTAATGCCAACCTGGCCGCCGAAGGTGTGCATGCTGGAAGGGTTGCCGTAGAGGTCGCAGAAATACGGTTTGATTTCTTCGAGGACCTCATCAGCGACTTTTGTGGTCGCGTTATTGTCAAAGTAAACCACCTTCATAGCTTATCTCCCCTGCCAGTCAACTGTATCTTTCACTTCTTCGACGTATATTTCATCGCTGACAAATTCTCTGAGCTTTGCCTCAACGAGGTCTTTCATAGTGATATTCGCCAGGGCGCATTGTGCGCACATACCGCGAAGAGCGACAATAACTTTGTTGCCGTCAACGTCTATCAGGTCGATATTGCCGCCATCCGCCCGCAGTGCGGGACGAATCTGCTCGTTGATTGTCTGCTGAATCAACTGGATTTTCTGAATATTGGTCAGCGACTGGCCTTTCACGGGAGCGGACACAGTTTTTTGCTTTGCCCTTTCGCCCTTGATGCGTTCGATTATTTTTTCGATTTCGCCTTTGCAGCCGCCGCAGCCACCGCCCGCTTTGCAGTAATTGGTAACCTGCTCGACGGTATCGAGGTTGTTTTCATGAATGACTCTTTCGATTTCCTTTTCGGTAACGCCGAAGCAGGTGCAGACGACCTTTCCTTCAAGCTCGCGTTTCTTTTTACTGCCGCCCCGGTAGTTTTCTATCGCCGCTTCCAATGCTTCTCTGCCCATAACCGAGCAGTGCATTTTCTGTTCCGGGAGACCGCCGAGATAATCGGCGATATCCTTGTTTGTAATTTTGGCCGCCTCTTCAAGGGGCATTCCTTTGATTATCTCGGTCAGGGCGGAAGAACTGGCGATTGCGCTGGCACAGCCGAAGGTTTTGAACTTGGCGTCTTTGATATTGCCCTTATCGTCAAGTTTGAAAGTCAGTTTGAGCGCATCGCCGCACGCGAGCGAACCGACCTCGCCGACGCCGTCGGGATCGGGTATTTCGCCGACATTTCGCGGATTGAAAAAGTGTTCTCTAACTTTGTCCGTATATTCCCACATAATCTTCTACCTTTGACTTGTCTTAATCGCTTGTTCAAAGTCAGCTATTATATCATCTACGTGTTCAGTGCCAACCGAGACGCGTATATAATCCGGCGTTACGCCCGCGGCGAGCTGTTCGGACTCATTCAACTGCTGATGCGTCGTGCTGGCAGGATGTATCACAAGGGTTTTGCTGTCGCCGATATTGGCGAGATGGCTTGCGAGCTTGACGTTATTTATGAATTTAACGCCCGCTTCTTTGCCGCCCTTTATGCCGAAACCAAGAATGCCCCCCTGCCCATCGGGCATATATTTCTTCGCCAGCTTATGGTCGGGATGCGAGGGCAGGCCGGGATAGTTCACCCAACTGACCGATTTATGCCCTTCGAGCCATTTTGCAACTTTCAAGGCATTCTCGCTGTGTCTGGGCATGCGCAAATGCAGCGTCTCGATTCCCTGAAGGAACAGGAACGCGTTAAACGGGGACATACACGAACCCATATCCCGCAGCAACTGTACCCTCGCCTTGAGGATATACGCCAGATTGCCGAAACTTTCGACATATTTTATTCCGTGGTAGCTGGGGTCCGGCTCGGTAAGCTCGGGGTATTTGCCGTTTGCCCAGTTGAAGTTGCCCGAATCGACGATTGCGCCGCCGATGCTTGTGCCATGGCCGCCGATGAATTTAGTGCAGCTATGAACGACGATATCGATACCGTATTCAAAAGGCCGGAACAATATCGGCGTCATAACGGTGTTGTCGCATATAACGGGCAGGCCGTTTTTGTGGGCAATTTCCGCTATTTTATCGTATTGCAAAATGTCGTTTTTCGGATTTCCCACGCTCTCGATATACACGAGACGGGTATTTTTCTTAATCGCCTTGGCGATATTTTCCGGTTTTCTCGCGTCAACGAATGTTACCTCGATTCCCAGTTTGCGGAAGGTATGACTGAAAAGAGTAACCGTTCCGCCATAAAGCGAACTGGACGAAATGAAGTGGCCGCCCGCGCCGCAGATATTCAGGATGGCCGCAGTAATAGCAGCCATACCGGAACTGAAGCACAACCCGGCAACTCCGCCTTCCATTGCGGCCAGACGCTTTTCCAGAACATCGGTAGTGGGATTCATCAGCCGGGTGTAAATATTGCCTAATTCCTTAAGCGCGAACAAATTGGCAGCGTGATTACTGTCTTTGAAGACATAACTCGACGTCTGGTAAATCGGGACCGCCCTGCTGCCGGTGTCTGAATCCGGCTGCTGGCCCGCATGCACCGCCAAAGTTTCGAGATGAAGTTTTTTCTCATCGCTCATTATTTTTGACCTTTCTATTTAGCGGACCCGCCTCGACTCGCGTCGGGCGAGGCAGGCAAAATCGCGACCATTTTTTCCAGTGCGTTTTTCGCCCTTGCCGCAATATCCGCCGGCACCGTGATTTTATAGTGCATATCCTCAAGCGACCAGAGTACCTTATCAAGTGTAATCCGTTTCATATTCGGGCAAATAGCACGAGTAGTTACCGGGTAGAATTCCTTGTCCGGATTTTCTTTCTTCAGCGTATGAATTATTCCTGTCTCAGTAGCAATAATAAATCGTTTGGCGTCGCTTTGTTTGGCGAATTTAAGCATTTGCCCCGTGCTGAGGAGCTTATCGCTAATCGCTTTTACCGGCTCGTTGCATTCCGGATGCGCCATCACAATAGCGCCGGGATGCGCCTCTCTGGCCTTTTCAATATCGTCTTCGGTAATAAAGGCGTGCGTTGGGCAATATCCAGGCCACAAAATCATTTCACGTCCGGTCTTTTCAATCACAAACCGTCCCAAATGCTGGTCGGGAACAAAGATGATTTTGCTGTCCTTCGGCAGTGATTCGACCACTTCGACCGCATTTGCGCTTGTGCAGCAATAATCGCTTTCGGCTTTCACTTCCGCGGAGCTGTTCACATAGCAGACCACCAAAGCGCCCGGGTGTTTGCGTTTCAATTCTCTTAACTGCTCGCCTGTCATCATATCCGCCATAGGGCAGCCGGCGTTTTTATCCGGCAAAAGAACGGTTTTGCCCGGCGACAGAATCGCGGCGGTCTCCGCCATAAATTTCACGCCGCAGAAAACTATCACCTCGGCATCCGTCGCCGCCGCCTTGATGCTCAACGCAAGCGAATCGCCCGTGAAATCCGCGATATCCTGGATTTCGCCGGGCTGGTAATTATGCGCAAGTATGACGGCGTTGCGCTCGGCTTTCAACTGCCCTATTTTTTTAATTAACTGTTCGTTCATTTTTTAGTTTTTCTTTTCCCGCTCTTTTTAGCGGAGTGTTTTTTATAAACAAGCTCGGCGTTGGGCGTCATAACGGTAACGCCCGGCGGGACAGATTCCTTGACCCAGACGTTTCCGCCGACAATCGCCCCTTTGCCGATTATTACGTCGCCTAATATCGTCGCCTCCGCGTAAATCGTTACATTATCTTCGATTGTCGGATGGCGTTTGCCGCCCTTGACAATTCTGCCCTGGGCATCTCTCTGGAAACTAAGCGCGCCGAGGGTCGCCCCCTGATAAATTTTGACGTTGTCGCCGATAATGCTCGTCTCGCCAATTACAACGCCGGTGCCGTGGTCGATAAAGAAGTTTTTACCGATTGTGGCGCCGGGGTGAATGTCGATACCGGTCCTGGTGTGCGCGCATTCGGACATAATTCGCGGAATCAGCGGCACCTCTTTAAGATAGAGTTCGTGAGCGATGCGATATATTGCAATAGCTGTAATGCAGGGGTAGCTAATGACAATTTCTTCGGGAGATTTCGCGGCCGGGTCGCCGTCATACGCCGCTTTGACATCGCCCTTTAGCATCTCCCGGATATGCGGCAGTTGCGTCAGGAGATAGACGGTAGCATCTTCAGCCATTTTGTGACAGCCGCCAGTCGTGCAATTTTCCAGCCGGCAGCGGTACTTGAGCGCCCGTTCTATCTGGGTGGAAAGCTCCGTGTAAATGTGACAGAGGATATCTATCACGACGAAGTTGACGTTCGATTTTGTGACGGCCCTTTTGCCGGTAAACCCGGGAAAAAGGACTTCAAAAATCATATCGATGATTTCGAGAATTTTGTCACGCACAGGCAGATTGGTCGCGTCGATAAAATTGATTCCCAAATCGCCCTGATAGGTCCCGACGATTTCAGCGACTAATTGCTCAAGCTTTTTGTCTGTCAAATCAGCTTTGGCCATATTAACGTCCTCTCAAAAAAGTATGAGTATCGCCCCGCTCCTTCTATGCGACCGTAGCAAACATTTCGGTGGAGATATACCGTTCGCCGGTGTCGGGCAAAATCACAACTATCGTTTTGCCCTGATTTTCAGGGCGCTGTGAGACCTGAACCGCCGCCCACACAGCCGCACCGGAGCTTATCCCGGAAAGAATCCCTTCTTTTGATGCCAGTTGACGAGCGGTCTCCATCGCATCCTGGTTTGTAACCTGAACTATTTCGTCAATTATCTCACGGTTGAGCACATCCGGCAAAAAACCCGGGCCGATACCCTGAATTTTATGCGGGCCTGGTTTGCCGCCTGAAAGCACAGGCGAATCCTTCGGCTCGACCGCCACAACTTTGAGATTCTTGTTTCGGCTTTTCAACACCTCGCCGCAGCCGGTAATAGTTCCGCCTGTACCGACACCGGCTACAAAAAAATCGACCTTGCCGTCGGTATCCGCCCAGATTTCCTCCGCCGTCGTCTCGCGGTGAACCTGCGGATTAGCAGGATTCTTGAACTGCTGCGGCATAAAAGCATTTGGAGTTTCTGCAAGCAGCTTTTCAGCCCTTTTAATAGCCCCGGTCATTCCCTCGGCAGCGGGCGTAAGAACAATTTTTGCGCCGAACATCGCAAGTATCTTTCGTCTCTCCACACTCATTGATTCAGGCATCGTTAATATCAATTGATACCCCTTGGCGGCGCAGACAAAGGCGAGTCCTATACCCGTGTTGCCGCTCGTCGGCTCTATTATTACAGTGCCCTGCTTTATCAATCCTCTGTTTTCGGCATCCCCAACCATTGCAAGGGCAATTCTGTCTTTAACGCTGCCGCAGGGATTTCGCGATTCGAGCTTGGCAAGTATTGTCGCCGCGCCAGTATTCAACTTGTTAATCCGAACAAGCGGCGTAAAACCAATTGAAGCTGTTATGTCATCAAATATCGCGCTCATATCAAATTCCAATCCTATATCTGATAATCCGATTTGGTTATTTTGGCCTTGTCAATCACATCCTGCAACGTTGTTGACTGCAGAACATTTCTAACGGCACGTTGAACTTCGCCCCACACCTGCTTAGCTACACAATCCGCAGACCTTGAGCAATAGTTTTCGTTGGCGACACATTCGACGGTCACAACCGGCCCCTCGAAAACATCGAATACATCACTGAGTTTAATCTTTTCGGGTGGATTAGCCAGAATATATCCCCCCTTTGCGCCGCGCTGACTTCTTATAAGCCCCGTTGATTTCAACGCCGACATTATCTGCTCAAGATACTTGGTGGAAATATCCTGATTTTTGGCAATCACCCTTGTCTGCAAAGGCCCTTTACCGTAGCCGTTCGCCAACTCCAGCATCGCCCGCATCGCATACCTTGTTCTTGTTGATAGCTTCATAATCTAATTCCCATTATTCCTACTGCCTTGGTAGTATATTATACGAACGAACCTCAATATGGCATTAAAAAATAATAAAAATTTTTTAAAAAAGTATTTGACAGGCCTTTTGGGATATGCTACTATTCCCATTATAGCAGTAGGTATAGTAGGATATAGAAAGCAGTAATTAGAAAGGCAATATATGGACTTGAAACAAGATACTAATGAAAACGCGGCAAATGACGCCATCATCCGGGATATTCGAAACGCGATTGTGGGCCTTGATTATGGAACGGTAACTATAAAGGTGCATAACGCAAAGATAACACAAATCGAGATAACCCAGAAGAGACGCTACGATGATAGCGGCTTGGTTGAGAAAGGAGGTGGCATTTAGCACGAGTAACGTTTTGGGCCAAGCGGTCAAGCCGCGTCGGCTGAAGTAACATAACGGTTGGTTAAAAAAACTAAAATTATTCGCAGGAACAACCAGTCATCTGGAAACCCCCTGCCAGACAGAAGGAGCTTTTCAGATGAAGAAGTTAATTATCAGCAGTTTGGTTGTTTTGGTTTGCGTTTTTACGAATATGGCTTTAGCAGGAGTTCCACTAAACAATCTTGAAGGAGTAGGCGGTATAGCGTTTAATCCCCTTGCGTACACGGCGGGTACCGCCGGCGACGCAAATTCATTTCTTGGCGAAAACTTCAGCAAGCCGCAGATTGGCATCTGGAACGTGCATCTTCACGAGGTAGGCATCGACTGGACGACATTCGGCGTCGCGGAGACACTTTTCAAACGAGTCGAGGTTTCATTCGGCCACGAGACCATCGGCTGGTCGAACCATAAGACAATAGATAAAGACAACTTTGGAACAAAAGTGTTGTTGCTTCCCGAAGGCGATGTTCTGCCGGCTATTTCAATCGGCAGTGTCTGGAAACAGACAACACAGGAAGTGTTCGATACGAAGAATTCAGGAGCCGACTACTATTTAGTTGGAACAAAGCTCGTTAAGGCGCTGCCAATAGCCGTGCTGTTATCCGGCGGCGTGCTTTCCACACAGGGCCAAACACTCGGCGTGCTCGGGTTCAATGACCAAAGAAAAGAAGTGTTATTCGGAAACGTCGATGTTCTTCCGCTTTCAAATGTCGCAGTCGGCTTCGAATACAGGCAAGGTGCGCATTACGATGATTTCAAAAACGCGGATTACTGGGATGCGCACGTTGCCTGGTTTGTGAACCCGAACCTGACGCTGGTTGCGGCATACGTTTACACCGGCGACAGCAAATCGACCTCTAAAGTGGGTCTCGGCGATGGGGCGGTATTAAGTATTCAATACGCATTTTAAGCAGGAATAAGAAATTTAACGCAAGGAAAGGAGCATACAAAATGAGCAAGATTGACCATAAACTGAAATCGGAATCGATATTGCTACACGGCGGACAGGAGCCCGACCCGACAACGGGTTCCAGGGCCGTGCCGATTTACCAGACGACATCGTACCAGTTCAAAAACACTGAGCACGCTGCAAACCTGTTCGGACTCAAAGAGTTCGGCAACATTTACACCCGGATTATGAATCCCACCAATGACGTGCTCGAAAAGCGAATCGCCCTGCTTGATGGAGGGGTGGGCGCACTGGCGGTCTCCAGCGGTCAGGCGGCAAGCACACTGGCGATTCTTAATATCGCGCAGGCGGACGATGAGATTGTGTCCGCGGATAATCTTTACGGCGGGACATACAACCTGTTTCACTACACGCTGCCTAAGTTCGGGGTAGAGGTCAAATTCGTAAAATCGAACGATTTGGCCGGGTTTCAAAAAGCCATAACGCCGCGGACCAAGGCGATTTATGCCGAATCGATAGGCAACCCGAAATTAGACGTTGCGGATTTGGAGGGCATTTCCAAAGTTGCCCACAAAAACGGTATTCCTCTTATTCTGGATAATACCGTTTCGCCCTATCTTCTGCGGCCATTTGACTTTGGGGTGGATATCATTGTGTATTCCGCGACGAAGTTTATCGGCGGGCACGGGACGTCCATCGGCGGGCTGATTGTCGATTCCGGGAAATTCGACTGGACAAACGGCAAGTTCCCGCTGATTGCAGACGCGGACCCGAGTTATCACGGCCTGAATTTTGTTGAGGCGCTGAAGCCATTGGGCAATATCGCTTACATTATCAAGGCCCGTGTAACACTCTTACGCGACGTAGGGGCCGCGCTATCGCCCTTCAACGCGTTTTTGTTCCTGCAGGGACTGGAGACACTGCACTTGAGAATGCCGAGACACTCGGAAAACGCACTGGCCGCGGCTAAATATCTGAGCAAACACCCGAAGGTCTCGTGGGTGAATTACCCGGGTCTCGATTCAAGCCCGGACAAAGAAAGAGCGAAGAAATATCTGCCCAAAGGCACAGGGGCAATTCTGGGTTTCGGGATTAAAGGCGGTTCAGAGGCAGGAAGAAAATTTATCGATTCGCTGGAACTGATTTCGCACCTTGCAAACATCGGTGACGCAAAGACGCTTGCCATTCATCCGGCGACGACAACACATCAGCAGTTGTCGCCCGCGGAGCAGTTAGCGACCGGCGTAACGCCTGATTTCGTACGGCTGTCAATCGGTATCGAACATATCGATGACATAATTGCCGATATCGAACAGGCGCTGAAAAAAGTTTGAACAGAATAAGGAGAAATAAAATGAGCAGGATATTTAAAGACATTACCAAGACCATCGGCAACACGCCTTTGGTGCAACTGAACAGAATTACGGAAGGCCTGAACGCCACTATATTGGCCAAGCTGGAGTCGTTCAATCCTCTTTCAAGCGTCAAGGACCGTATAGGCGTGGCGATGATTGAAGATGCCGAAAGACGAGGACTCCTTCACAAAAATTCCGTGATTATCGAGCCAACGAGCGGCAATACCGGCATCGCTTTGGCATTTGTCGCGGCGGCGAAAGGGTATCGGCTGATACTGACTATGCCCGAAACGATGAGCGTCGAAAGGAGACAGTTGCTGAAAATTTTCGGCGCGGAATTAGTGCTCACGGAAGGCCCGAAGGGAATGAAAGGGGCAATTGAAAAAGCGGAAGAGCTTGCCAGAACGACACCCGACAGCGTCATTCTGCAGCAGTTCAACAACCCTGCCAACCCTGAAATACACCGCAGAACAACAGCAGAAGAGATATGGAACGATACCGACGGCAAAGTGGATATCCTCGTAGCCGGCGTAGGGACGGGCGGAACTATCACAGGTGTGGCCGAAGTAATAAAGCAGCGAAAGCAAACGTTCAAAGCAATCGCTGTTGAACCTGAGTCATCACCTGTGCTGTCCGGTGGAAAACCGGGGCCGCACAAAATACAGGGAATAGGCGCTGGTTTTGTCCCACAGGTACTGAACCGGGCGGTAATAGACGAGATTATCCGCGTAAAAGAGACAGATGCGGGCAACACAGCAAAGCAACTGGCACGACTGGAAGGCATACTTGTCGGTATCTCGTGCGGCGCTGCTTTATGGGCGGCGATTGAAGTGGCGAAACGCCCTGAAAACGCCGGCAAGATAATTGTAGTTATTCTGCCTGACACTGGTGAACGGTATCTTTCGACCTGGCTGTTCCAAGAGCCGTAGTATATAGCGGAACTGTTACGGATAACCTTGACGCGGCTTCGGCGTAACAATAAGATTGGCGTATGGTTAAACAATCTCTGCCCAAACCGTCGCTGGAGCATCTTCATCGGCTGACCGATGACACGGGGCTATTTCAACACGCCAAGTTCACGATACCGCTTCGCAGCGAGGGCTACACGACCGACGACAACGCCAGGGCATTAATCGCAGCAACGAAACACTACGCCCTTTACCGCGGACCGGAGACATTACAACTAATCGACAGGTATCTGGCCTTTGTTCTTCATTCACAAAATGACAATGGCACGGTGAAGAATTTTATGGATTTCGACAGGACCTGGCACAAGGCAGAGCCGGTTAATGATGCGATTGGGCGGGCAATCTGGGCATTCGGGGCTGTTTTGGCACAGCCCCCTTCCGATATTTACATACCCGTAGCCAGAGAACGAATTGATATAGCGATGCCACTTATCAAGGGGCAATACCCGCGTGGTATGGCGTATTCGATATTGGGTTTAGCAGGTTATCTTAAGCAGTGCCCGGATGCGGATGACGTTAAAAATTGTATGGCGACCGCGGCGGATTTGATTGTGTCGCGGTTCGAGAAAAATATGAAGCCGAATTGGCCGTGGTTCGAGAAGATTCTCACTTACGACAACGCGATGCTGCCTTGTGCGCTTTTCACGGCTGGGATATCACTGCACAACAAGAAGTATATTGAGATTGCGAAAAAAATCTGCAACTTTGTTCTCGAAAGCACTTTCACCGGCAGTCACTTCAGTTTCGTCGGCTGTCAGGGCTGGTTTCCGCAAGGAGGCAAAAAGGCGCAGTTCGACCAGCAGCCAATCGAGGCGGCGGGGACAATCCTGATGTTAGACGCCGGATACAAGGCGACGAAAGACAAAAAATATCTAATGCTGCGACAAAAAGCGTTTAACTGGTTTTTGGGTGAGAATGATTTGGGGATTCCGCTTTACGATTCAAAGAGCAAGGGTTGCGGCGACGGCCTTGGCAAGGGAGGCGTTAGCGCAAATGAGGGTGCGGAAAGCACACTTAGCTTTCTGCTTGGCCTGCTGACAATGTGCGAAGGTAAACGCTGATGATTGTGGCGAGTTTCAATGTCAATTCCCTGCGGGCGAGAATGCCTATTGTTCTCGACTGGCTAAACGAAAAACGACCCGACGTCCTGTGCGTGCAGGAAACGAAAGTCCAGGACAAGGACTTCCCGGCTGAAATATTCGATGAGGCAGGATACAACTACGTCTTCGCCGGCCAGAAGAGTTATAACGGCGTGGCGATCCTTGCGAAAAGCGGGATCGCGGACGTGCAGGCCGGCTTCGATGATGAGCCGAAAGATGAACCCCGGCTGATAAAGGCCGAAATCAACGGGATGATAATTGTTAACACATACATCCCGCAGGGTTATCTGCCCGACTCGGAAAAATTTCAATACAAACTCGAATGGTTCAGACGATTGCGCAGGTTCTTTGAAGAACATTTCAAACCCACTGACCCGGTTTTGTGGGTTGGCGATTTGAATATCGCACCGGAAGCAATAGACGTTTACGACCCCGAAGGACTATTGGGAAATGTCTGTTATCATCCTGACGTTCACAAAGAGTTGAAAAAAGTAATGGACTGGGGATTTGTTGACGTATTTCGGCTGCACTGCAAAGAGCCGGGGCAATATACATTTTGGGATTACAGACCAATCAACGCCGTGAAGCGCAACCTCGGCTGGCGATTAGACCACATTATGGCGACAAAGCCATTAGCTGAAAAATGCACCGCTTGTTTCATCGACAAACAGCCGAGATTATTGCCTCGCCCCAGCGACCACACGCCGATAATCGCGGAGTTTGACTGGTAGTTACGCTTATCGGCCGCCGTTGTCCATATCAACGATATCTTCTTCTTCCACAGGCATAAACCACTTCTGAGCAATAAACGTCGGGATAACCGCGCTTGCGATTACGACGCCTACAAGCACCGAATACTGCACCTGGTCGATGTAGCCAGCGGTCAGGCCGAACAAACTCGATATCGTCCCAAAGGTAAGTCCCGTGCTCATCAAAAGCGTCGTATATGTGCTGCCGTTACGGATGTATTTTCTGGCTAAGAAAAAGACGCCGACGAATTTGGTTGCCATTTTCAGCAGGAACAAAATAACAAATATCCCTCCTGCCGCGATTAGCATAGGCACCGATATTTTAAGCCCGCCAACGATAAAAAATATGGGCGTTATGAATGCGTAAGCGACTGTGCGAAGACGGTCTCGAACCGCCTTATTGCCGGATATATCATTAAAGTGTCGGGACATCAAAAGCCCTAACACAAACGCCGGCAAAATTGCGTGCATATCACCCAATTTGCCAAAATACATAAATGCAATCAAAAGCAGGAACACGTATTTGATTTCCGGCTCAATCACCTTGTTTTTCAACGTCCGACTACGAAACACTTTGTGTGAGAATTTGTCGGCGAAATATATTACACCCAGTGAAACAATTATAAAAACCAGCGTATAGATTGTCGGTTTGATGAACAAGATACTCAACCCAAGGGCGGTTCCCATTTCGGTAATGAAAGTTGACGCCATAAGAAACTTACCTATCTGTGTTGATGACAATCCCGTCTCAACCAATACCGAATAGACCACAGCGAGTGAAGTCGTCGATAAAGCGGTGCCTGCAATCATCGATGCCTTAAGCGTCCAGCCCGCGACATAGAAGGTATAAAGAAAAACACCTATGAACGGACACAGAAAAGAGAAACCGCCTATTAGCATACTCTCTTTGAATTTTTCCCGCATAAGACGGGTATCAATTTCCGTGCCCGCCAGATAGGTCAGAAGAATACCCCCGAAGCCGGCCAGATACATCATCCATTCCTGCGGCTTAAGGCCAAAATAGGATCCGATTGCACCAAGCAGGATTTCGATTATAGCCACCGAAAACCCTAATTTCAAAGATAGTATGCTCGCAATAAATACCAAACCCGCCACAACCAATGGAATCAAATCTGCGTTCATTTTTTAATCTCCTTAAAAACAAAAAAACCCCTATCAATTTTTCGATAGAGGCCTAAAAAAACGACCTCTACCTTTTAACGGTAGAGGTCATCATCCCAATTTTATAAGGGCGGTTATCCGGTGAACCTCATCACCACCTTATTTAATGATAAAATAACGAGGTTGAATTTTCAACACAATTATTGATGTTTTTTGAACCTTTTCGCGAAGGTTTAGATTGATTTGACATTTATGGCTATAAAGCCGATAATAAAAAATAAGGGGATGGAGTTCCCCATAACCGCTCGTATTGGCTGATAACTCCTGACGATTTTCTGCAGCAATTTGGCTGTAGAAACGTGAAATAAGGTGCACAAAAGATTAAGGACTGCGGTTATGGGCGGCGATAGCGAACCGAAAGAAAATCAAATTTACGCTGTGCCAGCTTTGACTATTCGAGAAGTGCTGGAAGATACCCTTCATATTTTTGGCTCGCTTGGCACGGCATTTAGTCCGGATTCTCACAAGCTACTCGAACTCAAAGAACGTATCAATGAAGGCCGATTTCATCTTGCAGTTTTAGGGCAATTTAAACGAGGCAAAAGCACCTTTCTCAACGCATTGCTTGGGGAAACGCTACTGCCGACTTCTGTTGTACCGTTGACTATGATTCCGACCTTTATTAAATCCGGCCCTGCCAGGCGTGCCGTAATTTATTATCAGGACAAAAATAAAAAAACCGATGAGATACAAGCGGATGAGCCGGAACAATTGAATGCGTTTCTGCGAAAATTTGTGACGGAAGTTGAGAATCCAAAGAACCGTCTCGGCATATCGCAAGTCGAAGTTTTTCACCCTGCCTCTATCCTTCGTGACGGCGTGGTTCTAATAGACACCCCCGGTATCGGCTCAACATTTAAGCATAATACGGAGGCGACGCTCAATTTCCTGCCTCAGTGCGACGCTGCATTATTTCTTGTTTCCGCAGACCCTCCTATAACCGAGACGGAAGTGAAATTTCTTAAAGAAGTCCGGTCTAAAGTCCCGCGGTTGTTTTTTGTTTTAAATAAGATTGATTACCTGTCTCCTGAAGACAAGGATAAGGCGCTGGAATTTTTCAGGAAAGTTCTGGCAGAACAAGCAGGAATCGACTCTGGTTCGCCTGTTTTCTGTGTTTCTGCACAAAAAGGTCTCGAAGCAAAGGAGATTGAAAATCCCCAGGAATGGATAAAAAGCGGTATGGAAGCAGCGGAAAAATATCTGGTCGGATTCCTGGCGAGCAAAAAGATAAAAACACTGAATGAAGCCATTACTCTGAAGACCCACGACATCGTTACCGACGCCCTGATGAGAATGAATCTTACAATCAACTCGCTTAAAATGCCATTGGCCGATATGGAAAGCAAAATGGCAATATTCGAAACCAAACTCACTGAGACCCAGCGGGACCGGATTAGTTTCGGCGATATCATAAGCGGAGAAAGAAACCGGATAGTTGAGTCGCTTTATGAATACGCACAGCAACTTAAAAAGAAAGCCCGGTTGTATCTTGAGAGCGTTGCCATAGAACACGCCACGGAGACAAGAATGCTTCTCGATGAAAATACTGCCCAGGAAATACTCGATGAGACAATTCCCGGGTTCTGCGAGCACGAGGCCGGCCAAATGAGGAGGATATTTGACCAGCGGGCCACTGATTTATTAAAAAAGCACCAAGAGAAGGTAAATATGCTTGCTGAGTCCATCCGCAAAACGGCGGCCCAACTTTTCGATATTTCGTATCAGCCGCTCCAGCATCCTGCCGTTATGCCGTCAATGCGGGAACTTTACTGGATTACTCAAAAGTGGGACGCATCTTTTTTGCCCATTCCATTCGGCTTGCTGGAAAAGTTTTTACCTAAGCGTGTCCGTGAAGCAAGGGTTCATAAAAGGATAAAATCGCAGATTGTTTCTTTAGTCAATTACAACGTGGGCAGAATGCGGCTGGAGGTGCAGGAAAATATCGAAAGGGCTTATACTGCTTTCGCCAGAAATCTGGATTCATCTATGCAGGAGATTATTTCTTCGATTCATATCGCCCTAAAAACAGCATTTACAAGAAAAAAAGACCAGTCAGAAACGATTGCAGATGAGATGCGAGAGTTAGAGTCAGCTGCTATAAGATTGGTTGATATCAAGAATAAACTTGTTCGGGATAGTGTCTATGCAAAACAATTAATTAAAAACTGAAAGGACTTTTAGGAGAATCAATTGCTAAGCGGTCCAGGCGAACCTCATCGCCTTTATCTATATGAGCGGTATTTTATGTTTTCCCTGGCGTTTTGGCAATATAATTAGGTTTGCACTTTAGAAAAATACCCTTGCCGTCCTGCCTTCAGTCGGCCATACGCCCTTTATCACGGGATTTGACTGATAAAATTAAAAGCTTCCGGCGCAAACTTTACAATCTCATCGCATGGAACTTTTAATGGTTACCATCAGAATGACCGCCAGCAAACCCACAACGACCCCGACTATCAGTGCCGCAAGGCCGGAGCCGATTGCTGTTGCAAGAAGTATGTAAACGCCGGCAATAATCAGCCCGACTCCCGCCAGGAGAACAAGCATAATCATCGCCAGAAAACCGCACCACATATACATATGCTTGAAACAGCATTCCATAGCTTTGGCCTGTTCATCGATTTTAAGCAGCAGGGATTTCGCCTCGTATTTAACAGCACTCTGGATCAGGTTCCCGGCGGTACACACAATATCCGTTAACAAGCTCATTGGCTACCTCCGCCCAATCAGAATGCCCAGCAATACTCCCACTCCCAACGCCGTAAAGACAGCCGTAAGCGGTCTTTCTTCTATTTTCTTCCTGCTCAGCTCGACGGCCTCTTTGCCATGCTCCTGCAAGCTGTCGTAAGCTTCCCCGAACTTCTCTTTTGCCTCTCCGCGGAGATTTTTGATTGCTGCCTCGAGCCGTTTCTTGTTTTCGGCTAATCTTTCTTTGCCCTGAGTCCCAACGGTTTGGAGCATTTCCTTAAGATCATTAGCCAACTTTTGAACGTCCCCTTTGAGGGTTTCCAACTCGACGGCTACTTCCCCTCTGTTACCCTGTTCCACTGCCATAACATTCCCCTTTCATTATGTAATAAAGTTTTTCTGTCTTCGTTTTACAATTCACTACTATTTAAGGTCACAGTAAAAAGTTAAACTACCAAAACCTTTCACCCATAATCACTCAGCCGAGCCATCACCCTTTCAGAAAAACGCATATACTCGCTTTACATTGCGCTTCCTTCTTAACCTCGCGTCTCGATTCATATCAAGGTTCAGGTGATTATACCATTAAACACCATTGATGTTCAGGAATAATAAAATTTATACAGTTGAGCCGACGAAATGATTAAAGTGATCAGCAAAGCTGTTCTTGGAGTTGCTCACTTTATTAATCCAGACAACATTTTGCAGATATTCTCTATTTCCATTTTCAGCGATTTGTTTTTATCTTCCCCGATTAACATTTTACGCCTGCATATCTCCAAAATCGGGACACACTCAAAAGCGGAGCCGCGAGCTATTCTAAAAAAAATTATTTCTGTCTGATTTGTGGAATCTGCCGTTGCCCTCCGCGATATTTGTCGAAATAGACAACGCCGCCCGACTCAGTTGGTCTACCAGATAATAATTGCCTTTGGGGAAATCTTTTGTCAATTCGCTGACTTCTTCCGCGAAATCAACGGCCTTTTGGTAAACGTCGAGATTTTCGAAGATAAATGCCATTCTCTGAAAATCGATAATCGAAAATTGACCGCAATCGAGAATATATCAACTATCAACTTTCGATTCTCGATTGCTCCGGTTAATTCCGCTTCCGGCGGAATTAACCTGGGGTACTAGGATTCGGACCTAGACTAACTGATCCAGAGTCAGTTGTGCTACCATTACACTATACCCCAATAAAAGTATTGACCGCAGGTGCGCATCTAATTTACACTGATTGTTATGGATTTGCAACTATTTTCAAACGACGTCAAAAACGCAACGGACGTTCTCAAGAACATCCTGTTATCGTTCATACCATTGTTCGTGGCGGTGGACGCAATCGGGGTGCTGCCGATATTTGTGTCGCTGACGGAAGGCCTTGACAAACAGCAAAAGAACAAAATCATAGTCCAGTCGATGGTAACTGCCTTTTTGTTAGCGGTCGGGTTTATCCTCATCGGCAAACTGGTCTTTAAGCTGCTTGGCATCACCCTCGGCGATTTTATGGTCGCCGGCGGCGCGTTGCTTTTCTGCATAGCAATAATAGACCTTGTGAGCCATACAAAAGAAAGGCGTATACCTGTTAAAGACCTCGGGGCGGTGCCGATTGGCACTCCGCTTATTGTGGGGCCGGCGGTGCTGACAACATCGCTTTTAATAATCTCTGAATATGGTTTGCTGCCGACCGTTATCGCGGTGATTGGGAACATTCTTTTCGCGGGTCTTATTTTTAGCGGCTCATACTGGCTGATAAAGACACTGGGCGAGGCGGGAACAAAAGCGCTATCAAAGATAATGAGTTTGCTTTTGGCGGCGATTGCGGTGATGCTGATGAGAAAGGGTATCATGCTGTTTATCGGCCATGTTTAACGCACCATCAGTTCTTGACGAACGTGTCGTGATTTAGGATGATATTGCCACTCGGAGACAGATAATATGGCGATTTCAAACGCAGGACAATCGTGGGAATACAACAACTGCCTGTTAATCGTCGCGCATCCCGACGACGAAACGCTGTGGGCGGGCGGCATAATGCTGCTGCATCCGCAAACACGATGGACAGTAATTACGCTTACCCGAAAAAGCGACCCGGACCGGGCACCGAAATTTCAACGGGTAATGGAATATCTCGGCGCCAAAGGGATAATGGGCGACCTCGACGACGGCCCTGAGCAAAAGCCGCTTGCCGAAAAAGAAATCAGGAAAACGCTTTTGTCGCTGATGCCTATGGACAAATTCGACCTTATTCTTACGCACAGCCGATGGGGCGAATACACCCGACACCTGCGACACGAAGAGACAAGCAGAGTTGTCCTGACGATGCATAGCACAGGAGAACTTCCAAGCAAGCTGATATGGATGTTCGCGTATGAGGATGGGGGCGGCAAATATCTGCCGAAACCCAGCCGGGATGCCGACGTTCAGGTGTGGCTGCCTGAAAATATCTGGCAGGAGAAATACAAAATCATCACCGAGATGTATGGTTTCGGAGCCGACAGCTTCGAGGCAAAATGCTGCCCCAAACAGGAGACATTCTGGCAGTTTGGCGCAAATGTGACGGCAAATCGAGGAGTTAAAAAATGAAAGTTCTGCTGCTTTACGATTACCCCCCTTCGCCGGCAGGCCTGGCAACGCAGGGACATTTACTTCACCGCGGCTTAGAAGAACTCGGCGTCGATGTTCACTCGGTAAATTTTGAATCGTCCCAGGAAAAGGAGTGGTACTATCGCTGGTTCGAGCCGGACATAGTTGTTGGGGTGGGATACTGGGGACATACGCCGTATCTTGTGCTTCACCCGCAGCGGTACGGGGTGCAGCCGGTGCCGTGGCTGGTCGCGGATGGCTATATGGGCGACTATCACGAGATACTTGAAAAGCTGCCGTTGATACTTGTTACGAGTAAATGGGTCAAAAAGGTCTATGTTCGAGACGGCCTGAGCGGCAAGAATATCGAGGTGCTGCCCGTCGGCTGCGATACCGACGCCTTCATACCGCGGGACAAAAACGACCTGAAGGTTACAACGGTTCGCGAATCGCTCGGCGTCTCGCCCGACCAGATAATGATTATGACAGTTGGCGGCGACGCTACTTCAAAGGGCGCGCAGGAGGTTATGCAGGCGCTTGCCTTGATTGACACCAAGGCGCCCGACTGGAAATACGTCTGCAAGGTCTGGCCTCAGCCGAGAACGGAACAGCAGAACATCATCGATATGAAACTGGCTACCGACCTTGGAATCGAAAAGAACGTCATCTACACGACAAACGTAACAAGCCGGAATTTTATGCCTTATCTTCTGGCTGCCTGCGATATTTACGCGGCACCATCCCGGCTGGAAGGATTCGGGATGATTCAGGTTGAGGCAGGCGCCTGCGGCAAGCCGGTTATAGGCATAAAAGCAATGGGGATGCTCGACACTATAGTTGACGGCGAGACCGGCTTTCTGGCGGAAGTCGCCACAGAAATCCGACTCAGAGAAACAATTCTCAATGACGAATCCGGGCACGAACTTGGCCGCAAGGTGGTCTTCAAAGAGCCAAGAATCGTCGATTACAGGGCCAGTGTGCACGACATCGCCAAATACCTGATGGAGCTTATGACCAACCCTGAGCTGAGAAAGAAAATGGGCGAGGCGGGCAGGCAGCGGGTAGTCGAGAAATTCGATTACCGCGTCGTCGCAAAAAGATTCGTCGAGATAATTTCACAGCGGCTGGGAATTTCGTAACGTGAATAAATCTGATAAAGCGTTGATTGCCAGGGCAAAAGAGGCAGCGATAAATGTTCTGCTTCACAACGCCCACGGTCCCTACAATGGTCTCCCCCGAACGGCCGGGTGGGGCTATCCGGAACCATATACCCGCGACCTGATGGTATCGTCGATGGGTATCCTGCTGACAGGAAATGCTGAGCTAATCAAATCCCTGCAAAAAACCCTCGAAACCGTCGCCCACAATCAAAGTCCGCAGGGACATATCCCGTCATTGGTTCACGACCGTGAAGACCGCGGCTCAAGCGACTGCACCCCTCTGTTCCTGATAGCGACCGCCCTGTTCAGGCAGGTAACGGGCAAGAAAAATTTTCTTGAGCATACAGTCAGAAAAGCGATTGTTTGGATGGAACATCAAAGCCCCACCAACCGCGTCCTCGTCGCGCAATTGCCGACAAGCGACTGGCGCGATGAGCAATGGGTTCTTGGCTACGGGTTATATGTGAATACCCTTGTGTATGCTTATCTGCATTTGTTCGGCCAACACCGGCGGGCCGCAGAACTCAAAGAGCAGATGGGGCGATTTTTCGTCAGAGGCGACAAGCAAAATCGGCACATACACGAAGGTCTTGTCCTGCCGAACAAACCGTATTACGCGATGTGGGCTTATAAGGTCTATAGAAGCGAACGCTTTGACCTGTTAGGCAACAGTATTGCGATTCTTACGGGGCTGGCATCGACTTCCAGGGCACGCAAAATCATATCGTGGGTCGAGGCGGAATGCCGGTCAATGAGAAAAAATGGGGAGTTGGCGGTGAATCTGCCGCCGAATTTTTTCCCATACATCAGGCCTGGGGACCCCGACTGGGTCGCCAGATACGCGAAATACAACAAGCCGGGCGAATACCACAACGGGGGAATTTGGCCTTTTGTGTGCGGGTTTTATGTTGCCGCGCTTGTGGCGGCGGGCAAACACGAGCTTGCGGCAAAGAAACTGATTGATTTGACGGAACTGTTGCGGCCGGCCAGGGTAGCAGACGTGGAATTCGGATTCAACGAATGGATAAAGGCACAGGACGGCGTTCTTCACGGCGAGGACTGGCAAAGCTGGTCGGCCGCAATGTACCTTTACGCCGCCGAATGCGTAGAGCAAAAACGAACGCCTTTTTTTGACCGGATTCGGCGATTCACGGGAAAATAACGTTTGGTTCCTTTCGATTGACAGTTATTTCCCGACCGACTAACCTATAGTTATGATTCGTCTGGTTCAAATTTTGTTTTTATGCTTGGCGATTATGTTACCGGCGGGCTGCGCCGGCACTCAGAATCAGAAGGAGCCGGATACTAAAGGCATTAAAATAGGTGACTTGGCGCCGACTGGCAAGCGTATCCAGCCGAAAGTTCTGCATACTATCAATATCGAAGTCATACGTTATGAGCTGCCGGCGGAGAACATCGCATCTCTGGACGGTATCTGGCAAATACTGAATCCCGGTTCACTGCGATACAACGACTCCAATAGTTTCGCGGCAAACGGATTGCGAGCCGCTATGGGTGAATTCGCCACATTTAATAAAGTAAGCGAGATGTTAAAATCCGCAAACGCAAAAAACCTGCCCACCACCTCGCTGTTAATGTCGGATAACCAGCCCGAACTGCTTCATATAACCCGGATACCGCACAAGATAATCATCCCCTATATCGACCGCCAGGGAGCCGTTAAGAATGCCGAGGTCGGGCCTGGAAACATCGGATTACAGGTATTCGCAAGGCAAATCATCAGTTCCTCTATGTCACCCAGAACAGACAGGACAAGTTCGTCAGCGGTGAGTATAAGACAACTGGCAAGTATTCACGTTGTTCCGGCAATTCTGGCTGACACCGAGGGAGTTGCGCCTGCACTTGCGGAACAAATCAGGGAAAATGACTTACGAATTTATTCGGCTGGTTTTTCCGCGATTATGAAGCCGGGTGAGTTTGTCCTGTTAAGCCCGATTGAATACAAGCAGGATGAAACCACGGCGACGAGCAGATTTTTCACTAAACCCGGGCCTAAGCCGGCCATAAGGGTTTTCCTGCTGGTCTGCGTTTCAATTTTTTAAACATGCCAACTAAACCGACAGTAGCGCTGACACACTGCACCGAATACAAAGAATCTGTCGTTGCCGAGGCAATCGCCAGACAATTCGCATTGCTCGGCGGTATTGAGCGATTCGTCAAACAGGGCGACAGTGTCCTTCTGAAGCCAAACTTTATTGCCCCAAAGCCCTGTCATTGCGCAACGCAAACCGACCCCGCGGTAATCATCGAAACCGCCAAGATACTTAAGGATTTCGGCGCAAGACCGTTTGTGGGAGATTCGCCCGCGTGGGGAGATGTCTTTAAATGCGTCAACGTGCTGGGACTCGATGAGCCACTGAAGAAACTGGGTGTCCCCGTCAGGCAGTTAGATAAGCCGGTAAAACGTCAGATAGCCGGCGTCGATGTCGGTATAAGCTCGGTTGCCCTTGATGCCGATAAAATTATCAACCTGCCGAAATTCAAAACACATCAGCAGCTTGTGGCGACGTTTGCAGTAAAGAATATGTTCGGCTGTGTAAGCGGCAAGTGGAAGGCATACTGGCATTTCGCAAAGGGCGGCAATGAAAATAAATTTTGCGAACTGATTATTGAGATATACAAATTACTAAACCCAACCCTGACCATAATCGACGGCGTCATCGCAATGGACGGCCCGGGGCCAATAAGCGGCAGAGCAAGACCTCTTGGCTGGTTAATCGGGGGGACAGAACCGGTTGCCTGTGAAGTAGTATGCAGCAAACTGATAAATCTCGACTGCGACAGGTTATCCATCGTAAGAGCCGCAAAACAACTGAGATTTGGCTGTGCAAATTATGATGACATCGAAATTGCTGGCGACCCCTTCCCACAAAACGTCTGCGATGATTTTGTATTAGCTGAACCAATACCGATAAGGTTTTCGCTGCTTCACGTCTGCAAAAGCATCTGCAAACAAGCCCTCCTGCTTGCCCGGCCGCGTTGACAGCCCCCTGCTATTGGGCTAATATCCCTTTTATGCCTGAAAAAACAATTAACATCCTGGGTATCGAGACGAGCTGCGACGAGACAGCCGCGGCGGTTGTCGCCGACGGGAAAACCGTCAAGTCATCAATCGTAACCTCCCAGGCCAAACTGCACGAGAAATACGGCGGGGTCGTCCCCGAAATCGCCTCTCGCGCCCATATCGAGAATATCTACCCCGTGATAACCGAGGCACTCAAAACAGCCAACGTAACCAAAGACGATATCTCCGCAATCGCGGTCGCAAACCAGCCGGGGCTGGCTGTCGCGCTGGTCGTGGGCGTAACGGCGGCAAAGACGCTGAGTATGACCTGGAATAAACCGTTGATAGCGGTTAATCACCTTCACGCACATCTGCAATCGGCGATGATAGCGGAGCAGGATTTGCAGTTGCCGGCAATTGCGCTGATTGTTTCCGGCGGGCACACCTGCCTTTACGACTGCGAATCGCCACTCGAATTGAAATTGATTGGCCGGTGTATAGATGATGCGGCGGGTGAGGCATTCGATAAAGTCGCCACTATTCTGAGGTTGCCCTACCCGGGCGGCCCTTCGATTGAAAATGCGGCAAAAACGGGCAATCCGCACGCGATAGCTTTTCCGCGTTCGATGCTTGGGGCTGATTCACTTGATTTTTCGTTCAGCGGCCTGAAGACAGCGGTGCTTTATCACTGCCGGGGACAGGAAATGAAGGGGCAATCCAAAGTTGATTCGATGAGTAAACAGGAAATCGCCGATATCGCGGCATCATTTCAATCAGCGGTGATTGACGTGTTGATAGAAAAAACCCAAAGGGCAATCGACAGTGTAAGGGCAAAGACCGTTTTATTGGGCGGAGGCGTCGCGGCTAACAGCTCGCTGCGGGCCGCCCTTGCGAAAATGTGCGAATCATATACGCTGGCGAAAAAGCTGCTGGTAGCCCCGAAAGCATATTGCACCGACAACGCGGTTATGGTAGCTTCGCTTGCGTATCATAAATACAAAGCGGGTCTGTTCGCGGACCTGACGCTTGAACCAAAAGCAAACGGTTAAGGAGTAATCATATTCAGCCGGAACAGTTAAAACGGTTGCTGCAACAGGTCAAAACGGGCGATGTCACCATCGACGAGGCGGTCGAGAAGCTTCGCCATTTGCCTTACGAAGACCTCGGCTTTGCCCGCGTTGACCATCATCGTCATATTCGCCAGGGTTTTCCTGAAGTGATTTACTGCCCCGGCAAAACAAACGAACAGATAATCAAGATTTTCACTGCGCTTGCGGCGAAGGGCAACAACGTTTTGGCCACAAGAGCCGAAGAAGACGTCTTTGAGGCAATCGCAAAAACGGGGCAATTTCCCCTCGCCCGATATGAAAAAGCAGCGAGAGCAATCGTTCTCGAACAGAAGCAACTTACACCATCGAAATCTGTTCTGCCGATAGTGACCGCGGGCACCGCAGATTTGCCCGTCGCTTATGAGGCCAAAGTTACAGCAGAGATTATGGGCCAGCGAACGGAACTGGTTTGCGATGTGGGCGTTGCAGGTCTGCACCGATTGCTTTCACACGTGCCAAAACTGCAACAAGCCAACGTCATAATCGTTGTGGCGGGAATGGAAGGCGCGCTTGCCAGCGTTGTAGGCGGACTTGTGAGCTGCCCGGTAATAGCCGTACCCACAAGCGTTGGCTACGGCGCGAGTTTCGAGGGGCTTTCCGCCCTTCTGACGATGCTCAATAGTTGTTCTTCGGGCGTTACCGTTGTGAATATCGACAACGGTTTTTCCGCGGCTGTAACCGCCACACTAATAAATAAAAAAATCGACGAAAAAACACACTGAGGCGACTATGCGGACAATAACAAAAATTCCCCGGCTAAAACCACGTGCGGCGGACGCACACAAGGGCGATTTCGGCAAGGTTTGCATTATCGCGGGCAGTATCGGTATGAGTGGAGCAGCCGCGTTGGCTGGAAGAGCCGCATTGCGGGCAGGCGCAGGATTGGTACGAGTAGCAACTCCTAAAAGTATCCTGTCCATTGTCGCGTCGATAGAGCCATCCTTCACAACCATCCCTTTGCCAGAAGACAACGCGGGCAGAATCGCTGCAAGTGCCGCTAATACAATACTTAACCTGATTCCTGACAACGACTGTATCGCCTTTGGGCCTGGGCTCGGCATTACACAAGGCGTGTCATCTGTGCTTCAACGGCTGCTGGAGCAAAAAGGATTGCGTCTGATTATCGATGCCGACGGGTTGAATAACTTAAGTAAAATAAATGATTGGCCTCGTAAAAACAAAGCAGACATCATTTTGACCCCTCATCCGGGTGAAATGAAACGGCTCTGGACGGGACTTTTCAGACCCCACCTTCCCGCGGACAGAAAAACACAGGCAATACAAATGGCAAACAAAACCAGGACGACCGTCGTATTAAAGGGCAAAGGCACTATAGTTACCGACGGCGAAAAATTATATGTGAATAAAACGGGCAATCCCGGTATGGCTACAGGCGGAACGGGCGATGTTCTAACGGGTGTAATTACGGCACTGGTTGGTCAGGGGCTGAGTAATTTTGACGCTGCGGTACTCGGTGTTTACGTTCACGGGCTGGCAGGAGATATCGCGGCAAAGAAATTCGGGCAAATAAGCTTAATCGCGACAGATATCATTGAGTTGCTTAGTGATACGTTTAAGAAAATTTAATTACTAACTACTACGAGGATTGGAATGGACAAGACAAGAGAGTTTTTCGCGAAGTTCAAAACAGACATCGATAAATTAAAAACCGAAATTCCTGACACATTGCAGGGATTCGGCGGACTATTTCAAAAAGTAATGAAAGACGGCGCATTGACCGCAAAGGAGAAGGAATTAATCGCGCTTGGTATAGGGGTAGCGATGCGTTGTTCCCCTTGTATTCGTTCCCATGTGCAGAAATGCCTCGACCACGGAGCAACAAGACAGCAGATTCTCGAAGCTGCTTCAGTCGCGGTAGTAATGGCGGGCGGCCCCGGCTACGTGCATCTGCCATTAGTTCTCGAAACGCTTGATGACTTGCAAAACGCAGGTCCCGATAAGAAATAGGGTTTGAGCCACGCAAATCCTCGTTATCCGAGCATAGAGCGAATAACCCGCACACCGTCTATTTGCCGGGCCGATTTTTTCTGGCAATTTTAACTTGTCGCTGGTAGATTATTATTGTTTACATAGCCACGGGCTGTAAGCCGAAAAGTATGGATAATAATCAGCTAAATTCTCGCTCGACACCTGATAAAGAAACAGCCGCAGGTAATACGGCCGTGCAAGCTGAGTCGTCTTCTCATTTCAGGCGAACGCTTGTTCCCTTAGATGAATACGCCGCACGGCAGGGAATTTCCAGCGATATAATCGAACAGCAGGGTCAGCTCGGGGTCATCCAGGTAAGAAAATTCAAGGACCAAAAGTTTGTCGTGGATGTTTCCGCCGAGCAGTTGAGCGAATTCGAAACCGATGACTTCGTGGAAGCCGCGGTCAAAACCATCAAGCCCCGCGCGACAACCGCGTCGAAATTATTTACCGCGGGCCTGACCATTGGGCTTATCATCATCGTAGTCAGCGCATTCTGGCTTTATATGGATGCCAAAACAAAGTTAGATGACCTCAACGCAGAATATACAAGCATTCAGAAAAGATATAACGACCTGACCAGCACAAACCAAAGCTTAAAAGCAATGCAGGAACAGCTTGCCGGGGCAAAGGCGGAATTCGCCCGCATCCAGAATCGCATTGCGACATCAAGAACCGATATGGAAAAAATCCAGGGCGACCTGAACAAAACAAAGCAAAATATCGACGCCATTCAGGCAGAGTTGACAACCATTCAGGGACAGAGGTCACTGTCCAAAATCGAAATAGAAAGCGTCCAAAACAGCTTGAACGAAAGCAAAAACCAGTTGGATACCCTGTATCGGCAAAACTCCGACGCAGGGGTAAAGTAGTCGATTTATCGTTTCCCGCCTGTTATTGTGTGTCTTTTATTTTCAGATAATTCAGCAGTTTCCAGCCGGCCGGCAAAACAGCCGCTGCAAGAATCACCTTCAGGATATCCCCAACGATAAAAGGATACAGACCGATTACCAGCGCCGTCCTGATATTGGTCATTATCGCGAGCCAACACACACCAAATGTGTATAACACGATTTCGCCCGCGAGCATCGCGGCTATGGTCGTGCTGACCCGCCTGCCCCATCCCATCTCGGCTAATTTGCCGACCACATACGCCACAGCAATAAAGCCCACAAGATAGCCGCCGGTCGGACCAATCAAAGCCACCAGGCCAATCCCGCCGGCAAAGACAGGAAGACCTGCAACCCCTTCCATAAGATACGCAATAACCGCCAGGCCGCCCCGCCTGGAACCGAGCATCGCAGCCAGCATCAAAACAGCGAAGGTCTGCCCTGTAATCGGGACCGGACTAATCGGCAGATACACTTTTACCTGAGCGCTGAGACAAAGTATCAGCGACCCGCAAATAACAACAATCGCATCATATAAAACTGCCGAAACCTTCTCATCGGGCCTAAAAACATCAACAACCGTGTTTTTAATCATAACTCAATGCGCCTTCCAAACTTAAATTACTGTATGTGACAGTTAATATCGCCGGGATTATATCTGATGAAACCCGCCCCGTCAAACATAACGGTTTGGGCTTGATTCAGGACTACGAAAATATATAATGTTACAGGAATACCGTTCAAATACAGGTGAGATTCAACAATGAGAAAGACAGTTATCCTTATATGCTTATTGATAATCGCCGGCTGCAAAACGCAGAGCCACAGAACCAAACCAGACCGTACTAGCTACGCTACTTTACCAGAATCCCTGAACGGCTTGCCAAGACGTAGTTCGCCGCGTTCCTAATAACCTCGTAAAAAAGTCCGGCTCTGCTCTAAGGTCGCTACGGAGGACAATTCTGTGTCGCCCCCAAGGGGCGACACAGAATGGAGACGAAGGGAATCGAACCCTCATTCCCGCGATGCGACCGCGGTGTGCTCCCGTTACACCACGTCCCCAATGCTGCTATGCTAAAATTGCCACTTATCACGGCAAACAATACTCTTCATCAGCTCCCGTGTGGTCTGCCTGCTGCCGTCAGCGGGATAACCAAGAGCCATCAACTCAATTATAGCAACATCTTTTGGTATTTCCAGAACCTGTCTTACTTTTTCGGCATCAAATGAGCCAATCCAGCAGGTCGCCAGGCCAAGCTCCGTTGCCATAAGGGCGATATGCTCCAGAGCAATAGACACGTCAATCGGGGCAATCCGCTGGCCGCATTTCATTGTCTCACCGCAGACGCTGCAAGCCGCGATAATCGCGCCGGCCTGCCCGAACGCATCCTGATGGTTCGTGCAACCGGCCACCCGCTGCTTAACTTTTTTGTCGGTTACTACGACAAATCGCCAGTCCTGCAGGTTCTTGGCCGATGGCGCCTGTCTGGCCGCCTCGAATATCTGGTCAAGCTTGTCCTGCTCAATGGGCTTATCCTGATAAGTCCTGCACGAGTATCTCTTTTTAATAACCTCAAATACCGTCATAACGCACCTCCAGATAACCATTGTCTATGCCGGATGGGAGTATAAACCATCAAGGATATTGACGCAAGCGGCTGGAACCTGTATCCTGCCTATATTCCGGGCGGTTAGCTCAGTTGGCCAGAGCGCCTGCCTTACACGCAGGATGTCACAGGTTCAAGTCCTGTACCGCCCAATGGTTTGTCACACTGTGTCACTATGTGTCGTTTTACGTCTGATTTCGCGGATTCATCTTTTGTATATGACGCAGTATGACACAATTTGTCTCTTTGGTGTGCCGGATTCTGTGCCGCGCTGTCAGTGTGATTATCAATACAAGCGGCCCGTCTAAAATCATCATCGGTAACTTGTAGATAATGCTCACGCGCAACTGTTCTCGAATTACCTATCCCCTTGCAAACCTTGTATTCAGGCCAGTCCTCTGTTAGTTCCGTTTCCCTTGTGGAGCGAAGATTCTGAAACAACTTCGGCCAAGGTTTAAGTCCGGCCCGTTTGATTATCCTTGCCATATGTACGCCAACATTAGACCATTGCCCGTTGTATCGGTCGATACAATAGACAGCCCCGTCTCTGGCCTGCTCAAAGGCGTCCTGAAATAAGGGTTTCAGTTCTGGGAACATCGGGACATCACGGATACCGCCGTCGGCGTGATGTTCGGTCTTTGAGGCGTGTACCGTAAACCGCTGCTTTTCAAAATCGACATCGACCCATTTAAGCCGCACGACTTCGCTGGGACAGCGTAGGCCGCCGAAGCGGGCCAAACCAAAGATAAGCCGCCATTCTGCATCAGGACAGGCATCTAAAACCTTTTGTGCTTCTGCCAGTGTGATGAAATAGAATCGTTTGGGATTACCCTGGGTAGTTGATTTAAGGTCTTCAAAGGGATTAGACGATACCAGTTTTCGCCTCACCGCTGCACGGAAAAACTGCTTTGCAATACCGCAACGCCGCCGGATTGTATTATCAGCCAGCCCTTGTTTGATAAGGTATAGCCGCCACTGGTCTGCATCACGCGGCGTTATATCACGCAAGGGCTTATCAGGGCCGAAGAAGTCAACCAGATTTCCCCTTGTGTGCCGATAAACCACCCATGTTGCCGGTTTCACGTCGATTCTATCATCGGCATATCTCTGCAAATATGCGCTCAATAAAACAGATTCCACTTTTGGCCGCTTCGCCACAAGTCCGACATCGGCAAGCTTGTTGTATATTCCATCGTCAAGACCGGCTTGTTAAGGGGTGTAGCTTGAAAAACCGTGAAAAAACGCACACAAGGACACGCTCGGTTTACAAATCAGCGATACCAGCTTTTTGGGGTGATACCCCCCATCTAATTTACGGGAAAAAATTTGCGTCGTTGGACACCGTTTCTAAGGTTTGCTTCCGTAGAGATTGCTTCCCCCTATGACCCGTGCTGCCATTAAAACATTGTTGGTTTTTTTGAGCATTAAAAAGGTGAACAGTCAACCACGATATACTGACAAATACTTATTTTATTCTTCCAAGTAATCTTAGCAGCCCGTCAAGAATCGTCAATGGATGGGGCGGGCAGCCGGGAATATACAAATCCACGGGTATTATCTTGTCCGCACCATTATTAACCTGCGGTAAATCCACATAAGGGCCGCCCGATATGGCGCAGGCGCCGACCGCGATTGTTATCTTGGGGTCGGGCACGGCATCGTATGTTTTTTCCAAGGCGAGTTTCATATTCTCTGTAACCGGCCCCGTAATAAGCAAACCATCGGCGTGTCGGGGTGAAGCAACAAACTGAATACCAAACCTGCCGAGGTCATAAACAACGGTGGTCAATACATTCGTATCCGTCTCGCACGCGTTGCAACCGCCCGCGGAGACCTGCCTTAATTTCAAAGACCGGCCAAATAATTTTTTCATCCTCTTATCCAGAGCTTCGGCCAGTTTCATTTCCTGCCCGCTAAAAATCAAATCTCTCTTTGTCCTCGCGGCAAGACGATACTCCCCGCTGAATCTTATAGCGCCACAGGAACAACACTCCTGGCATTGCGCACAGAACAGACATCTGCCGAGGTCGATGCTCAAGGCGTTATTTTCCTTTTTAATGGCGCCCGTGGGACAACTATCGACGCAAAGTTTGCAGCCGGCGGCGCATTTAGCGGAATCGACAATGGGCCTACCCCGAAATCGTTCCGGAAGCACAGGGGTGCCTTTCGGAAACGAAACAGTCCTGTGTTTCTGCTGCAATCTTGCGAGCAACGCTTTTATCACTTTGTCACCTTATAAATCATGGCCACAATAAGAAAGATTAAAACTTTTGTTACAAAGCGGGAAATCAGATATTTGCTGATTCCTCAACGCCATCGCCAACCCCGTCCAGTTATGAAAAGACGGGTCAACAATCTTGTAATGACTTAAACGGCCGTCCGTACCGGTCAGGCCGACGTGGCATATCTCGCCTCGCCAGCCCTCAACCAAACTCACACAGAATTTGCCGGGCGAAGGAGGTTTTATGTCCGTTCGTATTTGTCCTTCGGGGAGCATCTTGACCTGGTCGAGTATGAAATCGATTGACCTTTGTATTTCGAGCCATCGCACATACGCCCGCGCAAAGACGTCGCCCGTATGCCAGCTTGAAATAGGAATCTGCGCGAAACGATAAATGCCCGCGGGAAAATTAAACCTGCAATCGATTTCCACGCCGGAGGCCCTGGCGGGAACACCAACCATGCCAAGCTCTTTGCAGATTTCCGGCTGAACGACGCCCGTCTCTTCAAAACGAGCCAGTACCGATGACGTATTCCACAGTAAATCAGCGGCTACGTTGACGTCCCTGAGAGCACGCGCAAGTTTTCCCGCGAGAGTATCGGAATGCTGTTTGTTTATATCGAATCCGACACCGCCGGGGATGACCTGTCCCCTGCCGAATCTGTTACCGCAAATCAGGGCGGTCATATTGAGAAAATCACCGCGTATCCTACCGCAGAAAGAAGATGTCGGCAGATAGCCAATATCCCCGGCAAGCGCACCGAGGTCGCCTGTATGATTGGCAAGCCGTTCCAGTTCCAGGGCTATGCCTCGAAGCGATTGTGCCCTGGGTGATACATTGCTCCCTGACAGCGACTCCATAAGCTGACAATAAGCCGTCGTATGACCTATGGTGGTATCGCCCGCGAGGGTCTGCATATAGTGCAGCGTTCTTTTATCCGGGCCGCCAATCAGGGCACGTTCAATGCCGCGATGCTGATAGCCCAGCGATATTTCGAGATTCAAAACGTTCTCGCCGAAACACTGAAACCGAAAATGTCCCGGCTCGATAATCCCGGCATGGACGGGGCCAACGGCGACTTCGTGAATCTCTTCGCCCTCGACTTTGAAAAAATCCATAACCGACGGGATTACCGGCTCTTCTTTTTTATTACCCTTGCCTGTCGAATATGAATTATGAAAACGAACCGGCTTTAACCAGGGATGCCCCTGCGGCATCACATTCCATTGTTCGGCTATTTCACGCTCGAATAAATGGGCCTGCGGACAATCGGGCGTCAGCGAGGGATATTTATCCGACACATTTGATGATAACACCAAAATATTTCCCGCGTTATCATCGGCAAGAACAGCAAACAGACGAACTTGATAAGAACTCGACTGGACAGCAAAAAACGATGCGATTCTTTTTCCTGACTTTACCGCCTCAATGACAAAATTTATGAACTCGTTTATCCCGACAACGGGAATCTTCCCGGCATCAACCGCCTGGCAATTATAGAGCGAAATTGCGTTTGAAGCAGGCATCAATATCCTCCTATAGCCGAAGCAACACTGTGAAGCAAATCATTAACAACAGGCGGAATATATAATCCGAGCATCAGCGCCATCGCTCCTAACGCTATGGGCGGCAAAATAGTAAACGCCTTAGCGGGTCTGTCTTTCACCTGCAAATCATTATTCTTCGGACCCTGCGCCATATTCAAAAACGCCGCCGACATACCCACAAAAACAACGGCGAGTATGCCTAAAAAAGCGACCGCTATACCAATTCTGCCCTGCTCAATCATCGCTTTGGCAATCGTAAACTCGCTGACGAAAATCCCGAAAGGTGGTATGCCCGAAATAGCCAGGAAACCCGCTATCCACAAAACGCCCGTAATCGGCGCAACGGATAAAATGCCGCGAACATCTTTGGTCGTCTTGGTTTTATAAATAGCAATGATGTTACCCGCGGTCATAAACAGCATCGCCTTGGCAATTGAATGATTGACCGCGTGAAGCATCGCGCCAAAAGTAGCGCCCGCGCCAATACCAACCCCAAGAGCCATAATTCCCACGTGCTCGACGCTCGAATACGCAAGCATCCTTTTGTAGTCGGCCTGACCCAGTATGAAAATGGCGGCCCAGCTGATTGATATTAAGCCGAATAATACGAGCAACCCCTGACAGAATTGCGCCTCACCCGCCGCACAGCAAACCTGGTAACATCTCAATATCCCCAGAAAGGCGCAATTCAAAAGCGCGCCCGACAACAACGCTGAAATCACCGAAGGCGCTTCGCTATGCGCATCGGGTAACCAGGTGTGCAACGGCGCTAAACCCATTTTGGTCCCATAGCCGACGAGGAAAAATAAAAACGCGGCCTTTAACCACTGGATATTCAGGTTGTGCCCCTGCCCGATAAGGGCGTTTAATACAATTGCCGTCCCTTCGGACGCCGGTTTTGTCGCGGCAATCACCATAAAGAAATTGCCAAGCAACGCAAGGGCGATACCGACCGAGCATATCAGCAGGTATTTCCAAGTAGCTTCGAGAGAACGATTATGGCGATGAAAATATATCAATGGCGCGCTTGCCAGAGTCGTTGCCTCCATCGCAACCCACAACAAACCAAAATGCTGGCTCACCGTTACCAGCGTCATCGTCGCGAGGAAACCTTCGATACAAGCGCAAAAAATCGCTTCCGGGGCATTTGTAAAAAACGCTTCTTCTTCAAAGACCTGTTTTTTACTCTTAGCTTCACCCGCGAGATACCCAAACGCGTAAAATGAACACGCCAAGAAAAGCACGCTGGTAATCGTCAAAAACAAAAGCCCCGGCTTATCCAGCATTAGCCAGCCGTTCCATAATGCCCCTGGCTCTACGCTCCACGCCGTTATGGTTATCGCAGTATGACTTATGGCTGTCGCAATAAGGATAATCCGGCGCAATATGTCGTTTCGCACTATCAGCGACAAAACCGCGGCTATGACCGGAATCAATAACAGGGCAAGAATCATAGCATCAGCTCCTCAATCTCGACAGTTGGTCCGTATCGATGTGGTCGAATTCGCGATTGATGTGGAACATCGCGATGCCCATTACAAAGACCGCCACGAATATATCCAGCAGTATCCCAAGCTCGACAAGCATCGGCTGCTGTCTCACCAGCGCAACACCAAACGCGTATATCCCGTTTTCCAGGACTAAGTAACCAAGCACCTGCGTCAACGCCTTTTTCCTGCTTATGATAAGGAACAGGCCCGACATAATCGTAAAGAACGCAACAGGTACAATCAGCGGCGACATCAGCGGCTCAGGGAAAGGTAATCGCGAACTGAGCCACATACACATTACAAGAGCGATTGTCCCCGCGATGATTGAAATTCCGTAACCGATAAACGGCTCGATTTCACGCTGTGTCGCCAATTCCCTCAACGTCCTGTTGAGCATCCAGGGGAACACAATTCCTTTTAAGCTGATTATGACGATTGAGAACAGGACAAGATGCACTTCCATATCCCAGTCGTTCAATATAAGCGGCAGAAATCCAAGCGCGACCCCCTGAAGGGCCACGATACGAATACATGCGCCCAGTCGGCTCAGGCCGAGCAGTGTCAGGTTCGTAAGCACCAGAAATATCATTATGATATCAGCAGTATTACTCATCGAATCACCTTAGCACCAGTGCCAATACAGAAAGAGTTGTCGCACCAATTAAAAGCTGGGGAACGTGCAGAAGCCGTAATCGGGCCATCGAGGATTCAATTATGCCCACGACCACCGCCAGCAGTAACATAGCGACCGTCGCTGCCGAGGTATCAAGCCAGATATTGCCGGAGTGAATCGGCACGGCAATACCAATCAGTATCTGGCCCAGAAGCCACATCTTCAGCGCAGCCGAATAAAGAATAAACCCGAAATCAGGCCCGCCGTGGTCGAGCGCCATAACCTCATGTATCATTGTAAGTTCGAGATGCGTATTCGGGTCATCGACGGGTATCCTGCAATTCTCTGCCAAAAAGACAATCAAAAGAGCAACGCCCGCCAGCACAAGGGCCGGGCCAGAATGTAACCACAATCCGGGGACAACCGATGAAAACATCTGCGTCAGGGATATGTACCCAGTGCATTTCGCAATCGCGGCAAGACCTATCAGCAACGCCGGTTCGGAAAGCGCAGAGAACGTTACTTCCCTGCTCGCCCCCATCCCCCCAAAACTTGAGCCGGTATCCAATGCGCTTATGACTGTGAAAAATCGCATCAATCCGAAAAGATAAATAAACAAAATCAAATCACCCTTGAAGGCAATTGCGGCGGGTATCCCCCCGAATGGCATAAGCAACGCCGCGGTAAGCGTAACAGCCAGCCCAAGCACAGGCCCAGCGCGAAAAATCCACGACGTCGTCCTGCTGTAAACCGCGCCTTTGCGCAAAAGCTTCCAGATATCATAGTATGGCTGCAATAAGGGTTGTCCCGTCCTGCCCGCGAAAACGGCTTTGGTCCTGTTTATCACCCCAAGTAAAAACGGGGCGATAACAAGTCCAAGAATCGGATTGGCAAATTTCAGTATAATCATCATCTCACATCAGTTTCCAAATCAGAAGTATCCACAGCGTCAGCGCGATATATAAAATGTATATCTGGAGCCGGCCCTGCTGAAGCCATCGCAGCCGGGAAAACGACGAACTGACCCAGCTAAACAGGGGCTGATACATATATTTTTCACTTATATCAGATGTGTCAGTATGAAAAGCCGACTGCGCAGGGAAAATGCCTTTTACAGGTGAAATCTTTTTCAAACTTCGCAGGAACATCTTGAACAAATCTGTCAGGGGCTGCGCAAAAGACGCCGCGGTATATTGCATCCTCGCGTCAGGCCTCGCATAGCCGCAGTCCCATGTCCCCACCTGCCTGATTCCACGGGTGCTAAGCATCAATTTACGCAAAACCGCAAAAATGGCCGTCAATCCCAGCAAAACCAGCGAGATAATAACAATGTTCGTCAGAACAGCCGATGTAGCCGCAAGTTCGGTATGGACTGTCTCAAGCGGGATTGAGGTTATCTCAAAAATAACGTTCTCGGCTGACTTTATAACTAAGGGCGAGCATATTCCCAGAAGAACGCAAAGGGCCGCCAGGATTACCATTGAGGATTTCATAAAGAAACCGACCTCGTGGGCCTGCTTCGCGTAATTGCTCCGCGGCTCACCGAGAAATATCACGCCGAACGCCTTTGTGAAACACGCCAGAGCCAACCCGCCAATCAAAGCCAAACTGCCTATAACAACCAATGCCGGGATAATCGACTCGAATCCGCCCGCCATACCGTTTTTGAAAACACCAAGATAAATCAGAAATTCACTTATAAAGCCATTCAAAGGAGGCAAACCTGAAATCGCTATCGAGCCGACCAAGAAAGTAAAGGCAGTTATCGGCATTCGCTTGATAAGCCCGCCAAGCAAATCTATATGGCCCGTCCCGCTGCTGTGCAGAACCGCGCCAGCGCCCAGAAAAAGCAATCCCTTGAAAACAGCGTGATTGATGACGTGCAGCAATCCGCCGCCGAAACCGAGAATAGCAAGCGTCGGCGAATTCATATTGATACCAAGCAATCCGACGCCAAGCCCGATAGTGATGATGCCGATATTCTCAACGCTGTGATAAGCCAGAAGCCGTTTCAAATCGTGCTGCGCCAAAGCAAAAAGCACCCCAAGAACACCTGAGATAGCGCCAATTCCTATCAACGCCCAGCACCACCAGACAGGAGGCATACCTAAAAGAGTTAAGGCCCTGACTAAGCCGTAAATGCCGGTCTTAATCATAACGCCGCTCATAACCGCGGAGACGTGACTCGGAGCAGCGGGATGCGCATACGGCAGCCAGACGTGCAAAGGCATAAAACCGGCCTTTGTGCCGAAACCAATTACCGCCAGCACAAACAATACGCTCGCCAATGAAGATGGTATTTCGGATATCTTGTCGAAATCCAGCGAGCTGGCCTGTCTGCCGAGAAGAATAAAAAATACGATTAAAAATGCCGTGCCTATGTGCGTCGCTATAAGATATATCCAGCCCGCCTGGCGGACCGTCGGCTTTTCATATTCGAATGTAACAAGAAAGAAAGAAGCAAGTGACATTATCTCCCACGCCACTAAGAACAATAATCCATTCCTGGCGACGACAACCAGCATCATTCCCGCCAAAAGCAGGTTATAAAAAAACCATGGGACACCGAGGTTTTTCTTTTCACGGTATGCCCAGAGATATTCAGCGCCATAAATCGCCGCAATGGCGGTCAGGCCAAGTATCGGGATTAAAAATAACGCGGATATGGGGTCAATCTGAATAAAAAACGAACCAGCCGGCACGCTCCAGTTCAATCGCAGTGATTCGGTAGAGCCAGTTAAAAGCACCTTAAAGGCCGGAACAACAGCAACGACACTGCCGACAACGGCGCTGACGCTTCCCAGAAAAGTTGCCAGGCCCGGTCTTCGCCCGCTAAACAGCGAAGCCAAACCGCCGGCTAAAATAATTACCAGACCCCAGAGGAAAAGCGACATTTACCTTTCCCCTCCGGTCTCAACGGCAGCTTGCTCCTGTTTGATACCGGCTTCAACACGCTTTATCCCAGCGTAAATCTCATCACGGGTTCCCTGCTTTTCAATGACCGCTCTAAAGCCCTCATCACGCAAGGAAAATGCCAGACGAGAAAGCAAATACAGGTGGGCTTTTACAGTAGGACTGATAAGAGTAAAAAGACAGGTTACGGGTTTGCCGTCGAGAGAACCAAAATCAATGGGCTTTTCAAGAAAACACAGCGATACTATCGGCTCAGTTACATGCAAAACAATCGGGTTGCGAACGTGCGGAATTGCTATCCCGTCGCCAACGGCGGTCGAGGCAATCGCCTCACGCGCCAAAAGCACCTGCAAAAGAAAATCCCGGTCAACCTCCTGAGGCAACCTCATTAACCCGACCACGCTTTTCAGTGCGGATTCCTTATTATCTCCCTCGATGCGGTAATAAATCCCGCCCGAGGTCAACGCCTGAAAAAGCCCGTTAACAGGGACCTGGGCATTATTCAGCTCCTGGAACAAATCCGCGGAAACGCCTATTTGGCGGGATGTCGCCCATTCGAGCAGTTCCGCCTTGTTAAAACGATACTGATTACCCAGTTGGTAAGCAGGCAAACTGCCCTGCTTAAGCCACCTGTAAATCGTTTTCTCGTTTACATTTAAAAGCTTTGCTACATCTTTTACTGTAAGTTGCATTTTTCTCACCTAAAGAACAATTACGCCATCGCTTTAGACAATTGCGGACATTGTAATTTCGGCGAGCATAGTTGTCAAGCAGAAATGGCTATGAATGTGAAATTTAGAGAATAAACGCAGACAGCTTCCGGGCTATAATCCCAGCAATTCCCCACTAATCGACAGTGCCCGCTGTGCTCTTTGCTCAAGTGCGTTTAGCTTTCTGACCTTCCTTGTCGGCCTGCCTCCCCAAGTCCACCGTTTGATTTTCTCCCTAAGCTCCTCTACCTGCCTATCTGCCTTTAATGCGTATCCTATCTGGCCAAATCTACCCAAACGGCATTCATTCCGGCTTTCATAGGACAGGTCGTAACAATGCCGACAGCCAAAGTATTTGCCGCCTGACGATAAAAACAGCGTCCCAACCCTTCGGCCACAGGGCACACCGTTCCTAACCAGCGGGCAAACAAACCAATACCTTACGCCCCCAAAGCGACACGGCGTCGTTGTTAGACCAACCTTGTAATCATAATCGGTCTTTTCGCCCGAATCGCGGGCAGTAATTGTGTAATTAAGCTTTGCATAATACGGCTCGTCCAGCACGTTTATCGCTATCCCTATGCTGCTTTTGTGACCCGATAGCGAGCGCGTCCAAGTCAGTGTCGTGCTACGATAGCCCTCTAACAACCCAAACTCCTTCAGTTTAGCAATGCTCAGCTTAGTGCTGTCTTCGACGGTCTCCTTTTTGCTCAAGTAGTATCTACCCATTTATTTTTCTCTCTTTTTATTGCCGAAATCATTAAGGATTCCCAACATTGATAAAAGCCCGTTTATTTGCTTAACTCACGTTAAAATAAATGCTTAGACGCTGTTTTCTTGCGTTTTCTTTTCGACACTTTGATTAACCGTTCCAACAATTGCCTGACCACCTTCGTTGACATTGACGTTCTCAACAATCGTCTTTTGCTGCCCTCCTGTTCGATACTTCTTCAATGCTTCCATTTGCACCGCGAAAGTCCTCAACATCTTAGTTGCCCGGTCTGCATTTGCTTGTATTCCTACAAAGGTCTGGTCTTTAAGCATTCCTCGTCTTATGGCGGCCATCGCGACGTTGTGTACACCTATCATTTGGACGGCCATCTCATCTTGTGGCTGTATCCCGTTTAATATAGCCATAGCCATATTGATTGCTGCTAAAGCTGCCTTGTTATCATGACCATCACTCGACACAGTTCCCTCAAACGTCCCAGCTACTTGTGCAAGCAAATAGTTGTTCAATTCGTGGTCTGCTGTTCCTAATGCCTCAGACATTTTAGCTTCGCGTAACTGGCCATCAGGGTATTCAATGGCTATACTCACCTTTCCTGACTCACCCTTAACCTCTCTGAATTTTACGGGTTTGTTTTTGGCCAACTCTTGATACCTGGCAATACTTGCCTTTTCTTCTTCTGTGTATTCCCTTTTTACCAAACTCTCTGTCTTAGGCGCGGTCTCTTTCTTTTTGGTCATTTCTTTTGCCATTTATTTTTTCTCCGTATTGTTAGTTTGGGTTAACGCTTTGATTGCCGCTTTGATATACTCTGGTAGGTTTGGCCAGTGTTCGACGACCATTGCCAAGTCGGGGTCTTTTGGGGGTTGAGGGGTGTTTGGCGCATTTAGTGTGCCGGATTCTGTGCCGCCTTCCCCCGAAATCGGGGTTTTTGACTGCTCTAATGGGGTAAGTTCAAGTCCTGTACCGCCCACTATATTGGCTTTTCGCTTCTGCAGGCGAGGACATCACCCGCGACATCTTTACAACGAATGCCTGACCCCATTCGGCAGCCGGAGTTATTCATTTGTAATCTGCTATGGATTATGATGAGAAGCCGGCAAAGATTGGTAGATTTGGTCAACTGGTCCTGATTCTCGCGAACTTTCGTTTGCCAACCTGGATGGTCATACCGTTTGCGGGAGTGATTTGAGCATTTGGGTCTGCAACTTTTTGGCCATCGATAGTTACGGCTGACTGCGCGCACATACGCTTTGCATCGCCGCCCGATTCAACAAGTTTGCAGATAATTAGCAACTGCTTGACTGAAACCGGTTCAGCAGACAATTTGAATTCCGGCATTTCATCTGGCAGTTGCTTCTGGGCAAAAACTTTTTCAAACTGCTCCGCAGCCGAATCGGCGGCTTTAGAATCGTAAAACTGGGAGATAATCGTTTTTGCCAGCAGTACCTTTGCCTCTTTGGGATGTGTCTTCTGCGAATTGGTCAGTTCGGCGATTTTTTCAGCGGGCAAATCAGTAAGCAGAGTAAAGTAATTTGCCATCATATCGTCGGAGATGCTCATAACCTTGCCGAACATATCATTGGGCTGGTCGGTAACACCTATGTAGTTGCCCTTCGATTTGCTCATCTTCTCCTTGCCGTCTAAGCCGACGAGGATGGGACAGGTAATAACAATTTGCGGGGACTGATTATTGACTCGCTGAAGGTCTCTGCCGACAAGATTGTTAAAGGTCTGGTCGGTGCCGCCGAGTTCGACGTCGCTTTTAATGGCGACGGAATCATATCCCTGCATAAGCGGATACAGAAATTCGTGGACGCCTATCGCGTCGCCCTTCTTATAACGAATATCAAATGTATCACGTTCGAGCATACGCGCAACGGTCATATTGCCGGCAAGTTTAATAATGTCGGCAAGATGAAGGTTGGCAAGCCATTCGGAGTTATGCCGGACTTCAAGTTTGTCGGGGTAGGTATCGAGGATTTTGGCCGCCTGGTCGAAATATGTCTTTGCGTTCTTATCGATTTGCTCAGGTGATAGCATAGGGCGGGTGGTATTCTGGCCCGTGGGGTCGCCAATGCGGGCGGTGTAGTCGCCGATAATCAAAACGGCTTTGTGGCCGAGGTCCTGGAACTGACGCATCTTGCGAAGCACAACAGTATGCCCCAGGTGAATATCGGGGCTTGTGGGGTCAAGGCCAAGCTTTATTCGGAGCTGGCGTTTGTCCTTGGCGGCATTAGTAAGTTTTTCGGCCAACTCGGCTTCGGTGAAAACCTCCACCGTGCCGCGTTTGAGCAATTTCAACTGTTCCAGAATCTGCATTGCAAAAAATCCTCACAAAAATCAATAAACTGCGGCGATTATACGCCTGCCGGAGGGAATTTGCAACGCTTAGACCCTTTAAGAATGACCTCCGCCTGAGATGCCCCCTGATACGATGAATCTCATCGCTTCGGAACTATCAATTTTCAGGGGTTTGACCTGTGCCGATGGGAATATCAGGACTGCGCCAGCGAAGTTATATGATTGCGGCAAATATACGGCCATTTGTCCCGGCAGACCGAGAAACTCAAGCGACTCCCTCGTAACAAAGCCAAGCGCCTTTGCCCCGCCGGGCACAAGCTCAACCACCACCGGCTTATCGAATTTCTTCTTATCGCCGGCAAAAGCCCCGACGAGGTCCTTGACCGATGAGTAAATCATTTTAACTAAGGGCGTCTTTGTAAATGCGCTTTCAATAAGGCCAAATAATTTATTGCCCAGCAAGCTCGACGCCACAAAGCCGACAATAAGTATCACCACGATTGTCACGATAATACCAAGGCCGGGAATCGATATATCAAAAATGCTTCTTAAACCCGTATCAAGCTTTGTAAAAACCCATAAAAAAGCAAAAATCGTCAACGCCGCGGGAACAAAGATTAGCAAACCCCTCAGAAAATATTTCGTAAGACGATTCATTTATCATTCTCCGCAATATAGATTCCTCTTCCCAAATAATTTTGAACGTAATCCTTAACAGATTCCTCAAGAGAAGTGATTTGCTTGTCGTAGCCGATGTTGCGGAGTTTGGTGATGTCGGCTTCGGTGAAATACTGGTACTGATTGCGGACGGAGTCGGGCATATCGATGTATTCGATGTTCGGCTTTTTGCCCATAGCGGCGAATACCGCCTTCGCAAGGTCATTCCAGGAACGAGCGACGCCTGCGCCAAGATTAAAGATACCTGCGGCATCCGGATTATCAAAAAAGAAAAGTGTCATATCGACCGCGTCTTTGACATAGAGGAAGTCGCGTTTCTGCTCACCGTCTTTGTAATCGGGCCTGTGCGATTTGAAAAGACGCACCTTGCCGGTTGTGTTTATCTGCTCGAATGCCTTGAGGACAAAACTTCGCATATCGGCCTTGTGGTATTCGTTTGGGCCAAAGATATTGAAGTATTTGAGACCTGCTATTTTCCCAAGCAGGCCATTGCGCTTTGCCCACAGGTCAAACAACTGTTTTGAATAGCCATAAGGATTGAGGGGTTTAAGCGTTTCGAGTTTGTTTTCATCATCCTCAAACCCATTTTCTCCGTTTCCGTAGGTAGCTGCGCTGGAGGCGTAAATGAACCTGATGCCTTCTTCGGTCGTCCACTGGGCCAGTTGCCGAGTGTATTCGAAGTTATTTTCCATAAGAAGGGACGCGTCTGTCTCAGTTGTCGAGGAGCAGGCGCCGAGGTGAAAGACGGCCTCAGCGGAGAAAGGCAAGACGTCTTCAGCCACCATTTCGAGGAATTCCTCTTTGTCTAAGTAATCGGCAAATCGCAGGTTGACTAAGTTTTTCCATCGCTGGTCGCTGCCAAGCCGGTCAACGACCATGATATCGTCGATGCCGCGTTTATTCAAAGCAGCAACTAACGCTGAGCCGATAAAGCCCGCCCCGCCGGTTACAACTATCATTCGCAGTCCCTTTCCAATCAAACAATTGCCTAAAGCTTAAGTTGGGGACTGGTTGATGTCAACATCGGGGATTGTGCGCATAAAAAAACCGCTCAACAAGAGCGGTCGGAGAAAAGCCGAAAAGATTTTACCCTTTTTAACACAAAGCGATATACGTTGCGATTGTAAGGATAAGTATCCTTCTTTTATTAACCGTAAAAGGATACCACACGTTGTAATAAAACCTTCTCATCACACCAACTTCGCCGAAGCCAAAACTTTGACACCACTACCTCTCTAATGTTGAATTATAATCTAAGGTACAAGCATAACCAAATAAAAAATGGGTAGCCGGTCATAAGTGTAGTATTTGAAAGTGGTTACGGCTTAGCAAATAACGATATTTTTTCGGATACCCGTGGATACTAAAGCAGCCCAAAATCAGCGTTTTATTAATCAGGCAAGCGTGCGGACTGCCTGATTCATAAGCCGGGCGATAGGCAATCGTTGAGGGCAGCGCGACTCAGCGGCGGCGTAATCGGCCGTGAGCATTTTGTCTCGTGTTTGCTGTGGGATTTCAGCGAAGAGCTGGCGAGCGGTTTGGGTGTCGCCGAAGCTGTTGTAATACATCAGGTATCTCATAACGTCGCTGACGGGGACGCCCGCGGCAACTGAACCGCAGATATTCGCGCAGCCGGCGCAATAGGCGGAGCAGGTTTGGGCCGCATAATTCTTAAACACTTCCTTGTCAAGCTGCGTCAGCTCCGTCTTATCGAGGACGGCAGCGACGTTCTGTTTAAGATGCGCCATATCTCCCCTGCCGACACAGGCGGCTGTAATGCGTTTGTCATCGAGAACAAATTTTAATTTGGCCTGACCCTCGGTGAATCCTTTTGCCGAGAAGTGCTCCATTAGTTTTTTGTCGCTATCGCTTTCAACTTTTTGCGCCTGTGTTTTCATTGCGATTATGCCTATACCGGCATCATAGCAGGCCTGGGCGGCATCAATGAGCTTGGGGGCCTGCATAACCCGGAAATTATATATCGGCATCACCGCATCAATCCATTCCAGCTTGGACGCCCCCATAAGACAATCCGCCACGTTGGTGTGAGTGCTGAAGCCGAAGTATTTGATGACCTTTCGCTCTTTGGCCTTCTCGACCCATTTCTTCATTTCATCGTTTAACTGTGCAGGATTACTCAGACCGTGGATTCCGAAATACAGGTCGATATGGTCGGTCTTCATCCGCTCCATACTTGCCTGAAGATGCTTTTCGACGTCCTCGACGTTCTTGGCGCCGGAGGCCTTGGTCATCAGGAACAGTTTTTTGCGAGCGTCAGGATTCTTTTCGAAAAACTTGCCAATACCAAGCTCGCTGTTGCCGTTCTCATACATAGGGGAGGAATCCCAGGTGGTAACGCCCCAGTCAACGGCCTTTCGCAGGATAATCTGGTTATCGACCGCGTTAAAGGCGACGCCTAACGCAAGACAGGAAATTTCAACGCCGGTTTTTCCGAGTTTGCGTTTTGGCAATTCAAGCGGTTGAGCCGGTTGTTCTTTTTGCCCATTGGGTTCGTTTGAATCAGCAAAAACTTTTGAACCGATGACCGAACCAATACCGGCAGCGCCGGCGAATTTAAGAAATCCGCGTCTGCTGACGTTTTTGTTTGCTTCACTCATTCAACTCTCCTCGCCTAAATAGCAAATCAGGCAAGTATTTCAGTGGCCTGTCGGACAAGCCGGGCAATCGGCATATGCTGCGGGCAACGCTGCTCAGCAAGTCGATAATCAGTCGTTAATAACCTCGCCCTTACATCGGCGGGTATGGCGGCGAATGTTTGTTTTGCCAGTTGTGTGTCACCATAGCTGTTGTGATACATAAGCGACCGCATGACGTCATTGATATTTGACACGCCGACAACTGCGGCATCGCATATATGAGCGCAGCCGGCACAATAACCGCTGCACGTTGCGCTTGCGTATTCGGCAAGAGCGTCCTTGTCATCCTGTGCCAGTTTTGTCTTGTCGAGCATCGCAGCGACATTTTCATTGATGAGAGCAACGCTGTTCATTCCGACGGCAACAGCGGCAATTCTCTCATCTTCCATAACGGCCTTTATCTTCGCCTGCCCCTCGGAGAAACCCTTCGCTGAGAAATGCTCAATTAATTTTTTGTCCTCGTCGGTCTCGACGTTTACGCTCTTCTGGGTTTTCATTGCGGTAAGCGCTATTCCCGCTTTGTGGCAGGCATCGATTGCCTTTTGCATCATAGGGTCTTTAGTCAGACGGAAGTTATACGTCGTCAAAATGGCATCGACCCAGCCGAGTTTTGACGCCTCGAACAAACTTTTCGCCATATTGCCGTGCGTGGTGAAGCCGAAGTATTTGATAAGCCCTTTCTTTTTCGCGTTCTCGGCCCAGGTTTTCAGCTCATCTGTAAGCTGCGAGACATCATTCAATCCATGCACGCCGTAGAATACGTCAATATAATCGGTATTCATCTTTTTCATCGACGCCTGAAGTTTTTCCTCGAGGCCTGCTGCGTCATGTGCTCCGGATGCCTTTGTCGCAAGAAATACCTTCTTCCTCATATCGGGATTGGCGGCAAAATACTTGCCTATACAGGTCTCGCTGTTGCCGCCCGTGTAAACAGGCGCGGTGTCCCAGTATGTTACGCCCCATTTCAGAGAGCTTGTGAGAATGACCGGGGTATCGATAAGCTGTATGGCTCCGAGAGACAATGCCGATACATCCGGTCCCGACTTGCCGAATTTTCGCGTGGGGACCTGAGGGGTTTCGCTCTGCTGTTTTACGCCTGCGGCATTTGGCTCATTCGAATCTGCTTTCGCCTTCGAGGCCAAAACCGAACCTAATCCCGCCACTCCGATTGTCTTCAAAAAATTCCTTCTGTTAAATTCGCTGCTCATCGATAACTCTCCATAAGAAACTCATTTTTCGTTCAGGTTATAAATACAGGTTCAACTATTATCTACCTTCGGCAACACTATTCTGTTCACAGTGTTCTGTTATTATAACAACAACCTTCGGTCTTTGCTTCTGGTTTCACCTTCAGCGGTTACCCGTATCGCCCTTTTGCCGCTTACAGGGCATTCGTGTTCACATACGCCGCAGCCGATACACTTTTCGATATCCACACAGGGTTTTTGCAATCGCACCTGTATTTCGATTTTTCCTGCTGATGCAGGCACTTTGCCTTCGGAAATCCCTACTGAAGTAGCGGTATTTGAGGAGATTTTACACCGGCTGCCATCTTCAAAAAGAACATAATAATCGCCCGTCCTGAATTTATCCGCGGGGATGCCCCTCTCAATCTCGATTGTGCTGCCCGTTATCTGCTTAATCGAAACTACACCGTCTCTGACCGTAGTGAAAACATCCTTCGTGAAAATCGCCTTGGGGCTGACGGGACAATTCTCCTGGCAGACAATACAGGGCTTGTCCATCGACCACGGAAGACACCTGCCCTGGTCAACGAATGCTGTTCCGAGTTTGATGGGTCCGGCGGACGCAAATTCGCCGAGGCCGTGTTTTTCATCGAGAGTAATCGGCCTGATTGCCGAAGTCGGGCAGACCTGTCCGCAGGCGACGCAATTCAACTGACAGCCGCTTGAGCCGATGCGATTATTCAGTATTGGCGACCAAAGCCCTTCAAGTCCGCCTTCAATGCCCGCAGGTTGAATAACGTTCGTCGGACAAACCCGCATACACTGGCCGCACTTGAGGCATCGTTTCAGGAATTCCGGCTCAGCCAAAGCACCGGGCGGGCGAACAACACCAGTGTACCAGTTCGAAGCGACCTTGCCGCTTAGTCGAATCGCGGGCGCAGCTACTACCCCGCTGACAAACGATAACACAACCCCCCTTCTGGAAACATCGACTTGCGTTTCACCCGCAAGCGAGGGAACGGTCTGGTAAGCGATGAGGTCGTGTTTGCAGTCATCTCGGCAATTGAAGCAAAGAACACATTCGGCGATTTTGATATTGCCGCTTGGCTCGCAGCCGCCCTCGCAGGCCTTTTCACATATCTTGCAGTTAATACATTCGCTTTTGGTTTTGCCGATGCGCCAAATCGAGAACCTGCTGATGATTCCCAAAAACGCGCCAAGCGGACAAATGAACCGGCAGTAAAATCTCGGTATGACAAGATTCAGCAGGACCGCTGTTGCAAACACGGCAAATATCAGCCAGCCAAACTCATAGTAACGCGCGTTGACTGAGGTTAAATACGCGCCTCTGTCAAAAATGGGAAGCAGCACAAGCTGAAATGATCGAGTTAGCAAAGGAATGGGGTCAAGCAATCCTGTTTGCAACGAACTTGCCAACGAGGGAAACGCCGCCATACCCAGGAAAAAAACCAGGATTAAATATTTCACACACTGGGCCTTGCGGTATATGTTTAACCGGATTTTCTCAGCTACTTTTTTGCCTCGATTGCCTATGTAGCCGACGAATTGATGTATCGCGCCGAAGGGGCAAATCCAGCCGCAAAAAAACCGGCCGAAGATTATCGTCAGGATAACAACCCCGAGAGCACAGTGCAAAGGCCCGTAAAATTTGCGGGTTGATACTATCGTACCAAGCGCAACAAGCGGGTCGAACTGCAAAATCCAGTTAATCGGCCAGTTACGGATTTGCCAGAACTTGTTCCCGACGGTGGCAACGATGCAAAACCACACAAACAGGGCAAAAAAGAACAACTGGTTTATTCTTCGAACCGTCGTGATTTTCATATTATTTTCAGATTACTTCAGCCCTCAATGGTTTGAGCGATTCGTAATCTACTGTCCCGACGCCTGCTTTTTCCGCGATTGCCAGATAAGGCAAATCCGCCGGCTTTAGATTCAGCAGTGAACATCCGAAAGCATCCGCAGCGACCATATCACAACTGGCAATCATCGTATTTGTTTTTTTAAGGTCCGACACCGACCCGCCCGTCGGACCGTTGGTCATCATCGTAACCGTGCCGTCGAGTATGACCAGCGTCGGCTTTACCAGCATCGCAAGCTCAGCGATTATGTTATTGATATCCTGATGGAACACGTTACGCCTGCCGCCAAGAAGGCCATACCAGTTTTTCATAGTCATCGACGCCGCGCTTCGGTGATGATTTTTCAGGGGAGCTATGCCGATGAGCTTGTTGGCTTTGGCAAACGGGGCACAGTACACAGGCCAATCCTTAATCAGCGAGCCACCTTCAAGCGTCAGCGGGCTGAAATACGAATCCTTTGGCATAACAACTTCCGCACCAGCCGCTGATGCGGCTTTACTGATACCGCTTATCGTAAAACAACTCGCCGGGTCATTTATTGAATTGTCGGTTACTATGACCTTACTCGCCTTTTTCTCGTAGCATAATTTTACGATAGCGGTAATAACGTCGGGATGCGTAGTCGCACCGAGAATCGGCGGCGTCGCGAAGCCGACGTTTGGTTTTATTACGACGACGTCGCCCGGTTTTATAAACCTCTCAATGCCGCCGAGAAGTTCAATCGCTTTGCTTACCGTTTTTGCCCTGTTCTCGCCTTTGACGATGCTTATAACCTGCCCGTCTTTACGCGGCACCGAAAAATCAGGCAGTCCTTTCGCTAAAGTTCCCAAGAAGCCGGCTTCCTCCTCTTTCGCACCAGGTCCTTTAGAGTCGTAAAGCCAGCGAGCGACGCCGACAGTTGCGGCGATTGATGCCGCCGCTTTCGCACCGCGGATAAGCAGTTGCCTTCGACCGAGATTATTTTGATTCTGGTCAGCCACCGATTTCTCCAGTTACCTTTTTAAGCTGGTCAATTAAAACTTCCGCACCTTTTTCCGCCGCCTGTTTGTTATCCGCCTCGTGAACACCCCCGACAAATACACCCGCCGGGAAGACAATCTCGAAGGCCCCGTAAAAATCCACGACCGACCCACCGGCGGATTTGAGGATTTCGCTGTCAACCGTAACCACCTTGCCTCCGTTGGTTATGAGAAAATCGTAATAATTCTTCGCGACTGTTTTCGCCTCATCAGCATTTTTACGTTTGCTGAAAAATATAGAAACCCCTTTACCACCAATCTTATACGTCGCGGAGTAAGCATCGGTAAGACCGTCAAATCCGAAGGCGTTATCAATCTGTAATTTCCAGCTCCCAGCCACCGTGCCTTCGGGAAAATATCCAAGTTCAACTATCTTGTCTTTATCGGTCGGCTTAAATTTGGCGGACAGGTCTTTAGCGATACCTTTCATCCCGTCCACCAGTTCGTTCGATTCGGCTGAACCAATCATTTCGATATAATTTTTGCCTAAGGATATGCAAATCGCGTTGCCCGCCACGTATCCAAATGCCGAGGTCCCCAGGTCGTTCAGGTCGGTCGCGTCCGTCCTTTTTTGCCTGCTGTAAACCGAAAAGGCGTTCTTCGCATTGTTCATATCGTAAATGTAAAGCTCGAATCCCAGTTCGGAATTGCTTTTGGCAGCGAACCGCTGCGTGTCGAGTTTTACAAAACCGGCCTCCTGATACATAGGGGCCTTGCCGTCGATTTTCTCGTAAAGATTATCATTATTATACGTTTCAGCTTTGCCGACAGACGTAAAATCGCCCTGCGATTCCTGCGGCGACGACACACCGAACCGGGCCATATTGTAATCCCGCGAAATGATATAAATGCCGACCGCTGTTGCAATCATAATAAGCAAAATCAGCACACCAACTACGGATTCAATTGTTCTCGCACGACCGGAATATAGATGCATAAAATTCCGCACCCCGCTTTTATCGGGATTGCCCCTAAAAACAGCAAATGATTATACCCCCCGCCGATACTTATGTCAAATCGCGGAAAGGAAGGGCAGCATATGGTTGCGATTTGGAGAGGGCATGGTATTATACCTTGTTTGAAGTTAAATGGAAAACGCCGGATTCAAAACCTTCAAAATATAGGAGTCGAAACTATGTTCGCAAGAACCTTTATATTCCTTCTCGTTGTCGCAACGATAACAATAGTTGCAGCTTTTAATACAGATGTGATTTCTGCCTCACCTTCCGACTCAAACCAGCAGGCGGACGCCAACGCCAAACCGCCTTTTCGATTTGCGATTGCCGGCCTCACCCACGACCACGTTACCGGCCTGATGAGGGATATCCCTCATCGCAAGGACTTTACTCTTGTCGGCATCGCTGAACCAAACGCCAAACTTGCCGCCAAATACGTCGCGAGATACCATCTTCCACCGTCGATAATTTACACAGACCTCGATAAAATGCTCGACGAAACCAAACCGCAGGCCGTGGTCGCCTATACCTCCACCTTCGACCATTTACAAGTTGTTCAGGCCTGCGCCGCACATCACATAGACGTTATGATGGAAAAACCGCTGGCCGTCAGTGTCGAGCACGCAGCCGCTATGGCCAAAGCCGCGAAGAAAGCAGGCATCCGAGTTCTCGTCAACTACTCTACGACGTGGGAACCCGTGAATACCCTGATGCGAGACATAATAGAGCAAAATACAATCGGCGAGATTCGCAAAATTATCTTCTATAAAGGTCATTCAGGTCCGAAGGAAATCGGCTGTTCGCCTGAATTCCTCAATTGGCTGACCGACCCGAAATTAAACGGAGGCGGCGCTCTTTTTGATTTCGGCTGCTACGGCGCTAATCTAACTACCTGGTTTTTGAATAATCAAAAGCCGCTCTCCGTAACCGCTGTTACCCGACAGACAAAACCGGACATCTACACAAAAGTGGATGATGACGCGACCGTAATACTAACCTATCCCAAAACGCAGGTAATCATAATGGCGTCATGGAGCTGGCCCTATGGCAGGGATAACATTGAAATCTACGGCACAGCCGGCTCAATTCAAACTATCGATAACAAAACAGCGATTCTGCGCATCGATGGAAAACCCGAGCAGAAAATCACCGCCAACGCAATCGAATCTCCTTACAGTGATTCTTTGACTTATCTGGCCGCTGTTGTAAATGGCGGGATAAAGCCGCAGGAGTTGGCGTCTCTCGAAAATAATATGACAGTCACCGAAATTCTTTGCGCCGCCCGACGCTCCGCGCAATCACAATCGACGATTCAACTGCGATGAAACGCCGATGACAGTCAGGGGAAAACCCGAAAATGGTGATTGATTATTTGCCGGCAGATGGCATAATAATCAGTAATCATTTATCAATCTGGTTTGGGGAAATAAGGCGAAATGTTCAACATATTATGCACAAGCGATGGGGCAACGGTTTGGGGCGTTCTTTTGCTGGCGATTATTGTCGTTGGGGTAATAGTCCACGTTCTGAAGAAGCGTAAAAGCGCCGGCATAGCTATGTGCCAGATAGTCATCCTCGACGGCGACAGGAGCGGCAATTTCGTCCGAATTGAAAACGCCATAGCCGAGGCCAAATCGAAAGGTGCAGAATTGGTATGCTTCCCAGAAGCGACAATGCTTGGCTGGCTCAATTCCGATGCACACACCAGGGCCTGCACAATCCCCGGGCCAGATTCGGAACAACTTTGCGAACTGGCGAAAAAATACGGGACATACCTCTGTATCGGCCTTGAGGAATTTGAATTAGGAAGATTGTTCAACAGCGCCCTTCTCATTGATGACCGGGGACAGATTCTGCTCAAATACCGCCAGGTGAACGTCCCGAAAAAATTGATGTCCCCTCCTTATACGGCGGGAAGCGAATCCGATATCGCTACGGTGAACACCAAATTCGGCAAGATTGGCCTGCTTATATGCGCCGACACGCATCGCCAGGACCTTCTCGACCGAATGGCTGCGCTGAAACCGAACCTGCTTTTAGTGCCTTATGGCTACGCGGAAGAAGAGCAAAAATGGCCTGCGCACAGCGAGGAGTTTCATAAGGTGGCCACAGAAGCCGCGAAGCGAACCGGCGCGATGGTTTTGGGGACCAATCCTGTGGGCAGGATAAGCAGAGGGCCGTGGTCGGGCAGGGTTTATGGCGGCCACAGTATCGCGGTTGACAAAATGGGCAATATAATAGATACAGCCAAAGACCGCGACAGAGACGTAAAAATCGTGCCGATAACCGCGACAAAATAAGCACCCTGCCGATTCGCAGGCGTATTATCATTGATAATTTATGGTTGATTATTGACGACAGGTGATTTATCATATTGTGGAAATTTAAGGGAAGACCAAAATGACTGAATGTATGCAAAATGTAATGGCAGTATCGATGCCGCAGGGCCTGGACTGGGTTTGGATTCTTTTAATCGTCCTGGTAATCTTCGGCGGGAAAAAATTACCGGACCTGGCCAGGAATCTCGGCAAAGGTATGAGCGAGTTCAAGAAAGGTCTTAATGAGGTTCAGAACGAGGTCCAGAATACAAAGGACGATATCGTCAACGAGATAAAAAAAGCCCCAACTGACGACGATTCCAAAAAGACCGTTTGATTCGGCCAAAAATTCGTCCGTTCATTTCCATACCTTCGATGAACAGCAAAGCCGATAAATCAACTATTCCCGATACTACGATGTCCCTCGGAGACCATCTCGAGGAATTGCGATTCAGAATTATTTACGCGCTGGTGGGATTCGGCATAGCAGCCACAATCTGTATGTTCTTCGGCAATTACCTGATAGCATTCATCGAGGTGCCCTATATCAAGGCAATGGGGCAAAACGCCCGCCTGCAGAGCATAGACCCCGCTGAAGGTTTTATCAGCTATATGGAAATAGCGATGATTGCGGCGGTGGTTATTTCCTCGCCTTGGATTTTTTACCAGTTATGGAAATTCGTTTCGGTTGGTCTTTATCCTCACGAAAAAAAATACGTTTATATTGCCGTTCCTTTGTGCTCATCTCTTTTTATCGCCGGGGCGTTGCTTTTCATTTTCGTAATAGCGCCTGCCACGCTGCAATTTTTTGTTTATTTCAACGAAAAATTTCTGAAGGTAAGCTCTAATTTCACTTTCACCAATTATATATCTTTTATGGCAAACATGATGCTGATTTTCGGTCTGTCGTTCCAGACGCCCATAGCCATATTCATCCTTATCAGAACCGGCATAATGTCAGCCGAGTTTTTCAAGAAATCCAGAAAATATGTGTTTCTCGCGGTCGTCGTAATCGCTTCCGCCGTCATACCAGGCAGCGACCCGGTTTCTCTGTTCGCTATGGTTATACCGATGTATCTTCTTTTCGAGCTGGGACTGTTTTTGAGCTGGCTCTCCGAGAAACGCGCCAAGACACGCAAACCGCAGGACACATAACGCGATAAGATGCTGACACTGATAAACACCAATACGATGCAGCCGGCGATTGCCCCGGTGGGACTGGATTATATCGCCGGGGCTGCCAAAAAGGCCGGTATCGAAGTTGACCTGGTTGATTTGTGTTTGGCGGCTTCGACAAGCTCACCGCAGGCCGATAACAAAGATGCGACTCTGCGGGATTATTTCAGCAAACACAATCCCGAACTTGTCGGGTTATCGTTTCGCAACGTCGACGATTGTTTCTGGCCAAGCTGCCAGTGGTTTATTCCGAGATTAGCCGAACAGATAGCGGCTATTCGCAAACTCACCAACGCACCGATTGTTATCGGCGGCGTAGGATTCTCAATTTTCGCCCAGCAGATTGTTGAATACACAAAAGCCGACTTCGGCATCCGCGGAGACGGCGAGCAGGCGATAATCGACCTGTATGGGCAATTGCAGGGGCGATGGCAATTCGACAAGGTTGCGGGACTGACCTGGTGGGAAGATGAGCAGGTTCGCACTAACAAGCCGATGTGGCCTGAGCCGTTGTCGCTATCCACAAGCCGAGACACAGTCGATAATGTCACCTACTTCAATCGCGGCGGACAACTCGGCATCGAGACCAAACGCGGCTGCGGCCACAATTGCATCTACTGTGCCGACCGGATAAGTAAGGGGACTTTCGTGCGTGTGCGTAAGCCGGCGGAAGTCGCCGACGAGGTAGAAACGCTACTGGCCAAGGGAATCGACGTGCTGCACATCTGCGATTCCGAATTCAACGTTTCGCGCAACCACGCATACGCGGTCTGTGAGGAATTCGTGCGGCGAGGTTTAGGCAAACAGTTGAAATGGTATGCGTATATGGCGGTCGTGCCTTTTGACGCAGAACTGGCGGCGATTATGCGAAAGGCCGGCTGCGTCGGCATCGATTTTACCGGCGATTCCGGTTGCGAAGTGATGCTAAGGGTCTATCGCCAAAGGCACACCAGGCAGGACCTCGCCAACGCGGTTCAATGGTGCAAAGATAACGGAATCACCGTGATGATTGATCTGATTTTCGGCGGCCCCGGCGAAACGCCCGCCTCGGTCAGAGAATCAATCGACTTCATAAAACAAATCAATCCCGACTGCGCAGGAGCACCGCTGGGCGTGCGGGTTTACCCGGGAACCGATATGGCGATTATGGCTGCCGTCGAAGGCCCGATGGAAACAAATCCAAATATTAAACGCAAATATACCGGCCCTGTGAATTTGTTCAGGCCGACGTTTTACATATCGCACCTGCTGGGCCAAAATCCGGCGAGATTGATAAAGGATTTTATCGCGGGCGACAAGAGATTCTTCGAGCCAATAGATGAAGCCGATGCGGTCTTAACCGACCATAATTACAACGACAATACCGAACTGGTGAATGCCATCAAAGCCGGTACCCGCGGCGCATACTGGCATATTCTTCACAAGCTCCGCACCTGACACCGTCTTTAAATCGTAAACCGTTCGTAATGTATTTTCCTTTTATCAACGCCAAGCGATTCGAGGGCATTCACCACGCTTTGCATCATCATTGGCGGCCCGCAAAGATACACATCCGCAGAGTCGAGCAATCCCCCTGCTGAGTTTTTTATGATTTCTGTGTTGATATGACCCCCAAATCCCTGCCAGTTTTGTCCCGGCTTCGAGAGGACATAAACAACCTTGAAGTTTACAGGCAGATTGTCGAATTGTGTGCGGAAAATGATGTCCTGTTCGGTTTTGTTGGCGTAGATAAGCACCGCGTTTCTTTTGTCGCCAATATCGCAAAGGGCCGTAATCATACTGTGAATCGGCGTTATACCCACACCGCCCACAATAAACAGGAAGCTCGACGGATTATCAAATGCCCAGCTGAATCTGCCGAAAGGCGCCTGCAAAAAGGCGGCGTCCGAAACCTGCGTCTGGTCTATCAGATTTGTATAATTGCCGGATTTCTTAATCGTGGCCGTAATGTGTCCCTGCGCGGTTGGCGAGCTGCTGATGGTAAAAGGATGCTCTTCGCTCATCCTGCCTCGATGCTGCAGTTCAAGAAACATAAATTGCCCGGGCTTGTAATCCAAAACCGGTGTACCGGGACTGCCTGCCGGTTCGAACCTGAGGGTAAATGTGTCGTGCGTCTCCTTCGTTACGGATTTTACGATATACTTTTTCCTGCCAAACAGAATAACAACGAAATTTTGCCAAAAGAACGTCGCGCACGCAAAGACCAGAAGCGCCCACCACCAGGCCTTAATCCATCCGATTTTAAATGCGTCCCCGATAAGTATCGAATGTGCAAATGCAAGAATGACCACCACAATCATCGTTTTGTGAATCAGCCGCCAGACATTGTAATCCAGCCGGAATTTGGAATAAAATAAAGCGAGCAGCACGCCTGCGACGAGTAACAATAACCCTCCTTTGCCCAGGTTTACCTGCCACGATGTATGAAAATAAAAAAGCTTAAAGCTTTTTTTTCCTAACGCCATCAGCAGCGGATGTGACAGCAAAAGCACTGCCGCTACCACGCCCATTTTCCGATGAAATATCACCACTTTATCGAGCCCAAAGGCACGGTCCAGCAATTTCAGGCGTGAGCCGAGCATTACCTGGACGGCGATAATCGAAAAACCAATAAGGGCGGTGATAAACCCGACTTTCGTCAGCGGCAGGTCATCGCTATTACGGACAGTTGCCCATCCAATCGCCAGCGTCAATAATACAACAATCGCATAAACAGTGCGCAGAATTAAAGTCGCGGTTTTTGACTCAAAGCAACAGGGATGAAGCCATCTGTTATTTTGTTCCTTGCCAATATCCATAATATATCTCACACAATGACAGTTTAGATGCTTTGCAAGAATTGGCAAGAAAAATTTTGCTTAATTATGCCTTCTCTGAAGATACCGTTTTTGGCCTTCGCCGTTCTTTAAACAGAACTCACACATTTTATCCGTCCCCTGAAATAATCAACAATCAATTGTCAATCGAGGACAACCTGGTCTTCGTAGGCGGGAATGCTGACCTGCCAGCCGGTTTTGGCCCTTAAAAATACGCCGAATGCCTTTGCGCTTTCCGGCTCGCCGTGGACAAGAAAGATTTGTTTGGGAGGCGATTTTAATTTCCTAAGCCAGTTAAGCATCTCGTTTTTGTCGGCGTGAGCCGAAAAGCCGTTTATCTGCACCACCTTCGCCTTGACTTTGTATTCTTCGCCGAGTATTCGCACCTTTTTAGCGCCGTCAACGATTAACCTGCCCAATGTCCCCACCGACTGATACCCTACGAACATTATAGAGCTTTCTTTTCGTGAGATGTTATTGACTAAATGATGTTTGATCCTGCCTCCTGTGCACATACCGGCCCCGGCTATTATCATAACCGTCCCGCTGATGTGGTTTATCGCCTTGGATTCTTCGCTCGACGGCGTCACCTTCAATCCGGGCAGGTCAAAGGGCGAATGATGTTCCCGGAGCATCTTCTGCGTCTCTTCATCGAACAGTTCCTGATGATGCCTGAAAATCTCGGTAATCTTGGCCGCCATCGGGCTGTCCAAGAAAATCATCAGATGCGGTATGGCATTTTCAGATAACAACTCCTCGATGTAGAAAAGGATTTCCTGCGAACGTTCCAGCGCGAAGCTGGGGACAACAATGTTGCCGCCCCTTTCTTTGGTCGCGTTGATGACGTCCGCCATCTGCTTTTTCACGTCACAGGTCTTACAGTGAACCCTGTCGCCATAGGTCGATTCGATAACAATGTAATCCGCCTTTTCGGGAATGCTGGGGTCAGGCAGAATAGGCCTGCCGGGTCTGCCTAAATCGCCTGTAAACAGCACTGTCCTTTTATCGCCGTTACGATTCACGTCAACCCGTATCATCGACGAGCCAAGCACATGCCCGGCATCGCAAAGAGTTACTACTATCCCGTCAGCAATGTTTATCTGCTGGCGGTATTTGACCGGCTCAAAATGCGGGAAGCAGGCCTCTGCGTCTTTCGTCGTGTAAAGAGGGGCTTCCGGATAAGGCCCCGTTTTGCCTTCTCTTTGGTGTCTTTCGCGTTTGTGTTCGGCGTCTTCTTCCTGTATCTTGGCCGAATCCAGCAGTATAATCCGTGCTATCTCAGCCGTGGCAGTCGTGCAGTAAATCCTCCCACTGAAGCCATCGCGTACAAGCTTGGGCAGCAATCCGCAGTGGTCAAGATGAGCATGCGTGAGGAATACAGCGTTTATACTTTCGGGAGGCACAGTAAACGGCGCCCAGTTTCTTTCCTGAAACTGCCTTTCCTGATAAAGCCCGCAGTCAACAAGAAGACGAATTCCGTCAACCTCAAGAAGATGACGAGAACCTGTTACGTTCTGCGCCGCCCCCAAAAACCTTAATCGCATCTCCATTTGTCTGCTTTCAAATCAAATTTAAAAGCTTTCTTACAAGACCTATTACTACACCCTGGATTTGACAATTGTTTGAATAAATCGGCTCGTATGCGTCGTTTGCCGGCTGCAAACGAACAAGATTATTTTCCCTGTAGAACCTTTTTAAGGTCGCGTCTTCGTTATCAACTATCGCAACAACCAATTGACCATTCGACGCAGTGGCTGCTCGCTTGCAGATAACGTAATCCCCTTCGCGGATATTCTCGCCGACCATACTGTCGCCTTTGACCTCAAGGGCAAATATGTCGCCGGTGTTGCCAAAGCAGGATTCGATGGAAAGGTATTCTTTATTCTCAACCGCCTCAACGGGCAATCCAGCGGCAACCCTGCCCACAAGGGGAATGCCTTCGCTTCGATTCTCGATACTCGATTCTTGATACTCGTCCGAGCGACGAGTCACAAGCGACGAGTCACGAAGTTGTTTAAGCCGTCTTCGCGCCTTTGAAGTCAAGTTCAAAGAGCGTGCCCTGCCCGGCTGGTTCAAAACAAGCTCTTTTCTTCGCAACTGCTCGATGTGCTCGAATGCGGTAGTTCGGCTTACGCCCAGCGACTCCGCCAGCTCTCCTATCGTCGGCAAATAACCCCTGCTGCTCCGAAACCCCGCGATTGTGCTTAATAGCTGAACCTGCCGCGGCGTAAGCCCCTCGCCTGACGCCAGCTCCTCGTTGGTCTGACTCATACGACTTGTTCTCCTGCTCTATATCAATCGGACCGGTTACCTCGACGCAGCGGTTGCCGCCGCGAAGCACGTCCGTCATACCCGCCACAATGTCCAGCAACCTGCCAATCGCATTTTTCGGCTGTGCCGCCTGCTCCATCCAGTCGCCCGGCCAAACCGATTCATAATCACCGCCGGGCCCGAACCTGCACACCGGCCCTATTCTTTCTATCATAATCGCACTCCTATCCTTAGCCACAGATTACACAGATTTCACTGTTTTTGGCTCTCTGCGTAATTTGCGAAATCTGTGGTTTCTATCGGTAAGACCACCCGAAAAACCCTAACAAAAACCGAACAAAATCACCCTGCCCAAGCAAATTTTACGAAATCGCAGATGCCCTGTTTGACAGCGGAGATAATATGGGACAGAGGACTAAAAAAAATCTGAAAAAACATCAATTTAGCATCATACACACACATCGGCCAGGTAATGAAAAGCCACTCATGGGCCTGCCCCGCCTGTCCATCATACATCTTATCCTTATCAGGGGGATACCATCTTCCCTTCCTATGCCAATCGGGCTGTTTTTCACTTGCAATTGGCCCACAAATCGGTTATAATGATAAAAACAGCGGATAAGCGGGCAGGGTATAGCAAATAGAAATTCACAAGTCTCTTAATTTGAGGCCTAAACGCTATACGGTACACGCTAAACGCTATTAATTTTCGGAGGACAGGTAAATATGGCTGGTATGTTCTTTTCAATCCAGGAAGTTGCGGCAAAACTCGGCAAGAGCGAAGACGAGATAAGGCAGATAGTAAAAAGCGGTCGGCTGCGCGAGTTCCGCGACGGGCCGAACCTGCTGTTTAAGGTGGATGAGGTAAATTCACTGCTGTCGGACACGAGTTTCACAGGAGTCAAGCCAACGCCGGCAGCCGAGAAACCCGCTGCCCCGAAGAGCGAAGAAGCCGAGGCCGAAGATATATTGCTGTCGCCCGATACACCGACGCCGGCCAAGGAAGACGAAGAGCTTCAACTGACCGATGCCGATACGCAGATAGTCGAGGAAGGCATTAAGGTCCTGGGCGATACCACTTCATTAGGCAAAGAAGGCAGCGATGAGACATTCAAAGGTTCCGATGAAACGCCGGCATCACCCGGAAAAGAGGCGTCGCTTGAGGAAATCGAAAAAGACGTGAGTTTGGATACCTTCGGCAGCGGCTCGGGTCTTCTGGATCTGTCGCTTCAGGCCGATGACACGTCCCTGGGCGGGATACTCGATGAGATTTACACGCCGGGCGGAGAGGGCAAGGCCACCGCTGCGGCAGAACCGGCAGCAACAGAAGCGGCGGCAGGTTCGGCAATGGAAATAGCTGCTGAAGCAGACCAGATACAATTCCACGAACCACAGGCATCAGCACCGGCATTGGCTATGGCGTATGCCGAGCCGGCGCCGGACGCGATGAGCAACGCGCTGGGCGTTATGCTGTTTATCCCCCTTGCCGCGGTCATTTATACCGCGATGGTGGCAATTGCGGGATTCAGCAATTTGAACCCGGCGATTTTGAAAATGTCACAGGGTTTAATCTGGTATATCGTTATCGGTATGGCGGTCGCGTCGGTCCTCATTATAGCCGTCGGGGCTGTTATAGGCGGCGAGAAGAAACCAAAAGTGCCGAAACCGCCGAAGGTCAAAAAAGAAAAGCCGCCTAAACCAGTGAAAGAGAAAAAAGGCAAGTAGTCAGTTCGTTGTTCATTGTTTGATTTTTGAAGCCCCCTGATTTTTATCGGGGGGCTTTTCTTTTGCCCCATCTATCCGGCGTTAAGAAATTTTCCGACCCTGATAAGGATTACTTGGCGTTCTTCCTGACATCATTTGGTTCTGTTTTAGGCGCATTCGGGTCGGCCTGCTCGACCTTAGTCGCTTCCGGAGCAGATACGACAACATCGTCAACAAAGAAATTGATATCCTGTGGCGGGCCTTCGAAGTAAACGTCTAATGTTTTCAAAGTCCCGCTGGCGTCAAGTTTGAATTCTCCCGAAAGTTCGACCCATTCAGTTTTGCTCGCCGTTACCCTGGCAACATTCTTATATTTGGTCCCATTGTCGTCGGCCTGTTCGATGGATATCGTTACGGTATCGGACTCTGAGTTTTCCAGCCGAACCCACGCTGAAATCTTATATGTCTGTCCATTCGTTACTTTGCCCAGCAAGGACTGTTTTATTCCCTGCCACGGCTGGGTCCTGCCGGACACTTTTGCGCTTTTTGCGCCGCTGTGAACCGGCGTTGTTACCACCTCGATTTTGCACGACCTGTCCGACCAGCCGTCGGTGCCGTTTTCAAAGCCGGGATTTGTCAGCAGGTTGGTATCGCCGAACGCCGGCGCAAATGGCACAAGCAAACTTAAAAGCAGGCATGAACATAAATGTTTAACCATTTTTTCAACCCCTCAATAAAAATTTACTAAAGTTGTTATCGCTACACTTAGCAACAGGTTACTTTTATCGCCTGAATATGTCAAGTGGCTGCATCAGGCGGCAGGCAAGAGGCAAGGGAGAAGGTAGAAGGCGGATAAATCTTGTTGGAAACTCACCGCGAATGTCGGTAGAATCAGAAAATAAAGTAAAAATAAATTTGGAAAGGATAAACAATGCAAAAACGTAAATTGGGAAAAAGCGGACTGGAGGTCTCGGCTATCGGGCTCGGCTGTATGGGGATGAGCTTTTCCTACGGTCCGCCCAAAGACAAGCAGGAGATGATTTCACTTCTTCGGTCAGCCGTCGAACGGGGCGTTACATTCTTCGACACCGCCGAAGTTTACGGCCCGTTCATAAACGAAGAACTCGTGGGCGAAGCTCTGTCTGGCTTACGCGAAAAAGTGGTAATAGCCACCAAATTCGGTTTCAAACTTGATCCCAACGGCGGTCCGAAATGGATTGGACTTGATAGTCGGCCAGAGCACATCAAGCAGGCCGTCGAGGGCTCGCTCAAGCGACTCAAGGTCCAGACAATCGACCTGCTCTATCAGCACCGTGTTGACCCGAACGTGCCAATTGAAGACGTCGCGGGCGCGGTCAAAGAACTGATTCAGGCAGGAAAGGTTAAACACTTCGGCCTTTCCGAAGCAGCAGCAAAAACGATTCGTCGTGCTCATGCGGTTCAGCCGGTCACGGCCCTCCAGAGCGAATACTCGCTTTGGACGAGAACGCCCGAGAAGGAAGTAATACCGACTCTCGAAGAACTCGGAATCGGTTTTGTTCCATATAGCCCTTTAGGTAAAGGTTTCCTTACAGGTAAGATGAACGAAAACACAAAATTCGATAGTTCTGATTTCCGCAGCACTCTTCCGCGTTTTACACCAGAGGCCCTCAAGGCAAATCAGACCTTGATTGAATTGCTTAACAACATCGCAGAAAAGAAGAAGGCAACCCCTGCTCAGATAGCGCTCGCCTGGCTGCTTGCCCAGAAGCCCTGGATTGTTCCAATTCCTGGCACCACGAAACTTCATCGCCTTGAGGAGAACATTGGAGCCGCCGATGTTAAATTTACGCCTGACGAACTTCGTGAAATTGAAAATGCCTCGTCAAAGATCAAAGTGCAAGGGGCTCGGTATCCCGAAAAGCTGGAGAAAATGACCGGCCGCTGAAAAACTTGCCGCCATCTAAAGGGGTTAACACAGATTGCCACTGCTCAAATGCTCAACTCTCTGCTTTCTTGCGCAGCGCCTCACGCAGATTCCCCACCTTCGGCGGATAAATCTTGTTGGAAACTCACCCCGAATGTCGGTAGAATCAAAACCACAGATGACACAGATTTATGATTTTCAATTTTCGATTGCCGATTTTCAATTTATGGATAAGGAAACCGCGGAAGGCGGCGAAATAAAAAAATTATGGCAGGATGAAAAATGAGTGTCCTTAGTTTATCTATTTTAAGAAGGAGATAAATATTGTCTGATTGGGAAAAGCAATCCAAGCAACTTCAGATTCTTGTAGGAACGTTTGCCGATACTTTCAGCGACAATGAAGTGATTTATCATTATACATCTGCCGAAGGATTGAGAGGAATTATAGAGAGCAATGAGATATGGTTAACCAATACTGCATTTGTTAATGACACAGAAGAATGTAGAACCCTTCAAAAATCAAATAATTTATTTAATGATAACGATTTTAATAATAGCTATATTGAAAATCATTGGAATACTTTCGTAAAGAAGCCAGACGAAAGCAATAACCACTATATGGCTTCTTTTAGTATGAAGAGGGACTCTCTGGAGCAGTGGCGAGCTTATGGTAATTTCTGTATTGGTTTTAACGCAAACAATTTAGTAAATCTACCTTTTAACTTATATAAGTGTGTCTACTCTGATCAGGAAATAAAGGACTGGATACTGCAGAAAGGGAAAGCCGCTGAATGGCAAGGAGGATTTCTTGACGATAACTATAAAGGCGCGGCCGCGTTCCATCTAATATATGTGGCATCCAGGAAACATAAAAGCAAGTATTATAAGGCCGAAGAAGAAGTCCGTTTAATTGCAGTATCTAATCATACATGGGGATGGCTTACTAAGATTGGATCGATATTGTTTGAGAAAGACCCTCCGATACATTTCCGAAATCATCCTGCGCATAAAGTACCCATTCCGTATGTTAAGTTCTTTATTTCAAGCGATGAAGGTAAAAAAGATATCCTAGATCATGCAAAAGAAACATTTATACAAATGCAAGAAGGAAAATTGACGGAGGAAAAGAATAAGAAACGGGAGAAGTTACCCATTAAAGAAATCTTAATTGGTCCTATGTTAAATCAAACCGAAGCAAAAGTTGCATGCGAGATTCTTTTAAAGGCAAAAGGGCACGAAGACGTAGCTGTTAATGTTTCAGAGATACCCTATCGAGGATTTTGAGGAGATAATGGCGGAAGGAATTAAACCGTCCCCATTTTTCCAGCCCGGCGCTGTGCGGGATAGGTGAGCAGGCAAAATATGCCAAAGAAAAGACATCAGCCAAGAGGGCTGGAAATACTGTACGAAGACAAGGACATTCTTGTGGTGGATAAGCCGGCGGGATTGCTGACCGTGGGGACGGCGAACAATAAAACCAATACCGCTTACTACAAGCTGACCGATTATGTCCGTAAGGGCAATTCAAAATCGCGAAACCGGATTTTCATTGTTCATCGGCTGGACCAGTCAACGTCCGGCGTGCTGGTATTCGCGAAAAACGAAGAGGCCAAATTCCGGCTGCAATCGCAGTGGAAAGACACGGAAAAGAAATACGTCGCGGTGGTTTATGGGCAATTAGCCAAAAAAGAGGACGTTATTAGCTCATACTTAGCTGAAAACAAGGTCTTTATCGTATATTCCACGACGGACACCACAAAAGGCAAACTGGCACGCACCGCTTATAAGGTGCTTAAAGAGAGCAGGCAGTTTAGTTTGTTAGAGATAAATCTTTTGACCGGCAGGAAGAACCAGATACGCGTGCATCTGGCTGATAAGGGACACCCGGTCGTGGGCGACCGCAAATACGGAAAGCCAAAGGATGTGTTCAGGCGGTTAGCTCTTCATTCCAAATCGATTTCCTTCAAACACCCCTTTACCGGCAGGCAGATGACTTTTGAAACCAGAATGCCAAGTTATTTTAATGAACTGGTTGACAACGGATAAATAATTGACGATTGCCGATTGTCGATTAACGATTTTGGAATGAGGATTTAGAGTTTAGGATTTAGGATTTTTTCGTCCTTCGGCCGATGTTTCCACCTTCGGTGCAGCCACCAATATTGAGTCGGGTCTTCACGGACAAACGTTTCAATCGCCTTTGTGTATTCTGCCGTAACCCAAAGCAGCGGGTCTTTCTTATCCGCCCATTCCTCAGGCATAATTATCCGCGTGCATCCTATCTCGAAGAAAAACTTATTGTCAATCCTCCTGGCATATCCGACGACTATCGGCAGATTTTCCGTAAGCGCGAGTAATCCGATGCTCTTATAGGTGCTCGCCTTTCTCCCGAAAAAGTCAACGAAGATTCCCTTATCGCCTGCGTCCTGGTCCGCGATAAAACCCAGCGTTGCCCCCGAAGATGCCACCTTGCCGAACATTTCCGCCGCACCTTTTTTGTCGATTATTTTTTGTCCCGCCCGCTCTCGCACCCCGTAAAGGTATTTGCTTATATACGGGTTATCCAATGGCCGGGCGATGCTGTAAACATTGAACCCGAAAAGCCCCATCATATACCCGAGGATTTCGAAGTTGCCATAGTGTGCCCCGACAAAAATCAGCCCCTTCCCCTCTTTGCTCATCCACTTCGCCCGTTCCGCGTTTTTGAATCGCGAATACTTCCGCCAGTTGTCTTTCTTAACGAGCCGGGGCGTAAAAATAACGTCCACCGCCAGCATTACTAATTGCTCACAGCTTTTGCGTCCCGTCTCCTCATACCATTGCTCGTTCTTATCGGGATAGCTCGCACGAAGATTCTCGAGTGCCCGTTGTCTCCCCCGGCCATAATGTTTCCACAACTGCCGACCAAGAAACCGGGCGAATTTCAGGTTTGTTTCAACGCTGGATAGTTGCAGTATGCCGACCAATACTCGCAGACCCGCATACCCCAGCCAGTCGAGAATGGCGTTGCGTTCCCTCTTGGGCTTCTTTTTCTTGACGAATAGCGGGCTTGTCATAAATCAAAAATGTTTAGCCCCCGAATTTATTCGGGGGTTATTTCACATCACGTCAAGCCGCCGAAGCGTTGCCTTAGCCCATCGCATACTCCGCATCTGCGCCGCCAGCAGCAGCAGCAATACCAGCACCCAGTAAACGCTGAATCGCAAAATCATAGATACGTATGCAATGTCGGTTTTTTGTGCCTGGCACGCGGCTATCATCTCCGATGGCGTGAACATCGCGCCCGCGAACACCGGCGCGAACATTAATTGCCACGGCAGCAGCAATACAATGAACACCAGCGACAAAAAGAACGCCCTCGCGATATGGTTGATTCCGCCCAATCGCCCAATCAGCGACACCTTCAGCGCAAATAATATCGTCAGGCAATAAAGTATTGAACAGGGTATGAGGATAAAGTCCAGAAACCGCACGATGGCCGCTATGTGTTTTGCCCGCAACCGCAGCGAAATCGTCAACTCCACCGGCGCCGGCTTATTCGGTTCCGCTCCCACTTGCAGCGATTGCTGCATATTCGGCTCAGCGGCCGCGTTCGTATCCGGCGCGATTTGTTTGGCGGCCTCGTTGATTTTGTCCGTCATCGTCAGCGACTCTGCCGCGGAACCGCCAATAGGGGGGCCAAGCACCACATTGTCGCCCTTGACTAAGTGCAGATTCGTAACCCAGAACGACCCCTGCACAAGAAGCAGACCCAGCAGAATGATTAAAAACAGAAGATTCTTCCAGAACTTTATTGCGCTGACCGCTTCGAGACAATCTGTTGTGTCGACCAGATTACTCACCCTTGGCTGTTCCTGACTCATTTGGATTCTCCTGTCCTCGGATTCCGGTTTGTCTTCAAATTCAAAGTCCATAACATACTCTACACACGCTTGTTTAGGCAGTTAATTATATTTTTACCTTTCTTATGCGACCACTATTATGCCCCCGTCTATTCATCAGTTCAAGTATTTTATTGGATATGATTTGCTGTCTTCCGTCTTCAGTCATCTGTTTTCTGCTTTTCAACCGCTTCCAGTTGTCGGCGGATATCCTCCGCCAGATTTTTGGCCCCCTTAGTTTTCGCTATCTCAAGGCCATGCCGGTAATGCGCCGTCGCCTCTTCGACTTTGCCCTGCTTGGCCAGTATATTGGCGAGCAGGTAATGCACCAACGCTGAATTATCATCGACCTCAAGCGACTTCCTATATTGTTCGGCGGCGTCCTCCGGTCTGCCCTTGGCCGTGAATATCAGTCCTTTGCAGTAATAAGCGTCCGAATAAGCCCTCGGGTGAATCTTTTTTACATACTGCGCAAGTTCAAGCAGCCGGTCAAGGTGAGGCAATGCCTCATCGAATTTCCTCTGTCTGTACAACGAGCCGGCTAATTCCCCGTGCGCAAGCCACGAATCAGGATTTTTTCCCAGCGTATCAACCCACAGCGTATCTGCGCTCTTGTATGCCTCGCATTGTCGCCAGGTCAATATCCCCAGCGTCAGCAGTAAAAGGCCCGCCGCCGAGGCGATTACGAATCTGGCATTTTTACCCGACCTGCCGAAAAGCGTCGCCCCGCCCGCCGCGACAAGTGCGATAGGCCCGATACACGCCATATACTGATAGTGGTCCGCGACAAACGTATAAACAAACGTGTAAAGAGGGAAAAACCCGAGCATCGGAAACAGCATCGCCGGGAAAAACAGTAAGGCGGTTACAGGCCCCCGGCCAAGACGGTTTCTCAACAGCCACGCGCATACAATCGCTATAACGAAACTTACAGGCCAGCCGTATTGCCATACCGAGTGTGCGTCAATGTTCCACCGTGGATAGCTAAACGCAAGATTCACAGGCCAGAACAGCTTCCACAAATAGAACCATAAGGCCCTGCCCGCAATAAGCGTTTTTTCCGTGCTGCTTAAACCAAGATTAACAACCCCCATGCCCTGGTGATGCTTTTCCCACCACATTACTAAAAGCCCTATACCAATCGCCAT
>PMZJ01000025.1 GCA_003170415.1 Phycisphaerales bacterium | reverse complement strand
GTATATCAACCTGCGGCCCGTGAGATTATATCCAGGCGTCGAAACGCCTATAAAGGGCAAAGGCCCCGAGCAGATTGATTTTGTCGTCGTGCGGGAAAATTCCGGCGACGCATATACCGGCACGGGCGGTATCACGATGAAAGGAACGCCGCACGAGGTCGCCGTGCAGTCGGCTGTTTATTCACGCTTCCAGGTTGACAGGTGCCTCAAATACGCGTTCGAATACGTAAAGAAAAACGGCAAGAAGGCACGCGGCAAAGGCGAGAATAACACTTTAGCCCTTTGCGGCAAGACAAACGTCCTGACATTCATTTATGATTTGTGGGAAAGGGCATTCCACGAGATGGGCCAAAAAGAATACCCGGACATCAAACGCGAATACTATCACGTTGACGCAACGTGTATGTGGTTTGTCAAAAACCCGGAATGGTTCGACGTGATTGTTACGGGCAACCTCTTCGGCGACATCATCACCGACTTAGGCGCGATGATTCAGGGCGGTATGGGTATAGCCGCGGGCGGCAATATCAATCCGGAAGGCGTCAGTATGTTCGAGCCGATAGGCGGAAGCGCACCGAAATACACGGGCAAAGGCGTAATCAACCCGCTGGCGGCGATTTGCGCGGGCGGAATGATGCTTGAAACCTTAGGCGAGCAAAAAGCAGCGACAGCTATCGAAGACGCAGTGAAATTCATCACTGCCAACAAGATGAAATCGATGGCCGCAGGCAAAATGGGCTACAACACACAACAGGTCGGCGACTTAGTTGCAACACAACTTGGATAACATAAAAAAGATTATCGCCCTGCCCCTGCCTGACAAACGCGGGGGCAGGGTGATAATTGTCGAATTGCACTTCGGGTAAGCACGCCTTATAATCTGCTTTCAATATTACATAATTTGTTTCGAAAAACTAATTGCAAAGGAGGTATTATGAACGGGATACGCATAACCGCGATTCTGACGATTCTCACAATTGCTCTTGGACTGACAGCCGGCGGATGTCAAACGGGAACATCGCGAGGCAAATTAGTTAAGCTGAAGAAAGATTACCCAATTGAGGCGGTTCCGCTGACGGATGTTAGCTTGACGGACAAGTTCTGGAAGCCAAAGATTGAAACGAACCGCAAGGTAACGATACCGCATATTCTAAAGATGTGCGAAAAGTCGGGGCGGATTAATAACTTCTGTGTCGCGGGCGGTCTTGTAGAGGGGCAATTCCAGGGCCAATATCCATTCGATGATTCGGACGTTTATAAGAGTATCGAGGCGGCATCTTATTCGCTAAGTGCGTATCCCGACCCGAACATGGAGAAATATCTCGATGAAGTGATTGCCAAAATTGCCGCGGCGCAGGAGAAAGACGGCTATTTATACACGGCAAGAACTACAAATACCAAAAGGTTAGAAAGCTGGTATGGCAAGGAACGATGGTCGAAATTAGACGGAAGCCATGAGCTTTACAATGTGGGGCACCTGTATGAAGCAGCAGCGGCGCATTATCTCGCCACGGGAAAACACAACCTGCTCGACATCGCAATAAAAAATGCGGATATGTTAGACAGGACTTTCGGGCCAAACAAGCTGCACAAATGGCCGGGACACCAGGAAGTCGAAATGGGGCTGGTCAAGCTGTACAGGGTGACAGGCAACGAGAAGTATTTGAATCTGGCGAAGTTCTTTTTGGACGTGCGCGGACCTGGCGGCGGCGAATACAACCAGGCGAATAAAAAGCCCGTTGACCAGAATGAGGCGGTCGGGCACGCGGTACGGGCGATGTATATGTATGGCGGGATGACGGATATCGCGGCGCTGACAGGTGACGAAAGATACACAGAGGCGGTCAAGCGGTTATGGGACAACGTCGTCGGCAAAAAAATGTATATTACGGGAGGACTTGGGGCAACGAGCAACGGCGAGGCCTTCAGTAAAGATTACGAGTTGCCCAACGCGACGGCCTACTGCGAGACGTGCGCGGCAATCGGCAGCGCTATGTGGAATTACAGAATGTTCCGACTGACGGGCGAAGCGAAGTATCTCGACGTGTTCGAGAGAACGCTTTACAACGGCCTTATTTCAGGAGTGTCGCTAAGCGGAGATAAATTCTTTTATGTGAATCCTCTCGAATCGAGCGGGCAGAATAAACGCGAACCGTGGTTTGGCTGCGCCTGTTGCCCGCCTAATATAGCGAGATTTATCGCGTCGCTGCCGGGATATGTCTTCGCCAAAACGAATGACACGATATATGTGAATTTGTTCGCCGCCTCCGAGACGACAATCAAGCTGAAAAACAATATCGTGCGAATCAAACAGGAAACATGGTATCCGTGGGACGGCGCGGTGAAGATTACCGTTGAACCGGCGTGGACAAGTAAATTCGTGGTGGCAGTTCGAATTCCCGGCTGGGCACAGGGCAGGCCCGTGCCGAGCGATTTGTATCAGTATATTGACAGCAATGTATCGCCGATTGAATTCAAGCTCAACGGCCAGGTTATTCAGCCGAATATCAAAAACGGATTCGCTTTTCTTGACAGGCAGTGGCAGAAGCGTGACGTTATAGAGATGGAAATGCCTATGCCCGCCAGATACGTCGTCGCGAATCCTAACGTCGCCGCGGACGCAAACAAAATGGCGATTGAGGAAGGACCGATTGTGTTTTGCGCGGAGTGGCCCGGCAACGATGCGAATATTCTCAGTTTGTCTCTTGTTGACAGCGTGCCGTTGTGGACCGACGCGATTAAGGATTTGTTAGGCGGTATCGCGATAGTGCACGCCAAAGCAATATCGCCCGACGGCTCACGACATGATTTGACGATGATTCCATATTACGCCTGGGCTAATCGCGGCCAGGGACCGATGGCGGTGTGGCTGGGGAAACCTACTGAAGAAATGTTGACGAGAATTGAAATCGACGCGGGCAAAACCAAAGAGCCGATATCAAAATATATATACGGGCAGTTCATCGAGCACCTTGGGCGGTGCATTTACGGCGGAATCTGGGCGGAGATGCTGGAGGACCGCAAGTTTCTCTACCCTATTAAGGATGAATACAACCCGTGGGGAACGGACAAAGCCCCGCAGTGGAGCGCGGGGAATTATAAATATCTCAAGGCGTCGCCGTGGAAGGTCATCGGGCCGGCGGGCACGGTAACGATGGATACGAATAATCCATACGTCGGCAGTCATACACCGGTTATTCACCTGACAGGCGACGGCAACGAGGCGGGAATCTCGCAGGATGGTCTGGCAATTGTGAAAGACAAAGGGTACACGGGCAGGATTATCCTTGCCGGCGACAAACTTGCCGGACCGATTATTGTGCGGATTGTGCCCGACAAGGGCGACACGATTAATATCGACGTCGGCAAAATAAGCCTGGAATTCAAACCGTATCTGCTGGCTTTTACGGCGTCTGAGTCGAGCGACAACGTTCGTATTGAAATCGTCGGCAAAGGCAAAGGGACATTCAGAATAGGGACACTGTCGCTGATGCCTGCGGATAACATCAAGGGCTGGCGAAGCGACGTTGTGGCGTTGCTCAAGGAGCTTGATTCACCGATATACCGCTGGCCGGGCGGAAATTTCGTCAGCGGCTACAACTGGCGCGACGGCATAGGCGAACGAGATAAAAGACCGCCTCGCAAAAACCCCGCATGGAAAGGTATTGAGCACAACGACGTAGGCATTCACGAATATATGGAACTTATGGAACTCATCGGGGCGGAACCCTATGTCGCGATTAATACGGGTCGCGGAACTATTGATGAGGCAGCGGCAGAAGTTGAGTATTTCAACGGTTCCGCAGACACGCCGATGGGTAAATTGCGGGCACAGAACGGCCACCCCGAACCATATAAAGTAAAATGGTGGGCAGTGGGCAACGAGATGTATGGTGACTGGCAAGCGGGGCATATACCTTTGGCGGAATACGTGAAAAAGCACAACCAAGTAGCTGAAGCGATGCGGAAGGTTGACCCGAACGCGAAATTAGTCGGCGTCGGCAACGTCGGAAAGTGGAGCGAAACGATGCTGAAGGTATGCTCGGATAATATGAACCTGCTCAGCGAGCATATTTACTGCAAAGAAATTAAGGACGTTACCAGACATACCAAGCAGCTCGCCAATGAGATAAAACGCGTGGCGGATGCGCACAGGAAATATCGCAGGGATGTTAATGAGCTTGCGGGCAAAGACATTCGCATAGCTATGGATGAGTGGAATTACTGGTATGGCAATTACATCTACGGTGAGCTTGGGACACAATATTATCTCAAAGACGCCCTCGGCGTGGCGACGGCCCTGCACGAGTATTTCAGAAACAGCGACATTTACTTTATGGCCAACTACGCCCAGACAGTCAACGTCATCGGCGCGATCAAGACATCTCGCACGGCGTCAACGCTTGATACCACGGGAGTTACGCTGAAACTTTACAGGCAGCACTTCGGCCAGATACCCGTTGAGGTTACAGGCAGTAATATAGCGCCTCTCGATGTTGTCGCGGCGTTAAAGAATGACCGAAAGGCGATAACCATCGCGGTTGTCAACCCGACGGATAAACAACGTGAATTGCCGATTGAATTGAAAGGCGTTAAGGTTGCCGATATTGGAAAAGTGTGGGTTATCACAGGCACAGACCCGCTCGCACATAATGAGCCGGGAAAAGAGCCGAAAGTTATGATTGAAGAAAAGACGGCTGAGGGATTATCGAATAAACTTAAAGTGCCTGCGCTGAGCGTCAGCATTTACGAATTTGCAATAGAATAAACTAAAAGGTAAAAGATGGAATGCCGGGAAAAGGAAAATTTAAAGAATTGCACCTGCACGTATGCGGGCTGCGATAAAACAGGTATGTGCTGCGAATGTATCGCTTATCATTTGTCGGCCAGACAACTGCCCGGCTGCTGTTTCCCGCCCGAAGTCGAAAAAACATACGACAGAAGCTTCAAGGCGTTTGCGAAGGCGTGGAAACTTTAACAAGTCAATTTTTGGATTGGCCTGCGCTAAATGTGCTGAGGAGCTCGCGGGCCTTCTGGTTATTTGGGTCGATTTGCAGGGCCTTTTTGAAAGATTCAACCGCCTCATCAAGTTTGCCCTGTTTTAGCAGCATAATACCGAGGTTGGTCTGCATATCGGCGTCATCAGGATACGCCGCCAGGTAAATTCGGCACTGCTTTGCTGCCTCCTCGTATCTGCCTTTGAGTCCCAGAGATATGACAAGATTGTAGCGAGGAGGAGCAAATTTAGGGTCGAGCAGGAGAGCAAATTTATAGTAGTCGATTGCTTCGTCACTTCTGCCCGCCTTTTGCAGGGCGTTGCCATAGTCGTTGTAGATTACCGGGGAATTGGGGATAAATCTGAATGCCTCGTCAAGATGCCTGCCGGATGCGGCGCTGACAATATGCGGGCTTTTACTCTCAATAACCGTAAGCGTATGGTCGAAAAGGGTTAAGCTGTCTTTCCAGTATGCCAACTGGATAGAGGCAGCGACGGCACAGGCCAGGATAACGGCAGAGGCCAGGATTGTGAGGATGACTTCCCTGAAGGGGACTTTCCGGAACAGGTCAGCCGAACCAAAGGCGATGATTATAAAAAGTCCGATTAAGGGGACATAGGTATAACGGTCCGCCATTGCCTGCCCACCGACGTGAACGATGCCGATGACGGGGACAAGTGTGCCGAGATACCAAAGCCAGCCAACGGGAAGGTATTTGAACCGTCTGCCGTAGTAAAAGACGAGAGCCGTTATCAAGATAAGTATAACTCCATACAGAATGACTTTGGCGATGGGAAACAAACCCGGCGAGAACGGATAGAGAACGCCAAGATGCGCGGGCCAGAACATTTTGCCGATATAATCCAGACAGGAGCATATCGCGTTGGCACAGCGATATTTGAAAGCGACAACACCCATCGCGCCGGCTTTATGCTGAATAACAAATGTGATTACGCCGGATACGCCGGCAAGCAGGATAAAAGGCACTTTTTCCAGCACCAATTTCGCAATCAAACGCCCTGATAAACTAAAACGACCGAGAGGCCAGTAATCGAGCAAAAGCAGGACAAACGGAAGCGTCACAAGCATCGGCTTGGCCAAAAGCCCCGTCGCGAACAGGACCAGCACAACGATATATCGGCCCGCCGAAGAACGCTCAACATACCATGCGTAAGCAAGCATCGTCAACAACCAAAACAGCGTGCTAAGCACATCTTTTCGCTCGGCTACCCACGCTACCGACTCAACGTGCAAGGGATGCAAAGCGAACAACCCGGCAATAAAAACGCTTTGCCAAACACCTTTTGTCATTCGAGCCAGAACAAGAAACAGCAAGATGGTGTTTGCGACGTGGAACAGGACGTTAACAAGATGCATAGGGCCGGGCTTGACTCCGAAAAACTCGCAATCCAGCATAAGGGACAGCCACGTAAGCGGATGCCAGTTGGTGGCGTAATCGGTTGTGAAAGCCCATTTGACACCCTGCCAGCTTAAGCCCGACTGGATATTAGGGTTATCGGTAACATAAACGTCATCGTCCAAGTTAATGAAATCGTGGTTGTGGGCCGGCCAATACACCACTATTGCGGCTAAGGCAAGAACCACGCACAAAAGCAGATACAAACGCTGTCTGGAATCGGACTGCATTACTTCATAATAGCATATTTTTCAGCGTTGAGAACCTCCGCCTGTTCATCAAAAAACAATCGGCAATCAGTAATCGAGAAGCTCATCTGGCCAGTCCTTGCTCAGGACTTTTATGAGTTTGCCCTCTGTGTCGAGAATAACAATTTCCTTTCGCCGATGAGGGGTGTTTGGGTCCTGGGTGAGAAAACGGGATTTTTCAGAGACGAGACAGGAAAGCTGATTATGACCTTTCCATTCTGCGGCAAGTTTAGGCGGGGCATCTTCTCCGAATCCTTCGTTGGCATCGACGAGTATTTTTGAAGATTCTATATCCGGGCCGAGGGCATAAAGAAAAAGCGTGTTTTTCTTTCCCGGCACGAGGATTTTGCGGGAATCGCCGGAAAGCGAGAAGAGATACAAATTTTCCTGCCAAAGCTCGGGGGAATGAGGCGTAATTTCACTGATTGCGTAGGTTAACAAATCGCAACAAAATATGGATTGCTTTTCTTCGTCGATTTTGCCGGAGGGCAGGGACATTTTTACGGATGCGAAGAAAATGCGGTTGTCACGGGCATAAGAGACGTGCATCCAAGGATGATATAAGACGCCGGCGAGTTCCGTCGCGTCGCCCGTGCAGACGTATATTACGGGGGAGTCGTTGCCGTCGAGATGTTTAAGAGAGGCGAGGAATTTTCCGTTGGGGTCAATGAGGGTCCGCTCGACGAGCGAGCCGAGGGTGGTTTTTTCTTCAAAGAATTCAACTTCGGGCCTTATATACGCGATTGCACGGGAATCGGGTTTGAAGTCGTAGCCGACGGCCGTGGCCGGTGCGAGGAACGCCGCGGGAACATTTTCTACCAATGAAACAATATACAGGTCAAATCCTACATCGAGCGCGTCGCCATTTATACGGTCGGCGCCATAAGCGATAAGTCGGGAGTCCGGCGAGAAGCGGATGCGCCAGAGCTGCTGTTCGCTTGTCGCAAGAATTTTCTGGTTATTGGGATCGGCGGTCGGGGCACAAACGAGCCGGCAGTAAGTCAAGGCATTGGATTTGGTTTTATCGATAAGCTCGGGGCCGATTTTCTGAGTGAGCTTAGTGTCCGCTTTTTCTACGAGGAACCTATGGACCCAGGCGACGTGCAGGTCAGTGAAGGAATCTTTCTGGCCGGTGTCCGTGGTAACAGGTTTTCCGATGAAAGGGAAGTTGCCGTCTTTGATTCCTTCAGCGAGGACTTTTTGTTTGAGGATTTCAGCGTGAGTTTCGATTAGTTTGACCTGGTTCGGCGGGAGTTGCTTCAAGGCATTGTTGAAGTTGTCAACTTTGACGATTTGGCCGTACGCAAAGCGTGAGCCATCCGGCGAGATGGCGGGCCAGTTAGTGGTAGTTTCTTTTGGGGCGATTTGAGTAAGAGAGCCGGTATTGCCATCGACGATAAAGAGAGTCCCGTTTTTGCTGTAGATGCCGGTGGAGCCGTCTTTGGACCATTGTAGGGAATCCTTTGGGAAGCAGCCGGCAATGAAAGCGGCAGCGATATATGAGGCGGCAAGCAAGATTCTGACGATGATTTTCTTATTCATAGTGTTTCTCCTTGAGGTATTGTTTATAGATGTTAAGTAAAGCAGTTTGGGAAAGCTCGTCTTGTGAGCAAGGTCTGGGCTGCATCGCGGCCAGCGCCTTCTGCCGCCAGAAACTTTCTGGATTTTTATCAACAGCCGGATATGCCGAAACTGGCTGGGCATAAGAGGCAACCTCAGGCAATGGAGATGTTGGTGGGAGCGGTTTTGACCATCGCCCCGCGGCGAACACAAGAATCATCACCGCCGCGGCCGCAAGCAGCTGAAGAGGGGTAAAAAACCATTGTTTCGGCTGGGCGATTTTGAGGGCAGAATCAAAATTCCGCGATGCCCTTTCGGCAATCAGTGCGGCATTCGGCGGAACATCTGCCCGACCTATTTTATTCAGGATTTGTTTTAGTTTTTCTTCGTTCATTTCAGGACTCCGATATATTCATTACGGCGAGATTATTTCGCAATGTATTAATCGCTTTTGAGACGTGCGAACGGGCGGTATCCTCGGCACAGTTCAATTTATCGGCGATTGCTTTGTAATCGGTCTGTTCGATATATCGCATCACAATCGCCTGTGCCTGCTGTTCGGGCAGTTTGGCAATTTCCTTTCTTACAAGGTTGAGTGTCTCCTCGCCGACGGCTTCCCCGGCTGCCGGGTTTTTAAACACGTTTGGTTTTGGTATTTGGTCGTCTTTACCAATGCGATTTCGCCACGCCTTTGAGTTAGCGGACAACGCTATTCGATAGATATATGCCGCTGCCTGCGGGCCTGTCAGCTTTTCGAGATTCATCCAGATAGCCAGAAGCGCGTATTGAATCGCCTCATCAAAAATATCGGTGTCGCAGGTAAGTTTCCAAAGGGTGGCCGTAAGATAGCCGATGTAGTCGTTCTTTAGTTTTTCAAAGAGCTCCAATCTTTTTGAGTATCTCATTCAAAAGCCCTTTTTACGGAGCACTGGAAAACGTTTATTTCCATATAATAATAACCGGCATGGTCAGTGCTTGTGTAAAGATTTATGAAAAAATTGCTCCCGCCGAGCCAGTTGTTTAATTTTGAGGGTTGTTTTGTTTTTTAGTCAATGCGTTGAGGAGGTCGCGGGCTTTTTGGAAGTTTGGGTCGATTTGCAGGGCCTTTTTGTAGGATTCGATTGCCTGGTCAAATTTGCCCTGGTTTTGGAGCAAAATGCCGAGGTGGATGTGCATTTCCGCGTCGTCGGGTCGGGCCGCGAGGACAATCCGGCACTGCTCGATTGCTGCTTCGAAGTTACCCTTAGCGGCCAGCGCAACACTGAGATTGTAACGTGCAAAGTCGGCTATCGGCTCAATTTTCAGCGCGATTTGGTATTGCTCTATCGCATCGTCTAATTTGCCAAGGTTTTGTAATGCCTTGCCGTAATTGTTCCGGATTTCATACGAATCAGGCAAACCTCGAACCGCCTGCTCCAAAACTTTTGCGGCTTCTTTGTGTCTGCCCATCGCGCCAAGAGCATTACCGTAGTTGTTGAGTATGTGAACGTTGTTTTCGGTGACTGCCAGCGCCCGCTCAAAAAGCAAGCCGCTGTCTTTCCAATATATCAACTGCACGGTCGTTAAAACGGTGCAGGCCAAGAGGATTATAGTCGCCGATGCCGCGAGAATGTATTTTTTGAACGGGACATTTTTGAGCAGGTCCGCGGAGGCGAAAACGCACATTATAAAAAGCCCCGTTAATGGAACGTATGTGTACCTGTCGGCAAAGGCCTGCACGCCCACCTGGACGATTCCTATGACGGGGACAAGCGTGCCTAAATACCAGAGCCACCCGACTACGAGATATTTGCGGCGACGATAGTTATATAGAACCAGAACGGTTATCAGGACAAGAATTGTCGCGGAAAGCAAAACCCTGACGAGAGATATGCCGTTAATTGAGTATGGATACAAAACAGCCAGGCGAACCGGCCAGAACATTTTTTCGATATAGACAAAATAAGAACATATCGCATTGGCCAATCGAACATTAAAAGGCACTATATCTGCCGAGAAGACCGCCCCGCCTTTTTGCTGAACAATGAACGTGATTACGCTTGATAAAATAGAAAGGAAGAAGAAAGGAAGCTTTTCGATAATAGAATTACGAATTGAAAACTTGGAATTTGAAAAGCGGTCAAGGGGCCAGTAATCGAGCAAAAGCAAAACAAACGGCAATGTCACAAGCATCGGCTTGGCTAAAAGGCCGAGTGCGAAAAAGACAAGCACAAGAATATAACGGCCCGCCGAAGAACGCTCAACATACCTCACGTAAGCCAGCATCGTCAACAGCCAGAACAGCGTGCTAAGGACGTCCTTTCGCTCGGCAATCCAGGCAACGGATTCCACGTGCAGAGGATGAAGTGCAAATAGCGCCGCGATAAAAGCGCTTTGCCAAAGGGCCTTTGTCATACGGTTGAAAACAATGAATAAAAGCAATGTGTTCGCGATATGAAACAGCACGTTTACGATGTGCATAGGGCCGGGTTCGACGCCGAACAACTCGCAATCCAGCATAAGCGACAGCCACGTAAGCGGGTGCCAGTTGGCGCCGTGGTCCGTCACAAACGCCCATTTGATGCCCTGCCAGCTTAACCCCGACTGAACCTCCGGATTATTGGTGACATAAACGTCGTCGTCGTAGCGCACAAAATCGTGATTGCGAACGGGCAAATAGACGACTAAGGTCAATAAAGCAAGGGTTAAGAAAATCGGCAGTTGAATCTTTTTATTACTGAACGCCATCATTATTTATTAGTGTATATGAGATTGGCCATTTAAGGCAAATCAAAATATCAGCTAATTTGAGGTATTCGAGAAGGCAGCTCTTACCCGCCCCCCTGTTTTTGAGCAAGAGCAGTGTCGAGGTTTTCGCGGGCCTTTTGGAAATTTGGGTCGATTTGCAGGGCCTTTTTGTAGGATTCGATTGCCTCGTCAAGTTTGCCCTGGTTTTGCAGCAGCATACCGAGATTGTTGTGCATTTCGAAGTCGTCGGGGCGAACTGCGAGGACAATACGGCATTGCTCGATTGCCTCACCGATTCTGCCGACGGACGCCAGCGCAAGAGCCAGTCGCCCGTGGGTAATCACATTATTGGGGTCCTTCGCAAGCACCTTATCGTAACATTCTATCGCCTCCTTCGGCTTACCGCTCTGCGCAAGGGCAAAGCCGAAGTTGCTGAGAAACTCCGCCGAATCCGGATTGACAATATGGAACGGGTTTGCCGCATTATCGGCGTTGCCTTTTTTGGCCAATTCTGCCCCCGGCCCCTTAATATCAGCCAAATTCACAGCGGTGCCTGCGTAAAGCCGGTATTGTTGAATTGCTCCCTCGTAATCGCCCTTGGCGGCAAGAGTCACCCCAATTTGATATCGCGCCAGGTCAAAATCAGGATTGAGCTTGAGGGCGATTTCATATTGCTCTATCGCCTGGTCAAATTTGCCAGTTTTCTTCAAAATGTTCCCGTAGTTATTGTGCATTTCAGGCGAATCAGGAAGAAACCGCAGCGCCTCAACAAGATGCGTAAGCGCCTCCTCGTTCCTTCCAAGATTGCTGAGCACGTTGGCGTAATTATTCTCCACAAGATAATTATTTTCTGTCACATCGAGGGCGTGCTCAAATAATTCCAGGCTGTCCTTCCAATGCCTTACCTGGGCCGCCGCGGTAATCCCGCAGGCCGACAGGATAACCCCGGCTATAACGCCCGCCGCGACCGTCCCCATCGATATCTTCTTCAACAACTCCGCCCCCGCAAAGGCAATTATCAAAAACAGTCCGATTAACGGAATGTATGTGTATCTGTCTGCCATCGCCTGCGAACCAACCTGTACTACCCCGATTACCGGCACAAGCGTGCCGAGATACCAAAGCCAGCCGACAAGCAGGTATTTACGGCGCCGGGCGTAATATAAACATATTATGGTTATCAGTATCAGTATTACCGCGCAAATTAACGCTTTGGCGACGGGTATTCTGTCGGCAGGGTGCGGGTACAATATCGCCAGCCCAACCGGCCAGAACATTTTACTGATATACGAAACATACGATACTATCGCGTTACTAATACGCTCACTCAAATTAATAGCATGAATGGAAAGCACAGACCCACCCGCCCGCTGGACAACGAAAGTAATAACGCTGGATGCCGCGGATAAAAAAAACAGGGGAATTTTTTCAATTATTAACCATTTCAGAGAGGCCTTCCGTCTTCCGTCTTCTGTCCTCCGTCCTCCAGTTCGTTCCAGGGGCCAGTAATCGAGCAACAGCAAAACAAACGGCAAGGTCACCAGCATCGGCTTGGCTAAAAGGCCGAGTGCGAAAAAGACAAGCACAAGAATATAACGGCCCGCCGAAGAACGCTCAACATACCTCACGTAAGCCAGCATCGTCAACAGCCAGAACAGCGTGCTAAGAACGTCCTTTCGCTCGGCAATCCAGGCAACGGATTCCACGTGCAGAGGATGGAGTGCAAACAGCGCCGCAATAAAAGCGCTTTGCCAAAGGGCCTTTGTCATACGGTTGAAAACAATGAATAAAAGCAATGTGTTCGCGATATGAAACAGCACGTTTACGATGTGCATAGGGCCGGGTTCGACGCCGAACAACTCGCAATCCAGCATAAGAGACAGCCACGTAAGCGGATGCCAGTTGGAACCGTAACCCGTCGTGAACGCCCATTTGATGCCCTGCCAGCTCAACCCCGGCTTGACCTGTGCGTTGTCGGAAACATAAACATTGTCGTCGTAAAAAAGAAAGCTGTAATTGCGGACCGGCAGATAAACAGCGAAAGTTACAGCCGCCAGTAATATGCAAATCAACAAACGCCGGTGATTGCTCTGTTGTTCAATCATAAAACTATTGCGATAACTGAAAACAATAAGAAATTATCTGTTTTCATTTTCGAATACCGCCGTATATCGCGTCGTAATCCAGCCGCCAAAAACAATCGATTGCCTCGAAGCCGCACGCTTTCAACTTCTCAAAATGCCATTGAAGCGGCTGCCCCTGTTCTGAGCCGACCCAGGAACCCATCAATTCTTTGCGAAACTTCTTAATGTCAATCTTCATAGCTCGGCCATAAGCTCGCCAGAAACCATCCCAGTCGTCAACATCGTTCTTTTTGCGATTCTGCCAATAAAAACTTCTTTGGTCCTGCCAGTCCTTTTGAATTCCCTCGTTGCAACTGCCTGCGTGGTCAGCATTCAGAAATATCCCGCCCGGCTTTAGAATACCGGCGAATTGTTTATACAGCCGGCTTAACTGTGCGGGGCTAAACCAGTGCAAAGCCGTCGCGGAAACAATCGCGTCAAATGGTCCGCCAACAATATCGGTCCAACCTTTTTTACGCAGGTCCGCCCGCACTAATTTTACTCGACCGCCGAATTTAGCAAGGCGGTTTTTAGCCAGCGCAAGAAGAGTCGCGTCAAAATCAACACCCCAAACCTCCGTTGCCGGAAATTCCTGCAGAATTGGCATCATCAAACTGCCTGTGCCGCAGCCGATATCCAAAACTCTTGAAACCCTCCTCTGAGAATCCGCGATTAGCTGAACTATTATTTCAAATCGTTCTTTTCTGGCTGGGATATAGAAATCCTGCATCCGGTCCCAGCGTTTGATCCACCTCCGCCAGTCGATGTGTTTGGGAATCGATACGTTCATCAATTTTAAAACCCGAATTTTTTACCCGTCAGGCGTTCGTAACATTCGATGTATTTTTCGCCCGTCTTTTTGACGACGTCGTCGGGCAATTTTACGCCCGGGCCGGATTTATCGAACTTAATCTCTTCGAGATAATTGCGAACGAACTGCTTATCGAAGCTCTCCTGGTCTCTGCCCGGCTGATATTTATCCGCGGGCCAGAAACGCGACGAATCGGGCGTCAAAACCTCATCGATAAGAATGGTTTTGCCGGCCTGCCCTGAGCTTGCCTGTGGTGAGCTTGTCGAACCAGTCGAATGGGTCACTTCGCCCCACTCGAATTTCGTGTCGGCTAAAATTATCCCCTTCGACTCGGCGTATTTCGACGCCTTTTTGAAAATCTCGATGCTTTTATCGCGCAGGTATCTGGCGTTTTTATCGCCTATTATCTCAACGCACCTCTCGAAGCTGACATTCTCGTCGTGCTTGCCGAATTCCTCCTTCGTCGCGGGCGTAAATACCGGCTCAGGAAGTTTATCGCATTGCTTTAATCCCGCGGGCAGCTTTACGCCGCAGACCGTTTGCGACTTCTGGTATTCCTTCCACCCCGACCCTGCTAAATAGCCGCGAACAACGCACTCGATTGGAAAAACTTTTGTCTTCTTGACTAACATACTTCTGCCTGCCAGTTGCTTCTCGAACTTGTTAAACGGGGCCGGAAACTTGCTCACATCGGTCGCGATAAGGTGATGGCTGATGGAAGATGACAAAAACTCGAACCAGAAAAGCGATATCTGCGTCAGCACAATGCCCTTTTTCGGGATGGGGTTGGCCATCACAACGTCAAACGCGCTTATGCGGTCGGTTGCGACGATTAACAGCTTATCGCCCAAATCATAAACATCCCGCACCTTCCCTCTTTTCGGCTCAACGCCCCCGATTTTCGTCTGCAATACCGCTTCCATCGTTTGCCCTTTCTATAATTTACTAACGCCGCGGTATGCTAATCCCAAAACCCCTTTTCGTCAAGACCGAGTGCCCTACTGTGCCAAAGTATCATCAAGTATCATTTTTAAGCTAAAAAACGGTACTTGGGTATAGTAGATGATACTAGTGGTTACTTTTTGTGAGATGACCAAGTTGGAAAGATTTGGTTTCTAACGGGACGGGCCGGGTAGTGTCCTAATTTCAGAAAAAGAATGATGTTATACTAAGTAGAATATCATTAGACGTTCGATGTTCGAACAGCTTTACAAAAAGAAAGTTAGCGCATTTAAAACGCAACCCTATTATCATTTTCATAATGTGAAATAGATACAAACAGTCAACCCCAGCCCTTATAGGTTCATCGAAGGCCTCTTTTTCGCTAAATAAACGGCTTTTTCCTGATATGTTCTTATTTCCTATATAGGAAAATAAGCAAAAACAGGAAATATGGCTCTTGACACTTTCCTAAAAAGCCGATATATCCTATATAGGAAAAAGGCCTTTTTTAGGAAAATAGATATGCGACTCAAAGAGAGCGAAATAATAGGGCAGCTTCAAAGCGCAATCGATAAATATGCTCCCTTGACAATCAAGAGCATTGAACAGGAAATTCCTCTAACGGAAGGATTCCGTGCCGATGCTATTATCGAATTCTGTATTGCCGAGGGTCCCTGCTTTAAAGCATTGATTGAGATCAAAACCGTGGCTACGCCAAAGATTATTTCGCAGGCAGCCCAGCAGCTTATGGCGTATCTCAGAAGAATAGATGACAAAACAATTGTGCCGGTAATAGTAGTTCCTTATATGGGGACAGAGCAGACAAAGATGCTCCAACGAGAGGGCATTTCGTGGATAGACCTTTGTGGCAATATGGTGATTCGAGTCCAGAACCGAGTGTACATCGAACGCACCGGTATAAGAAATCAATTCCCTGACACGTCTCCAATCAAGAAAATTTTCGAGGGGACATCATCATTGGTGAGCAGGGCACTTCTGTTGAAAAAGGAACCATTTCGTTCTCTATACGAAGTCGTTAATTTTATCAATGAACGAGGTGGAAACATAACTCTTTCAACTGTGTCAAAAGTTTTGAGTTTACTCGAAGAAGGATTGCTCATAACAAAAACCGAAGCAGGCATATCCGTCACTAACCGGGGAAAACTTCTTGAGGGCATCTTGGAAGGATACGTCAGTTACACTAAGCGAAACAAAAACAATATCTATACCTATGATGTCGATAATATAAACGATTTATTTGTCGCATTTTACGAAAGTCAGGTAAATTATGTGGTCTGTGGGTTTTATGCGGCAAGGATTAAAGGATTAGCAGCGACAGACCGCGCTACCGTATTCATCGAATCCATAAATGAAGCGAGAAAGGCATTTGAACGCAATCCCGCGAATATCAAACCCGATACCGAATTCGGCCGGTTAGACCTTATCGAAACAAGGAACTCATGCGTCTGGTTCAATATGAAGGGCAAACCTCTCACTAACATTGTTGACGACCTTGAGCTTTACTTAGAAATGATGATTGATACGCCGAGAGGGCCGAAAATCGCGGAGATGCTTAAGGAACGCATATTAAAGGGCCAAGAGTAATGGATGACGCCGTTCTAATACAACTGGCGGAATTAGCGAAACCTCTCAACAAAATTGGCATTAAGCCGGTTATTTGCGGAGGACTGGGCGTATATCTGTGCTTTTGCAAAAGCGAAGGTGCGGCAAGAAGTATGATAAGAGCTACGAATGATATCGATTTGATGATTATTAAAGAGCAGGTTGCGGAAATGTCCCGCAGAGAGGCCATTGCGGAAATAATCACGGGAGAGCTGGAATATGCTGTTCGCAAAGATGACAGGCATTTCCGTTTCATAAAAGCCCCTGACAGACAATTAGATATTTTGTCGCCGCCTATGAAGAACTTTCAAATCAAAGAGCATCGAGTTAAATTCGTAAAGTCGAAACTGCATGGCCGCCTTACGGTAGAGGCGTGTTTTATTGATGAGGATTTAAGAACAATTGCTCTTTCGACTGATGGTGTCGAAGTCCAGGTGCCGTCGCCTACAAACCTTCTAATCCTGAAATTGTGCGCTTTTGATGACCGTGATAAAAAAGATGAGACGGAACGCGCACAGGCGCACGCATTCGATATTTATATAACCGTAACACTGGCAAACAGAGATGACTATCTGGAAGGACAAAAGTTTTTGGCCCGTCATAGTGATTGGCCGGTGATTAAAAGAATCACGTCGATAGTTAATAATAAATTTAATTCCGTTGACCAGCCGGGCTGGCAGCGAACTCTTGAAGCAACCAACTTCTATCCGAATCTTAATGCTCAACAGAAGCGCGATGAGCTGGAACAAGCTAAAAACCGTTTGTTAAGATGGTTCACGTTGTCGGAACACAATCATCCCGACAAGTGATGTTATGTCTTGTTGCCACTGCCGATAAATCGCACACGTAGCGAAGTTTACCCGCCATAGTGTCAATGAAGGTGGGCGAAGAGCCCGCTTCGGAAATCAGAAATAAATAATCTCTGTGCTCTCCGTGTCCTCTGTGGCTAAAAAAATACGAGGCCTCTGTGGCGGGTTACTCAATCCGCGAATCGACATAAGCGAAGATTTTCTCGCGGACTTTGCGAATATCGGGAGTATCTGGCAGAAATTCAAAAATCGTTTCGAGGTGTCGCCTCTGTTTTAATCGGCGTAGCGTGGGAACAAAATTCACATCATAAACCCAGCCGAGTACGCACAGCTTCATATCGTTCAATGTTCGTAACGCCTTATAATCAATCCTGCCGCCCGTAAGAATCGCGTCAAGCACCTCAGGCGTGCACCTCGGCTCATCGAGCACCTCCATTTCGAGCTTGAAATTATCCGGGTCGTCTCTTCGCTGAATATACGCCTTTATAACCACGTTAAAAATATCTAACTTATCCGCGTCGCGTATCATTTGAGATAATAACAGCGTATCGCCCGTAAGATTATTTGGCAGTTCCTTTTCGCCATGATAGCGAATCGCGGTTTCGATGATTTGTCTTTCGTTATCCGGCAACTGCACCAGGATATTTTCCTTTTGCAGTACCTCAAGACCGAGAAGGCAGTGGTTGATACTCTTCGGGTCGCTATATGTCTGGTATTTTAGAAATTGCGGAAACCGCCCCACGTCGTGAAATAGCGCAATCGTCTCAGCCAGTAATCGTTGATTGCCCACAAGGTGCAGTTGGTCCGCAAGGTAAAGCATCTCCGAACACACCCGTCCGGTGTGTTCCTCTTTCATCTTGATATTGGCGTTGATATATTCGTCATCGCTGTAAAACCCCGCGACGAATTTATCAAACCACGCCTTAAATGCGCTTAGTTGTTCATTGTTCATAATTCGTTTTATAAAGCGAATAATGTAAGCCAAAACCGCCCATTTTGCCAGAACGATTAAACGAAATTCGCCTGCGGGTTTGCAAAAGACAAAAGACGGGATATAATACCCCCAGCGAAACCGAGACAAACCATAAAGGAGCGAAATATGCCTACGATAAAAGACGTGGTAGTGCGAAAGCCCAGTAAAGAGGAAGAGAAAACCTGCAAGACCTGGCCGATTTGGACCTGCAAGCCGAGCGAATTCGACTGGGCCTACACCGAAAAGGAAACCTGCCTGATACTTGAGGGTGACGTAACCGTAACCGACGGCAAAGAATCGGTCAGCTTCGGCCCCGGCGATTTCGTCATCTTCCCTGTTGACCTCGAATGCACCTGGAAAGTAAAAAAGGCCGTCAAAAAGTATTATAATTTCGGGTAACATGAAAACGCTTTGCCCAAAACCACAGATAAAGAAATTAGGAGGTCGATTATGATGATCGATTATGTGACGCTGATGCTGATAAATATGGCTGCGGGGTTATTCCTGCTCGGCTGCTTCGTCTGGCGTGATTTGGATTCGCCGGAAGATACCGGCCAATGGGTCCCGGCATTCGCAATCTGCGGCCTTGTCGCAGCGATAGGCGGATTTGCGATTACCCTCACCTGGCCGTTACCTAAACCGTATAGCTCGGCATACGGCGAAATGTCGGTGTTATTGGGCGTGCTTTTACTCGGCCTGGCTTTGGCATTAGCCAAAAGATGGGAACTTTTGCCTTTGGCGATATACGCCTTTTTCGCAGGCGCAACAGCAACTCTATTGGGCGTGCGGATAATTGACCTTGGCCTGACAACGCATCCGACTTTGTCGGGCGTCGGTTTTATATTGAGCGGAGTATGCGGTATTTTCTCGCCGCTCGTGGTTTGGCAAAACGACAAAAAGGGCCTGCGTATCATTGGCTCGCTTGTATTGTTCGCCGCCTCAGCCGTTTGGACCTGGACGGGTTGCCTGGCTTACTGGATGCACATGATGGTGCCAAAGTAGAAACGAATAACTACCGGCTCTGCAGTTTTTCGATTTCAGACCGGCACATCAATAACTGGGCGGGGTCAACAATTTTCCTCTCGGCGGCGCGCAAATGATTCAGCGCAAGGTCGAACTTCTCAAGATACCGCGAATATATTATCCCCAGCATCAGCTCGACCTGCTCGATATGCTCATAATTGGCGTAGTGAGTGAGAAACTTTTCGTAAACCGACGCGGCCTCCTTGTATTCGCCATCGCTGGCAAACTGGTTGGCAATATCGAGCAAATGCTGGCGGGGCAGAATCTGCTGGCTATCGAGCGACATAAGGTTGAGATACTGTTGAGCGGCAGTTTGAAGGTCGTGCCGATAAACGCTGTTGGTGATATCCTCGCGTAACTGCCTAATCTGCGGCTCATCAGGCCCCGGCTTTGTTACATCTCTCGCTGTTATACTTTTTTTGCCGCCCATGCCGGTATATGGGTCATAGCCGGTGGAAATAGCGTCGCGGTATATGCGCCGGCGGTTCCACTGCTTGAGCATCGCCCAAAGGTCAAATTGCGAACTGCTAAGCAATCCCGTCGCCAGCAAAAACGCTGACGAAACAATGCCGAACGAGTAACCCGCAAGATGCGCATCGTAAGCAACGTTGGACGTATATCGGCCGATGACGTTATCGTAAATTATCATCTTGAACGCGATAAAGTAAATGGCCGGAACATCAACCGTGCCGATAAAGATGAACCAGTAAGCAATAGTTATAAGGGTCTGCGGAAACAGCACAAGATACGCCCCTGTCACCGCTGCCACCGCGCCGCTTGCCCCCATAACGGGATTGCTGTTTATCAGCGTATGACCGACCGCGCTGAACACCGCGCCCGCCAAGTAAAAACAAGTGTAGCCGAAATGGCCGAGTTTGTCGTTTACGTTATTGCCGAATATATACAAAAAGAACATGTTGCCGAATATATGCAGATAACCGCTGTGCAAAAAAGCGTATGTTATGAACTGCCACAGAAACGGGTGAGCAGGCGTGAAAACAAACTGCTCCGCCCAGGGTCGCAGAATCTCCCTTGCCCGCTCATCGGGCCAGTAAGTTAACAGGAACACAACTATATTTACGGCTATTAGGGCGTAATTGGCGTATGGCGTTCTGGATGACCTGACGCTTGTGCGAATTGGCAGTAGCATAATAGAATCAATTTACCTTTGAAAAAGCTGGACGATTCAAAGGGCAGCATTGTAATGGTTTTCCGCCGGACGGGCAAGATATAAAAAAACAGGACGACTTTCGCCGTCCTGTTTCAGGTGAAATGAGGCGTTGAAATTATGCACCTTTGGCCCCGGCTATAATTGCGAGGCGATACGCTCTATTTTTAACCGGCTTCTCCCCCCAGCCGGATAAACCTGCCCAAATAAAATATACAAAAAAACCCCTCTTCTCCAAATCGACACGGGAAAAATCTTTATTTTTCCCGTCCGCGCTGTTAATACTGGCAGCAGGTTTTTGACTGGAGAATTTTGCGAAATGGACAGCCATACACATAAAGTCCGGCTCAGGGGTATCCGGGCCGGAATTGCCCGGCTAAAGGCCGATTGCCTTATAGCCACAAAACCAGCCAATGTAACTTACCTGACCGGCTTTACCGGTGACGACAGTTGGGCGGTGGTTTTGCCAGGAGCGGTTATACTCGTAACCGACAGCAGGTACTCCGAACAGGCCGCGGCCCAGTGCCGATTCTGCAGGATTGTTGAACGCAAAGAGGCAATGGCCAAAGCAATCGCCGAACTGCTGCGGAATCGACGCGGAATAAAAACCGCGGCTGTCGAAAAATCAATATCACTCGCTAATTTCCAGTCGCTGAAGAAAAACCTGTCCTGCCGACTGAAGGCCGCCGAAGGTATCGTCGAATCGGCACGCCGGAAAAAAGATAACTCAGAGGTTTCGGCCATTCGAGCCGCCGCTAAAATCGCCGCACGGGCCTTCGAGCGCGTGCTTCGACATGTAAAACCGGGCCTGACGGAAAACAAGCTGGCGGGAATTGTAGATTTTGAAATCAGAAAAGCCGGAGGCACAAACAGCTTTGAAACAATTGTCGCGTTCGGTCCCAATGCTTCAAGACCTCATCACCAGCCCACCTCTCGCAAATTACGCAAAAATGATACCGTCCTCATCGATTTCGGCGCGCGGCACAATGGCTACTGCTGTGACCTGACCAGATGTTTCCCGGTAGGAACCGCCGGCGGGCTGTATACAAGAGTTTACGCCGTTGTAAAACAGGCACAGGCCGCCGCACTCAAGATGGTCAAAGCGGGTGTCGAAATCAGCAGCATCGACGCCGCCGCAAAAGAAATCATAAAAAAAGCAGGTCTGCCTGTCTATGACCACGGAACCGGACACGGACTGGGCCTCGAAATACACGAACTGCCCGTTGTATCGAACAAGAGCAAAGGAACATTGCGGGTGGGCGACATGATTACAATCGAGCCGGCCGTTTATATCCCCGGACGCCTCGGCGTCAGAATCGAAGACGATATCCTCGTCACAAAAAATGGCTGCGTTGTTCTTACAGCTAATTGTCCAAAGGGCTAATACCCTTGATTTTACCGCCCCGGTCTCCTGTCTGGCATTCCGTCCTGCATCTCGCCGCCCCTATCCATCGGCCCTCTCATATGATCCCCGGGCACAGCACGCTGCTGCATTTCCGACGCACCGGTGCTGCTCCAGGCACGCCATGGCTCCTTGGGCTTTTTCTCGAGCGTCTTCAGCTCGCTATACTTCAAACGCAGTTCCTCAGGCCAGTACATCTGTTTCGCAGGTAATCTCTCCACTCTCGTCCCGTCAAAACTGAACAGCATATCAAAATACTGCCGCGACTGGAGAGTTTTGTCCCCGAACCAGTCGTTCATCGCTACCATGTCCACCACAACCGCCCCCGTAGAATAATCTATCATCTCAGGCAGTTTCACATTTGCGATTTTATCTTTATCGCTCGGCTCGACCTTCGCCACCCTGCCTATCACGTCCCCGCGCTTTACCATAAACGGCTCACTGTGCCAATAGCCCAGCACGTACCTGCAAACCTGCACCTCCGCCGCCATGGATGCCTCCTGAACGTTTACCGGGAAGAAATACAGCCGCTTGGGTATCGCCACTGTGTCCGTCACATCCGAAAATTCGCTCCATAATATCACCTTGCTGTCCTTCTCGGCGTCTTCCTCACGCACCTCGCCGGTCCCGGCCACGGGATTGAACACCCCAAGCCGAATACGATACTGATAATTTGCGCCTGGCTCAACGGTATCATCATAGGCCCAGAATGTTATCGTCTCGCGCAGCTTGCCGATATCCTTCCTCGTCAGCAGCATCTTTTTCATCTCGTCGTATATCGTCGCCTCTGTTACTACCGGCTTGGCGGTCTTTCTCTGCTCAGCCGCCGTTGTCGATTCAGTCCGCCGGTCACGCTCCGATGTCCTGTCCGGCTTGGCCGTCGCCGTTTTCGGAAGATTGCGAGCTGCGCTTCCCCCCATTTCCATTCCGCCTCGGCCCCCGCCGCCTGCCGCCCCTCCCCGGTACCCGGCGCCGCCTGCCGCCGTGCTACGGGGCTTTTCTGCCACCACGTGATCCTCTCTCGCCGGCCTCGCCGCCGTCTTGTCACGTTCTTCCGCTGCCTTTGCCTCTATCGTCTCACGCCGATCCTGCGCCTCCTTCTCTCGCCGAACCGTCAAAAACTTCCTGTGCAGCAAAGGCGGCAGCCAATCATCGTCAGCCGACGCTATCTTATACGGCGCCGGCTGCAGCAAATTGACCTGTATCCGCGGGTCGCTGAACTTCGCAAACTGAACCATAACCCCGCCGCTCGGCAGGCCGTTTACATCCTCTATTATCTTGTAGTCGTCTCTCTCTGGGTCTATTTTCACGCGGGGCACATCCTCCCACTGGCCCCATTCACCATTATCACCTAAACGCTGCCTCTGTAACTGAACCGCCGCAAACACCGGCTTGACCAAACCGGCATCACGCCACCCTTCAGGAACCTCTTTGCCCGCAAAGCACTCCTGAAAACTGTCTATTAACGGCGCAAGGTCGAAACTCGCCTGAACGGTGACCAAATCCAGGTCGTTCGGCTCATACGTCTCTTCTGACCCGAAATTCTCCGCCGTAACCGCAACTTTCGGCATATAGGCCGCTGCCCTTATGTGTTCCACGGCAACATCATTAACGGAACCAATCACGGGCATGCGGTACTTCTTATCTACCATCATCTCCACCGAACTCGGCACCGGCCAGAGAACGTTCAAGTTCTTATCCAGCACCAAATTCATCTTCGCCAGAAAATCAACGCTTTGGGGCACGTATGGGGGCTTGGGAATCGGGTCCCGCGCCAGCCGCTCTTTCAGTTTTTCAGATTGCTCCGCTATGTATATGTCAAGCTGGCCGGGACGGAACTTCTGGTTGTCGAAAACCAATTCCGGGCCTCGCAGCACAAACGCATACAAAACGTAGATAGCCGCCAGACCGCCTATTACCAGCGCCACCTTTTCGATATGCTCATCTATGAAATTGCTTCGCTTTTTAATCATAGTCCTAAAACCCCAAACCCGCCCAGCTACGCCGCCTAACCGCCTGTCTTTGCCGCAGGGTTCTTTACCGACTCCGGCTTTATTGCGTCATACCCCTTCTTGTTGAAGATGTATTCGCAAACAAGTTCAACTTCGACAACCGAGTCCGACCCATATCTATAATACCGATGGTCGGCCGACGTCAAATCCACCAGCTTTACCCTGCTCTCCAAAATGGTAATCTGGTTGTGCTTGAATACCTTTGCCGGCTCCTGACCCGTGAATCCCATAAACCTGTGCTCCTTGGCACTGCACAACTCCCGCATAAAAGGTATTATTGCCTTGCTGCTCAACACCACCACCATACTAAAATGCACCACGTCTATGTTCTCGTTGCTTATTCGACCAGTGAACGACTCAGTCAACTGTTCATCCGGCTTGTTTACGTATTTCGGCCGCTCCTGAGACGTTGTCGCGGCACCAGCGTTCAAAAGGGCCTCCGGCCTAACAAAACCGACTTGCTCCACACGCTTTACAGGTGACGTTAACACGCTGCTCGAACCGGCATTCATCGCCCCTGCCGTCGAAAACACGTCCTCAATTATCCAGTAACCAACCTGCCAGAACCAGCAGTCCTTGACACTGTCATCCATATTGGAGTACTGATATGCCTTCCAGAAATCGTACCCGCTCACAGTTTCCGGATTCGCATATATGGACACCGACTTGGCCCTGGCATGACAAATCTCCTCGACTATCCTTGACGATGCTCCACCCGCTCCGCTCAACCCCAAAAACCCCGGGCTTTTTCCCGTCTGCCTGGCGGCATTCAACTCCTCCGCACTGGGACAATCGCCCCCACGGACCTTCGCTATCAAACCCTCAACCCCCTGACGAAACTTGGCGCCAAACCTGGTGAACAGCAACGTCGAAGTATCCTTTGGCTGCGGAAATATGTCGTAACTGAGCAGTTCACGCTGAGAACTCTCTACCGATAACAACTTTATCAGGTTCGCGTCCTGCTGGTATGCATCCTGATACTGTTTCTCCACCTCCGCCTGACCGGCGGCGGGCAACTTTTTCAACATTTCCCTTACCTGGTTGCCCATCGGCACACTTTCCCTGTCCGCCTTCTGTTTTAAACTGCCGCCCATCAGCCAGGTCGCAGTCAGAACCCCGCCGCACGCTAAAAGTATCACCGCGGGCCAAATCAACACGAGATACACCCGCAATCCCCCCAGCCCCTTCATTAAATCCTTCAATTTAGACAAGTCAATCTTGCCCATCACTCATCCCCCCCTCTCAATCTGGGCGCGCTGGTTTTCTTCCGCAAAGCGGGTGCTTTGGCAGGACTTGGCGGTGGCGGTGGCGGGCTCGCACTTGGCGCCGTCTCTGGGCTGCCGCCGCCCTCTTCAACAGACGCTCCTGGTGCATCCTTCCACCTCAACTTAAAATTCAGCACAAACCAGGAATCGTTAACCTTCGTAACTTTCTTGCCGCCCTCGTCGGTATCCGTAACCTTGCAGATAATCTCGTTGGTCATCGGGTCAATAATCACATCGCCCTTGCCCTCAATGTTCTTTTTTACGCCGATACCCGGAGGTATCTCCGCCTCCAAATCCACTTCTCCGGTCTGAAGGTTAAAATGCTGTTTGTCCGTCTTCTTATAAAGCTCAAAGGGACTGTTGCCATCAAACATACTGTCCAAATGCATAAGCCGGGTGACTAATCCCCACTTATTCGGATCGTCCTGCACTTCAACAGGGTCGAGTAGTTCGGTAATTGTCTTATACGGACTGTAACCGGAAATCGTTACTACAAAACCGCGATTCGACGCCCCGCCGCCCGGCCCCGTTGACGGAACTCCCGCCATCCTACCTCGCATCGCAGGCGAATATCTACTCGGCGCCCTGCCTCGTCCGCCCCCGCCCCTCATCATCATATCTCTCGACGCCATCTGACCGCCTGAACCTGCCTCTCCGAGCGTATCCCTGGAATCAACACCCCTCTCAAAACCTATCGTTCCGAACTGAGCGCTCTCGACATCCAGCGTATAGTAAATAGACATCCCTGTTACAAAAATCTCCTTGCGCTCCCTGCGGTCCGGAAACTTATCTTTTATAGTCTCCGCGTCACCGCGGGCAAAAGCTCGGTAAAGCTCCGCCTGCTCCGGGTTGCTTTTGGCATTCGGCAGCGTCCCTATCAACTTCTGATACAGCAAAGGCACCATATCACGATACTTAAACAGATCGAACTCCTTTTTTATCACCGCTTCCGACTCGCCGGCCCTGGCCTCTTCGGCCTTTAGGTCGCTCTGGGCCTTCTTTGCGGCATCCAGCACCAACTTTGTTGCCTCTCTCTGCGATACCTTGCTGGTGTAGCTGGCGCGGTCTATAAGCGTCCTTGCAAACGCCAGTATCGACGCCACTAATATCAGGCACGCCGCCAGCACAAAAAACTTCGTCTTGCTTGCCCATACCATTGACTTGGCTATGCTCCGGGGCAACAGATTGCTCTCTATCCGCCCAAGACCAAGCGCCTGCACCCCTAACCCGTACACAACGCCAAAATCACATATGCTTTCATGGAACTTCGCCGCTGAGACCGACGCGTTTATCCCGACCTGCTTGAACGCGTCTGGCCGCTCTATCGGCATCTGCAAGCTCTGCTGAAGGTACTGGAGCAAACCTCGCATCTTCGTGCCGCCGCCCAGCGCGATAACTCTCGCCAGCTTCACATTCGAATGCGAACTGGTATAAAAACCGAGCGAACGCTGAATCTCCGACGCCAGGTCCGTGAACACCGGCTTCATCGCCTGAAGAATCTGCCTGGCGTATTTGCTCATTGGTGCGGTCCGCTTAAGCTTCTCCGCCTTTTCAAAATTCAGCTTGAACGTGTCCGCTATCGCCTTGGTAAAGGCGTTGCCCCCCATCGCTATCGTCCGCTGCCAGACGTCCGATTTAGTGCAGACCACAAGGTCGGTAGTTTCAGCCCCGATGTTCAGCACCACCGTCGCCTGCGTATCCGAACGCATCAAATCAGGCCTGTCGTAAAAAATATAGTTATAAAGCGCCATCGGCGCTATCTGAACGTATGTAACCTCCAAATTCTCTCTGCTGAAATGTTCAAGTTCCGCCGTCACCACGTCGTTTTTTATCGCGAATATCCCGACCTTCGCCTCCGCCGCCCCCGCCTCCGTCATCAATTGCCAATCCCATGCGACCTCGTTGATATCAAAAGGAATCTGCTGGCTGGCTTCGAATTTGACGATTTCGGGAATTCTTTTTTGCTCGACGGGCGGGAGATTGACAAAACGAGCGAAACTGTTTGCGCTTGGGACAGCGACGATGATTTCGTCTCTGCCGAGGTCGTTTTGCTGGACAAACTGGCGAAGCGAGATAGCTATAAGCTCCTGCTTTTCCTGGTCCTTGATTCCTGAGCCGGAGAGGACTTTTCCGTGGGTGATATTGTCGAAGCCGATGACCTCGAGGGCGCCGGATTCGTTGCTAAGGCGGAGCGCCTTGAGCGAGGTATTTCCGATGTCGATGGCCCAGACCGACCCGATTCTTTCCGCCATAAACTACGCCTCCTGCCCCAGCGAACTGGGACTTGTTTTCGGCTGCCAACGCAAATAGTATAACACAAAGAATTATATTATTATAGGAGCTATGAGAACTTTTTCCATATATACGCTTGGCTGTAAAGTCAATCAATATGAAAGTGCCCAGATAGCCCAGCTTCTTGAGGAGCTGGGTCTGTCGGCGGCGGTGTCGGGTGAGAATCCCGATTTAGCCGTGATAAATACCTGTTGCGTAACAGGTACGGCTTCAGCCAAGAGCAGGCAATATATACAAAGAGCGTTAAAGGCCAATCCAGCCGGCGTAAGGGTCGTCTGCGGGTGTCTTCCGGCGATGAACAGCCGGGAAATGACCGCTTGCGACGGCGATAATGTTCATATCATCAGCAGCCGAGACGATTTGGCGAAAAGAATCACCCAAATTATCATCGGCGACAATCCCCTTATTAAAGCAGAAAACGGCTCAAAAATCAAGGATGTAATGGCTAAATTCGCCAAATATCCCAAATTGCCACAATTGTCAAGTTTCAAGGGGCATACCCGTGCGTTTCTCAAGGTCCAAGACGGCTGTGATGGCCTTTGCAGCTATTGTATTGTACCTAAAGTCAGGCCTGATGTTCAAAGCAAGCCGATTGAGGAGGCGGTGGCGGAGGCAAAGGCCCTCGTTGCGGCTGGACATAAGGAAATTGTGGTTACGGGAGTCAATTTGGGAGCGTATGGGCGGGAAACAGTAAGAAAGACCCCTGAGATTTCCAATTTTCAATTTCCAATTTCCAATTTATTAACGGCCCTAGCACAAATACCGGGGTTATTGAGAATTCGGGTGAGTAGTTTGGAGCCGGGGGATATTAGCGAGGAATTGTTAGACGTGTTCTGTGCGCATAAGAATATTATGCCGCATATTCATTTGTCGGTGCAGTCGGGTTCGAGCGCGACGCTGAAAAGAATGTGTCGGCAGTATGACGCAAAAGAACTGCGGGAAAAAATTGAGCTGATAAAACGGAGATTAGACAGGCCCGCGATTACGGCGGATATTATCGTGGGGTTTCCGGGCGAGACGGATGAGGATTTTCAACAGACGGTTGAACTTTCAAAGTGGGCGGGGTTTTCGAAGATACACGTGTTTCCGTTTTCGGTGAGGGCGGGGACGGCCGCGGCGAAGCTCAAAGGCAGATTGCCGGCGGACGTGGTTAAAAACCGGGCACAGATTCTGCGGAAAATAAGTGATGAATTGGCCTTTAAGTTTAGAGAACAATTTATTGGCGAGACGTGTGAAGTGCTTTTGGAAGATACTGAGCCATTGTCGGGTAGAAGTGAGCGTTATTTTATGGTTTACCTGGACCCCCTGTTGCTAAACCAAAGCAAGAACCACTCGGGGGCAGGCGAGCAAATTAGGGAAAATGATTTCGGATTTAAGAAAAATGAAATAGTTAGAGTCAAAATCACGGCAGCAACTTCTGAGGGAGCAACGGGAATTGAGGACAGATGGCAGTAAATGTTGAATGTCCAATATCTAATGTTAAATGTTGAATTGAATTACGGGCGGATGAGGAAGTGTTTATGGCTACCGGGAATCCGCGTTGCGGGAGGTTAATTTTTTATCTGGCGTGGACGCCGGCGGGGGCGGCGCAACTGGAATACTCTTCCATTAAGCCATCGATGAGCTCTTTTACGGAAACGAGTTTGTCCACTCTATAGACGTTTGCGCCGGCGAAGGCGAAGCCGTCTTTGAGGTCGCCGTTTTTGGCGTTGGTAAGCGCGAGGGCAATGCAGTAAGGGACGTTTTTGAAATCGCAGCTTCTCAGGCATTTCCAGGGGCACTTGAAGGGTTCTTTTTGGCCTGAGGCGATCCTGTCGAGAAATTCGCAGCGTATGGCCCTGCCGGGCAGGCCGACGGGGCTGTCAATAATGATGATGTCGTCTTTTGTGCAGCGGATAAACGCCTGTTTAAATTCATCGGAGGCGTCACATTCGAAGGTCGCGACGAACCTTGTCGCCATTTGCACGGCACTGGCGCCCAACTGCATAAATTTATAGATATCCGCGCCGGTGTATACGCCGCCTCCGGCGATGACGGGGATACTTTTTTGGAACTTCTGCTCGTAAGGTTTTATCACGGAGATAACGGAGGGCACTAATTTTTCCAGGGCGTGTCCGGGGTCAGTGATATCCTCTTTTCTGAAGCCGAGGTGTCCGCCGGCAAGAGGGCCTTCGACAACGACCGCGTCGGGGACATGATTGAAGTGTTTGGCCCAGGATTTGAATATAAGCTCCGCGGCCCTGTCTGAGGATACGATGGGGACAAACTTTGTGTGCAGCGAGCCCAGCGCATCAAGAGGGAGCGTTTTGGGAAGTCTTATCGGAAGCCCGGCGCCAAGAAAAAGGACGTCAACTTTTTCATCGACGCCGCACTGTACGAGGTCGTCAAAATCCGAGAGGGCGACCATTATATTCAAGCCGATGATTCCGTCGGTTTTGGCCCTTGTCTTGATGAGTTCTTTTCGCAGCGCCCTGTTGTTCGCTTCGTTGAAATTCGTGTGGGAATCCGGCTCGAGCTGGCCTATTCCAGCGGTGGCGATAACGCCGATGCCGCCGGCATTTGCGACGGCCGAGGCCAAACCTGACAGGGAGATACCAACTCCCATTCCACCCTGAATAATCGGAACCCTGGTTTCGATATTTCCTATTCGCAGTGTTGGTATATTTTTCAAGCTCGTATAAAACCTCACTCAATATTCGCAACGAAGGATCTTCGCAGCATTTTAGAACCCGATGCTTGCCGGTATTATACCTTACGACAAATCTCCTGGCGAGCAAAAAATAGACAACTGCGAAAAAAATACGACAGGGGCGAGCGTCGTTCATATATCGCAAGAAAGCCGGGTGGGATACAGCGTTTTTTCTATTGGTTGGCACGGAGAACGCCGAAATATATAGGAGAGTACAGTTCTAAATACCCATAAGCGTACAGGGATATAATATGAAGAAGTGTCCGTTTTGCGCGGAAGAGATTCAGGATGAGGCGGTGAAGTGCAAACACTGCGGCGAATTTTTAATCGACGCCGAATTGAGGGGATTAAGGAAAGACGCTGGTGTCAAATGGTATTACAAAACACCGATGGTGATTCTCTGGATATTGCTCTTACAACCACTTGCGCTGCCGTTTATATGGAAAAATCCGCAATACAGTATCATCGGCAAAATATTCTGGACGATTGTGACAATCGCCTTTACGGTGGCGCTGGGCATATGGGCCCTTGAAAAGTACGCACAGTTTTTGAAGAGCATTGAGCAGATGGGGTTGTAGGGATTGCCGCCCCCTTGGCTTTGCTCGCGACAGGTTGCCGACTGGGGTTATCCGCGTTTTCTGACGGCTATTGTGAAGATAGGTCTGTTTTCTTTGAGGTATTTGCGTTCGAAGTTTGAGCCGACCCATTCGCCGATTTGAGCGCCGGCGTTAGGGAGAAAATCGATTTGCTCAAGCTGGTCTGCTTTCGATACAAACACAGATTTTATCTGTTCAAAGTACTCCTCAAAATCGGTGGCAACGCGGATTTCGCCGGCAGGTTTGAGGCAGCGGATGAGCTGGTCGGTATTGGCATCGTTGATGAAACGTCTTTTTTTGTGGCGTTTTTTGGGCCAAGGGTCGGGGAAATAAAAGTGGAAGCAATCGACGGAGGAATCGGGGACACATTCGGCGATATAACGGACGGCATCGGTGCAGATTATACGGACGTTAGTCAGATTCCATCTGCCAAGTCGGTCAACTGCGAAACGGTAATATTTGCCAGCCCATTCAATCCCGATAAAATCGGCGTCGGGCCGGCATCTTGCCTGGTTTACCAAAAATGTCCCCTTGCCTGACCCAATCTCGATGTGGACGGGGGCCAAACGTCCGAAAATATCACCAAAATTAACCTTGACAGGCGGGTTTTGGTGCTCAAGGACAAATTTCGGATAGTGATTTAATTGTCTTGACATTTTGATAACCAATCAGTATAAGGCCAGCTTTTGTAACATTTTGGCTGATAATGGACTTTATTATAAGGGAACGACAGGGTTTTGCCAAACCCCAGTATTGGGCGGGGTAAAAACGGCAAAATAAGGGCTTAAAGTCAATGTCATGGCTAATCGATATTGAGAATGGCTGGGTTGCGAGAGAGGACAAAATTTTATTGGATAAATTTTTGTACCAGAAACGGCTTTTGGACGTAATTATTAGTAGAAGCCCAAAGCCAGGAGTAAAGCTCAAAGAGAGCGGCGTCTTAGAGAGAAGGTTGCCAAAATGATACGGCAATTAATGAAAACTCGTCGCAAGCAGGTTTTGATAGACATCAACACGCAGAGGGACTTTTTCGTGGATAGCGGCATGGCGCGTGTTGGTAATCGCAGAAGGGTTCTAAGCCACATCAGAAGGGTAATAGCTTTTGCCCGCGCCAAGAAAATCCCGGTCGTATCGATATGCGAGGTTCATCCTGAGAACAACGGCGGGTTCTGCGTGGACGGGACGGAAGGGATGGAGAAAATTAACTATACGCTTTTGAGCAACCGGGCGAGCTTCGCGGCGGACAACAACACTGACCTGCCTGTGGATTTGCTGAGGAAGTATCGACAGATTATTCTGCACAAGCGGTGCTTGGACCCGTTTGATGAGCCGAGGATAGACCGACTGCTGAGCGAAATCCGCGCAAATGAATTTGTGCTGATAGGCGCCTGTGCGGAAGGAGCTATTGAGGCGACGGCGCTGGGGTTGTTGCAGCGAGGCAAGCGGGTTACGGTTGTGGTCGATGCGGTCGGGGCACAGGATAAACAAAAGGCAAGGCACGCGTTTCGCAAGATAGCGGCCAAAGGCGCCCGGCTTGTCGATACGAGGAAGCTGGCGGGCATATCACATCTCAAATCGGTCGGCACTCTCAACGACGACATTATGCAGGACAGCCCCGACGTAGTTACCGCGGACCTGCTGGTTGAGTAACCTGCCGTAATCACATATCAATTGGTTCATTACCAAAACTCTGTTTACCCCAAACAGCCATCGGACGGGAAACTAAAGGCCTTTTAATCAAAGCGGGCAAGTGTTTGCGTGAACCGTCTATGCCGGTATAATAGGCAATCAGGCAATAAGTCCTATAGCAGGAACGTCTTTCCTGCAGGCGCTAATCCCCACCCATCATTGATATTTTGAGAATGAATTGAAGGCGTGAAATGCCGGAGAATTCTTAATGAACAGACCGTTACTCGCGGCTCTGGTCTTAATGGCAATCATTAACCAATGTGGCGCTGAACCACCACAGATTGCGCCTCCATTTGAAAGCGACATCGGGATAGTATCGGCAAGCCGTATTGATACCCTGGTGTCGGCGGGATTGAAGAATCGCGGCATCAAGCCGGCTCTCCTCTGCTCAGACGAAGTTTTCATAAGACGTGTATATCTGGATGTCATCGGCACGTTACCATCGCCGCCGGAAATTCGCAAATTTCTGGAAGACAGCAACCCGAACAAACGCATATCGCTTATTAACCGCCTGCTGGAACGGGAGGAATTCGTCGACTACTGGACGCTTAAGTGGTGCGACCTGCTGAGGGTCAAGTCCGAATTTCCTATAAACCTTTGGCCCAACGCGGTGCAGGCGTATTATCACTGGATTCACGATTGCATACGCACGAATATGCCTTATGACCAGTTCGTCCGTGAGCTATTAACTTCGAGCGGCAGTAACTTCCGCGTGCCGCAGGTAAATTTCTACCGTGCGATTCAGGGCAGGCAACCCTCCGATATTGCCAGGACAGTTGCCCTGACGTTTATGGGAACGCGTTATGAAAGTTTACCCCAATCCACCCGGACCAATATGGAAGTTTTCTTCTCACAGGTCGCCTATAAGAAAACCGCCGAATGGAAAGAAGAAATCGTATATCTGAACCCGGCGCCGGTAGGCCCGCGTGAGGCCGTTTTCCCGGACGGCAAAACAGTACAAATTCGGCCCGAGGATGACCCAAGGCGAGTATTTGCCGACTGGCTTACCGAACCGAATAATCAATGGTTCGCACGCAATATAACCAACCGCGTATGGACCTGGCTGATGGGTCGCGGCATTATTAACGAACCGGATGATATCCGGCCGGACAATCCCCCGGTAAATCCTGAACTGCTTGCCTTTTTGGAAAAGGAGCTTGTGAGGTCCAAATACGACCTGAAACATATTTACCGGCTTATCCTCAACTCCGGTATATACCAGCAATCTTCGATTCCTCGTAGTGATAATCCGCAAGCCGAGGCAATGTTCGCCTGTTATCCTGTCCGCCGACTGGACGCGGAAGTTTTAATCGACGCTTTAGACCAGATTAGCGGAACAGGGGAAAACTATTCAAGCAACATACCGGAACCCTTCACGTTTATTCCCGAAGGACGGCGAGCCATTAAACTGGAGGACGGCAGCATAACAAGTCAGTTTCTTGAAATGTTCGGCCGGCCCGCACGCGATACCGGACTGGAATCCGAACGCAACAATCAGCCCTCGGACTTTCAGCGGCTGTATCTGCTAAATTCAAACGATATCAAAAACAAGATAGAACGAAGCCCGATATTGCGCCAGCAGGCAGAAGCCGCGAAAGGTAACCGCATTGAGCTTATAAAAAACATTTACCTGACCATCCTGTCACGCTATCCGACGCAGGCCGAATCGGACACCGCCGATAAATATTTTCAAAAAGAAGGGATGACACGCAAAGCCGCCATCGAAGATTTGGCATGGGCGCTAATCAATACCAAGGAATTTCTATACCGGCATTAAAATCGCTGACAAAATATATGAGCAACCAAAAACATACATACGTTATTACCCGGCGAGAAGCGCTGAAGCTGGGACTTCTCGGCGCGGCAGGCCTGACATTCGTTGAGCGGTTCGGCGGATACGCCCGCGGTGAGGACGCAAATTCGCCGCCGGCAAACAAGCGAACGCCCGCAAAAGCGGTGATAGAGCTATGGATGTCGGGTGGGCCGTCGCATTTAGACACATTCGACCCCAAGCCGCAGGCGGGTAACGATTACTGCGGCCCATTCAAAAACCCGATTGCGACAAATGTGGACGGCATAAAAATTTGCGAACTATTGCCACAGCTCGCCAAACAGGCGGACAAATATTCAATCATTCGCAGTATGACCCACGGCGTTAACGCCCACGAGACAGCTACATACATAATGAAAACCGGCCGAAAACCCGGCGACAACCTGGTTTTTCCGGGTATGGGGGCAGTTGTCTCATTATTCAAAGGATATGACCACGGCTATAAAGGCCTGATTCCGCCATATATTGTGCTTACAGCAACCGAGGGGCGATTCTCAGAGGAAGGTTTCCTCGGCCCCCGCTATAAACCCTTCGCCACGGGAGGCGACCCGGGCCAGAAACGTTTCGTCGTATCAGGGGTCGTCGCGGAAGGCATTTCAGACCAGAGACAGCTAAGCCGACGCGAACTGCTCCACTCGCTCGATTCGCTCGGCAAGGCGATGCTGGGAAACCCGCAATTCGAACAATTAGACCACTGTGAAGAGAAGGCCTACAACCTGATTCTCGGCGACGGCGGCAAAGTATTCGATATGTCGAATGAAAAAGACGAGCTTAGAGACAAATACGGCAGGAACAAATTCGGCCAATCCTGCCTGATGGCTCGCCGGCTTGTAGAAATAGGTGTCCCATACATTACCGTTAATTATGGCGGCTGGGATACCCATAAGCAGAATTTCGAGATAATGCGCCGCAAGCTCCCCGAATTGGACAAGGGAATGGCCACCCTGCTGCAAGACCTCAGTGACCGTGGCCTGCTTGACAGCACGATAGTGGAATGGGCCGGTGAATTCGGACGCACGCCAAAAATCCTTTGGGAATCACCCTGGAACGGCGGGCGGGGACATTATGGCGACTGCTTCAGCGCGGTTGTCGCGGGAGGCGGGTTCAAAGGCGGACACGTCGTCGGCGCATCGGACGATAAGGGCGAGGAAGTCGCCCGGCGTCCAGTGCTCGCAGCAGATTTAATCGGCAGTATATACGAACTGCTGGGCATCGACCCCGATGGCCCGCTTCCAAACCCAAAAGGGTTAGCTCTTCAGGTTATGCCTTCAGCTAACCGGTTAAAGGAAATAATGTAACAAGCGTGATGATGACTTTATCGAGACGATTACTGATTGCGATTATGGTCTTATACGCGGCAAATGCGTATGGCGCCTCGAATGAAAAAGAGCCGCACATCGGGTATCTCTACCCCGCGGGCGGGCAACAGGGTTCCGTCATTAAAATTACCGTGGGCGGACAGTTTATTAAAGACGCCAACGAAGTTTATGTAACAGGTCAGGGAGTGCGCGGTTCGGTAACACGCTATATTGGCCGGATAAAACCTTTGAATGGCGACCAGAAGAAAGAGCTTCAGAGACAGCTGAGCGAATTGCGAAAAAAACAGCAGGGCCCGGGCAAAAAAAACATGTCCCCCGCCGTACAGGAAGTTAATAAGCCGACAGATATAAATAAACCAGCCGATGTAAATAAGCCCGATGACACAAATACGCCCGCAGTTTCGCTGCCGGACCATCCCCTTTTGCGAAATCTCGAAAAGTTAAGCCCGAAGGGGCTGCAAAAGGTTTCGGAAGAATTTCTCGGCAATAAATATCCCGTCAGCATGCAGATTGGCGAAATAGCAATTATCGAAATTACCATCGACCCCAACGCCGAGCCGGGCGACCGGGAACTTCGGCTTGAAACCAGCGCCGGCCTGACAAATCCGTTATGCTTCCAGGTCGGGCTGCTGCCGGAAACCTGCGAGCCGGAGTTCAAAGACCCGGGCAAACCCTTTACGCCAAAAGTCAATGTACCCATCCGGCTCAACGGACAAATTCTTCCCGGCGAAGCGGACCGCTTCCGCTTCAGCGCAAAAAAAAGTCAGAATCTCACGATAGAGGCACAGGCCCGACATCTGATTCCGTATCTCGCGGACGCCGTGCCCGGCTGGTTTCAGGCGACTTTGACCCTTTATGACGCTAAAGGCAAAGAGCTGGCCTACGCGGGCAATTACCTTTTTCATCCCGACCCGGTGTTATTTTACAGGATTACCAGGGACGGCGATTATGAGATTGAGATTCGCGATTCCATCTACCGTGGGCGGGAGGATTTCGTCTATCGCGTCAGCTTGTCGGAACAACCATTTATAACGCAAATGTTCCCGCTCGGAGGTCAGACGGGAGTTCTCACTGTCGCTTCGATATCCGGCTGGAATCTCGACACCAACGAAATGCTGCTGGATACCATGCCCGGCGGCGGTGCAATCCGTCAGGCCCAGTTGCGGCAAAACAACCGGCGAAGCAATAGCGTCCCTTACGCGGTGGATACACTGCCTGAATGTAATGAAATCGAAGACAACGGCACAACAGAAGACGCTCAACACATTGTCTTGCCGCGGATAATCAACGGGCGAATCGGTAAGCCGGGCGACGTTGACATATTCCGGTTCGACGCCAACGCCGGCGACGAGATAGTTGCCGAGGTATATGCCCGCAGGTTGAATTCCCCTCTCGACTCCTTTCTGTGGCTCAGTGATGCAAATAGGAAGGTGCTGGGATACAACGACGATAATGGGGATAAGAACGTGGGCCTGCTGACGCACAATGCCGATTCGTATTTGCGCCTCCGGCTGCCTAACACCGGGTCATACTTTGTGCGTCTGGCCGACTCGGAGAATCACGGCGGGCCGGATTACGGCTATCGCCTGCGAATCAGCCCCCCGCAGCCGGATTTTGCCTTGTTAGCCGCCCCATCGAGCATAAACATCCTGGCCGGCGGCAATGTTCCTGTAACCATAGAAGCATTACGGAAAGACGGCTTTAACGGTGAAATCGAACTGGTGCTCAAAGACGCACCACCCGGCTTCAAGTTAAGCGGGGCACGAATCCCAGCAGGATGCGACCGTTTGCGTGTTACTCTTACGGCTCCGCAAAAACCATTAGAGCAGCCAATTAATCTGCAACTTGAAGGCCGTGCAAAAATCGACGGCCAAACGGTCAGCAGGCCGGTTACTCCAGCGGAGGATATGATGCAGGCGTTTATCTACCGGCACATGGTTCCCTCGCAGGAGCTTATGGTCATGACAGGATATTACAAACGTCGTGCGCCGACTTTCGAGCTGGTAGATTACAACAGTATTAAAATCCCCGCAGGCGGCACAGCAGGCGTGCGTGTCAAAATACCGAATAGACCGATTGCATCAACTATCCAGCTTGAACTGAGCGAACCGCCGGCGGGCCTGACACTTGGGGATGTGAACATAACCCCAGGCAAATTAACATTCGCGATTGCGGCGGACAGTAACACTGCCAAAGTCGGGCTTGTGGATAATCTGATTGTGGATATCTCCGCGGACCCGCCGAGCAATCCTTCGGGCAATCAAAAGAAGACACAGAAACAACGGGTATATCTTGGCGTGCTGCCTGCCATACCGTTTGAGATTACACCTAAGGAAGACAGAGGTCGCCAATGAAATGTCATTGCTTTAACAGCAAAGTTATGCCCGCAACAGTAGGTATCTCACACTTCCGCGGACAAAGCGGAGTCGATGAGTATCACCTGATTGTGCGTCCCACGGAACACGAGAGCATTGAAGCCCAGTTGGATTGGGTATTCCTCGCATATCAAGATGCGCTTGATTCAATTGGGCTGGATACGCAAACCGCGGTATTCCGGAGGTTTTTCTGCAGTGACCTGATAAACCAGGCAGGCGCGCTTGAGGCCCGGCCGTCTTCCAACCCCAAAAATCAGGACGAACCTTGTGCCGTGTCATGGGTCTGTCAATCTCCGCTTCCGCCGGCAAAACTATCGCTTTGGGCTTACCATATCAGCGACCCGGATTGTAAATTAGACAAGGCACGACAAGGCGCATCTCTTATCCTCGAGCGGGGCGAACTTTCCCATTGCTGGACGACCGGCCTAACCTGCCCAGGCGCAGAAACGCCACACAGCCAGACACGCGGAATCTTCGAGGAATACGACACCTTTTTGCGGGCACAGGGTATGACACTGGCTGATAACCTGATTCGCACATGGTTCTTTGTTCAGAACATCGACGCGAATTACCAGGGACTGGTAACAGCCCGCAAAGAGTTTTTCGCGGAACACGGCCTGACATCTGATACGCATTTCATAGCCAGCACGGGTATCGAGGGAACATCCGCGAATCCCGCCGCGAAAATCCTTTTGGACGCATACGCGATTTCGGGCGTGAGGCCGGACCAAATCAGGTTTCTGTCTGCGCTGGACCACCTAAGCCCGACGCATCTCTACGGCGTTACGTTTGAACGAGGAACATCGATTGCCTATCGCGACCGCAAACACATCCTCATATCGGGCACGGCCAGCATCGACCACCAGGGCAAAATTATGCACGAAGGCGACCTGTCCCGGCAAATTGACCGTACTGTCGAGAACGTGGAGGCCCTGCTTGAATCGGGAGGCGCTGCGCTAAAGGATATGTGTGTATTAATCGGATATGTCCGTGACCCCGGCGACCAGACGGTTGTATGGGAGCGGATACGGGAGCGATTCGGCGATATTCCGATGGAGACAATCGTTGCCCCGGTATGTCGTCCCGGATGGCTCGTTGAAATTGAAGCTATGGCGGTTATTCCGGCATCAGCACCCAAACTGCCGCCGTTCTAAAAATTGGATGGAATTGAGGATGAAACGGGGGCCGTTGCTATGTCCCGATGATTCTCACTACCGCCCAGGTTACCAGCAAACCAACCACTAATAATCCCGCCTTGAGTATTCGCGCCTGCTTGGTCTTCGCCTCCAGCCGGATGATAACCATACCTTCACCCTAACTTACACACAATTACTTACACTAAGCACTAAGGCCAGCTCTTGACAACTTCAGGTAGAAGCGGTTATGCTTAAAATGGTCAGGGTTGCCCTAACGGGCTCGTAGCTCAGCGGTAGAGCAGTGGACTCATAATCCCGGAGTCCGGTTGTAAGTGCATTCCCAATAATACCTTATGGCTCGATTTTAAACCTAAATCGAGGATTACAAGTAGTTAGCAAGTCACTGACAAGTCGCTTCTGGGGTGGATTACTGCTGACAACTGACACTTTTTTGACACCGTTGAGATTGCTTGACCAAATTATCCTTCAACCACATCGGTTGCCATCAAAGAATCCTGGGCAAGGTGATGTCTGAGGTTGCTGAGGAACTGATTACATAACTAAAGATGAACTCTCCCAAAGGGGGGACGATGTTCCCTGCTATCCCTGTTCAGTGTTAAGTTTTAACCCTCGGCTATTGTTTGTCGGGCCGGCTTAATGGTCGGAACCTCGGTTTTATGTGCCGGGCCGCTGATGCGGCATTGACAGCGTCCTGGTAGAACTTCTCCTGAGCACGTATCTTCTTGCCGTGATGGGACATACGTTTGTAAGTGCCATCGGGCAGGAGCTGCCAGGCCTTTACATTGTCCGCGAAGAAGGTTTTAAGAATATTAATCAGGCGGGCTTTTATCGCAGCAGCTCTTATGGGGAATAAAATTTCGAGGCGCAAATCGAGATTTCTGCGCATCCAGTCGGCACTGCTGAGGAAAACCTCCTCGTGGCCGCCGTTGCGGAAATAGTAGATTCTCGAATGTTCGAGGAACCTGTCGATGATGGCGCGGACCTCGATATTATCCGAGACATTTTTGACGCCCGGCCGCAGGCAGCAGATACCTCGCACGTTAAGCATAACTCGCACGCCCGCGCGACTTGCGCGATAAAGCGCGCGACAGATGGCTGGGTCCTGGAGCGCGTTGATTTTTGCCATAATCAGGCCCCTGTCATCCTGGGTTGAGACCCGGATTTCCCGCTCGATGAGGTCGAGAAATCTTTGTCGCATGTCAGTTGGCGCGATAGTCAACTGTTGCCAGCCGATGGTTTCGGAACGTCCGGTCAGGAGGTTGAAAAATGCCGCGACGTCGTCGGCGATACCGGTGTCGCAGGTCATAAGGCCAATGTCGGAATATAACCCGGCGGTGCGGTCGTTGTAGTTGCCGGTGGAAAGGTGCACGTATCGGCGAATGCGTCCCTGCTCGCGGCGGACAATGAGCATCGCTTTTGCGTGCGTCTTGAATTTTGCTATGCCGTAGATAACGTGACAGCCGGCGTCTTCGAGTTCTCTGGCCCAGTCAACGTTCCTCGTCTCATCGAATCGTGCCTTTAGCTCGACGAGAACGGTTACTTCTTTGCCATTGCGTGCGGCATCGGCAAGGGACCGGACGATTGGACTGCTCCCGCTTGTTCGGTATAACGTCTGCTTGATGGCCAGGACGTTCGGGTCATTTGCCGCCTCTGCGGCAAGCTTCATAACCGGCTCGAAGCTCTCATAGGGATGAAAGAGCATAATGTCTCGCTTCTGAATTGTAGTCCACAGGTCATCGCTGCCTGTGAGGTCCTGGGGCAGATGAGGGGGCCAGTCCTCGGCTTTGAGCTTATCTGAAGGCAGCAGGTCGATTAGCTTCATTACAGAAGAGGCGTCGAGCGGACCATCCATCTCATAGACGTCCTGCGACTTGAGCCGAAGGAATTTCATCAACCATTTATTCAACCGGGTATCGGCATCGACGGATATCTCCAGACGCACCGCTGCACGTCTTCTTCTTTCCCGCACGGTCCTGGCAATGGTGCTGAGCAGATCGGCGGCCTCATCCTCCTGCATCGCGATATCCGCGTCTCTGGTTATGCGGAAGAAGGCGGTGGATATAATGTGGTCATTGCTGAACAGGGCCTGTGCGTTGGCCGCTATAACATCCTCCACGGGCGATAAATAAATGTCCCCTTCGGCAGGGATATTGACGAACCTTTGCAAAAGTCCCGGAACGGGAACAACGACAATACCCGTGGATTTACCCGAAACCACGGTGAACGCAATAAACAGTTGCAGACCCGGAAGGAGCGGGGCGGGCTTAAGCTCCTCGACAGCCATGGGCGTAAGAACGGGCAGAATCTCAGCGGTGAAATGCTGCCGGAGGAACTGTGCCTGCTGGTCGGTCCAGTCAGCCCGAGACAGAACGCTGAATCCGTGCTCCCTGAGCCGGGCGAAGACGTCTTTGATACCCATCATTTGCTCAGCGACCATTTTGTGGGTGCGTCTGCTAATCAAATCGAGTTGCTGAGCGGCGGTAAGCCCGCCGGGGTCCTGCTTTCTCGGCTCGGCGGCACGCTGCTGCCTGAGACCGGCTACGCGAATCATAAAGAATTCGTCGAGATTTGAGCTGACGATGGAAAGGAACTTGAGCCGTTCTCCGAGTGGAAGCTGTTCACAAAGCCCCTCCTTCAATACCCTGTCATTGAACTCGAGCCAGCTTAGCTCCCGGTTTATTAATAATTGCGGCTTTTTAAGGTCGATGTTTTTACTCATAAACTGATTAATTTCTCTCTAATCTAATTTGTAATCCGTAGATGTCCTCGAATAAATCGCCTTTCATTGCCAAGGTGCGCTCTTCCAAACTCAGATCGGCGGTCGTGGGGACGGTGATGACCATGCCTTCGTTGCTGATATTGCACTTAATGTTCCGGACCTGCTGGGTGCGACTTGCATCCAGCGCATCCGCCACCCGCAGCAGCGCCGCCAGCTTATTGACTATCATTCTTTTTTCCCGCGGCAGCGACATATACTCGATGTGCGTCGGCTTTGGCCTGCTTCGCCGATGATAACGTGCCACGTTGGCTACAAGCTGCAGCTCTTCCTGCGTCAATCCGGGAATCTCGGAGTTTGTAATCAGATAGCAGCTGTGTTTGTGGTGCGCCCTGCTCGATACAAACGTGCCGATTTCATGAAGAATCGACGCTACCTCGAGCAGCAGCCGATACCGTTTGGTCATCGCGTGTTCGCCGAGCAGCTCATCAAACAAAAGCACCGAAATCTCCCTGGCGTGCAGGGCATGCTTCAAATACACTCGGTATTTCCTGGCCACCGACAACGCCGAGCGGATGACATCGTCGTATGCCGATTCCTCTATGGCTCCCGTTGCGAGTTGCGCCAGGTCCAGCAACAGCCCGTCCCGCATCGAAACATTGGATACGAGTATCTCCCGAGCGCCCGTTGAATGCAGGAGCACCTGATATACCAGCAGCGCCGGTATCAGCGTCTCGGCGTCGCTGAAAGACATGCCGTACATCTTGGTTAATTTGTCTGCCGTGTGGTGCCGGCTTTTGCTGACCAGCTTGTCGAGGTCCCTGGCAGACACGGAGCGCAAAGTCCTGATTTTCGTGGGCTTAGCGACGCGGTCGGCAGCCCAGCGAGCATCTCCTCCCACGGCGTAAAAGCTCCGCGCCTGTTTGAGCCGCAGCAATCCCTGCATCGATGATATGACTCCGGCCACCTGATGTCGTATCATCTCGGCTGCCCGGTTCGCCGATTCAGTGCTTGTGGACAAAACTTCCTGCAGTCGGATTGACCCAATCGCAAGGTTCTGCGATGCGGCAATCTGCCCTTTTCGCAGGACGTTAATCACCGTGTTGCCGCCGCCAACCCCAACTACCAGCGAGTTTCTCTTCGATAGTTGTGTCTTGCCCATATCGTGACGTAGAGCAGCAACCGTCAGCCGGCTTTCTTCAGAGGAGTTTATGACGCTTACCTCAAGCCCCGTCGCCATCAGGACCCGGTCAAGAAATGTATCCATATTGGCGGCTTCCCGCACCGCGCTGGTTGCAACCACCTTGACCAAGTTAACATTGTATGCTTTCAGCACGTTTTGAAAATCGCGAAGAATCAGCACCGCCGCCCGCATTGTGGGACTTTTTATCCTGCCGGTGCGGAACGTATCCTGGCCCAGATGAACCGCCCGTTGCAGCCGCTCAATAACTTCAATCTGCCCGTCCGGCAGCACCTGTGCAACGGCCATCCGAATGGAGTTCGACCCGATATCTATCGCTCCCAGCGTTTTGGCCGGAGGTGATTCTTGATTTGTATCAGCCACAGTGCTCATTCTGACCCTCATAAACTTTAGTCGAAATCGCCGGTATCAGATTAACAAATAAAACAGTGTTAGTCCACAGTGATACATCAACCCGGCTTACGCTTCAGCACCAGTTTTCTCCCGAACACCTGCTCAAACAGTTCCGCCTTGTCCCCGGCCGCGGCAAACTCCAAATCGAGCGATTCGACGGAACGGCACATCAGCGATATCTGTTTTCTGCCGGCCCGGCAGCTTATGTCCCCAACCAGAATCCGATGCGTCCGGTCAAGACCATCGGCGACCCTCAATATGCCCGAAAGTACGCGGACGATGTTCTGGTCTTTCTCATTAAGGTCGCAAAAATATGGATGCCGGCCCGCGGGCAGGGCCTTGCGGTGATATCGTGCCAGAAGAGCGATGATGCTTTTGTCACGGGAATCAAACGGCAGGGCGACGTTTTCCATAATAATTCTCAGGGCAGTTTTGTGATGTCCCTTCTGACCCTCAATCCAGCCGATGTCGTGAAGCAAAGCGCCGCAGCGAAGCATAAACCTCTCCTGGCCGCCTAAGTGATGCAGTTCAACGAGCTGGTCGAAAAGCTGCAACGCCAGTTTTTCAACCTGATGGGTATGTTCCCGCTCATGGTTGCATTTCTTTGCCAGTGCAAGCACCGCCTCCAGCGCGGGCGAATCGCCGTGCACGTCGCTGACCACCGCAACTCTTATGTCTTTTTCTCGCATCGGCTGTCGTCCCGTGAAGCCGCTTTCTTATCAATTCCTGAAGCACGCTGCGACCGTGAGGAGGGTGTTTGAATCATCGCACGAAGATTATCCGGCAATCCCGCTTCGGTAATTTCCTTCCACAATGCCCTGCTCCTCTCGAAGAACAATTCCCTGTCGGCGTGGCGATGTCCAACAAGATATTCAATTCCCGGTCTTAGCCGGCCAAAGGCCCTTTCGCTGCCTAAGTATTTGACCGTCCGCTTTTTCTCCTTGTCGGTGAACTTCGCGAGGTCTTCAAGCCACACGTCACAATCGTGCACCCTGCCAAGAAGCGACTGCAACCTTTTCATAATTTCTATGTTGGCGCTTAGCCGTCTCTCGAAAGGCAGATTGCAAATCTCCAGCGTATAACGCAGCCGTTTGGCGGCGATTCTCATCTGGTGATGTCCCACCTTGTCGTCGGCGTTCTCAAGGCACTTCTGGCAGGACAGCAGCCCTTCGAGCCGTTCTTCGATATACCGTCTCGCTTGGTCAAAAACATACGGACTGCGAATATCAATATTTTGCCGGGAAAGCCGCCTTTCGGTGCGTCTCACTTCCGCACGCATATCCAATATGGTCCCGTCTTTTTTTATGCGGTCGAGTACCTTTACTATTTTTGGCTGGATACGATGACGTTTCTGTTTTACCCGCAGCATTACCCTTCGCAGCCCGGGCCGCAATCCCTTGCCTGCGAGCGGAATCTTCGATATGAAATCCTTGAGAAACTCAACCTGAACGTCGGTGTCTCTGGCCGCGCCAAGCCGGCTGGTTAATTGCTTAATCTGCTTTTGCCACTTTTTCATCCGCGCATCGGGAAAACACCCGCTAAACATCCTCAGCGCCGCCCGCAGCCGGCGAGAAGCGACTCTGGCCTGGTGAACATACTCGGTATCCCGCGCAAGGCGTGCTCCCCGCAGATGCCGGCTCAGCTCGCGTATCTGCACCTTGACATACTGGCACGCCAGAAACTGATAATTCGTATCAACCGTCGTTATATCACTTGAACCAGTCACCAGATTAACTCCAACTTTAAGGCAGCAGCCCCTCTGCCCATTTCCTGGCATAAGCCGGATTGCCGCCGGTCAAAATCTCGGCAAAACACAATAACGCGGCTCTCGCGTCGCCTACCGGGTAACCAAACGCGTCCCAGTTTTCGCTGTCCTCGCCGTCGTGGTTTGGTATCACAAAATCGTAACGCCACGCTTCTTTCATTTCTTTATATGCGCTGCCCGCCCGCACCTCGATATTTTCAATGTCCGCAGGCAACATTGTTCCCTTCTGTTTTTTTGTTCGCCGCAGCAGTTTTCGACGCATCATATCCGTCAGCATCATTTCAAAATTAATATCGCGCCTGCCCCTGATGTCCTCAATCTCCGCTCCGGACAAAGGCGACAAAAACACATTCAGGCAGGCAATCTTTTCCCGTTGCGCCAATCCCGTAAGTTCCATACCGATAACCGGGTTGCCCTCGAAAAAGGCATTCCCCGCGGCAATTGTCTCCCGCAAATAATTCAGGTCAAGCGCCTGCAAATCGCCTCGCACGTCGGTAACGAGAAAATTATCCTTGTTTCGCAGCTGTTCGATATATTCGCGTGTTCGGAAATGGAAATCGACGCCGTCAACTTCGCCTGGTCTCGGTGCGCGGCTGTCGTAAAGCACGACTTTTTTCAATTCGCCGGCCAATTGCGGATAAAATAACTTAAGTGCCCTGTGGAGCGGGCCTTTGCCGACACACGACGGCCCCGAAAGTATTACAAGTCGCCCCATAAGACGTCTCCGCTTATCTTGTATGCCCTACGCTGCGTCAGCATACATTCTTGAGCGACTGGAATCAAGATTTATGTCGCGAACCTTCCTCGCCGCAGCCGTCCTCACCTCAACCTCGCATCCGAATACCTGCTCGAACAAATCCGCCTTCTTTACTACCTTGCGCAAATCAATGCCGTCCCTGCCCAAGATATAAAGAACCATACGCTTTCTCTGAACCTCGCAGGCCAGGTCGGTAACTAATCCTTCGTGTCCCGCGTCCAAACCATCCGCGAGCCGAAGAATTGCCGCCAACACTTTTACGCATTGCTTCTCATCATCTTTCAATCCGCTATAATACTTGTGCGAATCATCAGGCAATGCCCCCCGATGATACCGCGCGACAAGCCCAATTATCTTGCGAACACGTTTCCTGAAAGGTAAATCCGCCTGCTTGACTATAATATCACGGGACGCTTTATGATGATATTCGCCGCTGACACTCTTACCTACGTCGTGCAATAAAGAAGCGACTCGAAGCCAGATTCGCTCACTGTTGCCCATCCGGTGCAATGGCCCAAGGCAATCGAAAAGTTTAAGCGATAACTTCGCCACCCGCCTGGCGTGTCGATGCTCGAAATAATCCTCTCCGCACAACTCTATCGCATTTTCAAGTATCGCCGCTGTTTTCAACTCATTGCCCTCACTGGAACTATTTTTTTACTCTGAGACACTTTTACCTAATTTAACATCGGCAGAACCATCGGCTGTCTTTTTATATATCGGATTGTATTATCGGATTTGTTGATTAGCGAATCGTTATTTTGCTGTTATAATTGTGTTAGGAACGTTCTTTGCCGAAGCATAGCTTATAAAACCCCGCTTCAGGAGCTTAAAAGGGCAAACCGCGATAAAACGCTACTTTATCTTCAGCTTGGAAACGTCATATATGGGTTCCGGAAATTTCATCTTTAACTTCTCAAATTCATGAACCAGTATTTGCGAAATTGACAGGTTTCTGAACCACTTGTGATTGGCGGGTATAACGTACCAGGGGGCGTAATCGGTGCTGCATCTGGTCAGCACGTCCTCGTATGCCCTGGTATATTCTTCCCAGTATTTTCTCTCTTCGAAATCCCCGGGCTCGGCCTTCCAGTTCTTTGTCGGGTCATCAAGGCGTTCCTTGAAACGCTTCTTCTGCTCGCTCTTGCTTATGTGCAGGAAAAACTTGATAACGTGAATATCACTTTCAGCTAACAGCTTTTCGAAATTATTTATCTGCTCGAATCGCCTCGACCATATTGATTTAGGCACAAGGTTATGCACGCGGACAATCAGCACATCCTCATAGTGCGAACGGTTGAATATCCGCACCTCGCCCCTGCGAGGCACAAACCTGTGAACACGCCACAGGAAATCGTGCGCCAACTCCTCGTCCGTCGGTTTCTTGAACGACGTAACCTTACAGCCCTGCGGATTCATCGGCCCCATCACCGTCCGGATTGTTCCGTCTTTGCCGCCGGCGTCCATCGCCTGAAGCACCACAAGTATCGCGCGCTTATTCTCCGCGAAGAGCAGGTATTGCAGCTTCGCTATCCTGCCGGCCAACTTATCCATTATAGGAATCGCCTGTTCCTTGTTTTCGTATTTGTCCGTGCAATCCGGGTCCCAGTCAGCCAGTTTTGCCTTATGTCCGGGTTTGACCATTAGTTTTTCTATAAGGTTCATAAGTCAATCCTCTTATTGCTAAAAATATTATCGGCACAAAAGTGGTTGCGATTACAGTCGAATACACAAGTAATACGGCCTTATCCCCTATTAAGGTGATATGGCAAAAAGGACGGGAAAGAATCCTCAAGTATTGTAAGACGCTGAACAATTAATCCGAAAAACAACAGAATCTAACATCATCTTAACACACCATTTCTACAGTAGCTCTTAAAAATCTATAGTAATAAGAACCTGAGTATTTATCGTGATTATTTGGCTAATTCGCATTAAGGAGGTTCAAAAATGGAAATCAGGGCAGTATCACCTAAACGACGTTCGGATTTTGGCATTTCATCTTCGGAGAGAATAGTCCACCCGGGCTTCTTTAATGAAAGGGAGCTTGAAATATTTTTTGAGCTTATACAACACCGGCGACAACTGCCTGTCTTTCACGGAGATTTCTGGCAATGCTATGACTGCGTCTTTGAGTCCGAAGGATTTGAAGAGATGGCAGTTCATATTATAAAATCTCATGAACCAGCATTAATAAACGTGGAAGACGAACTGGAGCAGGAATTCGCAGCAGTATAGCGGATTTAATTGGAGTCGAACCAGCATCCAAAAAGCGTATTGCCTTTTATCTTTCAGCAAATCTGCCTAATTTCGTCAACTTCTCGGCAATCCCGTCTTAACAAAAAATTTGCATTAAACTAATCATTTGCTAACATAAGCGGCGGATACTGGTTAAAAAACACAGGGAAAGGGATACAAGTGGTCAGAGGAAGCATACTTGCTGTAGATGACGAAGAAGATGTGCTGGAGCTGGTGCGTTACAACTTCAACAAAGAAGGATTCAAAGTTGAAACGGCCATTACCGGCGAAGAGGCGATTAAAAAGGCAAAGGCCAACCCGCCCAGCGCGATACTGCTTGACCGTATGCTACCGGGAATAGACGGTATCGAGGTTTGCAGGCAGCTTAAGGCCGACTCGAAAACCAGCTCTATACCTATAATAATGCTGACCGCCAAAGGTGAGGAGTCCGACGTTGTCTCCGGACTGGAGGTCGGCGCGGATGATTACGTTACAAAGCCGTTTAGCCCCAAGGTTCTTATTGCCAGGGTGCGGCGGGTTCTATACAGGGCAACAGCGGCAAAGCAGGAAAATACGCCCGTCAAGATTCACGACCTGACCATAGACCCAGCCCGATACGAGGTGAAACTCAAAAACAAGCTGGTAGAACTTACTTTTACGGAGTTTATGATTCTTTATACGCTGGCGAGGAAACCGGGATTAGTGCTGAGCAGATACAATATAGTTGACGCGATTCGCGGGAGCAATTATGTTGTGACCGACCGGGCCGTGGATGTGCAGATTGTGTCGTTGCGGCGCAAGCTCGGCCAGTTCGGAAAATACATTGAGACCGTAAGAGGCGTGGGCTATCGTTTCAAGGACTAATGGATGGCGAAAAGGCGTCTGCTTTGGCAGCTTTACCTTCCCTACCTGATAATTACTATCCTTGCGCTTGTTCTTTTAAGCTGGTATGCGTCTTATTCGTTCCGCTGGTTTTACTACGATGAGGTTGCCAGGGACCTTAAATCGAGGACTGAGCTTGCAGAGCGGGATATTTTAACCGCATTGGACGAGAAGAAATTCGACGAAGTTGACCATTTATGCAAATTGCTCGGTCAAACCGCCGGGATTCGGCTGACGATGATACTTCCTGACGGCCGGGTTGTCGGTGATTCGGACCAGCAGCCGGCCAAAATGGAAAATCACGCGGACCGTCCTGAGTTCAGGCAGGCAATGAACGGGCAGACCGGCAGGAGCGTGCGATTCAGCGATACCTTAGGCAAAAATATGATGTATATCGCCGTGCCTCTCAAAGAGCAGGAGCAGACCATAGTTGTAATTCGCGGGGCACTTCCAGTTACCGCCGTTGACAAGGCACTGAATGATATTTATGCAAAAATCATCTGGGGAATGGTGGGGGCGGCGGTTTGTGCGGCAGGTGTGACTTTGGTTGTATCCCGCAAGATAACCAGGCCCATCGAACAAATGAAAGACGCCGCAAAGCGGTTTGCCGCCGGCCAGTTAGACCACAGGGTCCCTGTGCCGGACTCTGAGGAATTAGCCGAGCTTGCGGGAGCGCTCAACGAAACCGCAGACCGTCTCAAGGGGACAATCGAAACCATAACAAACCAGAAGAATCAGCTTGAAGCGATTTTGAGCAGCATGGCCGAGGGCGTGATAGCTGTCGATTCGGATGGACGAGTCGTGAGTATCAATAAGAAAGCGGCACAACTTCTTGAGATAGACGGCGTCTCGGCTACGGAACACAGTATCGAAGAGACAATCAGGAACGTGGATATTCAGCGATTTATGCGATATACCCTGATGTCCTCTGCGCCAACCGAAGAGGATATTACTCTGTCGGCAGAGAAGCCCGTTTCGCTGCGAGCCAGAGGCACATACCTTACCGACCATCAGGGCAATAAAAGCGGGGCCGTTATCGTCTTGAGCGATATGACGAGGATGCAGCGGCTGGAAAATATCAGGCGCGACTTTGTGGCCAACGTCTCTCACGAGCTGAGAACGCCGATTACTTCCATCAAAGGATTTGTTGAGACACTCTTGGACGGCGCCATTAACGAACCCGAACAGGCGCGACGATTTCTCACCATTATAGCGGGCCATACCGACAGATTGATGGCGATTATCGAGGATTTACTGAGTTTGTCCCGCCTGGAAGAAAACGGCCAGACGAGGATGATTGCGAGGGAGCATTTGAAGGTCAGGTCTGTTCTCGAATCGGCAGTTGAGCTTTCCGGCCCGAAGGCGAGCGACAAGAAAATCAAAGTCGAGATTAATTGCGATGACGATTTGGAGGCGATGATAAATCCGACTTTGCTCGAGCAGGCGGTTTTGAATCTCGTTGATAACGCTATTAAATACAGTTCCGCTGGAAGCACGATTCAGATAATCGCACACGCAACCGAAAATGAAGTGATTATCGCGGTGAATGATTCGGGTTGCGGCATAGAAAAGAGCCATCTTTCACGCATATTCGAGCGGTTCTACGTTGTCGATAAGGCCCGCAGCAGAAAACTCGGCGGGACGGGGCTTGGCCTTGCGATAGTCAAACATATCACCAATCTTCACGGCGGGAGGGTTTCTGTCGAAAGCACCCCCGGCCAGGGCAGCACCTTCACTATTCACCTGCCTATTAGATAGGTATTTTCTCGACTTATTCTAAATTACTTAACTTTCCTTAATTAACGCAATTCTAACATCAATTTAACAGGCCTTTAGCGAAGCTAAAATAATATTCTACCTAAACGGGTACGACGCCATCCGGGGTGGTCTCGGGTCAGCGTTCAAGTAATAAAGGAGTTTTTTTATGGAGGTACGAGTAATGAGTAAGTTAAGGATGATTTGTGGGTGTCTGCTGCTGGGCCTGGTTTTCGCCTGTAGCGTAAAGGCAGACGACATCAGCGATATGAAGAAGCAACTCGCTGATTTGCAGGCCAGGATTGACCAGATGGAAGCGCAGCAGAAGAAGGTCGTCGCCGAGGAGGTCAATAAGGCCGTAGAGAAGAAATCTACGGTGCCGGACAGTATGAAGTGGGTGGAAAACATGAAAATCAGCGGTGATTTGCGATACCGCTACGAGGGGATTGATTCACAGAAAAGCGGCAAATGGGCAGGCAACAGCTACGAAAGAAATCGGCTTCGCGCCAGGATTGGAATTTACGATAAAGTCAATGACGAGGTTGACGTTGGATTCCGTTTAGCCAGCGGGTCAAACGGCGACCCTACTTCTACAAACCAGACCGAGGGGGATGCTTTCAGCAAGAAACCGATTTGGTTAGACCAGGCGTATTTTGACTGGCATCCTAAAGATATAAAGGGTTTTGACTTCATAGGCGGCAAAATGCCCCAGCCCTTCTACCGTGTCGGCAGCAACCAGTTAATCTGGGATGACGATTTGAATCCTGAAGGACTGGCGGCCAAATACGAACTGCCGATTAGCGATTCGTTAAAGGCATATATCAACGGCGGCGGATTCTGGGTTGGAAATCCCGATAATCCTGATACTGCAGTTTCGGCTTCTACATCGCTGTGGGGGATACAGGGTTATCTAAAGAATACGTTCGAGGACAAGAGCTATCTGTTAGGGGGTATGAGTTATTACACCTATGGCAATATCAAAGATGAGCCCAACGTTAGCTCGCTGTGGGGCAAGTACAGCTTATTCGGCAACACCTCAGCCCCAGTGGCCGGAGATTACAGATATGGTTATGACATCGTCGAAGGATTCGCGGAATACGGCACTAAAATCGCGGATTATCCGGTCGCAGTGTATGGTGATGTTGCTCATAACACGGATGCGCCCGGTTCACATAACAATGCCTGGCTTATCGGTACGACGTTCAACAAGGCCAAAGACCCCGGCTCATGGCAACTCGGCTATAACTATCGCGAAGTTCAGTCCGATGCCGTGGTAGGCCAATTCAACGATTCGGATTTCAACGGCGGCGGCACAAATGCCAGGGGGCACTGGTTTAACTTCACCTATCAATTAGCGAAGAATTTCCAGACCGCCCTGACCTACTTCATCGATGAAAATATAACCACAAACGATAAATATCGCCGGCTGCAGGCGGACCTGGTGTTCAAGTTTTAGCGGCAGCCCGCCCTAACGAAAGTTTAACCGTTTATTAACGTAATTCTAACAATGTTCGCGTAAATTAAGTCAGAAGGAGACAAAAAAATGAAGAGATTAGTATGTAGTTTGGTTTTGTTGGCGCTCGCAGTCACCGGTCAGGTGCGGGCGGAAACGCTGCAGATTGAAGGTTCCACGACCGTCGGGCCAATTGCGGATGCTTTCGCGGAGTATTTTATGAGGACAAACCCCGGTCTTGAGATTACCGTCAAGAAGACGGGGTCCGGCGACGGAGCGGCCGCGTTGTTAGACAGCCGGTGCGACATAGCCACTATGAGCAGGTTTATGAAGGATAAGGAGTTCCAAAGCGCCGTGGCAAAAAACGTGTTCCCGGTCGCACACGCGATTGCTATGGACGGCGTATGTATTATCGTGCATCCGTCGAATACCGTAAGCGCACTGACTACGGCCCAGGTGCGTGATATTTACGCAGGCAAAATCAAGAACTGGAAAGAAATAGGCGGTCCCGATGCGGAGATAGTGATTGTCAGCAGAGACACATCGTCGGGAACATACGAAACGTTCAACGATAAGATTATGAACGAGGAAAAGCTGGCCAGTAACGTCGAATACGTCAACTCGAATCCGCAGGCACAAGCCAGGGTCAAGACCACCACCGGGGCAATCGGCTACGTAGGTCTTGGTTTCGTTGATGCCGACGTCAAGGCGTTGAAAATCGACGGAATTGCGCCGACAAAGCAGACCATTTCAAACGGCACTTACCCTGTATCGAGACCTTTGTTTATGTTCACGAATGGCTATCCAAAACTTGGGTCAACGGTCTTTAAGTTTTGCACGTTCTATCTGACCGAAAAGGGCCAGGAAATTATTTTGGCGAAGGGATTTGTTCCTGTGACGAATTACTAATTACCTGTTGTTGGGAGTTCAGCGATTAAAGCAAAGCGGGGAACTTTATTAGACACGTTAGTGCCGGCGGCCGATTTACATCGGCCGCTGGTGCTTACACCAACCGAGGATATGAGGGGTTTCCTTACACTTCACCTCGGCCGGACGGCCCTTTTTCTTGTTACATGCACCTCTGTCTTGGCGGTGTTTCTGATTTTCCTGTTCGTAGTCAGGGAAGCGATGCCGTTTCTCGCCAAATTCAGCATAAAAGAGTTTCTCACAAGCACAGCTTGGTATCCCGAAGCGGTCCCCCCTAAATTCGGGACGCTCGCGTTACTTGTGGGTTCCGGATACGTAACAATTGTCTCGATTATATTTGCCGTGCCGGTTGGTATTTTAGCCGCGGTTTTCCTGAGCGATATTGTTTCGATGAAAATCAGGAACATCATAAAGCCGATTATTGAGATTCTCGCGGCGATACCGTCGGTTGCTTACGGTTTTTTCGCGGTGATGGTTCTGGCTCCGTGGATGCAGGAAAAGTTCGGATTTTCAACCGGGACCAACGCCCTTAACGCGTCGCTTATTCTGGCGGTGATGGCGTTACCCACGATAATAAGTGTTTCGGAAGATTCAATCTCAGCGGTAGGACGGGAATTGAGAGAGGCATCATACGGGTGCGGCGCGACGCGGATGGAGACGATTTTCAAAGTTGTTATACCGGCCGCACACAGCGGAATAATCGCCGGGATAGTGCTTGGAATGATGAGGGCAATCGGTGAGACGATGGTCGTGTGGATGGCGTCGGGAAACGCCGCGCAGATACCGAGCCCGTGGTGGGATTTGTCGCAATCGGTTCGGACGCTGACGGCGACAATCGCGGGCGATATGGGCGAAACAGAAAAGGGCTCCCCTCATTACAGGGCTCTTTTTGCCGCGGGATTGCTGCTGCTAGTTATAATTTTGTGCCTGAATATGGTTAGCGAATATTTTCTTATACGAGCCAAACAAGCGGGCGGGAAACGCTGATGAGACCCGGTATCCGAATTGCGATAGACAAGATATTCACCGTTGTTGCGGGAGCTTCGGTGGTTTGCCTGTGCCTGGTGCTGGCAGGCGTGCTGGGGCCGATGCTTTGGCGCGGAGGTTCAGCGGTCGCGTTCAAGGGGACAGTCGAATTCAGAAAGATGCAATTAGTGCTGTTCGGCCGGGGCGATGAAGACAAGATAGCAGCAGAAAGCAGACAGGCGGAAATCGCACGGGCGAAAATTTACAGCACAATCGAAAAATTCAAAGGTGGTATCGATTCCGAAGCCCTTATAGACAAAGCAAAGCAAATTTACCGTCAGTTCGGAAATGACCTCCGGCAAACAGACCGAACCGCAGAGGAAGTCGCCGAGTTAAGGTCTGTTACAAGACAGATTCGCGACCGGCTCGAATCGGCTTTCGCAAGCTCGAACGCGGCGGAAGTGAACGAATCCTTAGCATACGTCCTCAACTTCAAAGACGACCCGCGGTTTAAGAATACTTCCGCAGCGGGTCTCATTGGGCTTGCCGAACAGTATAGCAAAGACATACACGGGATTAATCTTGCCGAAAGACAAAGATATTATCAGGAAATTCGGCAGGTAGAAGATATTTTAACCGAACTATTGGGTCCCGCGCCTGGAACAGCAACGCCGGCTTTGATGATGAATCGTTTTGGGGCCACACGCTGGGACCTGGCACAAAAGCTGCTTGGCCAACTGTGCTGGTATGAGGAATGGATTAAGCAGGGACCAGGACAGCCGATGGTCAAACGTCTCACGCCTCGTTCGCAGAGGTTTGCCGGCACAGAGATTGAGGGCCTTTTCATTTACATTCAGAAGAATCTGCCTGAAATGCTCAAGCCGAAACCGACTTTTTACTGGCAATATTTCATAGACGACAGCACTCCCGGCCATTACTTCGGCGGCGTCGGCCCCGAAATTCTCGGAACACTTTTATTAACCATACTCGCTATGCTTTTTGTCGTGCCTTTCGGCGTTATTTCCGCCGCCTATCTGGTGGAATGCGCATCTGATAATCTTGTCATCAGAATTATCAGGATGAGCATAAATACCCTCGCGGGCGTCCCGAGTATTGTTTTCGGCCTTTTTGGGCTTGCGTTTTTCGTGTTATTTTTCCTGCCGCTTTTTGGAGCGCCTTCAAAGGGATGCATCCTGGCCGCCTCGATGACACTGGCCGTATTGACCTTGCCGGTTATGATACGAGCAAGCGAGGAGGCGATACGAGCCGTGCCCCAGACCTACAAAGAAGCGTCATTAGCTTTGGGAGCAAGCAGATTCCGCACATTTGTCAAAGTAACTCTGCCAGCGGCGCTGCCGGGGATTCTCACGGGCGTAATACTGAGCTTGAGCAGGGTTGCAGGCGAGACGGCGCCGGTCCTGTTTACGGGGGCGGTTGCGCTTGGGCCGGTGCCTAAGTCCATATTTGACCCGACACGCACGCTTTCCTACGGCAGTTACGATATGGCCGTCGGCGATAAGCTGGCCGCTATGGTGCCGCATAACCAGTTCGGGATGGTCGTAACATTAGTGCTGCTGATTCTCTGTCTTAATACTGTGGCAATTATACTTCGTTCAAGAATGTTTAAAAAACTGGCGGGTCATTAAACAATGGCGACGATGCGACTTTTACAATCAGCCCGCGGTGAGCATAGTCGAACCGTGGACAAAAAGAGGATTGAACCAATTATGAAAGAGAATATACGCGACAAGACAGCCCAAAACGGGGAAACCGCACAATGTGCCTGTCCAATAATAAGTTCAAAGGACTTCAATTTTTACTACGGCACAACGATGGGCGTGAAGAACATTACGATGAATATAAATCCGTGCAGTGTTACCGCGATAATCGGCCCGAGCGGCTGCGGCAAAAGCACGTTTCTTCGCAGCATAAACCGTATGAACGACCTCATACCGGGTGTGTGGACAGAAGGTAAACTGGTCGTGGACGGCCAGGACATCTACGACAAGCGGGTCAATCTCGTAAATCTTCGTCAGCAGGTCGGGATGGTCTTCCAAAAACCAAATCCATTTCCCAAAAGCATATTCGACAACGTGGCATACGGCCCGCGTCTGCAGGGCATCACCCAAAGGACAGCCCTGGATGAAGTTATAGAACAGAGTTTGAAAGCATCTGCCCTGTGGGAAGAAGTAAAAGACAATTTGAGAAAATCCGCTTTGGCCCTTTCCGGCGGCCAGCAGCAGCGGCTGTGTATTGCACGCGCTCTTGCGACCAGGCCGCGGGTGCTGCTTATGGATGAGCCGTGTTCCGCTCTTGACCCGCTGGCCACGGGCAAAATCGAAGATCTTATCAATCAGCTCAAAAACGATTACACAATCGTTATAGTCACGCACAATATGCAGCAGGCGGCACGCGTCAGTGAGACGACCGCGTTCTTCTGCCTCGGTGAGCTTATAGAATACGACCTGACCTCAAAGATTTTCGAGAACCCCTCCAACAAAAAGACGGAAGATTACATAACAGGCAGATTCGGATAAACACTTTAATAATGAGGATTCAAAAATGCCGGTTCATTTACAGCGAGAAATTGAGAATCTGAAAAAGAAACTGTTAACACTGAGCGCCATGGTTGAAACAGCCGTGCGTGACGCGACGCTTTCGATAGAAACCCGCGATTACGACCTGGCTCAGAAGATAATCCAGAATGACCCCCAAATTGACCTGCTCGAAATAGAGGTCGAGGAAGATTGTCTCAAGGCGCTCGCTCTTCATCAGCCAGTAGCTATCGACCTGCGTTTTATCGTTGCCGTGCTGAAAATCAATAATGACCTCGAACGCATCGGCGATTTGGCGGTGAATATCGCGGAGCGTTCTGCGTTCCTGGCCAAACACCAGCGGGTTGATGTATCACTTGGCCTGGTTGAAATGGCTGAACAGGCACAGGATATGCTCAAGCACAGTTTGGATGCGCTTATCGGCCTCAGTTCCGGCCTGGCTCACGAGGTTTGCGCAAGCGATGATGCCATTGACGCGATGAACAGGCAAATGTATATCAAAATACAGGATGCCATAAGGAAAAATCCCGAACAATTGGATTCGCTGATCCATTTACTGTCGGTATCGAGGCATCTCGAGCGAATAGCCGACCACGCCACCAATATCGCCGAGGACGTCATCTATATGGTCGAGGGACAAATCGCCCGCCACCGAACCGAGGAATACAAATAGGCGTTTGACTTCCCGCAATAGCTACTCGTAATAAAACCGGCGTCGTTTTATTCCCGTCATCTGTGAAATGAACAGGGGCGGATGTTCCGAACGACCATACTCCGCCCCTTACGAATGCAAAGCAAACTACTCCTTATTATCGTTTCTTTCGTTGACAAGACAGGCATCGTCCTTACTCTTTGGAGATGCAGAACCAGCACCTGGTGTATATTGGAGGTTTTCTGCGCCTGCCGACGCCGGAGGAGGAGATACCCCTGCTCCAACTTCAAGTTCCGTATTTGTAGGTGCTGCGGTATAGGAAGGCCAGAACTTCCATATATTGTCGTCGTTTATTCCGCAATTTGGATACAGCTCGGCTGCAACGTGGCCGTCGTTAAATAAAACGTTTTGCGCCTTGCGGCCATGAGAAGCACAATTACCTTTGAATTTGTCATCGTGGTATTCTCCGTCTGTTGTTCCCAGATATGGATTAGGAATCCTCGGGTCTTTCAGGTAATCTTTGGCATTTTTATCCAGGTAGGGATTTCTGTCCGCACAAAGCGGGCTTCCAGGGCTTGATGTTGCGTCTAAACAATGTGATATCGTGGTATTATCGGTGTTTGGAAAGGGCATATGATATGAATAACTGCAGCAAACGCCTGGGTTGCTGCCAAAGTCCCACGCATCAGAAACTTCCTTGATCATTTGGGTTGTGTCTGTAATACCCATGGACTTATACTCATCGGCTAAAGTAAATTCTTTGGCATCGGCATCGTCCGGGCAGGTGAATTGTTTAGGCACCATATTGCCGTATTTAATCAACAAAAACAGGCACGAAGATGTCGTAGCATTCTTGCCGCTGTTTGCAAATGCCGATTCCCTTGTTGATGCGTCCCATTTCAAGATGCCGGGGGTAGTTGTGCTAAATTGTGCCCAGGTGCTGCCGCGGATGCCTCCGACCGGATAATTCTGCCGGTTCTCCTCCCCGTACATTATCATCGATTTACCGATATCGGCCAGTTGAGAGCCGCATTTCATCCTGTTCGCAATTACCCTGACACGTGCCAATGAAGGCAGCAGAATACCCATCAATAGCGCTATTATCGCGATGACGACTAACAGTTCCACCAGCGTAAATCCTTTTCTCTTCATAGGCATCTTTTTCTCCTTCTCAATCCATTGTCCAAAAACAATTCTACGATTCCTTCAAGGAGGAGATATCTGTATCTCCAGCCCTAAACCATTCTTTGCATCAACTGCATAACTCTGATACGGGATATGGCTATCTGCCAGCCACACATCTGCCCGCAACACAAGAAATAAGATACCGGCAATACGTTGGAGTTGCGTTAGCAACTAATTAAAATACGATTAAAGTTTCAGGGATATTCAGCCAAAGCTAAAGATGAAGCCATCCTCTAAATGCGTTAGGACTTTATTAGTATTTCATTATTTTTCAATAAACTCGCGGACATTGCCGACGTAAAAGATGTTAAGGGCATATTGTCAGTTGCCGATTATAGGGTTGATTTCAGGATATAGGAGAAAGTAGAGATAAGTTAAAATGCACTTGGGGCAAGCCAAAAAAAACAGTTTTAACATATTTGCTTGCGAGCAGATAACTACAGAGGCGGGGCTTCTTCCAATCGGATATCGCTTAAAGTTAAATTACCGCGGCTTCTGGCACACTTATCGTATAGCCATATTCGTATTTACGCTGGCTTTGATTGCGGATGGGCTTAGCACCGTTTACTTTGTGTCATACTTTGGCGTTTCTGCAGAGATACATCCGGTTGTCCGGTTTGCTTCCGTCGTATTTGGCCCTGTTGCCGGGCCAATAGTGGGGTCATTATGGAAATGGGCGGCGTGTCTGTACCTGGCGATTTACTGCAGAAAATTTGCCTATTCGATTTTTCTCACCACATCGGTTGTATATATTTTCGCTGCCTGGTATAATATCTGGGGTGTTTATTTGTTCGTTTAGCGCGTATTAAAAACCGAGCGGCCCCAGGAGAAGTATGTGTCAACTTCTCCCAGGGCCTGCCTTTTGGAGGTCCGACGGGTACTCGCCTCTGCGGCTTATCTCGGCCTATGAAGGAATCCTAAGTTAATTAGTTGTCTGCAGCCATTGATTTGCAAAGATAGCAAAGTCCTCGAAGTTCACAATGCCATCACCGTTGAGGTCTGCACTTCCGCCAATTTGTGCGCTTTCGATTGCTCCATATTGTCCGCTTTGAGCGGCGAGTGCGATATCGAGGTCGCATTCAGTAACCCAGCCATCGCCGTCAAAATCACCCTGTGCCCACCCGCCCTGCTGACCAAGATGAGCGGTAACAATCGCAATATCAGTTGCATCAACAACGCCGTCGAGATTGGCATCGCCGAAATGCGTTCCGAGGATGGTTAAAACGATGGTTCTGACATCGTCGATATCAACTTTCATATCGCCATTGAGGTCGCAGGTCAAATCCATCCATACGGCGTCATCAAGGTTGTTCCAGTTCATCGATTTTTGCCATGAGTTGCAGTTGGCAGCCAAGGTCTGACCAAAGGCCTGTGCCTTAAGTCCGCCGCGGATTATGAAGTAGAGATAGTCGATGTCACAGGCGTCAATAACGCCATCTGCGCTTGGGGTATAACCAATCGTCGGTTTAGTTGTTCTCCAATTGTGCGTTGCAATGTCGGCCTTTGACCAGCCGGAACCGGGCTGATAGGTGCCGTGTGCAAGAGTCGTATTGAAGAAGTTGCCTGCTGTCGGATGATTGCCATCCAAAGCGGCAAGGGTTGATGTCCAGGCCTGGTCAACCAATGCAAAACCAACTGAGCGATTGACCTGTTTGCTGACCGGGTCAACCACTGCCAGACCATCGGCAAAGTACCGAATATCATCGGTTGTGAAGTTGCCGTCAGCGGTGAAGTCGCCGATGATTTCCGGGCAGACGCCTGTTCCACCGCTGGCTGTCTCGAAACCGCGAGGATTGGAGAACGCAACCATCATATCGTGAATGTCACCGATGTCGCGCTTTCCGTCACCATCGAAGTCGCCCATAATCTGATTACGGGGATTCAAATTTCCGCCGTAGACAAGATGAGTTCCGTCCGAAGCAAGGTAGTACGAGTTCGAGCCGGTTACACCATCACTATAGGTTACGCCAGTAAGTCGTGTCGGGACTTTACCCGGACCATCGACCCAGGCCGGTGTAGTCGGACCGTTTAACTTGTAATAGGCGTTTACGTTTGCGTTGTAATTCGGATTCGTAACAAAAACGCTTGGTGCGCTGTCCTGCGGAAGTGCCTGGAGAGCGGCAGCCAGCGACCAGTTCCTGGCCATGTACTGACCGGGCATATTATTCTGATCGTCACTTGTAGTGGGGGCAATAAACTCAGCTATGCTCTTGCTGATGTTCCAGAGATAGTCGCGTGCATACCTGTTGTAAGGCATCACGAAGGCAGCATTTGGGTCAGGGCTGCCGACTGTCGCGAAGGTTTCGTTTCCGCCGATTTGCCAGCCGGTATTAATATCAGCGTTGTCCACGGTGTCGGTGGTTGAAGGTCTGACATACTGCGTACCGCCGGTCTTTTTGAGATTAAGTATTTGGTAAGCCGAGTTGGACGCGCCGGTTTGCCCGTTAGCCGTGGTAAGGCCGACGTATCCTATTGACAGACGCTGGTTCGTAACGTTATTTGCCATAACGCTTGTGCCGTCAAGGTTGGTTGGCTGATGGAGCGGTCCGACATAAGAGATGTTACCGCTTGAGTTCTTGGTGCCCATATTGTCGCCTCTGCCCCAGCTCGGGTCCAAACCAAGAGAGTTCATCACTCCGTTACGAGTGCCTGAGCCGGAGTCACGTGTGCAGGCATAAAGGTTTTCGCCGCCTGGCATACGACCGGTCATAAACAGATACTGCATATCATTCTGAGTAACGTTTTTCAAACCGGTTCCCTGGTTGGCAATAAACGCGCTTGCAACCCAGGCCACCTGTGTACCGACTATGGTCAGTGCGTCAGGAGGATCGTTCAAATTGAGGTTGGTCAGGGTTTTCAATTGATTACTCTGGCCGGTGTCCCATGATTTAATAGGGTTTTGGCCATATCCATCGGCAGCATCCAGCGGATGTGCCTGCCAGTTAGCGTTTGCAGCAGCGCCAGCTATCACAAACCACCTTGGCGGAACATCCATAACTGCCATATCAATTCTTGGCGGAACTACGACGCATCCACCCGGGTTGGCCGGATTACCGGGGCCCATCAATCCGCCGGAGTAACCCCATTGTGTGCGATTGATGTATGATTTGTCATTTGGGAGTACAAAATTCGGGTTATTTGGGCCTGGAGGGGCGCTGTTATAGAACAGGTCGAGCTCTTTGAGGCCGTTACCGCTGCCGACGCCGCGGCTCTGCACTACCCAGCGGTTATTTGCATCGGTTGAAGTCCAATCGCTGAACGCCAATTGGTCAGGGAGGTTGTAATTATACGGGTCATAACCACGGAAGAAATCTCCGTCGGTGTAAAGTTGTGCTCCGGTACTGTCCATATAATTCAGTCCCTGGTCAACGCCCAAGTAGTCATTAGTTCCCGCGGGCGCTGAAAAGAAACTCGCGAACAAAGTCGCGCCTGAGATATTAACCTGGTTTCCGTGGCCGTATGTGACGGCAAAAAGTGAGACAGGCAGCATACAGCACAAAGCCATCGCCGCCAAAAACGTTTTTCTGATGCTCATTTTATCCTCCTACAAACACCTAAAGTTATCAAGTTATCTACATAAATTAAATTTTTGTTACAGTATTCAATACCCTCATCCGTCGCCAGTTCTGCTTTTTTACCTTTCCTTCTCCTTTCTCCTTCACTCTTTTTTATTCTCAATAAATTCAGTTTTTTGTTAATTTATTATGCGGCCACCGAAATATCATCCGCTATCAATAAAGGACCATCTGGTCGCCCGTTACGCTGTAGAATTTTTTGCCCCATTCGAGTTTTTGAACCGTCTCAAGAATTGTTTTTCTCTCGGTATGTCCGTCACAATAAAGGAACATCGTGGTGCCGCCCATATCCTGATTAGCTCCTTTATCGGTAGTGGCTCTCCAGCTTCCGGGATGATGTCTGCCTACGGCGTTGAGTTGTTGACCTGACTCTCCGTCAACATAATGGTTACCCGGGTTTGAAATATCCGCCCAGGACTTAAGCCCCCAGGAGACATTCGCGGTATTGTATCCCGTTCCATATTCAAAACGGGTGCCTGCATCGGTATATATGGCGTAGCCGGCATAACCGGCGGCACTATGCGTAAAAGGCAGAATAGGTCTGTGGCTTTTACTTACCAGTGCACTGGAGATTTCGTCCACTCCTTCAATGGTCTGCCAATTCTCGTTAAACTCGGTTAATAGGATTACCTCGGCAGGGCGTTGAATTTCCGTGGGTTGAACCAGCCGGTTATGTCTTGGGTATTGATGGGTTATGTCATCGCAGGCGAACTTATTCCTCGGTATAACTGCCGCGTTGGCGGTAAATGCCATTCGAGGCGCCTGCTTGTCCTGAAGCGAGGGATTTGGGCCGTTGCTGCCGGTCTGGTCCACCTGTTGGTTTTCCCAATCAGACAATTTTCTGCCCGGATTGGTGCGAGGACATCCGCCGCTTTTTACCGCAGGGCAGGTAAACGCGCTTGCATCCACACGGCCGCTTTCAAACAGAAACCACGACCAGTGCAGATAGCCAAACGGACGGCTTGGGTCCTCATCGCACATGATTGATTTAACGTCATCTACAGTCGCGTCTTTCGGATACAGATACGAGGGCGGATAAGTTCCGAAATCATTTGTGAATGTTTCCATCGCAATCCCAACGTTATGCATATTACCGCCCGTTTTGGCGCAGTATGCCGTTTGTCTTGCCTTGTTTAAGCTTGGCAGCAATATCCCCATCAACAAGGCAATGATGGCTATCACGACAAGCAACTCCACCAAAGTGAACCCCGGCTGCTGCATAATAATTCGTTTTCGTTTTGAAACTCTGTCCCGTTTTGCCGTTACATGTGATTCCTTCATAAAACCGCTCCTTACCTAATAAAACCCTTATTCATAGTCCGAACCTCCAGGTCCGGGTCACATACAAAAAAACCGGCATCTCGCAGATGGGAATGGTTGCCAAGATCCAAAATCTTATACAAAATTTGGGGTTCGTTTTTTGCACCTTCCGCCTGGTCGCGATGCCGGCTTTAGTTTCGACATTCATTTTTTTCTAATTACCATACTTGAAATGCAACTCTGTGATTTGGAGGAAAATTCTAATGCGGCTTTGTTGATGTGCGATTAGGCATCGATTAGAAAAGAATTAAATTTGCGGCTCCATAATGAACGTCAAATTGATTTGCTTCCTCTCCTGAATACTTCGGGCATACACATATTGATGGCGATTAACCAATTCCTAACAGAAACTTAATAAAACACTGACACCCCTTCATTAATCTGGGGACGTAGTAATGGAGGATGTTGATGTGACCGCTGGGTGCGTGGCCAGGACGTAATAGGGCACCCCAGCGAAGAAGTGAAACACAATGTTGTGTTTTTGATATAAATCGATGTTTAAGGAGTGAACAAATGGTAACGATGACAAAAGAGCCACAGCAAGTCGAAGAGAGCAGCCAACGCAAATATTACTGGTTTACGACCTTTCTGCTTGCTCACGAAACCAAGGCACGAAAATTGAACCTGCATTGTCTGGGCTGCAGGGAGCTTATAAAACTCGATTATGAGAAGCCCACTCATATAAGAGGCATTATAGAATTTAACGGCTTATATATACCCGTCATAGACCCGGGCATTTTGCTGCTTGGTCGGCCTTCCGCGTTCAGTAATCTAAGCTGCATACTGATTGTGTCGCACCGCTGGGAACACCAACAGTATTATACAGGCGTTGTAATAGAAGACATCGATGAGATTATGGAGTTTGCATCCAGCGAACCCGGCATTGAACCACTGAGAGACATCAGCGTCAATATCAGATTTGTCTTCGATATGCGTAAAAGCCCCGGGGCGGAATCGTGGCTTTATGAAAACCATCGAATGCTGGATATTTGCAGAAACGAAAATCAGCAGGAGCAGGATTATATCGTTTTTAAGCGAATGCGCTCAGAAAAAATGTTGAGCATATAAAAGCCGGATTGGCTTCCGTATCATTTCACCAGGTTATCTGGTAATTGCTTTACAAATGCCTTTATTTCATCACGCACTCTGCGATAAATGCCCAATACTTCCTGCTCGGTCGCGGCCTGTTTTGCCAGTCGGGGCGGGTCATCAAAACCGAAGTGAAGAATTCTGGTTTTTCCGGGGAAAATGGGGCAGTGTTCGTGGGCGTGGTCACAGACGGTGATAACAAAATCAAAATTTACGCCTTTGAAATAGTCGAGGTGTTTTGAACGATTATTCGATATATCAACGCCGACCTCAGCCATAACCTTGACGGCAATCGGGTCAAGACCGTGCGGCTCGATACCAGCCGAATACGGCTCAATCAAATCGCTTTTAAACTTTTTCGCCCAGCCCTCGGCCATCTGGCTCCGACAGGAGTTGCCGGTGCAAAGAAACAGAATTTTCAATTTTCCACGCTGCTGCATATTTTGCCATTTTAGCAACTAATAGTGCACTCACATACTTATATTTAACAAGAGTAAACAAAAAGCGTGGTAGAATTTTTCATAGGAGGTTATGCAACAGCTTGCCGGACATGCTGATATCCCGACCACACAGAAGTATTATCCGGCCGTTCGTCCAGATGACCCTGCTTCGGCTGACAAAATTCTAAATAATATTACGACGGTCCGAGTGGATGACTGACACCAAAACAGACATCAAGATACATTTTCAGCATTGACAGTCACAGGTGGAAGTGGTTATGCTTGAAGCGGTTAGAGTTACATAAGGGGCTCGTAGCTCAGCGGTAGAGCAGTGGACTCATAATCCATTGGTCGAAGGTTCGATCCCTTCCGGGCCCATTTGTAACCCATTTATTCCGACTGATTTACATCTAAATAATTTTCTATTCCTTAAATCTGGAAAGGTACTTGCAACAGATTTGCAACAGAAATGCCGGCCATTGCTATTTAAGTTACTTTTAGATTGTTAATTTAAATACGTTTGCAATTTCATTTCCATCGGCGGGCATTTTCAAAATCAGTCCTTCATCTGTTCTTTGCCATTTAATCTTTTGCTTTGTGCCACGCATCGTTTATCTCCTTCTTTTTGCGTTCTATCATGCCGGCACTCTAATTATAACTGGCACAGTTTTTTTGGGGGGGCGCTTCTTTTTAGTCTTATAACGGCGAAAGCGACACCAGGCATAGGTCGTTTTCACGCACCTCATAGTCGCTGGCGAAGACGCCGTCATCACCGACGATAACAACCTTTCTATCAAGCGGTGAGCCATCGTTTTTATCCTTAATGAAGGCGACTTGCGCCCTGGTCAACTGGGAGGGGGAGCCGAGATCGCAGTAGGTGGCATAGGCATCGTTGACCCGATAGCCGACCTTATAGAGAGTTGCGGCATAGCGGCCGGATTTCAGCCCACTGATGCGCAGGGCAGTCTGCATCGCCTTTTTGGGAGGCAGGTCACGTTTATAGAAATCCTGGTTGAGCACTTTTTCACCAGGATGTGTTATCGTGAAATCCCAGAACAAAGCCTGTACCCCGCCTTTGTCATCCTTGCTGATCCATGATGCTTCATCGTTACTTTTAAGTTCGATTGCCCCAAGCCGGTTTAAAAACTGATAGGCATAGAAAGCGGGTTTATTGATTCCCTGATAATTGATGAGACCAAAACCGCCGTGAAACGGTGTTGTACGAGGTCCCGCTTCTTCAAAGATGTCAGTGAAAACCCAATATGACATAGACTGCGGCGCACTGCCGGAACGCCGCAGGCTGTTTAAAATAAACGCAGCGCTGTGATAGCTATCGTGAATCGGATCGCTCGGGGTATACGAAGCGCTCCATTCGGTAAAATGCAATTCGAGGTTGGGGTCGTTGGATTCAGCAATCTGCCGGCGAACATCATGCACACGTCCGGACATGGCATTGGGATCCTGTGAAAAAATGGTTCCTGATGTCCCGGTTTCGTCGAGAAAGCCCGAATTAACACAGTAATGATGGGTCGAAATAAAATCGATAGGCACATTGTTTTTTACACATAAATCGATTGTTTCCGGTACCCACGCACATCCGGCCGTGGCCGGCCCGCCCACACGAAAACGGGAGGAGACAGCTTTGATTGCTTTGGCCGTCGAAGCATAAAGTTTGAAATACTCCTGCTTGGCATATTTAGAAAACTCTTCATCAGTTTTCCCCTTCTTGTCGCCGATCCAGAAGCCATCAAGATTCGGCTCATTCCATACTTCAAAATACCAGGTTGCAACTTCATTTTCGCCGTAGCGTTCTTTCCAATGCATGACCAAAGCCTTAATCAAATTTTCCCACTTTGCATAATCCTTTGGCGGTGTGACATTTCCCTTCCACCAGAAAATAGTATTTGGTCCGCTTGCAAGCGCCGAAGGCATAAAGCCAATCTCAACAAAGGGCTTTACGCCGGTACTCAGCATGAAGTCAAAAAGCTCATCGATGTATTGCCAGTTATAGACTGGTTGTCCGTTTTTATCCTCACTATAAACCCCCATATCATCACAGAGCAGTCCATGGAAGCGCAGATATCGAAAACCGCATTCACGGTGCACGTAGGCAAGCTGTTGCTGCCAGTCGGCCCGCAGGCCCTCGTTGGCCCGGCCTGCACCTACACATAAATTAAACATTTGGTTCAACGGTCCCTTCTCGACTCCGACATCGGCGGTGATCATACGGGTTGCAGGTGCCTGGGGTGAAGATGCGGCTGACAGTGACACAATAAAAAACACTAATAAACACCATAGCAAGACATCATTTTTCTTGCTCATTTTCCAATCCTTTAAAATAAAATATGATATTCATCTGTCACCCTTAATTCAGGTTGCCAAAAACTGAGCCACTTTTGCTGATTTCAGACAATATGCGTCCTCTGTTAGAACCTGATATTGTCCTAAAGACCGGTGGCTGACAACACAGATATCTCGGCAGCGCTCGTCCAGCCGTTTTTGTTGATTTCCTGCAAGGCCGTGAAGCGGAAGAATCGGGCGTTGACGGGTGCGAAGCTGACTTGCTGGAGCGACGGGTTGTTCCGAATGTTGGCGAACGTGCCCGAAGCGACATTAGTCGTCCAGGTGACTCCATCCATGCTGGTTTCAAAACGGTAATTTTCGGCGGTGCCATTGAGGTTCCCGTCCTGGCGCGGCAGATAGGTGAAGCCGGCAATCCGATGTGAAGTTCCCATGTCAATCGTGATGAAATGAGGCAGCTTCATATCCTCATTCCAGCGGGTGTGCCAGAACGTGGACGAGTTGCCGTCAATCGCATTGGCGGCGGCGTTGTCGCCTCCGGCTGTTTCCTGGCTGTCCACGGTGACGACTTTCCAACCGGTTTGCGGCAGGCCGGCGAAAGTTTTTGAAGTCACGATGCCAAGCTGGCCGTTTGGCATGACGCAGGCAGCCTGCACGGTGCCGGTCAACGGCAGAGAGATCGGTGAACTGTAAGCTGCAGAATTGGCCGTCGGCGTGTTACCATCAACAGTATAAACCATATTTAAACCGCCGGTGTTGCTAACCGTCACTTGGCCGTTGGTGTCACGATCTGAAATGACGGGAGACTGGCCGTAAACGGATTGCTTGAAGAGTCCGATTTCTGCCAGCGTCGGTTCCAGGCGTGAACCGGTAATGCGAATGCGTACCTGGCTGGTGGTCACGGGCGACTTCAGCCGTATCAGCCGTTTGTGCCCGACGGTTGTCAGTTCGTCTGACGCTATTTTTCCCGCCGCAACCCACGCCGCCCCATTCAAGGCTTCGATGACAAAGGATTCAATTCTTTGACCGCGATGATCCACCGCTTCCTGCAAAGAAACGACATCGAACGTGACCGATGCCGGCAGCGTCAACGTCAAGGTGGCGGTGGTATGTCCCGGTGCGGCTTCCCACCAGGTGTCGAGGTTTCCGTCGAGCGCCAGCGACGGGCTGTTGGTGGCATTGGAATTGTCGGCCGTTATTTTGCCGCCAACAGCAAGGTCTTTGGCGAATGTATCCTTAATCACCTGTGCCATCCGGCTCAAGGCTTCAAGCTGCTCATCCGGAACCAGACCACGCGTATCTGGAGACAGGTTCAAAATGAGGTTTCCGTTGCGACCGATGGACGTGTAATAAATGTCCACCAACTGCGGCAGGCTTCTGGGATGCTTCCTATGCCCCCAAAACCATTGGCCGTTGGCGAGAATGGTGACATTGGTTTCCGCCGGATACCACCAGAGATACGAACCGGGCTTGAGTTTGGCGCGGCTACCGATGTCCCCTTCCTGTAGATCGGGCCAATTGGACTTTTCGGGCGGAACAAGCAGAGGAATGACGCTCCATTCCGTGGTGCGCCCGACGCCACCCTCATTGCCCACCCAGCGCCCATCCGGCCCTTTGCCGAAAATGATCGCCCCGGGCTGCAAGTGGCGGATCAGGTCAAACCACGCGTTATAATTGTAGGTCTCTTTGACACTTGGATCCGGGTTCGCACCGTCAAACCAGACTTCTTGAATGGGGCCATACTCGGTCAGCAATTCGTAAAGCTGGTTGAGAAAATAGCGATTGTAGTCGTCCACCACATATTTGTAACTCGCGAAACCGGCCGGTGGTGTGCGGCCCAAAGCTGGATTGCTCTTTAAATCAGCGGGATCAGTGGGAATAACAGAAAGGATACTGTTGCTGTCGTTGCCATAGTAACCGGCAGGATTTTTCGGATTTGTCTTCAGTTGGTAAAGGTCGGCTGGTGAAAGATAAACACCCAGCTTAAGACCATGCTTTCGGGCGGCGTCGGCAACAGCTCGGACAACATCGCCTTTGCCGCCAAGCCATGTACTCGATGCGACCGAATGCGAAGTGTAGCGGGTAGGCCACAGACACAATCCATCGTGGTGCTTGCAAACGAGCACAATCATTTTGCCTCCGGCATCTTTCATCGCGCTGACCCATTGGTTTGCGTCAAACGCTGAAGGATTGAACTGCGAGGGATCTTCACGACCATTACCCCACTCAACGCCTCTGAATGCGTTCACGCCGTAATGAAGGAAAAAGGTCCACTCCCGCCGCATCCAGTCCGACTGATTGGGGCGTGGCAGAACCTTTGCCGCTTTTTCAGCAATAACGGACTCGGAATCGTTTTTGGAAATCACCTGTTGCGTGGCATATGCAATCGGGCCATTCGCTGCGGCTATTTCCCCGTTCACATCTACCGGCCCAGGCCCGGCAATCGAAACAGGAGCTTCCGCCTGGGCCGCTGTGTCAAAAAAACATGGAACAATCACCAGAGACGCGAGGATTATTGATAAGCTTGCAAGTATCTTTTTCTGCGAATCTGTCATTGTTTTGAAATCCTTTCTCTTATACCTCTTTTTTATTTGCTTTGAACAGTAACTTCCGCCAGCATCAAGCCGTCACTTTCGGCAATAATTTTTATAATTCCGCCCTGTCCTTCTGCGGAACGGATAATTAAAGTTTCTTTGCCATAGAACAATTTATGTTCGGCGTCATGGAACAGTTCAAATGAACGAGGATTGCCGTTATCGGCGCCTGCGATTTCGGCAGGGCCTTCGATTTTGAACTTAACCAGGTTATCCGCCAAAGGACATAACGTGCCGTTGGCATCGACCGCTTCGATTAATAGATAGCAAAGGTCATCGCCTGTCGCGGCAAGTTCCTTTCTGTCAGGCGTCATTCGAAGCAACGCAGGTTCGCCAGCTGTCTTCATTATGGCCTGACCAATTTCTTTTCCGTCTTTATAGGCAACCGCCTTAAGCTCTCCGGGTTCATAATTTACGTCGTTGAAGCAAATACGGTATTTGTCTATCACACCATAATAACCAGGCCCGGCCTCTTTTGCTTTTGATTTTTTGCCTTGAGACTGACCATTAAGGAAAAGTTCGGCGGTGTCTCCATTGGTGTAAACATAAACGGGGACATTTTGCCCGATTCGGTCGGGCCAGTTCCAGTGTGGCAGAATGTGAACGGTTGTTTTATCAGGCGCCCAGCGGCTGCGATATAAATAGTAGCGGTCTTTGGGAATGCCTGTCAAATCCACAATGCCGAAATACGAGCTTCTTGACTCTTTCATGAAAGGTTCAGGCTCGCCGAGATAATCGAATCCCGTCCAGACAAATTCTCCGCTGACAAATTTATCATTATCCAGAAAATTGAATTCAACATCCGGTATATCGCACCATCTGGAGGTTCGGTCATAAGAGCTGACCTGATATACATTTTTTGTTAATTCCGATTTATTCTTTTGCAGCGGGAGGTCGTAATAGCCTCTTGAGCTGACGGCTGAAGCGGATTCGCTGTAAATAACCGGTCTATCCGGAAACATTTTATGATAGGTCCCATAGCTGCGGTGGTAATTAAAGCCGCCTATATCGAGGCCGTCGTAATTATGTTTTGAAGCATCCTTGTCATCATTAGATGTCATACTGACGGGTCTTGTCAGGTCGTATTTACGGAAATAGTCGGCCATCATTTTTACACGTTCGGGATTGAGTCCCTGTTTATCCCTGGGAATTTCGTTGCCGATTGACCAGACGACAACGCAGGGATGGTTGCGGTCACGCAAAACAAAATTTTTCACCTGCTTTTCGCCATATTCCACAAAAGGAGGTTTATCGTCAACTCTGTCGGCAGTCCTGTCCCATTTATCAAAAACCTCATCCCAGACAATAAAGCCCATCTTATCGCAAAGCTCAAGCACTTCAGGCGCGGGCGGGTTATGACTTGTTCTTATAGCGTTTACACCCATATCGCGCATAATCTCAAGTTGTCTTTCCATTGCACGGGTATTGAATGCTGCTCCTAAAGCGCCCTGGTCGTGATGCAGGCAAACGCCCTGAATCTGGACTCGCCTGCCATTAAGATGAAAACCATCATTGGCGGTAAATTTGAATTCACGTATGCCGAATGTTGTTGCGTCATTATCGACAATCTTATCACCCATACGGACGATTGTTTTTGCTGTGTAAAGTTTCGGGCTTGTGATATCCCACCGCTGCGGATTTGGAATTATAAACACTTGATTAATATCTTTTGAACTATTGCCAGGGATTTTACCATCATTTGTCAGTATGGCGATGATTTTTCCATCGGGGTCAATTAAGGCAACATCTAAAGCTATTTTTGAATTCGATTTATTGTGATTTTCAACAGTTGTGCAAACATTAATGGTCGCGGATTCATCGGCGACTTTCGGTGTAGTAATATAAGTTCCCCAGTGAGCGACATGCACCGGCTCTGCTATCGTCATCACAACTTTTCGGTAAATGCCAGCGCCGGGATACCAGCGTGAGTAGTGTTTACGGGTATCGGCCTTTACGGCTATGATATTTTTCTCGCCGAATTTAACAAATGGCGTGGCATCGACTCTAAATGACATATAACCATAATCCCATTTCCCTGCCAACTGGCCGTTTACATAAACTTTCGGAAATGCCATTACGCCATCGAAATCGAAATAAACTCGTTTGCCTTTATCAGCTTTATCGAGAGTAAATATTTTGCGATACCAGCCGACGCCCGCCCACGGCAGTTTGCCCGTAGAGCCCTCAACTTTTTCATTAAATGGTCCGGTTATTGCCCAATCGTGCGGCAATCGCACCGGCTGCCAGTTCGAATCATTAAAAGTTACAGCTTCTGCTTCATCCATGTCGCCTCTTGAGAATTTCCAGTCCTTATTGAAATTTAAAACCTGCCTGGCTGTTGAATTCGTTTCAAAAAATATTTGAATTTGTTGCGAGCTTATTTTATTGCTTTGCTCGCATGATAAATTCAGTGACAAAAGAATGGACAAAATTGATGTCATTAAAATTATCCGACTGACTTTCATTTAATATCTCCTAAAAAACTCATGGTTAAATCTCACGCTTTTTCCTGTTTGGGCGAAATTTTTAATGTATAAGCAAATTCATTTGGTTTGGTTTGGGGAAGATTTACTGTAAGACCCTGGTCATTTCGGTCAAAAGTCAAAGGACCACCGGCTCCGAGCATTTCTATTTTCCCGATTTCTCCAGGCATGTTTTCGTTTCCTTTTGCCAGAGATTTAATTACAGTTTTTCCGTTTTCGGGCCAGGCCATGGCAAATGCGTATAAGATATCTCCATTTGTAGTGAAGCGAATGTCTTCGGCAGTATATCTTTTTACATCTGATGTCGCGCCTTTTCCCGTTTTATTTATTGTAGCGGGACCTTCACCGTAAACCTTCCACGGGCGGGACGCATAAATTCCTTCTCCATTTGCAGATAACCACTGGCCAATCCCCTCAACAACTTTTACTTCCAACTCATCAATGGTTCCATCGCCGCGGACTGGTACACTGAGCATCAGGTTTCCGTTTTTGCTGACAATATCGATGAGCATCTGGATGACCTGTTTTGGGGTTTTATATGCACGCCCGTTGTAAATCCTGCGGTCATAATGCCATGAGCCGATACAGGTATCTGTTTGCCAGGGCAGCGTCTCGGCGCCTTCAGTAACTCCTCTTTCGACATCATATAATATGGCTTTGCGATGTTCGGGTTTTAGTATTTTGCCGGTTAAAACAGCATCGAGTTTTCCATTTTTTGCCAGGTTTGTATTATAAAAATATGCGGCAATTTTAAGACCAATATCGCTTGTCGGATAAATCGGCAAAATTGTATCATCGAAGTAAAGCAGGTCCGGATTATATTTGCTTATGAGGTCAATCGTGCGATTATAGAATTTTTCAATATATCCCTTATCAAGAGGCGGCTGTCCTTCCAGCGTATATTTATATGTGCCTCTGCGATGATACTGAGCATACAGGTCCTGGGGATCGAGGCCATCCCACCATTTACCTTTGCCATCGGCTTTTGTTAAAAGGCCGTCATAAGGAATACCGGCAAATTCACCCTTTCTATCCCACCCCTGGGCGGGCTGGAACCAGTCCCATGTTCGGGCGGCATGAACAGAAACCGCGAAACGAAGACCCGCGTCACGGACTGCCTTTTCCCAGCCTGCTATAATATTTTTCTTAGGGCCGATAGCGACGCTGTTCCATGGCTGATATGTAGAATCCCATAAATCGAGATTATCATGGTGATTGGCCAGGGCACAGAAATATCTGGCTCCCGCTTTTTTATAAAATTCGATAAGCGATTTGGGGTCCCAGTTTTCAGCCTTCCATTCGTTGATAACATCTTTGAAGCCGAATTTGGAAGGATGACCGTATTTTTTACAATGGAATCTGTAAATTTGATTATCCTCATAATACATCTGCTGGGCATACCAGTCCCCCATTTCCGGCTGACATTGCGGGCCCCAATGCGCCCAGATTCCGAATTTCGCGTCACGATACCAGTCAGGGACCTGGTAAGCCGAAAGAGATTCCCACGTTAGTTCAAATGGTCCTTTTGCTATGCCGAAACCAGGAGGAGCAGGTATATGGGTCGGTGCGGGAGGTATTTTAATTTTAGGAGCGGGCACAGGTGCGGGCTTATTAGGCTCCTGGGCAATTGGTTTTTTGGTCTGCTGCTGAGAATGGCCGCAAGAAGATAAAAAAGCTGCTGGTAAGGCCCCGGCCAATATCCGCATAACTTCACGTCTGGAAATCTTCATACAAATCCCCATTATATATAAAGACTGTATTAATCATGGGTATGGGACATGTTTTTTTATTTTTTTTTTACAAACCGTTCTAATTTTATTTGCTCTCAACAGTCACTTCCGCCGGCGTCCTGCCTTAAATACTGTTTATCTGTTCAATGTAGCCGTCTTCAGGGTTATATTCGTGTTTTTGTCCATTTTGTATATTCGTTCAAGCACTCGCCATTTTTCACCAGCCGTCGCATCGTGATTTGTTTCTTGATATTTTGAAACAAATGTTTCCCATTCGGCCTGTCTTGGCAATTTCGCTAATTGAGCCATTGCTTTTTCATGATCGAAGTCCGCCTTGGTATCCATAATCATAAATAGATTTGTTCCCGAGATATAAATTTCCATATCAATGATGCCGACTTGCTTCATCCCTTCTGTAATTTCAGGCCAACCTGCCCCCATAGAATGAAGTATTTTATATTCTTCAATAAGTTCCGGGGCATTTTTAAGTCTGATATATTTGCAAAATCTTTTGAAAGTCTTTTTCATATTAGTTTTCCAAAATAAAATATTAAATTTTTAAAAACCACGCATTATTGTGCTTTGCCTTATCGGAAGACCTTCTTTAGGCAGACGCTTTAGAACAACATATTTAATCCCGTTTTGCTGACAATAATTTCGCTTTTCGGGTCCGTCCCCATCTTCATTCACAGCATAAAATTCAGGTTTTAGCATTTTCAATTCAGGTTCCGCATCCAGCCATCCCTGTCCTGTTGAAATAAGAGCCTGTGTAACATATCTGATAGATTCTGTCATATACCGGCGTTCGTCTTGTGAAAACATCGGGTGCCCTGATCCTTTTAAGGCTTTAACATTCGCATCATTGCCCACAACAACATACAAATTGCCTAACTGGGATACTTCCTCAAAAAAACGGACATGACCGGAATGAAACCAGTCAAAGCAGCCGGTGACAAGCACCTTTTTTCTGGAGGGATTATCTGATTTCATCAGGCCTAAATCTGGAAAATCTTTAAGACCGGTTTTTTCAAGAATGAGATATTCTATTTTTGCTGTTTTACAAAATGTTCTTATTGCCGGATTATCTTCTTGTTGTTGAACAATCCAGATGCAGGAGTTTAAGTATTTAATTAAAGAAAATATTTCATCGAGTGATTTTATAATAAAAACTTTATGAACATAGCGGACTGCCTGTAGAAAATATAGCCGCTCATTTTGCGGGAATCTGGGATTATTTCCGGTTTTCGATTTTATTAATTCGTCGTTCCATAACAATACGTTTAGAAGGCCGAAGTTCGATGCTTTATGCAAAAAACGAATATCCGAGGAACGAATATCATCAAATCCTCCGCATACAACAACATCCTTCCTTTCTTTATTCATGATTGTTTGATTCTCACTTTGATATTGAAAGCGCCGGGGACAGGTTTTTGGGATGCGACAAATAAATAACCGCCCCCGCAGCCTGAATACATAGCGCCGGGGTAGCTTGAACGATAATATTCGAGCAAAGGAAGCAAATCCTCATTTAATTTATGATGACGAACCGTGCCCGGCAAAATTTTTTCCCAACAAGACATACATTCATTCATCGATGCTCCCAGCGCATCGACATCTTTGGCAATAATAGCCTCATAACAATTCCTGCCTGACTTTCCGAGACGTGAAATCCATTCAGGAGACAGGTTTTTTGTTTCCAACGGATTGTATCCTTCCGGCCTGGGGGCTACCGGCAGAATATGAATTACTTTTTCAAGCCATCCGGCTATTTGGGGATCATTACATGATTCGATATAGCGTGGAAAAACACCTTTACGATAAGTGAAATCATAATCCAGTCTATTAATTCCGGGATGGATTATGCCAATCATATCCTGAGAACCCGATGGCTCGGCTTTACCTTTATTCTCCTCCATATAAAGTTTTTGAACAAGCTCTTCAGGATTCCCCAACAGCAGACCATCTTTCCACAATTTAAGAGCGATCTTACGTGTGCTGCTGCAAATGCCGGCCCGCTCTATAAACCTGAATTGCGGCTCGACGCTGACAACTACCATCGAACCGGGAGGCGAGGGATTATGCATTGAGACAAAAGGCTGGTCAATCCATCCGCCTGCAAGAGCAAGTCGATATGGAAGTTTTCCAATTACATCTTCAATAAGTCGATTATTTTTCGTCATATCTTTCAATTTACCGTTTGTTTGCCGGCTTTGCGGTCCTTGTATTGCTGCTCAATCCACTCGTAAGTATTCTTTAAACCTTCCTCAAGCGGAGTATTCGGCTGCCAGCCGAGAACCTTTTGAATGAATGTGTTGTCGCTGTTTCGCCCGGCAACACCCTTTGGGGCATTCAAATCATATTTGCGTTTCAATGTGATACCGCCGATGCCTACAACTATTGAAACCAGGTCATTAATTGAAACAAGTCGGTCTGACCCGAGATTGACTGGAGTAGCTATAAGTTTATCGCAGTGCATAATCATATCGATGCCTTTAACGCAATCATCGATATACATAAAGCTGCGTGTCTGATTCCCGTCGCCCCATATAACGATTTCGTCGGAATTTTCATTTTTAGCCTCAATGACTTTACGGCAAATTGCAGCGGGGGCCTTTTCACGTCCACCGGCCCATGTTCCGTATGGACCATAAACGTTATGGAATCTCGCGATATGCGTCTCTAATCCTCTTTCCGCATAATACTCCTGGCAGAACATCTCAGACATAAGTTTCTCCCATCCATATCCCCGCTCAGCCATTGCCGGGTAAGCATCGGATTCTTTTAATGCGCGGGAATTTTTATCTTTCTGCAACTCGATGTTATAAGCGCAGGCTGAAGATGAGAAGAAATACCTCCGGGCGCCGGCCCTGTAAGCTGACTCTATCATATGTGTATTGATTAATATGCTTCGCAGGCATTCTATCCTGTATCGCTCTATGAATCCCATTCCACCCATGTCCGCAGCAAGATTGTAAACTTCGACGGCATCCTGGCAGGCCCTGCGGCAATTTCCCTCATTACTCAGGTCCATGCAGAGGCATTCTACGCCTTCGATTTGCTGGTACCATTGCGGCAGCGGCTTTTTGTCTATCGCGCGGATGCGGGTAAAGCCCTGTTTGCGGAAATATCTCGCTAATGCCCCGGCGATAAATCCACCGGCCCCTGTAATGACAATTAAATCGTCCTCTTTCATACATGAGACCGCTGCCGAATTGTTCTTCTTTGCCATTATTATCCTCTCTTTTATCCCGCTCAATAAATGACTTTAGAATCGGGAATTAATACCTGTATCTTATTGACTCTTGATTTTCTCATCATATTTAGTATAATACAAATATGATTACAGTATATGCCAATTGTTGCCCACTAGATGTCTATTATTGACTTTTATGGATTATTTATGGTTCCTGTTGATAAAAGAGAGCCGGATTTTTTTTCCAACCAGGTCATGGAGGCAAATCGTTTTTATCTAAATACCCAATCTCAAAAAAATCAAAAACTTAAGGTCGTATGCGGCGGCCGGGAACATTGTCAGCCAGGGTATCGAATCGATCGTTCTAATTTCCCTTTTTATTCCATTGAATTTGTGGCAAGTGGAAGAGGCGCAGTTGTTTTTGATGATAAAAAAAATACACTTTTTGCCGGAAAAGTATTTTCTTACGGCCCGGGTATAGCTCATATAATTACAAATGAAACTGAATTTCCTCTGGTCAAATATTTCGTCGATTTTACCGGGTCCGAAGCTTTAAAAATGCTGCGAAAATTCCGTCCTGCTTTGGGAAGCGCTGTTCAGGTATCTGCGCCTGATGCGATAATAAGAATTTTTGAAGATCTCATAAAAAATGGGCAAAATGGCAGTTCTTATACTCCCCTTTTATGCACGGCCATTTTGCAGCAACTCATTTTTAAAATCGCCGAAACTTCTATAATTGAAAATACACGAAAGTCTGCTGCTTTTTATACCTATCAAAAATCCAGGGAAATCATACAGAAGAATTGCCTTTCGATACGAAGCCTCGATATGATTGCCGAAGAATGTAATATAGCTAATGCTTATCTTTGCAGACTCTTCAAAAGATTCGACAACCAAAGCCCATATCAATATCTGATGCAAATGAAAATGAATCTCGCGGCACAGCGACTTCAATCATCAGATTCATCGGTAAAGGAAGTGGCGCGGGAATTCGGTTTCAGCGATCCTTTCAATTTTTCCAGAGTATTCAAACGGATTTTTGGTATACCCCCCGGCACCTTTAAAAACTTACGTTAAAAACACGGAGACTGAGAATTTGAAATTTTAAGAAGTAAAAAAGGGCCGCAGAATAATTTGCGGCCCTTTTATTCAGATTCAATTTGCATATGCTATCTTATTCACTGTCATAGAGCCACCAGTCGGCAAACGCCGCCAAATCATCAATCTGGACGTTACCGTCGCGGTCGCGATCGGCGCCGCTGCACCAGGCGTTTGACCGGGAGCAGTTGGTTTTTAACCACTGGGGAGCAAAAGTCGCGTAATCCTTGAAATTATACAAATAGGGCGACAGATATGCCCCGTCAATTACCTGCTGCGTTATACCTGGCCCCTGCCAGGCAACCGCTATATTGTCGCCGCCGCCGCCTTCCTTCTGCAAGGCCTCTATGTAATACTTATGCCCCGCCAGCAGCGGTTTGGGCGACGACTGCTGATTAGTTTCTGTGTTCCATACGCGAGAATTCGTCCAGTTTGCCACATACGCAATCTGGACAGCGTGGCAAGGGTCGTCATCGGTGCTGAGCCATAACTGACCGTTGTCATCGCTGGCAATCCAGAACGTATAATTGCCGTTTGCAGGTGGGTACAGATACCCGCGAATACGCGTTCCGTAATTATCCGCCCAGTTGGTAGGTCCTTCGAATGACGTAAGCAATGCTCGCCCATTCGGGTTAGTCGGGTAATTTATATCCGAGGTCAGATTACTAACAGCTGTTCCGGAAATTTCGGTCCACCATTCTCTTAAAATGAAGCCGGTGGCGTCGCCGCTGACAACATTGATATTTACTGCTGTTGAGGTAGTTGTCCCGTTATTATTATCCGTAGCCCGTGCGGTCAAACTGTATCGGCCCAAGTTGACATCGTTCCACGTGTAAGAATACGGCGGTTCTGTATCTTCACCCAGTTTTGTCGAACCTTGAAAGAATTCCACTTTTGTTACGAAGCCGTTAACAGCGGAAGCATTTGCCTCAATGACAATGTCGTCTCCCGATATAAATCTATCGCCGTCGAGAGGCGAAGTTATGGAAACGTTTAGCGGGGTTACCCGAAGCACAATATGGCAAACAGTCATCGCAGGGATGATATAAGTGAACGAGTTATTTGTGATGGTGTTGATTGCGGTGGTTTCCGAAATGGTTGAACTGGTGTTATCGAATTTCCAGACCCTGCCGGCCAAGAAGTTTTGCGGACTGTTGATATTGAATGTCCCGGTAATATCGCTGGTCTGGTTTTTATTGATAACCATAAGATGAAGCTCATTGGCATTGCTTGCGAATACAGAGGCGTAAATAGAGCTGTTCACTTTATCTGACATAGTCGCAGGAACGTTGGTATCACCGAAAGTCGAATGGAGACCGTCGTAATTCCTGTACATTTGTACCGCTGTGTCAATATAGCCGCCACTTCCCCAGTAATTAGTCATATATACGCCATACTTGCCGCAAATGCCCAGAAAATCGGCTGTGGTAATACCGGTTGCCCATTGCGTAGAAGGGCCCCAGGTATATTCCGAGATTGCTATATTGGTGTCCGGAAAGTAAGTCTGTATGTCAGATTTAAATCTTGTGAGAATTGGCAAAAATTGCGCCCAATACGATTGGTTTACCCAGCTTGAACCGCCATTAGGATATGTCGTATTTGGATAAACATAATCTTGGTCCCAAAGGGTTCTCGGCGCCTGCATTCTTGCGTTAAACAGTCGCGCATCGTTAAGACCGTCGGTACAAATACCATGGCCGTTGCCGTCATCCTCCGGGGGATACCAGTGAACATCAAGAACATCGAGGAGCCTTCTTCCATTGGCATCCGACGCCTTTTTCATTTCATCAAGATAATAACTTATGAACCAAGGTCGGCCTGCTGACACGCTTGACCAGTCGGATGCACCGCACAGATTTAGGAACCCCGTGAACACGCAAAGGACAGGTCCCGTTATTTGGGCATTGGGGTCAACATTTTTGACTGCTGCCGCACAAGCAACGCCTTTGTCTCTAATTTCCTGGCATAAGGGATGTGCCGGATGAACTTCGTAATGAGTTGCATTCCAAATGTCAACCTCATTATCCAAAGAGTAGAATTTGACTCCGGTCGGAGTGCCTGCATAACCATATTTCCAAACGAGAAAATTCACGAATTCATCCATATAAACAACGCCATCGGAAGTGTTTGGATTGTTCGGCGGACTGCAGAATGGAGCGCCTTTGGCGAATTGAACGGGATAAAAATACTGCGATGGGGCCGGTTGGCTATTCAAATCCATCCCAGAGATTGGCGCTGAGACGTAACCTGCCAATTGCAGGGTTACTATAGAGTCCTGGTTAATTGAATTAGACTGGTCGATGAGTTTAGTATAGCCCAGGCCGGGTACCGGGGGATTCGATGAATCCCACATCGTGTCGTTTTCAAAATAATAGTCGCTGCCGGCATTGGACCAGTTGTTTTCCCAGTTATAGGCGGTGCAGCGGTTTCCGCCGATTCTTTGAATGGTGTAATCCGTGTCCATGTAAAAGTTTGTGCCGTATATGTATTTGCTGATAGGTGTTTGGCCCGTATCGGTTTTAATGTTATAAGTAACAGCAATAGGGGCGGCTTGAATCGACAAATTTAATGAAATAAACAACCCCGATATGATGAAAATTGTGACCTGCTTCATCTTATTTTCCTCGAAATACAGGCGATGCTCTGCTTTAAGGCGTGGCATCATGTATTATAACATATTTGACTATAGAAGATATGTCATCTGTTGCCCGGCAGATGTCTATTATTGACTTTTATAGAATCGATATTTATGTGACCTTCCCCCGTTTATTGTATCACAATACATTAGGATATCCAGGATTGTCCTGTTTTTCAAGTCATACCAAAACCTCAAAAAACGCCATTTATTGCGTTGAAAACGCCAATAATGGGGGTTTTGGGATAGGTTCTAATTAATCTTCCATTCCTGACTCATCAATGCAAAATCAGTAGAATCAACATTCAAATCGCCATTGAAATCAGCACAATGGGGATCAGCCGAACAGTCGCCTCCAAGCCACTGATTTACGAATATAACGAGGTCCAGCATATTAACTCGGCAAAACTGCCTTGGAAAAGAGATTTCTTGACCGTTCAGGGCGATTTTGGCAAGATTATTGATGTTGTAAGGAAAAAATTATGTTGTTTAAGAGTGTAAATGGGAAATCCCAGTCAATAGATCAAGCGGATAACTAAAGCGGTTTGTTTCAAGCACCTGGCTGGGACAAATCTGACTCTATTTTAGCATTAAAAATCATAAATATCAATTCTGTAAAAAGTCAATAATAGACATTTATTGGGCAACAAATGGCATACCTTCTATAGTCAAATATACCTTATGCTATAT
>PMZJ01000004.1 GCA_003170415.1 Phycisphaerales bacterium | reverse complement strand
TGACGGGCAAAGGTGTGAATCTCTTCCGGCCATAAAGTGACAGTATATCTCCAAACCAAAATCAAAAACAAGCTTTTTCTCTTAAAAATCTCGTAGCGTAGCGGAGACCCCCGCGCTTAGTTATGCGAAGCGGAGCGAAGCAAAACTGCGGGGGCGGCGTTTTCCGCATCCTACAATCGACATTCGACAATCGCCAATCGTCAATTTGTTAATCTGTGTCTTTTGCTTGGCTAAAGAATGAAGGCCAAAGGCCTTCGCGGACAAGACGATGGTCTTTTGAAGAAGTGTACTTCGGGAAAAAGACCTCGCCGCAGAACGCAAGCCGAGCAAAAGCAGTGTTAATCCGTGTCTATCCGTGCTAATCTGTGGTTAAAATTACTCTGTGGTCTCTTTTGCTCTGTGGCTAAAAAAACAGCGAAACCAGCGTCTAAAAACCTTCTCCCTTGCGTCTTAGTTGTCAAAAATCCCCTGACTTTTTTGTTGTTTAACGGGGAGCACCACAGTAGATTACTTTCCATTGCCTATTATCATGAAGATTCCTAAAGGAAAAAGGAAAAGAAAAAATGAAAATGATTGCGAGCTTGTTGGGTATTTTGACGGCATTGTGTTTTGCAGGATGTATAGTAGAATCACCGCGTGAGGTACGAGTAAGCTCTGGGCCTCCGTCTGTACCAGTGCAAGAGGGTGTTCCTTATGACGACCCGGGCAGAGGATGGTATATCGAGGGTTACTATGCGCCAAATCATGTTTGGATTGCCCCGTTTTGGACCGTGGACATCGAACTTGTGCATAGCCACTTTGACCATTATCGCGGCGGCCATCGGAGAAACTTTGAGGAACACTTTAAAAAGCACCCCGAAAAATCTGATGACCGAGGCCATGATAATCGAGGTGGTGGGCGTAATTAACGTTAGGCACAATTGTTTGATGCCCAGAAACCAGATTCGCATCATAACCTAAAACCCGCGTAATCAGGGTCTAAGCAGTCAGCTTTATAGAAGGGCAATAAGCCCTCGTGGATGAAGGCGGGCGGCAAGCACACAAACAACGTTTGGAGCATTGCCTCCGCCAAGAACACAAAGATGACTGTTCTGCTCTCTGTGGCTAAAAATTCAGCGTAACCAGCGACACGAAGCGAAGCGTAGAGCCCGTTTCGGAAATCTGCGTCTAAAGTAAATCAGTGTTCATCTGTGGAATCTGTGGTTAAAAAACGTTAACTTGGGCAACTTGCCCTCTCGTAGCGCAGCGAAGATCCCCGCCTGTCCTCGACTGCTGCTACTTTGGTCTGGCTATCGGGGGAGTGCTGCTAACTTGCCCGCCCCAGCATGTCTTTGGCCGGGGGCATAGTACAGGGGACCCATTTTAAGCTCAAAAATGAACTTGCCCTCCATTCGACACACACAAAAAGGTGGGGCAACAAGGGGCAAGTAGGGGCAAGTACCGTTTCCAGTGCAATAATGAGGGTTTTTTCTAAAAAACCGGGGGCAAGTTAGCTTTTTAGCGTCCAAATGAGGGACAAGTTACGTTTTCAGCTTAAAAATGAGGTTTTCCCCGCCTCCGGCGGAATCCTCATCCCAAAATCCACAATTGAACTATCCGCTAAACGCTATACGCTATCCGCTGCTTATCCGTTATAATGTGCGGGTGAAAAGAAAAGAACCGACAATACTGACCGAGCGAATCGACCGCGAATTCCTGCCCTTTGTCCGCAGGCCGAGCAGATACATAGGCGGCGAAATCAACCAAGTCAAAAAGAACCTCGTCGATTGCGCATTAACCGTCGCGTTGTGTTTCCCCGATACTTACGAGATAGGGATGAGCTATACGGGTATGGCGGTAGTTTACGAGGTCCTCAACAAAATGGACGACGTGGCCGCGGAACGTGTTTTCGCGCCGTGGTTAGACGCCGAGCAAATCCTGCGGGAAAAGGGTATCCCGCTTTTTTCGCTCGAATCCAGGGCCGCAATAAGCTCCTTCGACATAATCGGCTTCAGTTTGACCAACGAATTGTGCTATACCAACGTGCTGAATATGCTGGATTTGGCGGGTTTGGCTATCCGCAGTGAAAATCGAAGTGAAGCCAACCCGATTATTATCGCGGGCGGCGGTATGGCGAACTGCTGCGAGCCGATTGCGCCATTCATCGACCTGTTCGTTATAGGCGAGGCGGAAAACGCCGTTCCTGATTTGGCTCGATTGATTATCGACCTCAAAAAAGCCGGCGTATCGAAAAAAGCCATACTGCTTTCCGCCGCGGAAAAATTCGACTGGGCTTACGTCCCTTCCCTTTACAAATTCGAATACGATGGTGACAAAATAAAATCGTTTGCCGCTGTAAAAGAAAACCTGCCGACGCGGTTCAAAAACGCAATCGTTGACGACCTCGACAACGCGGCTGTTCCGACAAAGCCAATTGTGCCTTTCGCCGAGGCGATTCACGAGCGGGTCAGTATCGAGATTATGCGGGGCTGCCCCGGCCGATGCAGGTTTTGCCAAGCGAGTTTTTGCAGAAGACCGATTCGTTATCGCAGCATCGACAAAATCTTCGAGATAGCCAAATCCGCATACAAGGCGACGGGCTTTGACACAATCAGCTTATTGAGCTTATCAACCGCCGATTATCCCGACATCGAAAAGCTGATTGACCTGCTGCACAGTTATTTCACGGATAAATACGTCGGCCTGTCGCTGCCCAGTTTACGGGTTGACCAGCAGTTGAAACTATTGCCCACGCTTGCAAACGAGGTGCGTAAATCGGGCCTGACCATCGCGGTCGAGGCGGCATCCGAACGGCTGAGACAAATCATCAATAAGCCGTTGAAAAACGAGGACCTTTTCGCTGCCGTCTCAGCGGCATATCAGGCGGGCTGGCAGAAAATCAAACTATACTTTATGACGGGCCTGCCCGGCGAGACCGAGGATGACATTAAGCAAATCGTTCACCTCGCGGACAAACTGGCAAAACTGCGCAGGGATTTCGACGGCAAAACCGCGTCGGTCAACGTCGCGGTGAGCTGGCTTGTTCCCAAACCGCATACGCCCTTCGGCTGGCTTGCGCAGCAGCCGCGAGAATACTTCGAAAACGCCAAAAACACAATCATCTCCGAGAAAAGAAAAATCAACGCTAAATATCTTCAGTTCAAATTCCACCAGATAAACCAGTCGGTCCTCGAATCAGCAATCGGGCGAGGCGACAGGCGATTAGCGGAGATAATTGAATACGCCTGGCGCAACGGCGCAAAGTTCGATTTGTGGAGCGAGACATTTAACCCGGCAATCTGGGAAGATGCGTTTCAAAAACACGGTATGAATCTCGATACAGTTGCGCAAAAACAATTCTCAACCGATGAAATTTTACCCTGGGAGCACTTAGGCGGCCCGGAAAAAGATTACCTGCTAAAGCATCTTGCCGAAACGACAAAACAAATCCCACAAGCCGCGGGGGAATGACGCGATTATCCCTTTTTCACGTTCATGCCGCCGGGCAGTTGCAGGCCGCCAGGAGCAGCGCTTTCCTTGAACTTCACTATGATTTTAGCCACTTCCTGCGGGTCATCGCTGACGGAAAATACGTCCAGGTCCTTCGGGTGAATGCACTTTTCGGCGAGCACTTTGTCTCGCAGCCAGTCGAGCAGGCCTTTCCAGTAGTCGCTGCCTATCAGTATTACAGGGAAGGACGCCTGCCGCAGCGTCTGAATCAGTACCACAGCTTCGAAAAATTCGTCCAGTGTGCCATAACCGCCGGGGAGAACAACGAAGCCATGGGCATATTTAAGGAACATTACCTTGCGAACAAAAAAGTATCTGAAATGCAGCGAGATATTCTGATATTTGTTTGGAATCTGCTCGTTTGGCAGCTCGATATTCAATCCGACACTCTTGCCCCCTGCCTCAGCGGCTCCTTTGTTAACCGCCTCCATAATTCCGCCGCCTCCGCCGGTTATGATGGTAAAACCTGCCTTGGCGATTTCGTGGGCGGTTTCCTGTGCCAGCTTATAATACCGATGCTCACGGTCAAACCTCGCGGAGCCGAAAATCGACACGGCCGGCCCCACCGTGGACAGCTCCTGAAAGCCATCTACAAACTCAGACATTATCCGAAATATACGCCAAAGGTCCTCAACCGGCTGGCTTGTTAAATTGGGCATCACGAGCGGGTCTCCTTCAAAATCATATTTCGTATATCGGCTATACTGCCCCGATTTCACCACAGGGCCGGGTTATTCGCCGAAGGACAATACTTCGATATCGCACAACTGCCGCAATCCGGTTTTCTCGCCTGGCAGGTATTTCGCCCGTGCAAAATAACCGTGTGACTGAATATCGTCCAGTCCTTCTTAGGAATTATTTCGGCCAAATCAAACTCAAGCTTAACAGGGTCGCTGTTTTGCGATAATTGCAGTCGGCGACTGAGCCGAATGACGTGGGTATCGCACATTATCGCCGGCTGACCAAAGGCGTTTGCCAAAACGCAATTAGCGGTCTTTCTGCCCACCCCCGGCAGCGTAACAAGCTCATCCATCGTTTCCGGCACGCGGCCGGCAAACTTATCGATTATCGTCCGGCAGGCACCCTGGATATTAACCGCCTTATTATGGTAAAAGCCGGCGCTTCGTATATCATTTTCGATTGTTTCAAGCTTTGCTTTAGTCCAATCCTGCGAGGATTTATATTTGGCGAACAAGGCGGGCGTAATCATATTCACCCGCTTATCCGTGCACTGGGCCGAGAGTATAGTCGCTATGAGCAATTCGAGAGGATTGCCGAATCGTAACGCTACCGATGCGCCGGGGTAACGCTTTTTGAGAATTGGAAGTATTTTGCCGACACGCCGAGCAGTTTCTTTTGTATCGACTTTGAATTTTATGGCTGGTTTTTTCGCCATAGGAAGGGCTATTGATTCTTTAATTGCTCAAGGGCCAATTTCAACTCATCGCCGAATGACAGGCCTCGCCAGCGCTGCGGTTCATCCTGTCCCGGCACAAGTAATATGCTCACCGGCACACCCGGCTCGTTGTAAATTTCTTTAAGGGCAATTGTCGCCGGATAATCGCTGACGGTAGTATCGGCCTTAATCGCCAGCACGCCTTTTTGTTTTATCAGGTCCGCGATGTCTTTGCGGGCGTAAACTTTTTTATCAACCACCACACAGTTCAGGCACCAGTCAGCAGTAAAGTCCATAAGCACGGGTTTGTTCGCATTCTGCGCCTGCTTTATCACAGCCGAATCATATTTCTGCCAGTCGATAAGCGACGGCTTCGGCGCGGGCAAAAGCACAAATCCCGCCGCGACCGCCAGCGCAACCGCGATTACCCTGACAGCCCATCTTCGTGAGGCAGGCGCAGCGTAACTGACCCAGCCGCCCCACATCCAGACGCAGAACCCGAGGGCTACCGCGAAGTACAGTACGTTCATACGCCTGTCGGCGGGAAGAGCGGCAATAAGTTTGACCGCGATAACAAGCAGGACAAATCCGATGGTCTGCTTGAATAATTCCATCCAGCGCCCGGGCCTTGGCGTCTTGCTCAATAACGCAGGCATCGCGGTTAATATCGCGAATGGTGTGGCCATCCCGATTCCGATTACCATTATCGCCAGCGTCGCCAGACCGAGCGGCTGCGCCTGCGCCCAGGCGAATGCCGCCGCCAATATCGCGAAACTGCACGGCGTGCTGAGTATCGCCGCCAAAAATCCCATACCAACCGCACCGCCAAATCCTTTTCCAGAACCACTCCTGCCTGATATTGACGAGGGGACAGTAATTGTAAACAGGCCGAACATAAATAACGCCAGCACCACCATCAGCATCGCCATCCCGGCGACAAACGCAGGATTGCGGAACTGGTCGCCCCACTGAAGGGTGGTGTTGTAAACGAGTTTCAAAACGATATTCGCCCCGGCCAGGCACGCGAAGAAAAGCAGAACGCCCGTGCAAAACGCAAGCCCCATCGTAACCGATTTGCTTTTGCCCTGTTTTGCCTGTTCAACTAATCGCATTACGATTATTGGCAATACAGGCCAGACGCAGGGCATAATATTTAGTGACAGTCCCGCAACAAACGCCAAAACAAGCGCCGCCCAAACTGAATAATCCGCCCACTGGCCCGTTAAAGCCGGCGATTTATGTGGTTCGGGAAGAGTAAACTTCGGCTGAGCAGACACATCCCCCGGCTTAATTTTTACTTCAACTTTTACGCTGCCGAAATCAGGAACGCGGCACTGAGTGTTCGAGCAGACCGCACCGCTAATCACGATATCAACAACGACCGTTTTCTCGCCAGCCGATTCCGCCACGGTAAAAGGCAGATATACCGCAAAGCTGCCCCCTATGATGTCGATTTTCTTATTAAGCGCATCATCATAAATCCAGACGGGTTTTGGGAATATCGGTTTGCCAAACAACAGGACTTTTGTCCCCTGCTCATTGGGTTCGAGTTTGAGATTCATATTGATGGCCGGGGCCGTATCTGCGGAGGCGTAGAAATGCCAGTCCTTTTCCAATTCAAAGTGTATGGCAATTGCGCTTTTGCCGGCAGGTGAAACCGCGTCGAATTGTTGTTCGGCCCAGAAGGTAACAACATTGATTTTTTGCCGCTGCGGGGCCTCGGCGGCGACTGCACAAGTCGTCATCAGCAAAAACAGCGATAGTATGCTGGTGATTCTAATCCTCATATCCGTATCGAAGGATTATAAAATATCGAAACGCCCGCCGTTTATTTCTTTTCTTCGGCGGATTTCTTGTCCTTCGCCTGCTCGGCCGCCAGCAAATCCGCAACCGTCGGCTTATCGAGAGTTCCGCCCGCCAGAATAATCTTCACATCGTCCGCATCGAGCGTCTCATACTTGAGAAGCGCCTTGGCTATCTGTTCGACTCTGTCCCGGTTATGCTCAATAAGCTCTTTGGCCTTGTTGTATGCCTCGTCGGTTATCCGCTTGACCTCGATATCTATGGTTTCCGCGGTTTTCTCCGAATATTCCCTCTCGCCGGGCATCATATAATACGCATCCTGAAGTCCGGCCTCCGGCTCGTAACTAATCGGCCCAAGACGGTCGCTCATCCCCCACGTCAGCACCATTTGTTTGGCTATCCGGGTCGCCTGCTGTATGTCTGATTGTGCGCCGCTCGATATGTCCTCGCAGAACATTTCTTCGGCGATTCTGCCCCCGAAGCAGACCTGCAACAGCGCCCCGCAATATTTCTTCGTAAACAGCGTGCGGTCTTTTTCGGGCAGCGCAAACGTCGCCCCGCCCATCGGCCCCCTCGGAATGATACTGACTTTGTGCAGCGGGTCCGCCTCTTTCAATATTGACTGCACAAACGTATGGCCCGCCTCGTGGTATGCGGTGATTCCGCGTTCCATCTGGTCGATGACCCTGCTTTTCTTGGCGCGTCCCCATCGCACCTTGTCTCTTGCTTCCTCGAGGTCTGTCATTTCGATAGAGTCCTTGTTAGCCATTGTCGCAGCCAGGGCCGCCTCGTTGATAATCGCCGCCAAATCCGCACCGCTGAACATCGGCGTCCCGCGAGCCAGCCGTTCGAGGACCGCGTCGGAACCGAGTTTGACCTTCTTGGCGTGGACTCTCAATATCTCCGCCCGGCCCTTCAGGTCAGGCAAAGGCACTACAACCTGTCTGTCGAACCGGCCAGGCCTGGTCAATGCGCTATCCAGTATGTCCGAGCGGTTCGTGGCCGCCATCACAATCACCTGGTCGTCCGTATCAAACCCGTCCATCTCAACGAGAATAGCGTTGAGGGTTTGTTCCCGCTCGTCGTGTCCGCCGCCGGCAAAACTCGCGCTGCGTCTGCGTCCCACGGCGTCAATCTCATCGAGAAATATTATGCAGGGCGAATTATCCTTGGCCTGCTTGAACAAATCCCGCACGCGCGATGCGCCGACGCCGACAAACATCTCGACAAAATCGCTGCCGGAAATATTGAAAAACGGAACGTCCGCCTCGCCTGCTATCGCCTTGGCAAGCAGCGTCTTACCGCAGCCCGGAGGGCCTACAAGCAACACTCCACGCGGTATCCGCCCTCCCAGACGCTGGAACTTTTTGGGATTTCTCAAAAACTCGATTATCTCCGCTACCTCTTCTTTGGCCTCGTCTATCCCCGCGACGTCCGCAAAGGTGATTTTGACGCCATCTTTGTCGTGGAGCCGGTGCTTGCTTCGGCCGAACGACATCAACATCCCGCCCGCTCCGCCGCGAAGATTACGCGCAAACATCATATATAAAAACAAGCCCAGAAGGATAAGCGGAAACATCGTAAAGAACAGATTTTGCAGCCAGATGCGTTCCTTCGCCTGCTCAACCTTCAGGCCGCCTTTTTCAATCTGCTCGGCCAGCAGCTTTTTCAGGTCGTCATCAAGGACGCCGCCCGACCTGTATGTAACGACAAAGTCCTTCGCGGCTTTTGGCCCCCTGCCGGCCATTCCTTCCTTATTGAACTGACCGCTGATATCGGTATCGCTGAGCACAACTTTCTCAATGTACCCCTGGCGAAGCTGCGTCACAAACTCGTCATACCTGAGCGTGTCAACTCGCTGCTGCCACTGCTGGACCACAAACATTATTGTGAATATCAGGACACCCAGCAAAAGCAGGTTCAATGGACTGTTTCGATATGATACCGGGCCTTTGCCGGGAAGTCCTTTCCCCTCGAACGTATTTTTGCCGCGTTTTTTGTTTTTATTTTCACTCATTCCTGGCCGCTTAAAATTTTTTCGCCGAGCGCCGGCGAAGATCCACGATTACCAGCCCGACCTCATCAGTTCCACGATTCGCTCCGCCAGCGAGTTCGCGGCAAGTGTCGAGCCATAAGCGAAACTCTGGCTTTGCCACTCCGAGTAACTGGCGGACGCGCTTACCGTTTTATTATCAATTAAAAGCTCTCCGGTCCGCAGGTTCTTCCAACTGACCACGGCCCGAAGCTCGATATTTTTCTCCAGCGCCCTGCCTATCTGGCGTTCGGTGGTCAAAACCGACTCTTTGGCCTGCACAATCTGCCCGCTTATTACGGTGTCGGCTTTGTCACGGTTCGTAACTATCTTGTAGGGCGTCTGCGCCTCTATGCGTTTCGCCAGCGCGTCGGTAAGCTCGAATTCTATCCCGCGTCTGAAACTCTGGTTGTCAAACATTTCCACGTAAACGGTCGCGACATCCTTCGGGTACAGGGATTTATTGCTGTAGCCCGCGCAGCCGACAAGAAACAGAAGACAAGAAACGGAAGACAGAAGACAGAAAGTAGAAGGCAGATAATCAGCCATCTGTCCTCTGTCCTCAGTCATCTGTCCTCTGCTCTTAGTCATCTGTCCTCTATTTTTGATTCACTTTAAGCCGCGCCGTCTCGGCTGCTTTGGTATTCGGCCAGTCGTCAGCGACCATTTGATAATACATATTGGCCGGCCCGGCGCTGCCGGTCCTTTCGTAATATTTGGCTATCAGCAGATTTTTCTCGGCCAACTGCTCGCTAATCCGTAATAAAATATCATCCACTTGCAGCTTCTTCGCCTCTTCGGGATAACGCAGTTTGAAATTCTCATAATAGGTCTTTGCGCTGATTAAGCTCGACCCGTCATACGCCGACCCGCGATACGCCGCGTATTTGGTCCTCGCCATCGCCAGCAGCGCGTCTTTGGCTATTTCGCCTGTGGGCCATCGCATCGATATTTCCGACCACTTGAGGTATGCTTCGTTATACTGTTTGCGTTTTTCGTAACTGTGCGCAACAGACAGCAGGGCATTTTTCGCTATATCCGCGGTGCCTGTCCGGTCGCTGATTTTTTCCATTATCTTTACACCATCGTCGAAGGCGCTGACCCTGAATATAAGAATTGTCTTCTTGCGGCCCGCCAAAAACTCCGTTGCGACTTCAAATTGCCGGTTAAGTGCGGCGTCTTTCAGGGGACTGGTTGGGTATTTATCCAGGAAAGTGTCGTATTGCCTCACCGCCTTGGTCAGCTTGCCTCCAGCTAAATACACCTCGGCTTTCATAAATGAACCGAAGTCCTTGCCGGCAACACCAGGAAAATCCTTCTTAAGCTGTTCCGCGGCTTTTTTGACCTTGTCCGGCTGACCCGCATCAACAAGCTTTTTTATTTCCGCTACCCGCAGCAGGTACTGCTCGTCATTGTTGTCCGCCGCTTTTTGCCACTGACCCTGCTCATCTAATCGCAGCGTCTCCGCACAAAGGGCAACCCGCCCCGTCGGCAAGGCCAAACTCGCTGCTATCAAAATTGCCAATATACTGAGCTTTCGCACAACTGCTTTCCCGTTTAATAAAATCAGCATTCCGTAATAATAACCCATCATCTGGCAATTGGCAATCACGATTCAGCCGGATTTATCGTAGTTTGGATATCGCAAATCCCTCTCTTGCGTAATCCAACCACCTTTTTTCCCAAAATTACCCCTCTTGCCTGGTTTTTAACTTGATTAGGCCGGCGAATTATAATAAACTATTAGTTATAAGGTGAAAACCGGAGTCAAATGTTGAAGTGTGCCTATAACTACCATCAGCACACCCCCCGATACAATGGTCGTCTTGCATACTTTTTAAGCCATATCTGAATCCGGTTTGATTTTTGGGTGTTGGAGTTATGAAGAAAAGAAGATTTACAGGGGCCGCTATCGTTTTTGCGCTTTTCTGCTTAGCAACCCCGCTTTATGCCATCACTCCCCATCTGCATGTGGATGGCAATAAAATCAAAGACCCCAACGGCAACGTCGTTGTCCTCAGGGGTATCGATATGATGGATTTGGGGGTTACCCAGGATTGGTATGGCGGCGCAACCGCTATGATTGACAGGATAACGAACAAAAATGATACCCAGAGCTATTCACCCGGCTGGTATCCGAGAGTCGTTAGAATCGACATTACCCCGCCTGATTCAGTGAACGGATGGCCACATCCTTTCAATCCCAATAACACCGATTTATACAACCTTCTCAGAACCGTTGTAAATTACTGCGCCACGAAAGATATGTATGCCATTATCGACTGGCATTATATCGCGCATACCAGCGACCACGTCGCTTCGACAATCGCATTCTGGACTTATATGGCGCCGAGATTCGCAAATGACACCCACGTAATGTTCGAGCTGTTCAATGAGCCGAATGACGAAGGAAATTCGGATACGGACATATGGCTTACCGTCCGGGCCAATATGCAAACCTGGGTTGACATCGTGCGCAGCTACGCCCAGGACAATATTATTCTCGTCGGCGGCCCGAACTACTCCTCGACTCTTGTCCCCCAGGTTACATATCCGATTGACGGCAATAACATCGTTTATGTTTCTCATCTCTACCCCGCCCATTGGCTCAGTATTTACGGGTCTCAGGATTATTATAAGAATCAGATTATTACCTGTGCCGCGGTTTATCCCGTAATTATGACGGAGTGGGGTTTTACCACGACCTCCGAGACGCTGCTTAACGGCACGGTTTCCAACTACGGCCAGCCGCTGATGGACTTTCGCGAGCAATATGGAATCAGCAACTCCGCCTGGGTTGCCAGTTACGACTGGGGGCCGCCTATGTTTAACACGGATTGGACGCTTCGTACCGGGGAAGGCGAGATGGGCGGTTTTGTGAAAGACGAACTTTATGCAATGAAAGACAGTAACCAGCCGGGCGGCAGCAGCAATATGCTGCCAAACATTTCCATCACAACACCATTGAGCGGAGATTCATTCGCTTCAGGAAGCGACATAGCTATTGCGGCAAACGCCTCCGACAGCGATGGCTTTGTGACCAAGGTCGAGTTTTTCGCGGGTTACACAAAAATAGGTGAAGCCACTGTCGCTCCATACTCCTGTATGTGGCATAACCCGTCCATGGGCCGGTATAACCTGACCGCCAGGGCAACAGATAACAACACCGGCATAAATATCTCGCCAGCGGTCAGTATCAGCGTAACCAGCGGCGAAGCCACCGGCTTCATTCTTCGTGAATGGTGGACCGGAATCTCCGGCTCGTCGGTCAGCGATTTGACCTCCGACGTAAACTATCCTTCCAATCCGAACGGCAGAGAGCTGATTACAAAATTTGAAGGGCCGGTTTACTGGTCGGATGCGGATAATGAAGGAACGCGAATTCGCGGGTATGTGTATCCGCCGGCCAACGGCAATTACACGTTCTGGATTGCCAGCGACGACGCCAGTCAGTTATTACTCAGCACGGACGCTGATCCCTGCCATGCCGTCCAGATTGCCTATGCTCCGGGCTGGACGGGTCAATATGAGTGGACCAAATATACTTCACAAACATCATCGCCGATTTCACTCGTCGCCGGCCAAAAGTATTACATCGAAGTGCTGCATAAACAAGGCAGCGGTGGAGACCACGTCGAGGTCGCCTGGCAGGGACCGGGCATAGCAACTCAACAGGTAATCGACGGCTTGTATTTGTCGCCCTATTTATATAGCTTCAAAGATTACGCTACTTTTGCTCCCCAGTGGCGCAAAACCAATTGCTCCCGGTCAAACGCCTGGTGCAGCGGAGCGGACAGAGACCGCGACGGCAATGTCCAGATTGACGACCTGAAAACGTTCGTGGAAGAATGGCTGACAGAACTTTAGCAGATAAATGCTGATTGAGGTTAAGAAGGATGTTGCTAAATAAGTATTCTATCAATGTTTTCACGAAGCGTTTCCGAGCGGTATTGCTTTTAGCGTTCTTTTCCTTTACGCCGTTACCCGTCTATGCTCTGCAGGTCAGCAGCAGTTTGGCCATCAGCAGCTTAATAATGAGCGGCACGACAGGACTTATCCGGCCGCCCAAAACACTCACTGACCCCAATGCCACACCTGAGACGAAATCTCTTATGTCATTTCTGGTGGATTATTATGGGCAGCAGGTCCTTTCCGGCCAGCAGGATATGAGCGAAATGAATTACATCTACTCCGTTACCGGAAAATGGCCCGCCATCGGCGTTCTTGATTTAATTGATTACTCGCCTTCGCGCATAGAACATGGCGCTGATCCGACCGGCACGGTCGAAAGTTACATAAGCTGGGCCAACTCAGGCGGCGGGATGCTAAGTTCGAGCTGGCACTGGAACGCACCCACAGATTTAATCGATGATCAGAACGCTCCATGGTGGAGCGGCTTTTATACCTATGCCACCACGTTTGATATTCAGGCGGCTCTGGCCGACCCCTGCGGTGCGGATTATCAGCTTGTGCTTCGCGACCTCGACGCAATCGCGGTGCAATTAGAAAAGTTTCAAGACGCGAATCTGCCCTTGCTCTGGAGGCCTCTTCACGAGGCGTCCGGAGGATGGTTCTGGTGGGGCGCCAAAGGGCCTGGACCTTTTATTGAGCTGTGGCGGCTGATGTATGACCGCTTTGTAAATTATCATGGTTTACACAACCTTATCTGGGTCTATACCGTCGGCGACCCGGCGTGGTATCCGGGCGATGCGTATGTTGACATTGTGGGGATGGACATTTATCCAAGCGACCCAAACACCAGCATGGTTGGATATTGGCTGGATACACAGAGTCATTTTGAGGGAGTCAAGCTGGTCGCGCTGTCTGAATCGGGAATTGTCCCTGACCCGAACAAAATCAGGGCCGACAAGGTATGGTGGAGCTGGTTTTCTGTGTGGTCAGGCAGCTTTATTGAAGACGTAAACCAAAGCTTTCTCAACTCCGTCTATCATGATGCAGATATTATTACCCTTGATAAGCTAATCGACTGGAAGCACTATCCTGTTACGGGCGGCGCTCCCATTGTATCGATTACACAGCCGGCCGAAGGCGCAGGATTTACTTTCGGCGCCAATATCACAATTTCCGCTGATGCCTGTGACCCCTGCGGTGCTGTTACCAAAGTGGAGTTTTATGAGAACGACATTAAACTGGGCGAAGATACCAATGCGCCTTACAGCTTTTCCTGGACCAATGCGCCCGTAGGAACTTATGTCCTCAGGGCTGTAGCCACCGATAACAACGGGCTAAGGAGCGATTCTCAGGAAGCTAATATAATGGTCGGGACCCCATTGCCGACGAAGATTATTCGCTATGAAGCGGAAAACGCCGTAAGGGAGGTCAACGGGCCAAACTTCAGCACGAGCTTCCCCCCTTATTCCGGCACCGGTTCGATGCTCTTTAATGGCAGCGGCGGAACGGGAATCAATTTTAGCGTTACTTGCAACAAAGCGGGAAGTTACCCCTTGACCATCAGATATCTGATACCGAGCGGCTGGGACGACAAGACAAACACGGTCATTGTCAACGGCTCTGAGGTATGGTCGCCTGTTTTCACTAATACCAACAGCGCCTGGTCCAGTTTCGCGTTCGGAAATATATCGCTGAATGCCGGCTCCAACACTGTTCGTATCCAGCATAACTGGGGCTGGTTCTACGTTGATTATATTGAGATTGAATTTCCCAGGGCAGGCGACTTTAAGGATTTTGCCGATTTCGGCCAGCAGTGGAAGCTCACCAATTGCGGCCCGGCCAATAACTGGTGCAGCGGTTTTGACTTCAGCCAGAACGGCTCTGTCCTTCTCGACGACCTGAAGTCATTTAGTGAAAGCTGGCTCAGCGGCATTTAAAGTTTTTATAAAAAATTATGAGGAGGTGTATTGCTACGCTGTTAGAATAATACAGTTTAAAAGGCACGATATAAGCGTACTGGCAGCATAAAATCAGAGCAAATCGTTTATTAAAGACTAGGGTCAGCCGGTTATTTTTGTTACCCACTGCCATTAAATCGCACACGTAGCGAAGCGTAGAGCCCGCTTCGGCAATCCTCCTCCGGCGGCAAGAACACCATCCCTCCGGGATACCGCAATTTTGCCTTTTTATTTTTGCCTTCTTGTGGCAATCGCCGCGTGATGGGTATTCAGCGATGATTGTCCTTTTTGCTGAAAAACCCGTGTATTTTGTGGCTTAGATGCGCTTATATGCCGAAATATAATTTATAACTAACAGAACCGCTCGTCAGTAAAGGTGTATATTATTGAAAATAAGTGGATTTTATGGTATAATGAGCAATCTGAAACGGCTGTTTGAACGTAGTATTTGTGTTGTTAACTTGTTACTCGGCGGTTGACCGTTCCCGAAAGGGATGGCCAAGCCCAGGGGGGAAATGGTGATTTGGTTTTCCACAAAAGCTCGATTATCAGCCCTGATAGTGGGGTTTTTGGGCTTATTGCTATTGGGCAGTGTCGCCGTTGCTGAGCAGCTCCCGATAGGGATGGCCAAGTCCACGGCCATCGGGGATTTTCAGCCGCAGGGACTCAATTACGCCGGGGTATATCAGCTTAAGCAAATCGACCCCAATCTTACCGGCGCAGGCATAAAGTTTGCCATTGTCAGCCGAAGCATTACCTATATCGATGGCGAGCCGCAAAACGACTACCGGCCCGCAAGCGACCACAATTGTTTCAAAGATACACAATATATTTTCCACGACCAGCAACTTCAGCTGGCGGGTATCTCACCGCATTCGACCGCCGTATGCTCGATTCTGTTAGGCCGGGACCCCAACGCATACAATGAGCAAATTGGTGATTTTTATTACGAGGGTGTAGCGCCCGATGCTCAGGCCGATGTGTATGAGTTCTGGAATTTCCTCGTCAACAATGTATTTCCCTGCTCTGCTCCCGACGCCAACGTTATCACCGCCGACATAGGTTATCAGTTCGAGGACTGGTGGACGCGAGGCATCGAGGCGATGGCGCAGAAGTATGGATTGACGGTTGTTGTTGGCATAGGCAACGGCTCCAACGCTTCCGACCCTGTTCTGTTCCCCGGCGCGGGCGGCAACGTCATTGGTGTCGGCGTAGTGAAATCCGTCGAATCCAACGATGTCAACACGGGCCTTTCGCGTTTCGCACTTGTATATCCTGAATATTCCAGCATCGGTCCGACCCCCGATGGTCGCTGCAAGCCGGATATCGTCGCTCCCGGCAACTGCCTTGCCGCCATAGCGGGCGAGCCGAACCTTTATGAGCCGACGGGTACATGGTCGAGCTTCGCTACGCCGATTGTTGCCGGGACCGCCGGCCTGCTCATCCAGCAGGCGTCTTTAGACCCAAATCTTCAGCAGGTTACGGCACGCGATGGTGGTAACTGTGTCGTAAAATCAATCCTGCTCAATTCCGCGACCAAACTTCCTTATTGGCATAAAGGTTTGCTGACCAAAGATGACGACCACGATGTCCCTCTTGATTATCTGCAGGGAGCCGGAATGGTCAACGCCGTCGCAGCGAGCAACCAGTTGCTGGCAGGTCAGCATTTGCCCGGTGACTGCCCGACAGCCGGCTGGGACCTCAATAAACTTAACCTCGACCAGACACCCGAAAACACCTACAAAATTCGGATAACAGAACCCGCGGAGAAAATGATTACCGCTACTATAACCTGGAACAAACAATTTTCTCTTGTATATCCTTTTGAACACGATACCCAAAAAGACGCTGACCTTCGGCTTGAGATTTGGGCTGTTGATTCGAACGACCCCAATAACAATTACCTGCTCGATTACTCCGACAGCCGAACCGACAACGTCGAGCACATTTATACGCCGGCCGACGGCAATTTCACCGATTACGAAATCGTCGTTTTGTTCAGTAACGAGCACGATGTCAATCAGCCGCAGGTCTCGCCGCCATACGCGGTCGCCTGGAACGTCGGGCAGGCGCCCGTCAGAGACGATGCACTCTGGTTCGACCTCAACGGCGACGGTGTAGTTGATGACCTCGATGTTGACGTGCTGCTCGACAACCTGATTGCGAGCATGGAAACATCAGACCGTTATCTGTTTGGCGATATAAATTCCGATGGCGTTATCGACATCAGCGACCTCGATATACTAATGCGTTACATCGATTCAGAGGCTGGCCGTCGATAGCATATCTATACACCGGAGGAGAAAAATGAGATGGGAAAAACGTTCATTAGGTTCTGTTTCGTAGCGGTGGTTATCGTCTCTCTGCATACAGGCAACTGCAATGCCATCGAATTCAAGGGAATAAGCTACACCGGCTGGAGTTGGGAGGACTACAATTCAATCAATTCCAACACGTCGCTGGCCAACGCACAAAATGTCGGCTGCAATTGGGTTGCCATATGTGTCTGGTGGTTCCAGAACAACATCAATTCTACTGCTATCGCCCCCATTAAAACTTCGTATTCCGCCGATCCATGCGCTGTTCAGATCGCTGTTAACCGATGCCACCAGCTCGGTATGAGAGTTATGCTCAAGCCGATGGTTGACCTTTCGAACGACTCGACTCACTGGCGAGGACAAATCCCCGGATCAGCCGCCTGGTTTACCTCATATCAGAGCTTCATCGACTACTGGGCGGACTTCGCCACAGCAAACAACTGCGAGATGTTTTGTATCGGCTGCGAACTGGTTGGCACCGACGGCCCCTCCTGGGCCGGCTCGTGGAGTTCCATCGCGAACAGTGTCCGAACACATTACTCAGGCCCTATTACCTATGCTGCCAACCACGGCGATGAAACAAATATCACCTGGTGGAACGCCGTTGATTACATTGGCATCGATGCTTACTATGCGCTGACAAACATTAACAATCCCACTAAAGCCCAACTTCAAACCGCCTGGACCAACCAGGCAAATTCCATCCAGTCCTGGCGAAATGCCAACTGGCCCGATATGAATGTAATGTTTACTGAAGTCGGCTATGCCAGCTACGATGGCTTAAACATCACACCCTGGAATGGCCCAGGCTCATCGTCTGTGCTGGACATCAATGAACAAAATGATTGCTATATGGCACTTTTGTCCGTCTGTAGGAACTATTCCTGGTGGAAAGGCGCTTTCTGGTGGAATTGGGATACAAACCCAAACACAGGCGGACTAAACAACGATGACTATATGCCGCAAAATAAGCCGGCCTCGACCGTAACGTTGAGAGGCTATTATATCACGCTTGTCGGCGACCTCGACGACGACAGAACCGTTGACATCGATGACCTCGTAATATTCTGCGACTATTGGCTGGACCAAAATCTCGTCGGCTGGCCTGATTTCAACAATGACAAAACGGTGGACTTCAAGGATTTTGCGTTGCTTGCCGCAAACTGGCAACAATCTATTCCGCTTCCTTGGTAATCCTTTAAATAAAGGGCCGTAGGGCTATTTTACAAGTTTTCTTGCGACCGCGCCGGCTTTAGTGTATTTTGGCCTTGGTGGAAACGAAGGTAATCAAACTTGATGCCGGCAATGTTGACGCGGCGGCGATAAAAGAGGCGGCGAAAGTAATAGACGCCGGCGGGCTTGTCGCGTTTCCCACCGAAACCGTTTACGGCATTGGCTGTCGTGTGAGCAATGATTCATTAACCAAACTCAGCAACCTCAAAGGCCGACCGGAGGACAAATACTATACTCTTCATATCGCCAATGATTCTGACGTTTTGCGATATGTCCCCACAATGGGTCTGCGGGCAAAAAAACTTGTTAAGAACGCCTGGCCGGGACCGTTGACAATAGTGTTTGGACTTGACGAAAAGGATATAGAGCAGCAAAAAGCAAAATTTTCACGCGATGTGTTTGACAATCTTTACGGCGATAGTTCAATCGGTATCAGGTGTCCCGATAATGTTATCGCCTCGATGCTCTTGTCGCAGACGACAAGCCCGGTTGTCGCACCGAGCGCGAATCTCAGCGGGCAGTCGCCGGCTGTTGAGGCAAAACAGGTCATTGAGCAATTCTCAGGACAACTTGATATGGTGCTGGATGCCGGCCCCTGTAAATATGCCAAAAGCAGCACCGTTGCCAAAATAAGCAAAACGGGCATTGAAGTGCTCAGACAAGGCATCTATTCTGAATCGCAACTCCTTGAAATGGCACAGGTTACGATTCTGTTTGTCTGCACGGGCAACAGTTGCAGAAGCCCTATGGCCGAAGGCCTTTTCAAAAAACATCTTGCGGAAAAATTGGGATGCCCCATTGACCGGCTCGTAGAAAAAGGATATACAGTTACATCTGCGGGCACGCTTGGGATAGTCGGGTTTCCCGCCAGCGATGAGGCAGTCGAGGCCTGTGCGGCAAAGGGAATCGACATCAGCGACCACAGAAGCAGGGCTTTGACGACGCATCTGATTGAGCAATGCGATTTTGTTTTCGCGATGACGCGGAGACATCGTGAAGCAGTGGTGGAAATGTGCCCCGGGGCCGCGAAAAAGTGTTCGCTGCTTGACGACGGGGCCGATATCCCGGACCCGATAGGGCAGTCGCAAGCGGTTTACGACAATTGTGCCGAGCGGATTGACAGGGCAATAAGAAAGAGAATTGAAGAGATGGTTATATGAAAATAGCGGTTGGAAGCGACCATCGCGGTTACAAGGCAAAAGAACTGATTAAGACCATAATCACTCAGCTTGGTCACGAGTGCATTGACGTCGGGACTGTCGACGGCAATCCCGTTGATTATCCCGACCCCGCCTATCTCGCGGCCAGAGCCGTTGCTGAGAAAAGAGCCGACAGGGCTATTCTCGCTTGCGGCACCGGTATCGGAATGAGCATCAGCGCCAACAAAGTCAAAGGCGTCCGCGCCGCTCTCTGCTACGATGAGCTTGGCGCACGCATTTCGCGTCATCACAACGACGCCAACGTCCTTTGCGTCTCCGGCGAGCTTTTGGGCGAGGTTCTTCTTCGCAAAATGGTCGAGGTCTGGCTCGGCACCGATTTCGCAGGCGGAAGACACCTGCGAAGGGTCCGAAAAATAGAGGCCATTGAAGAGCAAAAAGACCCCACGGCTATAAAGAATAACACCGATTGAGCCATCCCGCGTCTTTTTTTTGTTTTATATTTGCGATTTTCTGCTTTTATCCGCTTTATATACGGGCGAACGAGCCCAAAAATCAAAAATATTAAATAATAAATCGAAAATCAGCTCCCCGTATTTGGATTTCCCCGAAAAGCAACTTATATTCTAATTGGAGTAAGTGAGAAATTAACGCCTTCTCTTCTCCTCTCTTCTTCGAAGGAGACGGGGTTGCTGACCGAGTAATACCCAGTGCAACGGGGGGGACCTCGTCTCCGGTTTTTTTAAGATAAAATTTACAAGGCGTTGCTGAATAAAAAAGAGCTGCGTATATACAACTCGCAGCCCTTTTTTTAGCAATCTATGGAGTGTCTATTTGTTTAATATATAGGGTTATTTCCCACCAGCCAGCCGTCAGTAAATGATATCAGGTCTTCTATATCAACTGTTCCGTCGCGGTCAAAATCGGCGCCGCTGCACCAGTTGTTGTCTGCATTGCAGTCGATTTGACCCCACTGGCCGGCAAATCCCGCAAAGTCCACAAATTCCAGAGAGCAGGGTGATAAATATACCCCGTCAATGACCTGCTGAGTTATCCCCGGTCCCTCCCACGCTATCGATACGTTGTCGTCGCCGGTATCTTCTTTGTGCAGAACTTCAAAATAATACTTCTGGCCGGCTACCAGCGAAATTGGCGACGACTGCTGCGAAGAGTATGTATCCCATGTTCGCCAGCCCGTTGGGTCCACCGTATAAGCAATCAATGACAGGTTAGCAGGGTCATCGTCTGTGCTAAGAAGCAGGAAGCCCGTATCGTCACTGGCAATCCAGAACGTGTAGATGCCGCTGATTACCGGGTTTAGATACCCTAAGAATCGAGAACCGTAATTGTCGTCCCAGTTTACAGGCCCTTCCAGTTTCGTAACCAATTCTCTGCCGCTCGGATTGTCGGGGTAATTAACGTTTGAAAGCAGATCTTCTATATCGGGTCCCGGTATATCATTCCACCATTCGCGGAGTATTGACCCGGTTCCACTCGCGGGACTTATCGGCGTAGCGGAAACCTCGCTTGAATTAACGGATTCAAGACCGGCGGTGTCAACTGCGGTAACGACATAGTAATAGGTTGTTCCACTAACACCATTAGTGTCAGTGTAATCCGAACTGGTTAATAAATTACTGTCCAGTTTGACATAGCCGCTGCCGGAGGTTGTCGAACGATAAACATTGTAACCGGCCAGATCGATTTCAGTATTGTTGTTCCAGTTGAGCGAGATAAATACGCTTGACGCTGCCGACAGTCCGGTCGGCGCAGCCGGAGGCAAATTGGGGGCCATCTTGACTACGAAGCCGATAAGTGAATGGTTGCCGCTCGTTTGGGTTATACTCGGCGTTTCACTGGCGCCCGTTGCAGGTTTGTGTCCATCCATGCCATCGTAACCAGACACGGAAAGATCAACGTCTTCAGTCCAGCCGGTTGTTATTGTGTATGTGCCAATGACGGAGCTGGCAGCATTTTCAATTACCATATCGCCGTTGCTCGTGGTAAGTGCAGAAGTTGATACCTTAGTGCCGCTTGTTGCCCCGTTACTGTCTTTAGCCCCTACAGGAGTCGTCTGGTTAACATTCTGAAGGAATACACTTGTGTATGTGATACTGCCTGGCGCCGAAGTCCAGGTCGGAGTGAAGGTGGTGGTAGTCGCCGCAGTAATATTGGCGTCGTTGAGGATAAACGCCGCAACGTATGCCCGGCTGGAGCCGCTCCCTGTGAGCTTATCGGTAATTTTTGCCATCGCTTGTCCGCCATAGGTGACAGCGGTCAAACTGGATGAACTGCTGCTGCTTTTTGCATGTGCGACAAATACCAATGCGCGATTATAGCCCGATTCTTTCGCGTGAGTTGTTCCGGTTACCCATGAGCCGATTATTCCAACGATTGGGTTGATTTGAGGTTTGGCTGCAACCTGGCTCGAGTTCGCCGATTCGTTCAAAGAGGTATCTACTGCCGTAACAACGTAATAATAGGTTGTGCCATTTGTAACACTGTTATCGGTGTAATCCGAACTGCTCAATAAAGAGCTGTTTAATTTTGTGTAAGTGCCGCCGGAAGTTGTCGAACGATATACGTTGTAGCCGTTGAAATCTATCTCACTGTTATTGTTCCAGACAAGCAAAACATTTGCGTCGCCTGCCGTCGCGGACAGGCCCGAAGGAACTGCGGGAGGCGTCGAGTCGGCAGGAACAGTCGCCGACACCTCGATTGAATCGGCGGATGAGTTAAAGTTTGTATCTACCGCCGTTACAATGTAGTAATAGGTCCTTGTGCCAGCGACGTTTGTGTCGGTGTAAGCGGAGGTTTTAGAACGCACAAGATTGAGCCGATTGATTTGGCCGCCCGGTGTTGTCGAACGATAAATATCGTAGCCGTACAAATCGCTGTCGGTGTTGTCATTCCAGTCAAGCGTTACGGTTCCTGTGCTGGGTGTTGCCGTCAGTCCTGTCGGAGCCGCAGGCGGTATAGTGTTTCCGTTGCTGGGCTGGTTGTTGTTTCTCATCAGGTAAAGCGTATCTTTCACAAAACCGCCCATTTCGTATTCGCCGATGCGAAGCTTATAGCTCGTGGTAGTAAACATCGTAGGCGACCAGTCATAACTTGAAACCCAGGCGCTGTTGCTGATGTTTCGTGCCTCACGAAAATTTTGGAGCGGCTGGCCGTAGGTAGTAATACAGCCGTAACCAATCGTGTCGGTTGAATCACTCCAGAACCCCCATTCGCTCATAAAAACGGGGTAGCGTGTGAGGCAGGTATTAATATTGGTCGTGTACCAGTTACTGCCAGGTGTCCCGTTAAGCCAGTGACAGGGGTAAATGTGCGAAACAATAGCGATGTTGTCTCCCGTAAGGGGATAAGTTGCTGCCGGCCCGATTGTCTGGGACCAGCTCGGCCCCGCTACAAGGATAAGATTATTCGGTGCGTATGAACGCACGAGGTTAAACCAATTTTGCATATCTGTTCTGACACTTTGCCAGTTGGCAATATCAGAACCGAAAGTGTTATTTATTGGTTCGTTGAAAAGCTCAAAGATAACGTGGCTGTCGTTGGCGAACTTAGGCGCCATATACGTCCAGAATTGGTTTGTTGATGCAACGTGGCTGTAAGTATTGTCAACATAATGCCAGTCGATGATTGCGTAAAGGTCTTTTGTTTTACAGTAATCAACAACCGACCTGAGAAGGTTATATAAATCAGTATTGTTTGGGTTGAAGGGATGAGGCCAGCCGCTCACCGAATCAGGCGGGGTAATGTTAATTCTGAGAACTCTGGGGTACCAACCGGGAGAATTTCCGCACGGGTCGCTTTGATTCGTCAGCCGGTCAACCATAGCGATTGCGCCGCCCTCCCAGTCCTGAAGGAAACCCAAATCAATCAAATCGATGCCTCTCAGAATGACAGTATTTCCGCAGGGGTCTTTGATTACATTGCCGTCTGTGTGCAGCCAGGGAGTAGCGGCATAAAGCGGGGTTGCTAAACAGAAAAGTGCGAAAACTACGATGGCCTGAGTTAATCTTCTCTTCTTCATCATTCTAACCCCAAAAAAAGAACGCAAACCCCATTTACTGGGTATGTGTGGAGACAGTAATGATGGGCCGCAATCGGTCAGTAACTCCGTTTACCTGTTCAATATAAGTTTACCATAAAACCTACTACGTTTTCAAGGATTAAGTTATTGCACGATAAATTAGAAAAAACGCCGGCAGTCGTAAGTGCCTGCCGGCAATGATGTTGCGGCAATTAAGCCCCTTAGGGCTATTCAATTCCTAACAACCTCTATACTGCTCCCCGTTAAGGAATGGTGCAAAGTATGGTAGTATTTCTTAACGGGGAGCAGTATAACACTTTGCTTGTCCCCCTCATATAGCTCGCGAATCTTCTGTTGCACCTCATCGAAGTAGCTATCCCGCCCCGTTTCTCCGTAATCTTCCGGTGTGTCTACAAAATCGTCGTAATAATCCTCTGTTCCCACGATCCTTCGCCTTGCTTCTCCGTAAACCTTTCATTATTACTCAAACAGCACTCTTTGTCTGTAATTTAGTTTGGCGAAAATAGAATGTCAAGGTTGGGGAATGGAAAGGTGCAACGCCGAGGTTCGGCGATTTTGCCAATCTTCTGGCAAAAACGGCGTATTCTGATAGTATATCGGCGATGAAGATACCGTTGACGAGATATGGCTGGCCGCAGGTGGTGTTTTATCCGGCGATGCTGCTTGTGTTTATGATTGTGCTGTACTTCGGCGCAAATCCGACGACGCCTGAATGGATTATTCAATTCGTCGAGATTGCGCTGGGCATCGTCCTTATATGGACGTTATCGTTTTTCCGCGACCCGGAAAGGATTGTGCCGGAAGATAAGGATATCCTGATTGCACCTGCGGACGGGACAATAGCCGATATCAAGATAGTTGACGAACCCAACTTCATCGGCGGCAAGGCGATGCGGGTCGGGATATTCCTGAATATTTTCGACGTGCATATCAATCGAAGCCCCTGCGGAGCAAAAGTCGAGAAAATCACCTATCGCGAAGGCCAATTTCTTGACGCCAGAAACCCAGAAGCAGGTAAGGTGAACGAATCGAATGACCTGTGGCTGACGAGAATTGAATCGCCCAATGATAAACTGATTGTCCGCCAGATAAGCGGAGCGATAGCCCGGCGAATCGTCTGTAAAGCGGATCCGGGGCAAAACTTGGCAGCGGGCGAAAAATTTGGTATGATAAAGTTCGGTTCGCGGACGGAAGTTTATGTGCCGGCTCGCGATGGGGTTAAGTGCTTAGTCAAAACCGGAGACAAAGTAAAGGCGGGGTTAACGCCGATTATAAAGTTATGAACGAATCAGAGCCGAACAAGCCAATCATTCAAAAACCGGCGCGATGGAGGACTGATGCGTCGAAGGAAAGTTTCCTGCGGCGGATGCGGAGGCAGCGGCTCAAATACATCACGATTTTGCCTTCATTAGTTACGATTATAAACGGCGCGTGCGGGTTCGCCGCGATTACTTTTGCCAGCCAGGCGATTACTTCGGAAACGGGACAATTCGCATACCACCGACTTGTCGTGCCTTATTTCGCGATGTCGGGCTATATGATTCTGCTGGCGATGGTGGCGGATATGCTGGACGGACGGCTGGCGCGTATGAGCCAGAGCACGTCGAGTTTCGGGGGACAATTGGACAGCTTGTGCGATATAGTCAGTTTCGGCGTGGCGCCGGCGTTTTTGATGCTCAAGATTATTGAGCACAAATTGTCAGGGCTTACGGATGTTAACCCTGTCATAATCAGTTTCATTGAGCGATTTATCTGGCTTGCGGCGGCAACGTATATGAGCTGCGCGGCGATCCGGCTGGCCCGGTTCAACGTCGAAAACGAGGAGGATGAGTCGGCGCATATGAGTTTTGTGGGGCTGCCGACACCTGCCGCGGCGGGCGTTATCGTCAGTTTGGTGATATTTAACCAGGAGACGGTGCCTGATTTTCTGGCGCACCCGGGACGCGACTGGGCCGCGGGATTTGTGAGTTTCCTGCTTGATGATTTGGTGATTTATTCGCTGCCGATAATCGCCGTCGGCATAGCAGTGCTGATGGTCAGTCGAATCAGGTACGCACACGTGCTCAACCAGTATATAAGGGGCAAAAAACCATTTGCGCATCTAATCAGGGCCTTGCTGTTTTTCGCGCTGATAATCTGGAGTCGTCAGGTCGCGTTTGTTCTGATTTTCTGCGGCTTCGCGGCCAGCGGGCTTGCAAAGTGGGCTTATTACAGGTTCTTGCACAAAGGCCAGCAGGCCCTCGACGAGTCAGCCGCCGCCATCCTTGATTAAACAAAGTGCCGTATAATGCAGTTGGAGCGATTTTTCGATTTACTGTTTCTTTTTTTCAAATCACAACTTAAAAATCAACGGTAATCTTATGGTCGATGACAACAAAGCAGAAAAACACATAGCCCGTACAATTGCGATGCCGGCCCTTCTGGTTATTTCATTGCTGGTGGCACAGTTGGTAATGCACTCCAAAACCGGCATTAGGATGTCTGCGCCCATTGAATTGAGCCGGTCGGGATTGTCGCTTTCGATGCCTTCGGGCAACAGCTGGAAATGCGAAGAGAAATGGACTTATGAAAACAATATCTTTTCGGCCAGCAGTGTCCTTGTTGCCGGCGGCGTTACGAACCAGTCATACGCCCAGTGCCGTTACCTGCTGGCGACACGCGCGGGGACACCGCAGGAGCGACTTGACGAGGAGCACGCCGAAGCCCAGACGATTGAGACGGGTCAAATAACGGCAGACCAGCTTACCGTCAACTGGGCAAGCGTAAATACCGGCGCGGGGATTGAGATAATTTTGGGCGTCTGTGAACTTGCGGGCGGGCGACAACTTGAAATCGAGGTATTGCAGACGGCGGAAGAACAAGGCCTGGCGCAACAGGTTTTCGAGAAAATCGTCAAAAGCATACGGTTCAGCGACAATGGGTTTTTACAGGCGGGAGCACAGTTAATCAGCGAGGTCAGGGGTGAGGGACTAAATGATATTCTGGCTGGCAATTCGGGCCAGTTAGTTTCTCTCTTCACTATCACCGATGCCCGCGGGCAGGCAATCGGCTTTACGATGGACGCGATGGCGGCGATTCAAACAGACGCCAACACCACCATCAACGCGGCGAGTTATTACTATTTGCGAGGGTCTGTACCTGATGAGCAGGTCAGCTTTTTCCGCGGAGGTGCTGACCTGCGACAGTTCACCTGGCGGGTCGAGACCATCTCAAGAATGGGCAGCAAAGGCATCGAAATGACGGCCGGCTCCGGCGTTCTGGCGGTTCGCAGGTTACGGGCCGGCTTATCCGTCAACCAGCGGACAAGCGAATATGAGCTTGGCGAGGCGACTGTGCCGGATGTTATTCTTGACCCGGTTTTGACAAGGGTGCTGGACAGCAACGAGCAGGCCGTCATCATCGACGTAATCAGGTCGGAAGGGATTATTATGCCGGCGTATGTCGAGAAAATGCCCCCCGCCAAAGGGCAGACGGACAGCAATTCCGTCAGAATGGAATGGCTGGATGGACGCGGCTACTGGCAGCAAACTTATTACGACAATTCAAAAAAACCGACAAAGATAGTGCTCGGGCAGGAAAGCACATATACACTCAGCCCCACCGACGCCAACGAGATAATGAAAATTTTCCCTGAGCGTGCCGACCTCGTTCGCGACAAAAAACAACTCCTCAACCGCAAACTTTGAAAGGCAATAACGCCTCACCTGGGCAATGCTTTTTCGTAGGCGGCAATGGTGCGGTCCATAAACTTGTTGTAATCATCGTCTACCACACATCGTTCCCGGTCGGCCTCGAACCAATCAACCGATCGCCTTACGCCCTGTGAAAAAGGAACGGTAGCGACAAAATCAGGAACGAGGCGCTTTATTTTGGTGTTATCGAAGACGGCACAGCAGGATTTGTCGCCCAAAAGCGTGCCTGTGTGCCCGGGGTCGATTTTGGCGATAAAATCGGAGGGGATATAAACCGGCTTATGCTTTACGCCCGCGGCATCCGCTATCGCCTGATATATCTGGTTCCAGGTAAGTGCCTCATCTGATGTGATGTGAACGGCGTGGCCGATTGATTGAACGTTGCCCATAAGCCCGAGGAAACCTTTGGCGAAATCCGTGTTGTGTGTCATCGTCCAGAGAGTCAGACCGTCGCCGTGGATGATAATTTTTTTACCCTTGCGCATACGGTCAACAATCGTCCAGGGCTTTTGCCAACTGTTAATCGCCGCCGGTATCATCGTAATTCCGTATGTCAGCGATGGCCGGACGATTGTGATGGGAAAACCATTATCGCGGTATTCAGCCATCAGCCGGTCTTCACAGGCGATTTTGTCTCGCGAATACTGCCAGTACGGATTGGCCAACGGCGTCGATTCGGTGATGAGCCAGTGAGTCGCCGGCTTTTGATAGGCCGAAGCGGAACTGATGAATATGTATTGGCCTACTTTACCCCTGAAAAACTCGATGTCGGCCTCGACGTGCGTCGGTATGTATGCCACCCAGTTGACAACGACGTCGAAATCGTGCAGTTTTAGAAGTTTGCTCGCGGACTTCCTGTCCCTGATGTCGCCTTTGATGACCTTAACGTCGCTGGGAACCAGTTTTCTGCTTTGCCCGCGGTTGAGCAAATACAGGTCGATTCCTCTTTCGACGGCCATTTGTGTTACCCCAGTGCTTATTATCCCGGTTCCGCCAATGAACAGAACTTTCATTTTTCTACCCCATCTCTACAACAACTTCGTTTTCTTTTTGCATTTTGGAAACAGGAATCAGGTTGCCTTCGATTAGTTGGCCGTTGAGGGTGATTTTCTTAACGCCTTTTTGTACGCCATTCGGATTTATGACTTTGATATTCAGCATCTTGTCGCGGAATCGACGTCTGGCGGTAAATTCTTTCCAGTCAGCGGGGATGCAGGGATCAATGAGAAGACCTTTGTAATCGGGCCTGATGCCGAGGATATATTGCGTCGCTGCGTAATACGCCCAGGATGCTGCGCCGCTGAGCCAGGGTACACGCGATGCGCCAAAACGCGGGCTGAAAATACTGTGAGTATATTGCGAATAAACGTATGGCTCGCTGCCGCGAATCTCGGCCTTGTCGTTGAACGACGCGGGCATATAGCTTCGGAAATATTTAAACGCCCTGTCGCCGTGGCCAAGCATAGTTTCGGCCATAATCGCCCAGCCCTGCGTGTGATTGAAAATACTCGCGTTTTCCTTTGAACCCTTGTTGAACAGAATCGAGCGGATTTCCTGGCAGTAGATATTTTCATAAGGCGGCGACAAAAGCATAAGACCATAATCGGTAGCGAGCTTTTCATTGACGGATTTCATCGCCTGCTCAGCTTTTTCTGCGTCGGCGTGGCCGCTGATGACGCCCCAGGATTGCGTATTGAGATAGATGGAACCCTGCTTACTTTCTTTTGAGCCGATTTTCTCGCCGGATTCTTTATATGCGCGGACGTACCATTTGCCGTCCCAGCCGAATTTGTCGAGTTTCTTGTCGATTGCCTCAAGCTGCTTTTTCGCCCATTTTACTTCCGCCGGCTTGCCTAACATCTCGCAAATTTCGATATAGGTCTTCAGGCCGTAACGCACCTGTAAAGCAACGAATACCGATGTCCCCTTCGTGCCTAAGCGCAGGCAATCGTTCCAGTCCGCCAGAAGTCCGCTGGGCAGGCCATTTTTGCCCGTGCGTTTGAGATTGAACTCAATCGCCCGGCGAAGATGGCCGAGCACTGTCGCCTTACCCTTGTCGGCGTATGGCAAAACCTTGTTATAAAAATCGATATCGCCCGTCTCTTTGACGTAAGTGGTAACCGCGTTGAAAAGCCACTGGCAGTCATCGGAGCGGTAATCCTCTTCTTTGGGCAGTTTTTCTTTGCCCGGCTTGTGCGTGAACGCCATCACAATCTGCATCGCCCCGCCCGTTGAACACTGGCCGGTAATCATAAGCTCAAGGCGTTTGACCGCCTCTTTGGGAATCAGGTGCATAACGCCCATAAAGTCCTGCACGGTATCGCGGTAGCCCAGGCCGTCGCGTTCGCCGCTGTAAATCAAGCTTGCCATTCTCGACCAGGAGTAGGTGGTGAGGCAGTTAAACGGGCTCCACATATTCATCATACTGTTGAACGCCGCATCGGGCGTGCAGATAGCCAATCCTTCGAGACGGTTATGCCAATACTGGCGGACCTTTTCAAATTCCTCTTTGACCTTGGCGATATTGCCGAACTGCTTGACGACCTTTTTGCCCTCGACTGCCGCTTTGCCGATACCCATCAGGACGACAAGCTCCTTCGACTGGCCCGGCTCAAGGTCAACATCGATTTGTATTGAGCCGCAGCCGTCGTCACCATACGCTTTTGAGCCGGTGCATTTGCCTTTTTCGACGACCATCGGGTTACCATAACCGCGATACGGGGTTATGAAAATGTCCCGGTCAGTATCGAAGCCGACAATTTCGCCGCCCAAAAACGCCAGGAATGAATGCCTGTTCTGGTCGCCTTCGAGAATGCTGTTGCCGCTGGGCAACGTGTAAACGCTGCTGCCGTAATCAATCATTCCATCAACGAAATCCATATTCACAATGCCGTGCGAGTATTGCAGATTAAGAAAATCATTGAAGCAGTGCCACGTGCCCGGGTATTCGACAAAGGAAAACAAGCTGAGATTTCTTTTGACGCTGTCTTTATTCGTAACCTTCAAAAGCCAACACTCGAAATGTTTGCCTAACAGGACAAAATATGTGGTCTCGGTTTCAATCTTTGAATACTGGGAATTGATGATTGTATAAGCCGTGCCGTGCCGGCAGGTAGTTTTATACTGGTCTAAGGGCTTGCCCACGGGCTGCCAGGCATTTGACCAGTAGTCGCCGGATTGTTTATCGCGAACGTAAATATATCTTCCCGGCTGGTCGATAGGGACATCGTCGAACCGCAGCCGCATAAGGCGGCCTTGTGCTGCCGAGGTGTAAAAGCTGTAGCCGCCCGCGTTATTGGTTATGATTGCGCCGTATTCCGTCGAGCCGAGATAATTTGCCCACGACCTCGGCGTATCGGGCCTTTCGATTACATATTCCTTGTTGGCATCGTCAAAATAACCGAATCGCATAGATTCCCCTCTCAAAAATGAGTTGTGTCCCTACATCGGTTTATTCGGATTCGTTTTAGAATACTTCCGAGTTTTTCTTGATATAGTCGATTAGCTCATCAACCTGCGTGAAAGCAACAGCAGTGCAGGTATCGGCGGCACCGTAATAAATAGCGATTCTGCCTGTGTCGGCGTCGTATATGTTGGCACAGGGGAACGCCACGTTGGGCACAAAACCGGTCGTCTCATACGGTTTTTCCGGCGTGAGCAGATAATCGCGTGTCCTGTATAACACTTTCCAGGGTTTATCGATATCCAGTATCGCCGCCCCGTAACTGTAAACGAAACCGTTGCAGGTATAAGATACGCCGTGGTAGAACAACAGCCATCCCTCGGTTGTCTCAATCGGAATCGGGCCTGCGCCGATTTTCGTGCCCTGCCACCAGCCCTTGCCCCCCTTACCCATAACGTATTTATGATTGCCCCAATAAATCAGGTCCGGGCTTTCACTCATATAGATATCGCCGAAAGGCGTGTGGGCGCTGTCGCTGGGCCGACTCAATAACAGATATTTGCCGTTTACCTTTCTTGGGAAAAGAACCCCGTTCCTGTTGAAGGGCATAAGCGGGTTCGGCATACGGATAAAGGTCTTAAAATCCGTGGTTCTGCCAAGGCCGATTGACGCCCCGTGCATATCATCGCACCATACGATGTAGAAGGTATCGTCAATTTTTACGAACCTCGGGTCGTAGCCGTAGCTAATCGGGTTCGGTTTGCCTTTTTCGTTAACCCAGTCGATTGGGTCGGGGCCGATTTCCCACTTCAGGGCGTCTTTGCTTTTGCCGGAAAACAGCGTCGCGCGGCCGTTTCTCTGGTCGGCCCTGAAAACGCCGACAAATTCGCCTTTATGCGGGACAACAGCACTGTTGAAAATACGCGCCGCCTTTGGTATCGGGTTCCAGTCGAGTATCGGATTGCCGCTGTATCTCCACAATACATCGATGCAACCTTTCGGCTTGTCTTCCCACGGTATATTTGGCAGCGATTCACCGATGATTGTCTTCTTTTTCATTTTTTCATCCTTTTTCATTGTCGAATAAAAGATAACTTTTTAAGTGGTCGCAGCACCCTTGTTGCTGGCGTTGCGTCTTTCTTCCAGCTCCGCTTTAACTTGTTTCATTGTCGTATCATCCAGTTTATAGAAGAACATAAGGATGATTAACGCAACCACTCCTATCCCGACCGGTATTACGCTCATCATCGCCTTCAAACCATTCAGAACATCTATGTTTTGGGCGACATTGGCCACGAATCCTGTCGTCGCAAGAACCAGGCCCGCGAGCATACTTCCGACGGCCCAGCCGAGTTTGTTCGACATAATTGAAGCTGAAAAAACAAGTCCCGTGGCCCTTCTGCCTGTCTTCCATTCGGAATAGTCAGCCGTATCGGCATACAGAACCCATAACAAAACCGAAATCGGGCCTCCCACAAACGAACCGACGGTCTGAAATACGAAAATCAGCATTAAGTCCTCTGGTTTGAAGAAATAGAACGCACCGGTGCAAATAAGAGCGGCAATAAAAAGAATGACCGCGGCGCTTTTTCTGCCGACGAGTTTGGCGAAAAATGGAACCAGAAGAACGCCGATGAGGGATAATCCCTGCCCAATCGCATTAAAAGCGGATGTCAGCACTTCGAAACCAAATTTATGGGCTGCATCAAACAGGACAACCTCCGATTTTCCGAAAACGCCGTACAGAGGATTAACAATATATTGTAACAGGACGTTAAAAAACTGCCCCAGCAGCGGACTTGCCTGTTCTCCGACGTAATATTTGAAATAATGGGTGGTAACGCTCAGACGTATGCATACGAACAGGATAAAAAGAATTGTCACGATGAACAGCCATATCCAGGGCACGTTCTTTGACAAGTCCTTCAAATCGTTTTTTATGGATGTTTTTCCCTTGGCGATTGGCTGAATGCGTTCGCGTGTTGAAAGGAAAGTTATCAAAAGGAAAACAACCGCCGCAACAGCGTAAATAGCCATCGTCGTTTGCCAGCCCTTCGCGGCGTTACCATGCCCAAAATGTGCCGCGAACGGCAGAATCGTCAGCGAAACGATAATACCGCCAAGATAAGCGCCTACGAACTTAAAAGATGAGGCGCTGGTTCTTTCGACAGGGTCCCCGCTGATAACGCCAAGCAATGCCGTATAGGGGATGTTGACCGTTGAGTACAGGAACATAAAAGCGATAAACGTGAGATAGGCGTAAACAACTTTCGCTGGGTATGCGAAATCCGGCGTTGTAAACGCGAAAACCGCTGAAACAGCTAATGGAACTGCCCCGAATAATATATAAGGTCTGAATTTACCCCACCGGCTTTTGGTGCGGTCCGCCGTCATTCCGATTACCACGTCAAAAAACGCGTCCAGTATTCTGGAGACGAAAAACATTATTCCGGCGGCAGCGGCGGATAGGCCAAATACGTCTGTATAAAAGAAAAGCAGTTGCGACATAATCGTCGCCCAGAACAAACAAGACGCCAAATCACCGAACCCGTAAAACGCTCGTTCTCTCAGTGAAACTTTCTGGATTCCGTCGCTCATAAAGTCCTCTCTCATTTAATTTGGTTTTTTCGTTAACGCCTTTATTTAGGGCATAAATGTTAACGGGGCGGGCCTGCCATTGCAACCCTTTTTCTCCGGCCTTATAGTAGCGGATTGCTATTGACGAGCCGGCTTAAAATGGGTAATTTTGTGAGCTTTGCGAACGGCTAAACCCGCCCGTAGCGGATAAACCCACCAAAGAGCACGGCGGGTAAACTTGAGAAGCGGCAATTGCTTTGAGAAAGAAAGGAAGTAAGTAAGATGTTCACAACGATTGTTGGCATAAAGGCGAGAGAGATATTAGACAGCCGGGGCAACCCCACTGTTGAAGTTGATGTTCTTTTGGAAGACGGCTCATTCGGACGAGCCGCGGTCCCCTCGGGCGCAAGCACGGGCGCTCATGAGGCGGTCGAGCTTCGCGACACCAAAGAAAAGCGGTATATGGGCAAAGGCACAGCCGGCGCGGTAAAAAACGTGAATGACAAAATAGCACCGAAAGTTATAGGTATGGACGCAATGGCCCAGGAAGATATTGACCACCTGATGATAGAGCTGGACGGCACGCCCAATAAGGGCAAATTCGGCGCAAACGCGATATTAGGCGTATCGCTGGCCGCGGCCAAAGCGGCTGCCGCGTCCGCCTGTCTGCCTCTGTATCGTTATCTCGGCGGCTGCAACGCCAATATCATCCCTGCGCCGATGATGAATATTCTCAACGGCGGCAAACACGCCGACAACAGCGTCGATTTCCAGGAATTTATGGTTATGCCCATTGGCGCACCCACTTTTGCCGAGGCCTTACGTTATGGCGCCGAGACATTCCACACCCTTAAATCAATTCTGAAGAAAAAGGGCTATGCGACAAGCGTCGGCGACGAGGGCGGCTTCGCTCCGAATCTTAAAAGCAACGATGAGGCCTGCGAAGTAATCGTTTCAGCGATTGAAGCGGCCGGCTATAAGCCGGGAAAAGACATCGCCATTGCGTTAGACCCGGCGGCAAGCTCATTTTATGAAAACGGTAAATATAACATGGCAAAATCCGGACAGGGCAAGAAAACCAGCTCTCAAATGACTCAACTGTATAAAACGTGGATTGAAAAATATCCCATTATTTCTATTGAAGACGGCCTTGATGAAAATGACTGGGACGGATTCAAGGAGCATACCGAGCTTCTCGGCAAAAAGATTCAAATCGTCGGCGACGATCTTTATGTCACAAATACGAAGTTTATTAAAAGAGGCATTGAAGAAAAGGCGACTAACGCGGTGCTTATCAAACTAAACCAGATTGGCACCATAACCGAGACCGTCGAGGCGATTGAGCTATGCCGAAAAGCGGGCTGGGGTTATGTAATTTCTCACCGCTCCGGCGAAACCGAGGACACTTTTATGGCTGATTTTGCCGTCGCTATGGGCGGCGGACAAATCAAGACAGGTTCGGCCTGCAGAAGCGAAAGAATCTGCAAGTATAACCAACTGCTGCGAATCGAAGAGGAGCTTGGCAAATCGGCCAGATACGCCGGCTTTATACTGCAGAAGAGTTAAAAGGGTAATCAGGTGAGCAACGGCAGGTGCGAGAAGCCCGACAGATAACGGATGATTGCACCTGCCGATTTTTTTGGACTGGACGATGCAAAACGAGCGAGTCATTCGAGCCGTTGCGTTTATAGTGTTCTTCAGTATCGGCGCGGCCGTGCTGTCGTCGACGATACTGTGCGACGATCTGCTCGAATATTATTACTACAAAGGTCTGCTCAACCAGTCCGAAGAACACCTTAAAAAGCTCGAATCCCTGAACGCCGACTACGACACACTGCTTGCCCAGGTTGAGGGCAACCCCAAAGAGCTTGCTCGTCTGGCCCCCGCGACGCTCGGCATCGAGTCGAATGAGCCAAACACCGCGTACCCCCGCGCGACCGCCGGCAAACTGGCGGCGGCGAGGCACGCCTTAGCCGAAGAGCCAAACCAAACTACAATCATACAGGGCGTCCCGCCGTGGCTCGGCCTGTGCTGTCAGTGGCCTCGCAGGCATATCCTGTTTATCTCCGGCGCAACTTTGGTGCTGATTTCGTTTATCTTTTTCGGACCTACAAGAAACCCGTCCCGCACAATGACGGTAACATCCAGCGGTGAGCACGAAGTCGAACCAGGTCAAACCGCCAAAACCGGACCCGAACCGCCCCCACCCCCCGCCCAATAATCCCTTCATCAGTACCTTCGCCAAGACGAGTAAAAACACGGTCAGGCCTGTCCCAAGCAAACCTGTGGTGAGCGTAGCCAAACCACCCGTGGTGAACTTGTCGAACCAGTCGAAGAAATGGCCGTATCAAAGGCAGTTAACTGGTAAACTACCCGCCCGGTACGACCTATAATTATGAAACTGGCGAAACCTATGGACAAAACCGTTGAAAATGTTAAAATGGGAAAGATTATTGGAAATCCACCCCTAATATTGGACGATTATCGTAATTGAAGATGTTAGCGAAAAAGTTTTTAATATTTTATAAAACCGCGATAACACTCGGCTTGCTGATAGCGATGTGTCTGCTCAGTTCGTGCGCCGAGCCCCAGGCAACTGATAATCAGGATTATATAGGACCATCCGATTCGCAACCAGCTATTCAGCCGCCTCTGGAAAATGAAAAAACGCAGGAACCCAATTCTTCGCCGATAGTGAAAATCGAGCCGAACGGGCCTATTGATATAACGATAAATGAAGCGGTCCTGATATCTCTGCAGAAAAATAAATCGCTGGCAGTTGAAAAACTAAACCCGCAGATAAAAAGAACCTTTGAGGAGCAGGCGTTATCCGTATTCGACCCGGATTTAAAAGGAACTGTGTCGCAAGGCAGAACGCGGTTAGAGTCGGCTCCGACGCCAGGCGCGGGACCTATTCCATCAACCGAAAAGGCATTCGGCGCAGACGCTTCGCTAAGCGAGTTTTTGCCTACGGGTACAACCTTGTCGCTTGACGGCAGCACAAACCGGCTCGATGAGTCGTATGCCGACGACCCGTTCGTATCAACGCGGCTTGGAGCTGGCGTAACACAGTCGCTTTTGAGAGGTTTTGGCACCACGGTAAATCTTGTCTCGGTAAACCAGGCCAGAATAGATACGAAGATATCTCAATATGAACTTCGCGGATTCGTTGAGTTGCTGGTGGCGCAAATTGAGGAAGCATACTGGAATTATTCGCTGGCGGAAAAGAGCATAGAGATATACGAACAATCGATGCAAGTAGCGGAAAAACAGCAACAGGAAACCGAGGAGCGGATTAACATAGGTTCGCTGGCACGGAGCGAGCTTGCCGCGGCCAAGGCGGAAACATCGCTTAGGCAACAGGACCTCATCGTCGCGGAAAACACACTTGCCCAGGCCCGGCTAAATCTTTTGCGGCTGCTGAACCCCAGCGGCAACGAAATCTGGGACAGGAAAATAATTCTCAAAAGCGAGCCGACGACACCGGCAATCGAGCTTAGCCCCGTGGAGACATACGTCCTGCGCGGCTGGCAGATGAGGCCGGAGTTGAACCAGGCGCGACTCCAGCTCGACCGCGATGAGCTTGAAATTGTAAGGACTCGCAACGGCCTGCTGCCGCAACTCGATTTTTTCATTACTCTCGGCAAAACGGGATACGCCGACTCATTCGACGATTCTGCCCGGAACATTTTTAAGAAAAATGATTACGACGCCACGGCCGGTATAACTTTCGAGTACCCGCCGATGAACCGCTCGGCACAGGCGAAAAATCAGCAGGCCACACTGTCGCGCCAACAGGCGCAGGAAGCGCTCGACAATCTCGAACAATTAGTCGAGGTTGATATAAGAGGCGCTTATTTGCAGATTACAAGCGTTCAGCAGCAGGTCGTCGCGGCAAAAGCGAGCAGAGAGCTGATGGAGGAAAAACTCAAGGTCGAAACCGGTAAGTTTGAAGTCGGCAAATCAACGTCGATTCTTGTCGCGCAGGCACAAAGAGATTTTCTGCAGAGCCAGATAACCGAGCTTACGGCCGCAATAAATTATCAGATAGCGATAGTGGAGCTTCATCGACTTGAGGGAACGCTCCTGATGCGAAGCGGGATTGCCAGTCCTGGCAGCGAACCGGTAAAAACATCGAAAATCACATCGAGCTAATTTGGGTTGGTAAATTATTTATGAATAAGAACAACTGTAGAATAAAAATCTGGTCGGCATTGGCACTGGCGGTTGCAGCCCTGCTTACCGGCTGTTCGCGGAAAACGCCCCCTGCCTCGCCGGCCGTGCCGGTATCGGTGGCACAGGTAACACAACAGGCCCTGCCTCTCGAATTGAGCAGCTTCGGGACGGTCGAGGCGAATATGAGCGTTACGATAAAATCGCAGGTGGCCGGCATTCTCACGGCAGTCCATTTCAAAGAAGGCCAGGAGGTAAGCAAAGGCGATTTGCTGGTTTCAATTGATTCGCGGTCTTTCGAGGCCCAGCTCAAAGCGGCACAGGGAAATCTTGAAAAAGACGAGGCGCAACTGAAGAACGCCAAAAAAGAGGCGTCCAGACAGACGGAATTGCTGAAGAAAGGTTATGCGTCACAGAACGATTATGACAACAGCGTAACGGCTGTGGATGCGCTCAAAGCCACCGTAGATTCTGATAAAGCGGCAGTGGAGGATGCGGAGGTACAGGTTGATTATTGTTCAATCCGCTCGCCCATCAACGGCGTCATCGGGGCGATTTCCATTGACCAGGGCAATTTGATTAAGGAAAAAGACATCCCCATCGCGAGCATCAACCAGATAAGCCCCATCAGGATAAGTTTCACACTGCCGCAACAGTACCTGCCTTTGATACGCAAGTATATGGCCGGCAACACACTTGAGGTAATCGCGAAGATTCCCGGCGCAGAAGGACAGGAACCGGTGAAAGGGTCTTTGCTTTTTATCGATAACTCGGTAGATACCGGCACGGGAACGATTCGGCTGTGGGGCATATTTCAGAACGAAAAACGCGTACTATGGCCCGGGCTGTTTGTAAACGTTGTTCTTAATCTTGCGCAGGAACCTAACGTCGTAGTTGTACCTTCGCAGACGATTCAAAACGGCCAGCAGGGTCAGTTTGTTTACGTGGTGAAGACGGATAACACTGCTGAAGTTCGGCCCGTTACCGTGCAGCGCACAGCAAATAACAGTTCCGTTGTCGAAGGGGTCAAGCCGGGTGAAACGGTGGTAACGGACGGGCAACTCCGGCTGGTGGCCGGCACAAAGGTCCAAATAAAGGAAACGACAGGTAACAAAAACTAAACGGATAAAAGATGAATTTTACAGCTCTGTTTATAAATCGCCCCGTAATGACAACCCTTGTGATGCTGGGGATATTAATCTTCGGCATCACGGCTTTTTTGCACCTTCCCGTAAGCGATTTGCCAAACGTGGATTTCCCGACGATACAGGTTTCCGTCTCGCTTCCCGGGGCAAGCCCCCAGACAATGGCCTCGGCGGTGGCGACGCCTCTCGAAAAGCAATTTTCTACGATTGCCGGCATCGACTCAATGACATCAACAAGCGTGCTTGGAAACACACAAATAATCATTCAGTTCAGCCTAAGCCGCAATATTGACGGGGCAGCACAGGACATCCAGGCGGCAATCACGCAGGCACAAAGACAATTACCCCAGAATCTGCCAAGCCCTCCCACTTACCAGAAGGTCAACCCGGCGGACCAGCCGATTCTATATATTGCTTTGACCGGACCGACGATACCTATGTATTCGCTGGATGAATACGGCGAGACCCTTATGGCACAGCGAATTTCGATGGTCAGCGGCGTGGCGCAGGTGCTGGTATATGGCGCGCAAAAATACGCAGTTCGTGTATGGCCTAATCCGACGGCGCTGGCCAGCAGAGGTCTCGGAATCGACGAGGTCGCCAACGCTGTCGCAAACGGCAACGTGAATCTGCCCACAGGGATACTTTACGGACCGGATAAAGCCATAACGGTAGAGGCAAGTGGACAACTAAACGACGCTGCCGCATACAAGCCGCTGATTGTAGCATATCGAAACGGCTCGCCCGTACGGCTTGGAGACCTGGGTAAAGTTGTGGACAGCGTTGAAAACAACAAGACCGCCGCTTGGTATATTACTGCCAGCGAGGCACGGCGAGGGATTATTCTGGCGATACTGAGACAGCCCGGAACAAATACGGTGGCGGTAACAGATGCGGTGAAGAACCTTTTGCCGAGCTTCAGGCAGCAGATGCCTGCGTCGGTTTCGCTGGACATTCTTTTTGACAGGTCGATGTTTATCAGAGAATCGGTCAAGGACGTCGAATTTACGCTTATTTTGACGCTGATACTGGTAGTTCTGGTAATATTCCTTTTCCTGCGGAATGTGTCGGCAACGGTGATACCGAGTTTGACGCTGCCGATGTCGATAGTCGCGACTTTTGCCATAATGTATATTGGAGGATTCAGCTTAAACAACCTGTCGCTGATGGCACTTACGCTGTCGGTGGGATTCGTGGTCGATGACGCGATTGTTATGCTGGAAAACATATTCCGGCACATGGAAATGGGCAAAAGCGCTATCCAGGCGGCCGTGGACGGGGCGAAGGAAATTTCGTTTACGATTATAAGCATGACGCTGTCGCTAAGCGCTGTTTTCATCCCGATTGTTTTTATGGGCGGCCTTATAGGACGACTGTTCAGGGAATTTTCCATAACAATCGGAGTCGCCGTACTGGCGTCCGGGTTTATCGCGCTTAGTTTGACGCCGATGCTATCGAGCAGATTCTTAAGAAAACCCGAAACCATCAAACACGGCCGTGCTTATGCGTTTACAGAAATATTATATAACAAAATGGCCGCGTTTTACGAACGAACCCTGAAATGGGTCCTTCTGCACAGACGCGGCGCGATGGTTTTCTCGGCGATTATTCTGGCAGGAACATTTTATCTGTTTGTGGCCATCCCCAAAGGTTTTTTACCCAGCGAGGACCGCGCACAGATATTCGGATTCACGGAGGGAATAGAGGGAATATCGTTCGACTCGATTACGGAACATCAAAGGGCGATAAACGCCCTTTTACAGAAACAGCCGGAGATAGGTTCGTTTATGTCAAGCGTCGGCAGAGGCGGGGGCAATCTGGGCGTGGTGTTTGTCCGGTTGAAGCCGAAATCCCAACGTAAATTTTCAGCCGACCAGCTTATCCAGAAATGGCGTGGTATGCTGAACAGTATACCTGGAATGAGGGTTTATCTGCAGAATCCGCCGTCTATCCAGCTGGGTGGAAGATTGTCGAAGAGCCAGTATCAATACACGCTTCAAAGCTACAACCTGGGCGAGCTATACAAATACGCAGGTATAATGGAGCAGAAGATAAGACAAATGCCCGGCTTACTTGACGTAACCAGCGATTTGCAGATAAAAAATCCGCAGGTTAATGTTGATATAGACAGGGATAAGGCATCGAGCTTGGGCGTAACGGCACAGCAAATCGAAGACGCATTGTATTACGCATACGGCTCACGCCAGATATCAACAATACTGGCACCGAACAACGAATACGAAGTCATACTTGAGCTTGAACCGAAATACCAACTTGACCCCGCATCGCTGGGTATGCTTTATGTAAAGTCGAACAGCGGACAGCTTGTCCCGTTGAACTCCGTGGCCAACCTGACCAACAGCATCGGGCCGATGAGCGTAAATCACCAGGGACAATTGCCTGCCGTAACAATTTCATTCAATCTTCCGCCGAATTTTCCTCTTGGAAACGCGGTCGATGCAATAAACCGCCTGGCAAAAGATACCCTGCCTGATACGGTAACGGCAAGCTTCCAGGGAACTGCGCAGGCGTTCGCGGCGTCGATGCGCGGTCTTGGGCTTCTGCTGGCGCTTGCCATACTGGTAATTTACCTTGTCCTGGGGATTCTGTATGAGAGCTTCATTCACCCGCTGACTATATTGTCGGCCCTTCCGTTCGCGGGCTTCGGGGCGCTGCTTACGCTGATAATTTTCGGCGAAGACCTTTCGATATATGCGTTCGTGGGCATAATTATGCTCGTGGGTCTGGTGAAAAAGAACGGCATTATGATGATAGATTTTGCCATCGATGCGCAACATCACGGGAAAAGCCCCTATGATGCGATAGTCGAGGCAAGCATCATCCGTTTTCGGCCTATAATGATGACGACGATGGCGGCGCTTATGGCGGGCCTTCCCATCGCTATCGGGTTCGGCGCAGGCGCCGAATCGCGAAGGCCGCTTGGTCTGGCCGTAGTCGGCGGGTTATTGTTCTCGCAAAGTATTACGCTTTATGTCACGCCGGTATTTTATCTTTATATGGAATCACTGCAGAAAAAAACCTCCAAGTGGTTCAAGGCCCCACAGGGACAACCCGCCTCGGTGCAGGCAACGCAAAAATAACAAAAGAAACAAACAGCCGGAAACTCAATAAACCATCCGATGAAGTTACAGGGCTCCTTTTCGTCGGAGCGCTTCCTGAATCTGCTCGGCCAGGCGGTCTCGCTCGATTGATAAAGCAAGCTGGTCGGCCGCCATCTCCAGGATTTGCCGCTGGTCCGGCGCGTTAAATTTGCCCGGCTCACCGGACTTTAGACCCAAAACACCAACAGCCCCTCGCGGACAGGTCATCGGCACATATATGGCATTAGCGTCCGGCAGCGTATCGGTTCCGGTGCCGGCTATCCGGCCATGCTCATATACCCACTGGGCAACGGCAATCTCTTTTTCCATACCGGCGAAACTGCTGGGTCGGCTGACCGCCGTTTTGAGCCGGCCTGTTTCATCGGGCAGAAATATCACCGCCTCGCTGGTTAAACTTTCCGATAATAACTCCTGGGCGACGGCCACGAGCTGATGGGTACCTGCGGTGGCAGCCAGTTTTCTGCTTAAACGATACAAGGCCTCGGTGCGCCACTGCCGCTGACGCAGCGTCTCCACCTGCCTGCGAACCCGAAACGCCAGCGTGCTAATCAGAATCGCAATGGTCAGCATAACGGCAAATGTAATAAAATACTCGGTGTCGGCGACATTGAAACTATAGTAGGGCGGCACGAAGAAGAAATCGAACGCCAGCACGCCGGCAACTGACGCCAGAATGCCGGGCCCAAGCCCGTATTTTGCGGTCACGAACACTACGCCAAGAATAAACACCATTGCCTGGTTTGTTTCGCTAAGGCCCGCCCAGCTTATCAGCTCGGCAAGAACGGTGCTGATTGCCGTAACCACGATTGTCTTGACGAAAGACAGGTAATTAATTTGGCGCCTGCCGACGGGATGCTGGGTCTTGCTTTCGTCAGCGGGGTCTTTCTGGCCTCTAATCACATATACATCTATGTCGCCGCTATGACGCAAAACTTTACTTACGATGGAACTGCCTATTAATTCGCGCCAGCGCGGCTCGCCGGTCTTGCCGATGATGATTTTCGTCACGCTTTTGGACTGAGCATATTTTACAATCTCCTCGGCCATATCTTCTCCGCCGAGCGTCGCAGTTTCGGCGCCAAGCTGCTCAGCCAAATTAAGATTTCGAGTAAGTTTCTGGCGAGCGGCATCGCCCATAAAACGGCCCGTGTCCACATAGGCCGCTATCCAGGGCGCTCGCAGCGCCATCGCCATCCGTCTGGCAACCCGAATTAATCTTGCCGAGGTCGGACTGGGACCGATACAAACAAGTAATCGCTCCCTGGTCGCCCCTATTCGGGCGTCTCCAGATGTCTGGACTTGCACGCTCAAATGGTCGGCTGTTCGTCGCATAGCCAGCTCGCGCAGGGCAGTCAGGTTGGGCAGTTTGAAGAACTTCAGCATGGCCCGCTCGGCATCAGCAGGGACATATACCTTGCCCTCCTCGAAACGCAGCAGCAAATCTTCAGGCGGCAGGTCCACCAGCTCAACCTCATCGGCCCCATCAAAAATGGTGTCAGGAACCGTTTCACGAACCGCGATACCGGAAATCTTCGCTACAATATCGTTCAAGCTCTCTAAATGCTGAACGTTCAGCGTGGTATATACGCTGATGCCGGCGTCTAACAATTCTTCCACGTCCTGCCATCGCTTCGTATGTCGCAGGCCGGGGGCATTGGTATGGGCAAACTCATCGACAATTATCACCGCCGGCTTGCGAGCCAGCGCCGCGTCGAGGTCAAACTCCTTCAGCTTTATGCCTTTGTATTCCAGTTCTTTGAGGGGGAGAAGCTCCATCCCCAGCATAAGCATTTCGGTCTCAGGTCGCGCGTGCGGCTGAACATACCCGACAACAATATCCACATTTGCGCCGGCCTGCTCTCTTGCGGCCTCCAGCATCGAATATGTCTTGCCGACACCCGCCGCATAGCCGAAAAATATCTTCAGCTTGCCGCCGGCCTTCGCCTTTTCCTCTTCGCGGATTTGCACAAGCAGCTCATCAGGATTTGGTCGCTGGTTATCCATTCGTTATCTGCCTATTTTGTACGTCATCAGCATAACATTGCCCAGGACCTAATGTTACCGTCTGAAGTTATACCATGCAACAAAACGCGCTATTTCTTTAACTCCTTATTTTACAGAGAATCTTTTTCGGGGTCGTCGATGCCGAGTTTCTTTTCGAGGAGTTTGATCGACTGCAAAATGATATAGGCCTCGTCGTTTGTTTTTATGTCGGAAGCGATGTCGGCTTTTTTCAATAGTTCGGTTATTCTCTTTGATAAGTAGGAGACAGCATTAGAAACATAAAAGGGGAAATACCAGAAATAGCCAAAGGCCAAAATGAGGCACAATGCAGCTGTTACGGACATATAAGTTTTTACGTTAGCGGACTCTTGCTTTGTTATCAGATTTTTTCGGACAACGGCCTCCATGTTAAGGTCATTGATGCTGTGGATGGATTGTTTGAGCTTTTCATAACAAGGCAGTACTTCGTTAAAATACATTGAGGTAGTGCCTAAGCCGTTTTTAATCTTGTCGCAGAGGTTCATATAAACAGCGTAATCGCGATTGAGCGTGTCAACGTAATCTTTTTCGTTAATCTCTGTTATGTTGTTATTTTCGGCTTTGAGGTTTTTTTCAAAATCGGTTCTGCCGGTTTCAAAAAGATGGGAATAATAATCGGACAACTTTTTGCTGTCGCCGGGATTGAAGATAGTGCTGCTGATGGAAGTCCTGGTGTCGTCGAGCGAGGCGAGCATGTTTTTTGAATAGACAATGGAATCATAATTGTTTTTGAGAATGCTGTCGGCATCTTCGGACAGTTTGCCAACGTAATAAGAGCAGAAAAACGCGAGGGCAAAAATGACAGCGAACAAAAACCCCAAACCAATTGAAAGCTTTGTTTTAAGTACCATAACGCCTCCGAAATTTAATTAAATCAAATCGTTATTTGCCTATTTGTTCTTAAGGCCATCCAGGGCAAGATTAAGCTCCAGAACGTTGACCCGTGGCTCGCCAAGAATGCCAAGTTGTCTGTCACGGGTATATTCAGCGATAAGTTTCCTGACTTCGGACTCGTCGATATTTCGCGTTTTTGCGACGCGGGAAACCTGATATTCCGCCGCCGCGGGGCTTATGTCCGGGTCGAGACCGCTGCCTGAAGCCGTTACCAAATCAACCGGTACCGCTTGTTTACTCGCGGCATCCGCGGCCTTCAATTGCGTAATTCTGGCCTTGACGTTTTCGGTCAAAGCCGGATTAAGCGGCCCCAAATTAGAGCCTGAAGAATTAGCGGCGTTATAAGGCATCGGCGATGTCGCGGAAGGTCTGGCCCAGAAATACTTGGGACTGCTGAATGATTGCCCGATAAGTGAAGACCCGACAGTTTTACCGTTGTCAATAAGCAAGCTGCCATTGGCCTGATGCGGGAACACTAATTGAGCAACGCCGGTAACAACCAACGGGTAAATGACGCCCGTAATCACAGTGAATACCACTATACAGGCAACCGATTGTCGCAGGATACGAATCATATTCTCACCTTTTTCTGATATTATTTAATCACACTAAATGCAAAACTACCAGCAGCATATCAATCAATTTAATTCCGATAAATGGCACAATCAGTCCGCCGACGCCGTAAATGAGCAGGTTCTTTCTCAGCAGCTGTGTCGCGGGCATCGGGCGATACTTCACACCCTTCAGCGCAAGCGGAATCAGAAAGACGATAATAATCGCGTTAAAAATCACGGCAGACAAAATCGCGCTATTTGGCGTTGCAAGTGCCATCACGTTCAGCGTATTAAGCGACGGATAGGTCAGGGCAAACGCCGCCGGTATGATTGCGAAATACTTGGCCACGTCGTTGGCGATTGAGAAGGTTGTCAGCGCCCCGCGGGTCATCAGCGTTTGCTTGCCGATTTGCACGATATCGAGCAGCTTAGTCGGGTTGGAATCCAGGTCAACCATATTGCCCGCCTCTTTGGCCGCCTGCGTGCCTGTATTCATCGCTACCGCCACGTCCGCCTGAGCCAGTGCCGGCGCATCGTTGGTTCCGTCTCCCGTCATCGCCACTAAATGTCCATGGGCCTGGTATCTTCGAATCAGTTCGAGCTTTGCCTCCGGCGTGGCCTCCGCTAAAAAGTCGTCCACGCCCGCCTCAGCGGCAATAGCTGCCGCGGTCATCGGGTTATCGCCGGTAATCATCACCGTCTTGATGCCCATTCTGCGCAAATCGCCGAACCGTTCTTTGATACCGCCTTTGACAATGTCTTTGAGATGAATTACTCCTAACGCCTTGGCGCCGTCAGCCACTACCAAAGGCGTGCCTCCATTTTTAGCAACATTCTGGCTGGCCAACCGGACTTTGTCCGGAATCACTCCGCCCCTGCTTTTGACAAATTGCTCAATCGCATCCACCGCACCCTTGCGAATATGCCTGTTGTCGAGGTCCACACCGCTCATTCGCGTCTGGGCGGAAAAAGGGATAAATTTGGCGCCAAGTTTCTCTATGTCCCTTCCCCGCAGGTTGTATTGCTGCTTTGCGAGCACAACAATACTCCTGCCCTCCGGAGTTTCATCCGCCAGCGAGGCAAGCTGGGCGGCGTCGGCCAAATCCTCCATCGACACACCGTCCGCGGCGATAAATTCCGTTGCCTGGCGATTACCTAACGTAATAGTTCCGGTCTTGTCCAACAGCAGCACATCCACGTCGCCCGCCGCCTCTACCGCCCGGCCCGACATTGCCACAACATTGGCCTGGCTTAGTCGGCTCATCCCTGCTATTCCAATCGCGGAAAGCAATGCCCCTATTGTCGTCGGCGCAAGGCAAACCAGCAACGCCACCAGCACGGTAATCGTTACAACCCTGCTTTGATCTTGATGCGCCTGCAAAACACTGTAATATGAAAAAGGAAGCAAAGTCGCGCAAACCACTAAGAAAACAATAGTCAATGCCGCAAGCAAAATAGTCAATGCGATTTCATTGGGAGTTTTCTGGCGTTTGGCCCCCTCGACCATCGCTATCATACGGTCTAAAAATGTATTGCCTGATTCGGCGGTAACACGGATGACTAACCAGTCCGAAATAACGCGAGTCCCTCCTGTAACGGCTGACCTGTCTCCGCCGCTTTCACGGATTACCGGCGCGCTTTCACCTGTAACCGCGCTTTCATCCACCGAGGCCACACCTTCTATAACTTCTCCGTCAATCGGGATATAGTCGCCGGCTTCCACCAGGACCACGTCGCCCTTCTTTAACAAGGACGCCAAAACCATCTCCAAAGAAGAGTCACGCCGGGGATTACTGAGCTTTTTGGCGACCAGGTCTTTGCGGGCCTTTCTTAGTGAGTCCGCCTGCGCCCTGCCGTGTCCTTCGGCCATTGCCTCGGCGAAATTGGCAAACAACACCGTAAACCATAACCAAAACGAAATACCCAAAATAAACCACGGCCCGGCCTCTCCTTTTCCAAGAAGTGCCTGAACAAACAATAAGCTTGTCAGGATGCTGCCGACGAGCACCACGAACATCACGGGATTGCGGAATTGTCTGCGCGGACTGAGTTTGCAGAACGAATCCAGGATAGCAGGCCGGACGATTGCCCAATCAAACATTTTTTTCCCTTTTGCAATACTACTCATATTTTCCTCAGCAAATTCTCTTTTCTCGTTTCATCGCACGGCACACCAGGTTAAAAACTCCTTGATACATTTATACCGACCCAGAGGTTGTCGCTTTTGTCCGTAGCATCCCGTATCGAGTTGCTGAGCATTGTCGAGTAGTTGATGCTTGGCTTAATCATCCATGTATATACCTGCGTGCAAAGAGCAGCCGAAAGCGTAAGGTCATTTGACTGGCCGCTATTTACGCCAAAGTAGCCCTTATCATAAGCAGCGTTGCCCCAGCCATAGCTTGCGCCTAACTGTAAGCCGCAATAGCAATTCTCGTTCATCACGTAAAGCTTATCAAATAATTGTCCGATGCCGAACTGGAAGTAGCTGCCGTCGATTTGGTCAACGTCGCGATACCATTTGAACGATGGCGTCAAAGGAACTTTGGGCAAGCTTAAGCCGGTATAAATTTCAGTCGTTGAGTTAACGTGAGTATTTGGGAACTGATAGTAAATCGCACCGACGGAGCCGCTTAACCAGTCAATACCCGGAATTGTATTGGTATAATCGAGTGTCCAGTCGTATTCGCTGAACTCCCAGGCGTTGTCTGGAGCGGTCTTTGACTTGTTCGTCAGGTCAAGGTTGCCCCAGATTGAGCCGGTGAACCCATACGCACTTGCGGAAATGGTTGGCTGCAATACGCTGCTGTTGTCAACGTTCTGACCTCGCCAGATATACTTGCTGTAGTAATCCGCCGAAACTCCAACCGTAACAACCTTGTCTTCGGCTGCCGCTGTTCCCGCCACAAATACTATCAACGCGAGTCCCAATACAACACTACCAGTTCTTAACGGCTTCACTTGCTTCTCCTTTCAAATTCAATTCTGCCTCTATTATCTGCCAATCATCATCAAATGTTCCACAATCGGTCCCAAGGCCAGGGCCGGTATAAAGCTTAATGCCCCAACCACAATAACGACGCTAATCAGCAGGATGACAAACATTGAATCAGACGTGCTTAGCGTGCCCGCGCTTGCGGGGACATATTTCTTCGCTGCCAGTGACCCTGCGATTGCCAGCATAAGGATTTTGAACAGGTATCGCCCGCCGAGCATAGCGATGGCGAGGGTGTAATTATAAAACGGCGTGTTACAGCTCAGGCCGCCAAATGCGCTGCCGTTATTGTTCGTTGCCGACGAATATCCATAGAGGATTTCGCTGAAACCGTGAGGGCCTGGATTGAACGCACCCGCCTGTCCCGCTTTTGTCGCCACGGCCACCGCTGTACCGACCAGCGCCAGAAATATCGGCAATAAAATTACCAGCGATGCCATCTTCATTTCATAACTTTCGATTTTTTTGCCTAAGTATTCGGGCGTTCTGCCGACCATTAACCCGGCGATGAATACCGTAAGAATCGCGAAAGCCAGCATACCGTACAGCCCCGAACCGACGCCGCCGAAAATCACCTCTCCTAATTGTATCAGCCACATCGGGACCATTCCGCCCAAAGGCGTATAAGAATCGTGCATCGAGTTTACCGCCCCGCAGGAAGTGCCCGTCGTGGTGGTAGCAAACAGGGCGGAGTTGAAAATGCCGAAGCGGACTTCTTTGCCCTCCATATTCCCGCCGCTTTGCGTTGAACTGGCTTGCAGGTCTGCGCCCGCCGAAATCAGTTGCGGCGTCCCTTTTTGCTCCGACCAGCAGCACAGGGCCAGCAGGCAAATAAAAATAATTACCATTGAAGCCAGTATCGCCCAGCCCTGCTTTGTATCACCCGCCATTTTTCCGAATGTGTAGCAAAGCGCCCCCGGAATCAGAATTATCGCCAGCATCTCAAGAAAATTCGATAAAGGCGTTGGGTTTTCAAGCGGATGAGCGGAATTGGCGTTGAAGAACCCTCCGCCGTTAGTGCCCAAGTGCTTGATGGCAATCTGCGAGGCCGTCGGCCCAACCGCGATTGTCTGCTCAGTAACACTATTGCCGTCGGCCATTGTAATCGGCTCAACAAGCGTCGCCGTCGGATATGCCTTGAACGTCTGCACCACACCCTGCGACGCAAGCAGGATTGCAATTATCAGCGATAGAGGAATGAGGATATACAAGAGCGAGCGAGTCAAATCGACCCAGAAGTTGCCGATTGTCTGGCTGTTGCGACGAACAAATCCCCGTATCAGCGCGACCAGCACCGCCATACCGCTCGCCGCGGACACAAAATTCTGCACCGCCAAACCGAGCATCTGAGTCAGGTAGCTCATAGTGGTCTCGCCGCCGTATGCCTGCCAGTTGGTATTGGTAATAAAACTGACAGCCGTATTGAATGCCATGTCTGAAGGCACGGCGGGAAAATGCTGCGGGTTCAAAGGCAAAAAGCCCTGTAACCGCATCAAGGCATATAAAACGATAAAACCGGCCGCGTTAAAAGCAAGCATCGCAACCGTGTATCTTTTCCAGCCCATCTCATTCGCGGGATTAACTCCGCAGAGCCGATAAATCGCACGCTCGACCGGCCCCAGTATGCGGTCCAGGCCGCAGGGCTTGTTTTCATACACCCGCGTCATATACCAGCCCAATGGCTTGACCAGCAAAAGAACCACGGACAAAAACAGAACAATTTGTATTATCCCGTAAGTCATCAGAATTTCTCCGCAAGCAACACTGCCACGACAAGATAAATCATAAGCAGCACCGTAAGAATCCCGCTAACCCAATACGCCCAAACCATAAGACATCTCCTTTGGCGCGGACTTTTCCCGCAAATAATTTTAGCCGAGATGTCTGTTTTGAGGCAGGTTAGACCAAACGCGCAACAAACCAGAGCATCACCCTGGCTTGTCCCTTCTTTAACGCCTACGGAGTTAGCTGTCGGGCTCAGGCAAGAAGCACCTTAATCGATTTTACTCGATATCCGCCCCAAGGCCTTTCGGCCAACATTGGGTCCCCCGTTTCCTTCCTGCCCTGGAACAGACAAACAGCAAAGAAGAAACTCGGCTACATAAGTTTGGCAGGATACATCGAATTTAACCCGTGTAAAGAAAATTCCGGAAAAATCTTTCGCTGATATAAGCATAAGAAATACTAACTATAAGAGAGTTTTTAGTTGCCCCTACTTGCCCCTTGTTGCCCCAGGTTTTTGTGTGTGGGGGTCAAAGGACAAGTTCGTTTTTGAGCTAAAAAATAGGTCCCCTGTACTATGCTAAGTTAGCAGCGCTCGGGGATCTTCGCTGCGCTACGAGAGGGCAAGTTCATTTTTAAGCTAAAAATGGGGGTAGGTTCATTTCCGATTTTCGATTGCCGATTGCCGATTTGGGATGAGGAACCGCCGGAGGCGGGGAGTTAGTCGCTCGTGGTTGGTGGCTCGTGACTCGAAAATGAAAATTGTGCGGGGTGGTCACACCCTAACCGACCCCGCACTTATTTTAAGCCGCATTGCGCGGCTTGCTTATTATTTTAACAGTTCCACGTCTAAATTCAAGAGAAGGCGGATTTTACGATTTAATGTTTTCTACGCAAAGCGAGGCCGCTGAGGGTAAACAATAAAATCGTGGCGGGCTCAGGAATCGTGTAAATAAAACCGTGAGAGCCAGAGGAGTCGTAGTACGACCCTACAATCTTGTCGCCTTCCATATCTGACGCCTTAGCCCAGTTATCAAGCGTCTTCCATGTTAATCCATCATATAGAAAAAAATTAATATTTGACCCTACCTGATACGCGCCGACAATATTATCGCCGTCGATAACGTATGGCATAGTGCTATCTGCCCCAGGCATATCAAGAAGCGTCCATGTCGAGCCGTCATACAGAAAACCCTGATCATGCATTCCTGAACTATCCATTGTAACAATCGAACCGACAATATTATCACCATCGATTCCGCTTGCCGCGGTCCCTCCGGCCTGATAATTAAAGTTACTCACTGTTGCATTTGTAATGTCGTAAATAACCGACTTGGCAGGAAGTGCAAAAGTGACAGTGCCGATAATTTTATTGCCTGACATGCTTTTAGGGAGCCAATTGGAGCTATCTATTGTGGTCCATGTTGTTCCATTGAAAAGAAAGTTGTGCCATCCCCCCTGGAAGTCATTGTATTGACCGGCAAAATTTGTGCCGTCGATACAGAGTATTTCCGTCTGTTTTGCCCCCGGCATATCACGTGTAGTCCAGTTTGTGCCGTCGCAGAAAAAACCATGTACCAAGTTGGAGCTGTCCGCATAATAACCGGCAATATTACCATTGTCTATGCCGGACACGTAAGTTTGAGTAGCCCCTGGCGCATTAATAGTTTGAAACACCTCTGCTATTGAAAAACTGGAACAGAAAAGAACTATCGACGTGACTATGAGGATGTGTGTTTTCATAATTACGATCCTTTCCTCGATTTGCTGTTGTATTTTTTACTCTTCCGAATACTGATTCAATTATACCCTTTAACAGGAGTCAATCAAGCGGTTTTACCGTTTTCCTGCTGAAATCGACGCATCAAAGCCAAGCAGTATCTATGTATAAAATGTGCGGGGCGGCCACACACCAAGACCAGCCCCGCACGTATTTTAAGCCACATTGCATGGCTTGTTTTGCTATTCTAACGATTTCGCGTCTCAAATCAAGAGAAGGCGGTTTTTTTCACCACGAAGAAAAGAAGGGACACGAAGATTTTTTCAACCACGGATTGGCACGGATTCTCACGGATTTTTTAGACACTGATTAACACTGCTTTTGCTTGGCTTGGTGTGCTCGACACAGTCAATTCTCCAAACGCTGTTTGTCCGACTGACCAGTGTCTTCGCCCACCGGGTGGCGAAAGACAGCCACCCATCTTTAAAGCCAAGCAAATAACACGGATTTAATGCCGAAGCGGGCTCGTCGCCCAATGCCAAAATCTTCGCACAACTCCGTATCGTTTACGATAAAGAGCTTCATAATAGGCGCGTCGACGCTTTTCTTCGTTTAGGCGTCCGGCATCGATTTGCTCAGGTGTCCATGGACTTGCCCAGATAACTCTGCCGTTTTTTATCCAGTAGTGCGATTTGCAGGGAAGTTGCCAATTGCCAATTGAAGGGAAAAGACTTGGCCCCTTACGAGTCACTTTAAGAGACCACTCGGTCGGACCAAGCGGAGTCCTGATTTTAGATCCGCAACCGCAAGGACAAAGATGTGCCACAGCGCCGAATTCTTCTGAAACGTATAATACACCGGGTTCAAGTTTCTTCGGCATATAACGAACACGCTGTAATCTAATCACAATCGCTATCTTTTTTACTGACGAATCCAAAATCTTTTACCTCAAAAAGGAGATGATAATGGGAAAGCTCTTCGCAATAGAATCCGCGTAACTGCTTGAACTTTATGACGGCAAAACACGCATTGAGTGCATTGAGTTCCGCAATCTGAATGTTCGTCCGATACAGGTCGGCCTCGCTATCGGATAGTTCAGCCAATCCCTTATCGCGTATCTTTGCACCGTTCTCGGAAGAATAATAGGTCATGCGCAACATACCATTAATCGACCCATTATTTCGTTTGAGACCCATTCCAACATCAATAAAAGGAATACCATTTGAAATTAGCACATCAAAAATACCTGATCTGGATGAGCCTTTATCGACACAAACGAAAGCGAATGTCACTCCTTGGAGATCGTCAGAGGACGAGGAATCAATGAACTTACGGGTAACGCTTAGCCCATTTCGGAAGTTTTCGTAACGCGAAAAATAAACATCGGCTTTCGGCTTGCCAAGCTCTGTCTGCTCAAGCTTGCCTGGCGAACGAAAGGCGTTGTGAACATAGAATGGATCCAAATCGAATATCCTAATCTCCCGTACCGGCGTCTTCACCAGGAAATCCAAAACATATGCGCCTGTACCGCCAACCCCGATTACAGCAACAACATCCTCATTGAATTTAGCAGATAAATCTGTGATCTCTGCTCTACTTGTCATAGTATCATGGAATTTGAAAATGGTGCTGGATATAACCTCTTTTACGGCGTGAAAGGTGTATGGGGTCACCTGATACAACTCCATCGCGGGACCGGATATTATGCCGACATAGCTTTCGATTTTGTCGAAGAAATCCTTAAATTTGCCTGTAATCTTGGGTTTGTTTGAAAATGATCTTTGTACAACCACGTCCTTGCTGGCTTCGCTTAAAGCAAGGATAGTGGGGCCACCGCCAAGGTTTGGAATAGGCTTTCTGTCAAGTCCGTATGGGACGGATCCGGCAAAGAAAACTTGATGGTCTTCTTGCATAACCTGTTCTTGATCTACGAATACGAGCTTTGTGACGATAGCCCCCATCTGCATCTTGCAATCACTATCCAGATACGGAATATCCCGTACAACGAGGTAGTTGCTGTCGAAGCCAACTGCATAGCCTTTTTCGATTAGCCGTCGCAGGTCGTCGTTATGACTGACCAGTTTCTGAAACACTGAATTCCATTCCTTCCTTGACTTTAACCGAAGCACCGGGTACCAGAATTCCTTCGGGTTTATTACCGTGTCCTTTCTTGTATTTTACTGAGTATGTGATCTCGGGGTGTTGCGGATAGTCGGGTACCTCAAGCGTGACCACTTCCGCGTATGTAATTTCACCCTTCGGCCACTCGTGTGGGATACCTTCTACGAAAATTGTTACTTCTTTTTTATGGTCTTTTCCCTCGTTCTTGTTTTCCTGTGAGTTATTCATTTATTTACTCCTTATTGAAAATTATCTTGTTGTGCCGCAATTCATTAAGGTTTGATAATAAATCAAAAAGGCCCCAAAATAATAGCACGACACAGTTTATCTAAATTGTTTAAAGCATCAGCCTTAAATGCCGCATAGGATAAACGAAACAGACACTTGACTTTCGGAGGAGGTCTCGGTAGGATTGCTAGACAGAAAGGGAAATTGATTATGTTGGCATCCTTGCTCAGGAGATACATATTGATTTTCCTTTTTTAGGGCCAGATAGGCGTTGGCGCGCTTCTCTGGCCCAAGTTATTTCATAACATCCTTTTTTTTAGTTCATTTTTTGTTTTGAATTCTTAATTCAATATTCGCTTGCAATAAACATGGACAAATTGCCTGTTTATCTCCAATAAAATTTATGCCTTAACCTTAACAGGAGCTTCATCTTTCTTTGTAGCTTCTTTTGAGGGCGTAGGTGCAATTCTAAAAACAGGAACAGTTAGAGTTGGCAATTCCATCCGGCTTGTAATGTTTTGCACAAATTCTCGCCAGTAGGGCCAAGCATTATATGTCCCATTCACCTCAGCAAAGCTATTTAACGCGGTATCGTCTAAATCCTCTAAACTGTTTATGCTATACAGAAGGGAAAATGTTGCTTCAACATTTAGAAAGGAATTAGCCTTCTTTTGTTCAACTTTTTCTCCAAAAGCATTTAGCTTAAATCGAATATACACACCAACAAGCTTTTTCTCCTTATTTACCTCAAACCGTGCATTCCCTTCCACATTAAAAGCTTTCTGACCCGCAGGGCATTGTGATGTTCGCTTACAATTACAAGCTAAAAGCTTTACCGATTGTAAATCAACACGATTTGCCACTTTAACTGCCGACGCTAAACTGATTGTTTTTTTTTCTTTCACCATAATTAAGCAGCCCAGCTCTCTATATTTAATTTCAGACTTTCATTGTCCTTCAACGGCTTGTGTGTTGTCCAAACTGTTGTCGGTTCCTTATCAGCAAACATTGCTGATTCAGTGAGCATAAATTGCCAGCAACAGTTTTCGCTTGGAACTGCCTCAACTTTTAGCTTGCAATCCAACTCAAAAAATATATCTGAAACAGTTCGCAAAGTCATATTGCGTGAACCTCTAAGAAGTTGTGTCATATGACTTTTACTGGTGTCTAACATATGCGCCAATTGTGACTTGCTTACGCCTTTTTGTTCCATCTTTTCTAATACCAACTCTGTGACATTAAGGATAAGTTCCTCCTGAGTTGTCAACATTGAAAGCTCACGGTCCTCCTTCAATTCTCTTTCGATTTGTTTCATAAATTCAGTCATTTTTCACCTCTTTTGTCCTTAAGTATTCTTTCAATATTTCAACGCCCCTTTCAATCTCATTTGGTGGTGTTTTGTTCGTGTTTTTCGTAAATCCGTGCGTCAACTTCCATGCACGTCCATCTCTGTAGCACAGAAACCTATACCACCTACCGTTATGAAACACCTTCATTTCCCAAAGGTCGTGCGTATGTTTACCATGCAACTTTTCCAATTTATCTGTGTCATGCAAAGTTCCGTCCGCAGAACTCTCTATTCCGTCGAAGATAGCGATAAACTTGGCCCTGACCTTTTTCTCTAGGCCATCGTAAAACTCCTGGCTTGGGCAGTTTCCATTTGCCTTAGTTATAGTGTCAATTGGAAAACGATATATTTTTGGCAATACGCTTATCCTTAAAACACATCATCGGCCGTCCTTTGCTTAGAGTTTACATATATATTAACCCGCTGTCAAGATTATGTTCGTAGAATTTTCAAATTTTTTTTGGAGCATTTTTCATTGAAAGGAACCCCTCACATGCCTGCGGCTAAGATGACAGGGCTGCTATGAGGTCAGCCG